>NZ_JBIBEP010000002.1:0-555199 GCF_042955185.1 Streptomyces sp. NPDC012474
TCAACTCCCTCGCCGACTACCTCACCAAGGTCGGAACCGACAACCAGAAAACAGAGGAAAACTAACCCTCAGGATTTCTGGCGCATCACACTAGTAGTGCTTGGTCAGGTCGGTTGTGGTGGTGCGTGTCTCCTGGCTTGGTGTGGCGTTAGGAGTGTGTGACTCCGGACGAGATCGGTTTGGTGCGCGGTGAGTTGGAGGCGTTCGCGGCGGAGGTGTTCGAGCCGTTCGCGCGTAAGGATCAGCGCTGGTGGGGGCAGGTCTACCTGCGGGGGCTGCTGACCGATGGGCGGCGCAAGTCCATCGAGCCGATGGCCGCCCGGCTCGGGGCTGACGGCAACCGTCAGGCTCTGGCCAACTTCATCACCACCAGCCCCTGGGATCCGGCTCATGTCCGGGCCCAGCTGGCCTGGCGGATGGAGACGGTGATCCGGCCGAAAGCCGTGGTCTTCGACGACACCGGCTTCCTGAAGGACGGGACCGCCTCGGCGTGCGTGTCGCGGCAGTACACCGGCACCGCCGGCAAGGTCACCAACTGCCAGGTGGGCGTCTCGCTCCACCTCGCCTCCGACCACGCCTCGACAGCGGTCAACTGGCGGCTGTTCCTGCCGGCGACCTGGGATGCGGCCTCACCGAAGGCCGACCCCTGCAAGGTCGCCCGTCGCAACTCCTGCGGCATTCCCGACGACATCGGGCACGTGGAGAAGTGGCAGCTGGCCCTGGACATGCTCGACGAGACCCGCTCCTGGGGGATCGACGTGCCGCTGGCCATCGCGGACGCCGGATACGGCGACGCCACGGCTTTCCGGCACGGACTGCAGGTGCGCGGCCTGAAGTACGTGGTGGGGATCTCCACCACCATGTCGGCGCAGCCCGCCGACGCGGTCCCGGTGCGCGAGCCGTACTCGGGCAACGGACGTCCGCCGGTGCCGAAGTACCCCGACCCTGCCCGGTCGGTGAAAGAGCTGGTCATCGAGGCCGGCCGGAAGGCCGCACGGCCGGTGCAGTGGCGGGAGGGCTCCAGGCCGGGCACCGGCCGCTCCGGCTTGAAACGGATGCACTCCCGCTTCGTGGCCTTGCGGATCCGGCCCGCCGGACGCGAGATCCGGCAGGCCACCCACGGCCCGGAACTCCCCGAGTGCTGGCTGCTGGCCGAATGGCCCGCAGGCGAGAGCGAGCCGGTCCAGTTCTGGCTCTCCGACCTGCCCGAGGACACCCCGCTGACCACCCTGGTCCGCCTCGCCAAGCTCCGCTGGAGGATCGAGCACGACTACCGGGAAATGAAGCAGGCCCTGGGCCTGGCCCACTTCGAGGGCCGGACCTGGGGCGGCTGGCACCACCACGTCACCCTCGTCTCCGTCGCACATGCCTTCTGCACCCTGCAGCGACTGGCCCGGGCCCCAAAAGACCCGGCGTCGGCCTGAGCCTCTACCAAGTCGTCCGCGAGCTGCAGACACTCCTCGCAACCTGGACCGGCGCCTGCCCCACCTGCAACCGCGACATACCCACCCACACACCGACCTGACCAAGCACTACTAGAGCGCGCAGCTGTCGCTTCCCACCTGCTGGTTGGCGGTGCGCCCCTTGGTGATGTCCTCCTGGATCTCATCCGCGGTCAGCGCGTACCCGGTCTCGGCGTCGTCGAGGGACTTGGCGAACACCACGCCGTAGACCTTGCCGTCGGGGGTGAGCAGCGGGCCGCCGGAGTTGCCCTGGCGGACGGTCGCGAACAGGGAGTAGACGTCGCGGCGGACCGTGCCGCGGTGGTAGATGTCCGGGCCGTTGGCCGAGATGCGGCCACGCACGCGTGCGGCCCGCACGTCGTACGCCCCGTTCTCCGGGAAGCCCGCGACGATCGCGCCGTCGCCGCTGCTCGCGTCCTTCTCGGTGAACCGCAGTGCGGGTGCCTTGAGATTCGGCACGTCGAGGACGGCGATGTCGCGCCGCCAGTCGTAGAGCACGACCTTGGCGTCGTACTTCCTGCCCTCGCCGCCTATCTGCACCGTCGGCTCGTCGACTCCGCCCACCACGTGCGCGTTGGTCATCACGCGACGGTCGGAGAAGACGAAGCCGGTGCCCTCCAGGACCTTGCCGCAACTCGGGGCCGTGCCCATGACCTTGACGATGGAACGCTGGGCGCGGCCGGCCACCGGGCTGTCGGCCAGCGCCGGGTCCGGGGGCCGGACGTCGGTGATCGGCTCGTTCGAGAACGGGCTGAAGACCTGCGGGAAGCCGTTCTGCGCGAGGACGGAGGAGAAGTCCGCGAACCAGGTGGCCGCTTGGTCCGGCAGGGCCTGCGAAACGCCCAGCAGCACCTTGGAGTTGCGGACCTCCTTGCCGAGCGTGGGCAGCGTCGTGCCCGCGAGGGCCGAGCCGATCAGCCAGGCGACCAGGAGCATCGCCATGACGTTGACCAGGGCGCCGCCGGTGGCGTCGAGTGCCCGGGCCGGGGACCAGGTGATGTGCCGGCGCAGCTTGTTGCCGAGGTGGGTGGTGAGGGCCTGACCGACGGAGGCGCAGACGATGACGACGACGACCGCGATGACGGCGGCGGTCGTGTTCACCTCCGCGTTGTCCGTCAGCGCGTCCCAGATGACGGGCAGCACGTAGACCGCGACGAGGCCGCCGCCCAGGAAGCCGATCACCGACAGGATGCCGACGACGAACCCCTGGCGGTACCCCACGACCGCGAACCACACAGCGGCGACCAGCAACAAGATGTCCAGCACGTTCACGGAGGCCACCCTGTCATGCGCGCCAGTCGAGGGGGACCTGCTTCTCGCGGTCCCAGGGCCGCTCCCAGCCCGCGAAGTGCAGCAGCCGGTCGATGATTCCGGCCGTGAAACCCCAGACAAGGGCGGATTCGACCAGAAATGCCGGACCTCGGTGGCCGCTGGGGTGGACGGTGGTGGCCCGGTTGGCGGGATCCGTGAGATCCACCACGGGGACGGTGAAGACCCTGGCGGTCTCGTTCGGATCGACGACCCCGACCGGGCTAGGCTCCCGCCACCAGCCCAGTACCGGAGTGACGACGAAGCCGCTGACCGGAATGTAGAGCCGGGGCAGGGCGCCGAAGAGCTGCACGCCGGAGGGATCGAGGCCGGTCTCCTCCTCCGCCTCGCGCAGGGCGGCACGCAGCGGGCCGTCACCGGACGGGTCGCCGTCCTCCGGGTCGAGGGCACCGCCCGGGAAGGAGGGCTGGCCGGCGTGCGAGCGCAGGGAGCTCGCGCGCTCCATGAGCAGCAGCTCCGGCCCGTGCGTGCCCTCACCGAACAGGACCAGCACGGCGGACTGCCGCCCGGCGCCGTCCTCCGGCGGAAGGAACCGGCTCAGCTGCCCCGGCCGGACGGTCTCCACGGCGTGCACCACCGGGTCCAGCCAGCCGGGCAGCCCGTCCTTGCTCAACGCCACCGGGCCGTCCTGTGTGTCGCTCGCGCGCGTCATCGCCACCCCCGTCGTCCTGCCGCATCCAACGCGCGACGGCCCCGAGATCGTTCCGCGAGCGGCCGGGATCCCCTGAACGGGCGGCGCGTCAGACCCTCAGGGGGGCGCACCGGGCCGCTCGGGCGGCGGATCGGATGTTTCGGGCGGCTCATCCGGCCCCCAGCGGCGGCGCCGGTGTGCCGCCCGCGCCCAGGTAGGCCTGCGGCGGCTTCAGACGCTGGCCCGGGAAGCCGCCCTTCTCGTACTTGAGGAGCTTCTTCGCCTTCTCCGGGTCGGTCTCGCCCTCGCCGTACGCCGGGCAGAGCGGGGCGATCGGGCAGGCACCGCAGGCAGGCTTGCGGGCGTGGCAGATGCGGCGGCCGTGCCAGATCACGTGGTGCGAGAGGTCCGTCCAGTCACTCTTGGGGAAGAGCGCGCCGATGGCGGCCTCGATCTTGTCCGGGTCGCTCTCACCGGTCCACCGCCAGCGGCGCACCAGGCGCTGGAAGTGCGTGTCCACGGTGATGCCGGGGCGGCCGAAGGCGTTGCCCAGCACGACGAACGCGGTCTTGCGGCCCACGCCGGGCAGCTTGACCAGGTCTTCCAGCCGGCCGGGAACCTCACCGCCGAAGTCCTCCACCAGTGCCTTGGACAGCCCTATCACCGACTTCGTCTTGGCCCGGAAGAAACCGCACGGGCGGAGGATCTCCTCCACCTCCTCGGGGTTGGCGGCGGACAGGTCCTCCGGGGTCGGGTACTTGGCGAAGAGGGAGGGTGTCGTCTGGTTGACGCGCAGGTCGGTCGTCTGGGCGGACAGGACCGTGGCGACGACCAGTTGGAACGGGTTCTCGAAGTCCAGCTCGGGGTGTGCGTACGGAAAGACCTCGGCGAGCTCGCGGTTGATGCGGCGGGCCCGGCGGACCAGGGCGGTACGCGACTCGTCACCCGGCGGGTGGACGACGGTCCTGGCGGGGGCGGTGCCCTTGATGCGGGCCGTGGCCTTCTTGGGTGCGACCGCGACCTTCTTGGCGGCGGGCGCCTTCTTCACGGCAGCGCCCTTCGTGGCCTTCTTCGCGGACGCGGCCTCCTTCCCGGAAGCGGCCTTCTTCGCTGGCGCGGCTTTCCTCGCGGACGCGGCCTTCTTCACCGGCTCCGCCTTGTTCTGTTTCGCCGTTTTCCTACCGCCATCGGGGCTCTGTTCGCCCACAGCGGAATCTCGACGTACAACCACCCGCGCAGCCCCCTCGGCCTGTGCTCTCACCGGCGATTTGGACACCCGGCCAGCCTAAGGCCCGGCACCGACATCCGCCCCGGCCCCCGGGGACCGGCGCCCAATTGGACCCCTGCCGCGTACCCCGGGACACGTGTGCGGCATCCTTGTGACAGATCACACTGTTTGGACCGCCCGACAAAATGGGCACCACGGTCCCTCGGTACACGGGGGAGCAAGACCCCCTGAGCAGGTCGACAAGGAGAGAACTCGTGGACGACGTTCTGCGGCGCAATCCGCTCTTCGCGGCGCTCGATGACGAGCAGGCCGCGGAGCTCCGCGCCTCCATGAGTGAGGTGACCCTCGCCCGCGGTGACTCGCTGTTCCATGAGGGCGACCCCGGAGACCGCCTGTACGTGGTCACAGAGGGCAAGGTGAAGCTCCACCGCACGTCCCCCGACGGCCGCGAGAACATGCTGGCCGTGGTCGGCCCCAGCGAGCTCATCGGCGAGCTGTCGCTGTTCGACCCGGGCCCGCGCACGGCGACCGCCACCGCACTGACCGAGGTCAAGCTGCTCGGCCTCGGCCACGGCGACCTCCAGCCCTGGCTGAACGCCCGCCCGGAGGTGGCCACGGCGCTCCTGCGCGCCGTCGCACGCCGGCTCCGCAAGACCAACGACGCGATGTCGGACCTCGTCTTCTCGGACGTCCCGGGCCGCGTCGCCCGCGCCCTGCTCGACCTGTCGCGCCGGTTCGGCGTGCAGTCCGAGGAGGGCATCCACGTCGTGCACGACCTCACGCAGGAAGAGCTGGCCCAGTTGGTCGGCGCGTCCCGCGAAACGGTCAACAAGGCCCTCGCGGACTTCGCCCAGCGCGGCTGGCTGCGCCTGGAGGCCCGCGCCGTGATCCTCCTGGACGTGGAACGCCTCGCCAAGCGCTCACGCTGACCGCACACCTGGCCGTACGTCATCGGGCCCCGTCTCCTCACGAGACGGGGCCCGACGTCGTCGAGGAAGCGCAAAGCGCGCCCTACGACAGCCCTGCCCTCGGCATGTGGCTTCCTCACCCGGGCGGGCTTCTCGGCCACTGGATCGCCGAAGAGTACGTGCACGGGGTCAAAGGGCCGCCTCCCTGAGGGCGCCGGCCGCGTCCCTGAGGGCCCTAGATGAGCCCGTGTCCCTCCAGATAGTCCATCTGCGCCCGCACCGAGAGTTCCGCCGCCGGCCACAGGGAGCGGTCCACGTCCGCGTAGACGTGGGCCACGACCGCGGACGGGGTGCGGTAGCCGTCCTCCACGGCCGTTTCCACCTGGGCGAGGCGAGTGGCGCGGTGGGCGAGGTAGTACTCGACGGCGCCCTGGGCGTCGTCGAGGACGGGGCCGTGGCCGGGCAGGACGGTGTGGACGCCGTCGTCGACCGTGAGGGAGCGCAGGCGGCGCAGGGAGTCCAGGTAGTCGCCGAGGCGTCCGTCGGGGTGGGCCACGACCGTCGTGCCGCGGCCGAGGACCGTGTCGCCGGTGAGGACCGCCCGGTCGGCCGGGAGGTGGAAGCAGAGGGAGTCTGAGGTGTGACCCGGGGTCGGTACGACGCGCAGTTCCAGTCCGCCGGTGGTGATGACGTCTCCGGAAGCCAGGCCCTCCTCGCCCAGCCGCAGTGCCGGGTCGAGGGCACGCACGGGCGTGCCGGTCAGTTCGGCGAACCGGGCGGCGCCCTCCGCGTGGTCGGGGTGGCCGTGGGTCAACAGGGTCAGGGCGACGCGCTTGCCGGCCTGCTCGGCCGTGGCGACGACCTGGCGCAGGTGTCCGTCGTCCAGCGGACCCGGGTCGACCACCACGGCCAGGTCCGAGCCGGGCTCGGAGACGATCCAGGTGTTCGTGCCGTCCAGGGTCATCGCCGACGCGTTGGGGGCCAGGACGTTCACGGCCCGCGCGGTGGCGGGCCCCGAGAGGACCCCACCGCGGGGCTGGCCGGGAAGGGCGCTTGCGTCCGTCATGCGGTTGCTCCACCGGTCGCGACGTGCTTGGTGAACTCGTCGTGGCCCGGCCAGGAGAGCACGATCTCCCCGTCCACCAGGCGGGCGGTGGCCAGGACGGGCGTGAGGTCACGCTCCGGGGCGGCGTCGAGCGCCCGGGCGGCCGTCCCGTACGCCGTCAGCTGACGCAGGGTCGCGATCGTCGGCGGCATCATCAGCAGCTCGCCCTTGTCGTACCCGGCCGCCGCCTCGTGCGGGGCGATCCACACCGTGCGGTCGGCCTCCGTGGAGGCGTTCCGGGTGCGCTGCCCCTCGGGAAGCGCGGCCACGAAGAACCAGGTGTCGTAGCGGCGGGCCTCGAACTCCGGGGTGATCCAGCGGGTCCAGGCGCCGAGCAGGTCGGAGCGCAGGACGAGGCCGCGGCGGTCCAGGAACTCCGCGAAGGACAGGTCCCGGGCGACCAGGGCGGCCCGGTCCGCCTCCCAGTCGGCGCCCGTGGTGTCACCGACGACCGAGTCGGCGCCCGGCCCGGCCAGCAGCACGCCCGCCTCCTCGTACGTCTCGCGTACGGCCGCGCAGACGATCGCCTGGGCCGCCGTCTCGTCGACGCCGAGACGGTCCGCCCACCACGCGCGCGTGGGGCCCGCCCAGCGGACGTGGTGGTCGTCGTCGCGCGGGTCGACACCGCCGCCCGGATACGCGTACGCGCCTCCGGCGAAGGCCATGGAGGCGCGTCTGCGCAGCATGTGGACGGCCGTGCCGCTGCCGGTGTCCTTCAGGAGCATGACGGTGGCCGCGCGCTTCGGGGTCACCGGGGTGAGGGTGCCGGCCGCGAGTGCGCGGATGCGGTCCGGCCACTCCGGGGGGTACCACTGACCGTTCGCCATGGGCGCGAGGCTATCCCGTGACGGGCGGATGTTCGAGTGGCCACCGGAGCCGGATCCCGCAGCTGAGGCCCCCGAAGAGGGTGCTACGCGAGCTCGACCTGGATCTCGACCTCGACCGGTGCGTCCAGCGGCAGCACCGCCACGCCCACCGCGCTGCGCGCGTGCACGCCCTTGTCGCCGAGGACCTCGCCGAGCAGCTCGCTCGCGCCGTTCAGCACCGCGGGCTGGCCCGTGAAGTCCGAGGCCGAGGCCACGAAGCCGACGACCTTCACCACGCGCGCGATGCGGTCCAGGTCACCGGCGACGGATTTCACGGCGGCCAGGGCGTTCAGCGCACACGTGCGTGCCAGCTCCTTGGCCTCCTCCGGGGTGACCTCGGCACCGACCTTGCCGGTGACCGGAAGCTTGCCGTCCACCATCGGGAGCTGCCCGGCGGTGTAGACGTACGGCCCGGACTGCACGGCCGGCTGGTAGGCGGCGAGCGGCGGGACCACGTCGGGCAGGCTCAGGCCGAGCTCGGCCAGCTTCGCCTCGACGGCCCCCACTACTGCTTCTCCCGCTTCAGGTAGGCGACGAGCTGCTCGGGGTTGTTCGGCCCGGGCACGACCTGGACGAGCTCCCAGCCGTCCTCGCCCCAGGTGTCCAGAATCTGCTTCGTGGCGTGGACGAGCAGCGGCACGGTTGAGTATTCCCACTTGGTCATGCGGCCGACTCTAGCCGCTGGCGGGCGGGGGCCACGCGGCCGACCACGGCACCGGTTATCCACAGCCTCCCGCGTAGCCCGGGCGCGAACTGGTTAGGCTCGAATACGTGAGCAGGCTCCAGGTCGTCAGCGGCAAGGGCGGTACCGGCAAGACCACGGTGGCCGCGGCCCTAGCGTTGGCCCTGGCCACGGAGGGGAAGCGGACGCTTCTCGTCGAGGTCGAGGGCCGTCAGGGCATCGCGCAGCTCTTCGAAACGGAAGCGCTGCCTTATGAGGAACGGAAAATCGCGGTAGCACCCGGGGGCGGGGAGGTGTACGCACTCGCCATCGACCCCGAACTGGCCCTTCTGGACTACCTCCAGATGTTCTACAAGCTGGGCGGCGCCGGACGGGCCCTGAAGAAGCTCGGCGCGATCGACTTCGCCACCACCATCGCGCCCGGCCTCAGGGACGTCCTCCTGACCGGCAAGGCGTGCGAGGCGGTGCGGCGCAAGGAGCGCAGCGGGCGGTTCACCTACGACTACGTCGTCATGGACGCCCCGCCGACCGGGCGGATCACGCGCTTTTTGAACGTGAACGACGAGGTCGCGGGACTCGCCAAGATCGGCCCGATACACAATCAGGCGCAGGCCGTGATGCGGGTGCTGAAGTCGTCCGAGACGGCCGTGCACCTGGTGACGCTGTTGGAGGAGATGCCCGTCCAGGAGACCGTGGACGGCATCGCCGAGCTGCGTTCGGCCCGGCTGCCGGTGGGGCGGATCATCGTGAACATGGTCCGGCCGGAGGTGTTGGACGAGACCGATCTGGAACTCGTACGGACGGTCCCGCGTTCCACTGTCGCGCGGTCCCTGTCGTCCGCGGGGCTCGGCGGGGCGCGGCGCGGCGGGCGCGCCGAGCGGCTGGTGGATCCGCTGCTCACGCAGGCCGACGAGTACGCCGAGCGGTACACGCTGGAGCACGAGCAGCGCGCGGTCCTGGCCGAACTGGGCCTGCCGTCGCACGAACTGCCGCTGTTCGCCGAGGGCATGGACCTGGCGGGGCTGTACGAGCTGGCCCGTGAACTGCGCGAGCAGGGCGTGTCATGAACCAGCACAGACAGGCAACGCCCGAACGGTCCGCGAGGCCCGCGCGGCCAGCAGGGTCTGCGAGGCCCGCACAGCCGGCGAGGCCCCTACGGTCCGCACGGCCGGCGAAGCCCGCACGGCAGACAAGGCCCGCCATGAGTCGGAAGCAGGGGATGTCATGAGTCGTCCGGACCCGGCCCACCACCGTCTGTCGCCGCCGCGTCTGCTCGACGTCGATCCGCTGCTGGAGGACCCGAAGACCAGGATCGTGGTCTGCTGCGGCTCGGGCGGGGTCGGCAAGACCACGACCGCGGCGGCCCTGGGCCTGCGCGCCGCCGAGCGGGGCCGCAAGGTGGTCGTCCTGACCATTGACCCGGCACGCCGGCTCGCCCAGTCGATGGGCATCGACTCGCTGGACAACACCCCCCGCCGGGTGAAGGGCATCGACGACTCCGCGGGCGGCGAGCTGCACGCGATGATGCTCGACATGAAGCGCACCTTCGACGAGATCGTCGAGGCGCACGCGGACCCCGAGCGGGCCGCCGCCATCCTGGGCAACCCCTTCTACCAGTCGCTCTCGGCGGGCTTCGCGGGCACGCAGGAGTACATGGCGATGGAGAAGCTCGGGCAGCTGCGCTCCCGGGACGAGTGGGACCTGATCATCGTCGACACCCCGCCGTCCCGCTCGGCGCTGGACTTCCTGGACGCGCCCAAGCGGCTCGGCTCGTTCCTGGACGGCCGGCTGATCCGGCTGCTGACGGCACCGGCGAAGCTGGGCGGCCGGGCCGGGATGAAGTTCCTGAACGTCGGGATGTCGATGATGACCGGGACCCTCGGGAAGCTGCTCGGCGGTCAGCTCCTCAAGGACGTCCAGACGTTCGTGTCCGCGATGGACACGACCTTCGGCGGCTTCCGCACCCGCGCGGACGCGACGTACAAGCTGCTCCAGGCGCCCGGCACGGCGTTCCTCGTGGTCGCGGCGCCGGAGCGGGACGCGCTGCGCGAGGCCGCGTACTTCGTGGAACGCCTGGCCGCGGAGGACATGCCGCTCGCCGGTCTGGTGCTCAACCGGGTGCACGGCAGCGGCGCCGACCGGCTGTCGGCCGAGCGGGCACTCGCCGCCGCGGAAAATCTTGAAGAGCCCCGCATTGTGGATCAGGAGGGCGGGAAAGCAGTACTTCGTAACTCCCCCGAAGCACAGGACAGTTCAGACTCTCCCACGCCCGGAACACCAGATGGGGCTCCGGTATCGGCTCCCGATGGTGGCTCCCCCACCGAGGACACCGAGGACACCGAGCGGTCCGTCGACCAGCTCACGGCAGGCCTGCTGAGGTTGCACGCCGATCGCATGCAGCTGCTCTCCCGTGAGCAGCGCACGCGTGACCGCTTCACCGCGCTGCACCCCGAGGTGGCCGTGACGGAAGTGGCCGCACTGCCCGGCGACGTGCACGACCTCACGGGACTGCGCACCATCGGCGACCGGCTCGCGGCCGACGAGCGCGAGCTGCCCGACCCCGCCGACCAGCCGGGACCACCCGTGGCGACTGCTGAGGGCAACCCGGCGAGCACGCGGGGCGCCTGAGCCACTGCCAGGAACGCGCAGGTGATGGCGAAGGGCCCGGACAGGGCCCTCAGACCAGGGCCCACCAGGGCCTGGGGAGCTCCCGGGAGGGACTCCTCAGCTCACCGCCGCGTAGTTCTCGTAGATCTCGTCGTCGTCGAGGGGCAGAACACCGCACCCCCGCTCGTACTCCGTGCGCGCCGTCTCCAGCAGCCGGCGCCAGGAGGTCACCGTGGGGCGCCTGCGCAGCAGTGCGCGGCGCTCCCGCTCCGTCATGCCTCCCCACACACCGAACTCGACGCGGTTGTCGAGCGCGTCGGCCAGGCACTCCGTGCGCACCGGGCAACCAGTGCACACCGCCTTGGCCCTGTTCTGCGCTGCTCCTTGAACGAACAGTTCATCCGGATCGGTAGTGCGGCAGGCCGCCTGCGCACTCCAGTCGACTACCCAGCCCATACCGGCGCCGTCCTCTCCCGAATCGAGGCTCCCCCACGGCGGCAGCGGCATATTCACCGCCGCCAGTTGAGGACGTTACGGAAGGTGGGCACAGCGCAACACCCCCTTCGGGCCCAATCTTGAATGGCCCGAACGGACTATGGGTAAGCGGCAGATCACCCGGGGGAGTGAGCTGGCGGCATACGTAACTTTCCCGGCAAAGCAGGACAGTTCACCTGCGTCACAACGGACGCCGTATGACACACAAGGCGGATTCGGACACGGCCCCACCAAAAAAGTTGGGGAACACCCAGAACGATTCGGGGTCGCCGGACGTATTGATACGTGACCTCACTGCTGTGACAGTTGAGAGCAGCTTAGGCCAAGGCCTATACGCCTGTCCGGCGAATGAGAACGTAGGCTGCCCTCATGCCAAACAAGCGCTCGGGCGGTGGTCTGTCTCCCACGCAGCAGGCCGCCAAGTTCCTCGGTGTCAGTGTCCTCGCGGGAGCCGTACTGGCCGGCATCGCGCTGCCGGCGGTGGGCGCGCTGGGACTTGCGGCCAAGGGATCGGTCGAGAGCTTCGACGACCTCCCGGCCACCATGAAGGCCCCGCCGCTCAGCCAGCGCACCACGATCCTCGACACCGACGGCGGCCAGATCGCCACGGTCTACTCGCGCGACCGTACGGTGGTCCCCCTCAAGGACATCTCGCCGTACATACAGAAGGCGATCGTCGCGATCGAGGACTCGCGCTTCTACCAGCACGGCGCGGTCGACCTGAAGGGCGTCCTGCGCGCCCTCAACAAGAACGCGCAGACCGGCGGAGTCTCCGAGGGCGCCTCCACCCTGACGCAGCAGTACGTGAAGAACGTCTTCGTCGAGGAGGCGGGCAACGACCCGACCAAGGTCGCGCAGGCCACCCAGCAGACCATCGGCCGCAAGATCCGCGAGCTCAAGTACGCGATCCAGGTCGAGGAGGAGCTGGGCAAGAAGAAGATCCTCGAGAACTACCTGAACATCACGTTCTTCGGCCAGCAGGCGTACGGCGTCGAGGCCGCGGCCCAGCGCTACTTCTCCAAGTCCGCCAAGGACCTCAGCCTGGAGCAGTCCGCCCTGCTCGCCGGCATCGTCCAGTCGCCCAGCCGGTACGACCCGGTCAACGACGAGACGGAGGCCACCAAGCGCCGCAACACCGTGCTGCAGCGCATGGCGGCCGTCGGCGACATCTCCAGGGCGCAGGCCGCCGACGCGATGAAGGCACCGCTCGGCCTGAAGGTCAGCAAGCCCAAGAACGGCTGCATCACGGCGGTCAAGGGCGCGGGCTTCTTCTGCGACTACGTGCGCGAGGTCTTCCTGACCGACCCGGTCTTCGGCAAGACCAGGGAGCAGCGCGCCAAGATCTGGAACCAGGGCGGCCTCACCATCCGCACGACCATGGACCCGCAGGCCCAGAACGCGGCGCAGCGGTCCATCAAGGAGCACGTCTACAAGAGCGACGAGGTGGCCACCGCCGCCTCCCTCGTCCAGCCCGGCACCGGCAAGATCCTCGCCATGGGCCAGTCGCGTCCGTACGGCTTCAAGAAGAACGAGACGCAGATCAACCTGTCCGTCGACCAGTCGATGGGCGGCGGCATGGGCTACCAGCCCGGTTCGACGTTCAAGCCGATCGTGGCCGCCGCGGCCCTGCAGGACGGCATGCCGGCGAACAAGGTGTACTCGTCGCCGTACCAGATGGCGTACCCGAGCCCGGTCTCGGCCTGTGACGGCAAGCGGTGGATGAACGACCCCAGCAGCCCGGCCAAGCTGGAGAACGAGAACTCCTCCGAGGTCGGCCCGTACGACATGCGGGAGGCGACCGCCAAGTCGGTCAACACCTACTACGTGCAGATGATCAGCGACATCGGCATCTGCCCGGTGACGACGATGGCGAAGAAGATGGGCGTCGTGCGGGCCGACGGCGACAAGATGCCCCAGGTGCCCTCCATCGCCCTCGGCACCCAGGAGATGTCCCCGCTGACCATGGCGAACGCGTACGCCACCTTCGCCTCGCGCGGCATGTACTGCACGCCGGTCGCCATCGAGTCGGTCAGCCGGCGGGTCGGGGACAAGACCTCGTCGCTCCCGGTTCCGAAGTCGACCTGCTCGCGCGCCATGTCGGAGAACACCGCGGACACGATCAACACGCTGCTGAAGGGCGTCGTCGAGGACGGCACGGGCAAGAAGGCCGGGCTCGGCAGCCGCCCCAGCGCCGGTAAGACCGGTACGACGGACGAGCGCTACGCGGCCTGGTTCGTGGGCTACACGCCGAACATGGCCGGTGCCGTGTGGGTCGGCGACCCCGCGCACAAGCGGAAGATGGTCAACATCACCATCGGTGGCCGGTCGCACAGCAAGGTCTTCGGTGGTGAGGTTCCCGGCCCGATCTGGGGCGACATGATGACCGGCGCGCTGGAGGGCAAGCCCGTCGAGGACTTCAACACCGTCCACATCCCCGACAGCAAGCCGCGGGACCGCGGTGACGGGGACGACGACGGTGGCGGCCGCGACGACGGCGGCAACGGCGACGACGACGGCTTCATCGGTGGCCTGGTCGGCGGCAACAACAACGGCGGAGGCGGCGGCGAGCCCGTCCCGACGCCCTCGTTCTCCATCCCGGAGGGCTTCATCCGGGGCCAGAGCAACGGCGGCGGCAATGGCAACGGCGGCCGGTTCGGCTGAGCCGCGGGCGTACCGGAACGCGCCCGACAGGGACGGGCCCCCTCATTGCCCGCGTGAGTGAGAGGGGGCGTGCCGGAACGCGGCCCAAAGGGACGGCCTGGAGTGCCCGAACGCGCCGAAGGGAACGGCCCTCTCTCACCCGCGCGGGTGAGAGAGGGCCGTTCCCGTCCGCCTGAAGGGCCAGCCGGCCGGCAGCGCCTCCGGGCGCCAGGTCAGCGGGGCTCTGGGGCGAGCGCCAGGTCAGCGAGGCTCTGGGGCAGTCACCGGGCCAGCGGGCCTCTGGGACGATCGCCAGGTCAGCCGGCCAGCAGCTTCTTCACCGCGGTGGCGACGCGGCCGCCCTCGGCCTGCCCGGCCACCTTCGGGTTCACGATCTTCATGACCGCGCCCATGGCCCGCGGCCCCTCGGCACCGGCCGCCTTCGCCTCCTCGACGGCCTGGGCGACGATCTCCTGGAGCTGCTCGTCCGACAGCTGCTGCGGCAGGTACGCGGCGAGAACCTCGCCCTCCGCCTTCTCCCGCTCGGCCTGCTCGGCACGGCCACCCTGCGCGAAGGCGTCGGCCGCCTCACGCCGCTTCTTCGCCTCCCGGGTGATCACCTTCTGCACCTCGTCGTCGGAGAGCACGCGCTTCTCCTTGCCCGCGACCTCCTCCTTGGTGATCGCGGCGAGCGTCAGCCGGAGCGTCGAGGAGCGCAGCTCGTCGCGCTCCTTGATCGCAACGTTGAGGTCATCCTGCAGCTTCGACTTGAGCGTGGTCATGGGGTCGATTGTCGCAGGTGCGGGAGGGAGAGCGCCCCTTCATTTAAGGGGCCGCATAGTGGGCCGTGCAGGGAGCTGCGGCCGAAGGGCCGGTGCGGTCAGGGGATTTCGGGCGCCGCCCGGGCACGGGCGACGGCCAGGGTCTGACACGATGGGTCGTATGCGCGCGCGATACGGAGTCCCCCTGGGAATCGCGGCGGCTGGCGCCGCCGGTCTGTTGTACGCGGCGGGCTTCGAGGCCCGCTCCTTCCGCCTGCGCCGGGTCACCGTCCCGGTCCTGCCCCCGGGAATGCGCCCCCTGCGTGTGCTGCAGGTCTCCGACATCCACATGGTCGGAGGCCAGCGCAAGAAGCAGCGCTGGCTGCGGTCGCTGGCGGGCCTGCGCCCCGACTTCGTGATCAACACGGGCGACAACCTGTCCGACCCGGAGGGCGTCCCCGAGGTCCTGGACGCCCTCGGCCCCCTGATGGAGTTCCCGGGCGCATACGTCTTCGGCTCCAACGACTACTACGGCCCCAAGCTGCGCAACCCCGCCCGCTACCTGTTCGAGAAGGCCCAGGGCCGCCACGGGCTCAACGGCAACGCGCCGGCCGAGGGTGTGGTGCACAACCCGTGGGAGGACCTGCGGGACGGCTTCGACGCGGCGGGCTGGCTCAACCTGACCAACTCGCGCGGCGAGCTCAAGCTCGAGGGCGTCTCGGTGGAGCTCACGGGGCTGGACGACCCGCACATCAAGCGGGACCGCTACGCGCAGGTGGCCGGCGGCCCGTCCGAGGCGGCGGACTTCTCCATGGGCGTCGTACACGCCCCGTACCTGCGCACCCTGGACGCCTTCACGGCCGACGCCTACCCCCTGATCCTGGCCGGCCACACCCACGGCGGCCAGCTGTGCATCCCCTTCTACGGCGCCCTGGTCACCAACTGCGACCTGGACACGGACCGGGTGAAAGGCCTGTCCAGGCACACGGCCGAGGGCAATACGTCGTACCTGCACGTGTCGGCGGGCTGCGGCACGAACCGCTACACACCGGTACGGTTCGCGTGCCCGCCGGAGGCCACGTTGCTGACGCTGGTGGGTCGCGAGGACCCGGGCAGGTAACACGAGGGGGTCGTAGGCGGCCGGGCGGGTAACCCGCACAGCCCCGCCCACATCGCCCCCTATGTCCGTTTCTGTCAGTGTGACGGCATGACCGCCCCGATACCCCGGGACATCCCGGACCTCCCAGCGATCCCGTCCCCGCCGACGCTGAAGCCCTCGCCCGTGCCCGCCACGGCCGTCGTCACCCCGGTCCGCCGCCCCGCGGCCGCGGCCCTCCGCCTGCTGGTCGCCCTCGCGGCGGCCGGGGGCGTGACACTCGAAGTGCTCCTCGGCGACCCGTCCCGGGTCCTGAGCCACTTCACGATCCAGAGCAACACGCTGCTGGCGCTGGTCATGGCCCTCTCGGCCCGCCGCGCGTGGACGGCGGGCCGGCCCCTGCCGGGTGCCGTGATGGGAGCGACGCTGCTCTACGTCGTCATCGCGGCCCTCGTGCACCACCTGCTCCTGGCGAACGAGGCGAGCCCCTTCTCCCTCACGGGCGAGGCCGCCGCCCCGACGGGTGTCCACGCCCTCTCCCACGCGGTGCTGCACACGGTGACCCCGATCGCCGCGGTACTGGACTGGCTCCTGCTCTCGTCCCCCGGCCGAATGCGCCTCCGCCAGGCCAGCACCTGGCTCCTCTACCCCATGACCTACCTGGCCTTCTGCCTCATCCGAGGCGAGCTGCTCCTCCCGGGCACACCCGACCGCTACCTCTACCCGTTCCTGGACGTCGGCCAGGACGGCTTCAAGCGCGTTCTCGGCAACGCCCTCCTCCTGGGCCTCGCCTTCTACGCCCTGGCCGTGCTCCTCGTGGCCCTCGACCACGCCCGCCCGAACCCCATCCGCCACCGAGGGAAAACCGGATTTCGTCTCTAGCCACCGGTGGGCTAAAGTAAACGTCGTCGCCGCGACAGCAGCGACATCGGGGTGTAGCGCAGCTTGGCAGCGCGCTTCGTTCGGGACGAAGAGGTCGTGGGTTCAAATCCCGCCACCCCGACAGTGAAGTACCAGGTCAGGGGCCTGATCCGCAGTGCGGGTCGGGCCCCTGAGTGGTTCCTGGAGATCGCTTGGGAGAAATCTGGGAGAAGATCTTGGTCGGGTTCTCCCAGGGGTGATTGGTGAGGCCGCCCGAAGTGCGGCGGCTGAGGGCACTCGGACCTGCGCGTTCGCGAATCCAGCCCGTAGTCGGCCGGGAACACCATGCCCGCCCACCTCAAGCGCCCTTAGGATCACGACACATGGCAAGCCATCACTCAGCGCGTCCCCACAACCACGCCCGAGCGCTCGCCCAGCGCGTGCGGGCCTTGCGGGAGGGCCGCGGGTGGTCGCGGGAGCGGCTCGCCAAGGAAGCCGGCATCGCCGTAGGAACGCTGGCCCGGCTGGAGAGCGAGGGAGCGATCCAGCCAGGTTTCTTCACCGTCGGAGCGGTCGCCGAGGCACTTGACATCTCCCTCGATGAGCTCTTCCGGGAGACCAAGGTCGCTCCCGGCCTCTGGTCCGCCGGGTATGAAGGCCGGGACATCGACTCGTTTGTCGCCTCGCTCCTCGACAGCCGTATCGATGTCGTGGCGGACGTACGGCTCACGCCGATCAGCCGTAAGAAGGGCTTCAGCAAGACCCGCCTCGGGGAGGCACTCGCCGAGGCCGGCATCGAGTACACACACCTGCGTGGCCTGGGCAATCCCAAGGACAATCGGGCGCCGTTCTGGGACGGCCGGCTCGACGTGGGCCGGGCCCGGTTCCGTGGGGTGCTGCGGTCCGAGGAGGCGCAGACCGATCTTGAGCGCCTCGCGGAGCATGCCCGACAGTCCCGGGTCGCGGTCCTGTGCTTCGAGAAGGACGAGAGCCGCTGCCACCGGCAGGTCGTTCTCGATACGGTCCGCAAACGGGCCGCGGTGCCCGTCATTCCCCTGGCCTGACTTCGTCCCTCGCTCCTGTACGCGCCCTTGCCGGTGGCGCATGCCTCTCCTCCAATCGGATCGGGAGATCAGTGGAGGGGGCAACCATGGGATCGGGGAATTGGCAGCGCGCACGGATCATGATCACGGTCAAGACGTATCCGGAGCTGTCCGCGAAGTACCACGAGACGAGCTGCGTGGCTGGCATACGGCTCGACCAGGGGCCGCCCCAGCATGTGCGGCTCTTCCCGGTTCCGTTCCGGCTGCTGACTGAAGAAAGCCAGTTCGCCAAGTACTCGATCGTCGAGGTCGACGTGCAGCGACACCATGGGGACCGCCGTCCCGAGAGCTTGCGCCCCAATCTGCAGACCCTCAAGGTCATCGAGCGCCTCGGGACAGCAGACGGCTGGCGCGAACGCTTCTCGCATGCTCGACCCCTCGTAGCGCCGTCCCTGTGTTCCATAAAACGGGACCAAGAGGTGCGGGGCACATCGCTCGGCATCTTCCGTCCAGCGGAGTTCACTGGCTTCCGCTTCGCTCCTGCCGAGCCCTGGCCCGCTTCGAAAGCTGCCCTGGCCGATCAGTTGGATCTACTCGCACAGGACCTTCGCCAACTGGAGTGGGTGCCACTTGAGTTCCGGTACAGATTCCGATGTGCGGATAAGGAGTGCGGCGGTCACGATATGGGGCTGAGGGACTGGGAGGCGGGCGAGTCCTACCGCAAGTTCCTTCGCCACTATGGGAAGGACGGCGTGGAGGAGAAGCTCCGTGAGCGCTGGTTCGACCGGATGGTCACTCCGGAGAAGGCCGTGCACTGCTTCGTCGGAAACGTCGCGGCCCGTCCCAAGACATTTCTGCTGTTGGGCCTGTTCTACCCGAGACGGGATGTCGTCGAGAGCTTCCAGGAGAGTCTGTTCGACCTGTGAGGGTGAGTACGCAGGGCGTGGCCCTCGGGCCAGCCGCATCGGGAACCCCAGCCGTCGTCCCTACAGCCGCTCCACCTTTGACGCTGGTCGTCGCCGTGGCGCCCTCATCGTGCCGCGCTCAGTTACAACGCTCCCGACGCCTCACTGCGGGCACTGCACCGACGACCTTGCACGGTCCTGCCCGGCATCACCGGCAGCGGTGGCATCATGCTGTCGGTGACGTGCAAGATACGCCTGTCCGCAGCTGGTGTTCACCTGTTCGACCGTGTCTCCGGGATGAACGTGCTGCTCGACGAGGTGCCTGTTCCCGCTGAGCAGTTCTCCCGTGCTCCGCGATACCTGTCCGTCGCGCTGACCAACGCCTGCGAACTCCACTGCGCCTACTGCTACGCGCCCAAGCACGCCGCAGCGCTCGACAGGGGGCGTGTAGTCGCGTGGGCGGTCGAACTCGATGCTGCCGGGTGCCTCGGTGTCGGCTTCGGAGGAGGGGAACCGACGGCGTACCGAAGGTTCGCCCAGCTGTGTTCGGACATAGCCCAGTCCACATCTATGGCGGTGACCTTCACGACCCATGGGCACCGGCTCACACCCGAACTCGTCGAATCCCTGCGCGGAGCCGTGCACTTCGTCCGCCTGTCAGTCGACGGAGTCGAAGCCACCTACGAGCGGCTCCGCGGCCGACCGTTCGCGGCCGTGGTCCAGGCGGCCGGGTTGCTCGGCTCCCTCGCCCCGTTCGGCATCAACGCCGTCATCAATGCCGACACGGTCGGCGAACTAGATGACCTCGCCGAGTTCGCCGACAAGGTCGGCGCGTCCGAACTCCTGCTTCTGCCGGAGCAGCCGACCGCGGCAACTCCCGGTATCAGCGACGCCGACGCTCAGCGCCTCGTCGAATGGGCTGCGACCGCCAGGAACGGGGTTCGGCTGGCGATCTCCCGTATCGGCCTCGAAGCTGCGCTGCCCACGGCGGAAGTCGTCCCAGGCGAGCGCCCCCTCGACGCGCACATGCACGTCGACGCGACCGGCGTCCTGCGCCCTCACGCCTACGCGCCCACGGGATTGTCAGTCGGAAGCTCCATCATGGAAGCCGTGCAGGCGTTGAGGGAGGCACGATGAGGATCTGGAACGGCTACGGCTCGGAGCACTCGATGGACCTAGTTCTGATCGGCCGATTCCAGACGGTCACCGGCGCGAAGGCCGTAGAGGAGCGCATGGAGGCTCTGCAGACCCTCGCCGAGGACGCGTGGTCCGACGACGACTGGCGGAGCCCCGACGAGCGCATGCCTCGTGAACTCGGCCAAGCACTGGCTGAGATGAAGCTGTACGACATGGGAAGGTACGACGTCGACGTCTTCGCGCTCGACCACACCGTCACCCGCACAGCGGACACAGTCCGGATCTGGACCGACGAGTCGGACGTCCAGGGCTTCCTGAAGGTGCTTCTCCACTACGGCGCGAAAGTCGAGATCTTCTCCCGCCACGAATGGGACGAGGACGCGATTACTCGGCCGGATGCGAGCAATCGGAGCGAAGGTGGATCTGACTGATCTGGCACACCTACCCGGGGCCGCCGACCAGAACTTCGAAGCGCTCACGCGGGCCATCGTGTCCCGCCGCTACGGCGCGCTGGGCACGATGCGGGAGCGTCGCAACCAGCCCGGCGTCGAGTTCTACCTGCGCGTCGACCATGCCGGTGCTCTGGGCAACCCCGGCCGGGTCTGGGGGTGGTCGTGCAAGTGGTTCATCCTCAACAGCAAGAATGAGCTCAGTGCAGGCCAGCGCCTGCAGATCGAGGACTCGCTCTCCAAGGCGATCAAGCACGTCGTAGGGCTGACTGACTTTGTGCTCTGTCTCCCAGAGCGGCCCGCCAAGGGTGACGAAGAATGGATCAACGGACTCGGTCAGCGGGGGGTCAGCGTCAAACTCTGGTCCACCGAGAACTACGACGCCCAGCTCGCGGGACACGACGAGATCCGCTCCACCTTCTTCGGTGAACTCGCCCTCACTGCAGATGTGCTGGCACAAGCCCACAAGCGATCTGTTGCACCCATCGAGGCACGGTGGACGCCACGGCTGCACACCTCCCACCACGTGGAGCATCGCATCGACCGAGCCTTGCTGCGCCCGGCGTCGTTCGAGTGGTTGCAGCAGCGCACCGACGACATTGCAGCCCGGATCCAGGCACTGCGCGCAGCCATCGACGGTCTCGACAACACCTACCACCAAGACGCCTTAGAGACTGCCGACGACCTGGACCGGTTCGTCGACGACCTCCGGGAGGTCCTTGACGCCGGGAGGCGTCTCCGGCCCTGGGAAGTCCGTGAGCGCATCGCTGACCAGCGGCCGCCCGCAACCTCTCCCCGAACACTGCGACGCCTGGTGCTCAGACTGAGGAAGCGTGGCCTGCCCGAGGCGCTGCTGGTCACCGGTCTCGGTGCGGAGATCCGCGACATCGTCCAGTGGCTGCACGACACACAGGCGGACACCGAAGCCCCCCTGCTCGCCGTCATCGCTGCCGCGGGACAGGGCAAGACGCACCTCGCCGCGCAGCTGACCTCACCAAACGACCAGCCCACGGCAGGAGTCTTCATCCAGGGAGGGAACCTGCCGGCCCGCGGGACGCTCGACGACCTCGCGCGACGGATCCCCGGACTGAAGGTCGACTACTTCGAGGACCTCCTGGAAGCGCTCAACTCAGCTGGTAGCCGCGCCGGCTGCCGGATTCCGTTGATCATCGACGGCCTGAACGAGGCCGAGCGGCCCTCGCAGTGGGTGACATTGCTCGCCGAATTGGCACCGGCCCTGGGCGCCTATCCTCACGTGGCGGTGATCGTCACCCTCCGCGAGTCGCTCGCCGACCAGGTCCTCCCGCAGGACACGGTGCTCCTGGAACTGGAGTGGCAGCGCGCGGAAATCGACGACATCCTCCGCGTCTACTTCCGCCACTACCTGATCAACCCGGCCGATGCCTGGCTACCGATGGGAGAGTTCCACAACCCGCTGTTCGTCCGCATGTACTGCGAGGCCGCGAACCACGCCCGCCGAGTGCCGGTGGGAGTAGAGGCACTGCCTCAGTCCCTCATCGGCGTCTTCGAGCTATACCGCAAGGGCGTGGTCGAGCGGCTGGCCCAGGATCCGGCCCGCATCCCGGTGCCGGCCGACCAGATCCAGCGCCGCCTCACGGCTCTGGCGAGACACCTGTGGACGCACAGCGTCCGTCGGCTTTCGTTCGATGAAGCGCGAAGAATCCTCGACGCTGACCAAACGAACTGGGACGAAAGCCTGTTCCGGCGCCTCGTAGACGAGGGAGTGATCTTCCGCGAAGAGATCAGAGGTTCCGACGACACTGAGTGCGGCTTCGTTTTTGATCGCCTCGCTGGATACTTGATCGCCGACGCGATTCTGGTGCGCATTCCCCCCGCGGACGTCAACGAGCAGCTCGCGGAGGCGGCTCTCTGGCAGTCCCTCCTGGGCGACCAAGCGCACCCCCTCGGCGAGGACATACTCATCGGTCTCATCTCACTGCTGCCACGCCGCTTCACCCGGCACCACCTGTGGCGCGTCGCCCCGGATGAGCACCGTTCGTTGGTTCTCGCCCAGGAACTCACCACCGAGTCGGAATTCCTCGACGACGAGACCGTCGACGCGCTCGCAACCGCGCTCGTTACCGCGCATTCCAGCAAGAGGAAGGGACGACCAGCGTTCGGCCGTCTGTGGGAGATCCGCAGGTCCGCCCCGCACCGCCTAAATGCCGTATTCCTCGACCGCGTCCTGCGCGAGCTGCCCCTTCCCGAACGTGACCTGCGCTGGACCGAATGGGCTCGAGGCCAGGCTCCAGGCCGGCTGACGGCAGACCTGGAACGAGCGATCGACAGGTGGTCCGGCAACAGCAATCGCGCTGAGAGCGACGACCTGGACGCGCTGGCCATCGCCTGGCTGCTGACTTCCACGGACACGAGCATGCGGGACCTGGCGACGAAAGCCCTGCAGCGCTACGGCCGGCCCGAACCCAAGCGGCTGTTCGACCTCGCCGCCCGAATGCTCGACATCGATGACCCCTACGTCATCGAACGGGTCGTCGCCGCAGCGTTCGGCGCCGTCAGCGCCCACCAGATGCCCGATCCCGGCGGACCGCTCGAAGGCGCGCTGCGGGACTGGCTGGTGCAACTACGCGACCGCTTCCTCGACGGCGGGACCACACCCACCTCACACGAGCAACTGCGCGGCCACGTACGGGCCACCTATGAATTCGCCGGCTCCCTCCACCCTGCCGCCGTCCCGGAGGGTGTCGACGCCTTCGCGCCAAGGTTCGCTGCCGTGGCGCCCGCCGAGGTGATGGAGGACGACGACCTCAACGCCGAGGAGTGCGCCCGCACCTTCGGCATGGACTTCGAGAACTACATCATCGGGGCCGCCATCAACGGCAGGGACAACTACGACTTCGCCCACCCCGACTACCGCAGGGCCCGCGCCGAGGTCATGGCCCGTGTCTGGGAACTGGGCTGGCGCGAGAAGGAATTCGGCGGCGTTGACCAGACCATTGCCGCGTACGCCGAGCGGCCTTACAGCTCCAAAAGGAGGGTGGAGCGCTACGGCAAGAAGTACGGCTGGATCGCCTACCACGAAATGGTTGGCCGCCTCGTGGATGTCGGCCGCGCACCGGCCCCCCTCGGGAACGCAGAACGCTTGATGCCCGACATCGACCCGACCTTCCCCGACAGGCCCCCGGTGGCGCCCATGCCCCTTCCACTGTGGACGCCCGTGGAACCGACCGACGACCAGACCTGGCTCACCTCGGGGGCGGTGGTCGTTCCGGACCATCTGTGGTCACCCGAGGAGATCCACGGTGTGAAGGGCGGCTGGCTTCTGGTCGAGGGGTATCTGAACCACCGCCACGACGGGCGGACTGTGTTCGGGTTCTTCCGCACCCTCCTGCTGGAGCCGGAGGACGCGGAACCCGCCCGACAGCTCGCCAGCGAGCGCCAGTATCTGGGAAACCACTTCCTCCCTCCGCTGCCGATGGTCCGCGACGTGCTGGCCGCTGAGATGCCGTGGAGCCCCCGGTTCGAGCTGACCCTCGACGACGACGCATCAGGCGCCTTCCCGCACCGCGCGCTGCGTCGCGACTGGCAGGACGACGGCATCGGGCTCGACCAGGTCGCCGTGGAGTTCGCCCACGACAGCACTTCGGAGATCGGTCTCGGCGGGAGCTACGACGTGCCGTCGTTCGAGTTCGCTGCCAAGTTCGGTCTGCGGCAACTGCCCGGCACGGTCGACCTCGTGGGCCTGGATGGCCAGCGCGCCTCCGCAGTCTTCCGCGCGAACAAGCCCTGGCGCGGCCACCTTCTCTTCCTGCGCCGCGATCTTGTCGAGGACTTCGCCGGTGATCGCCGGATCATGCAGGTGGCCTGGGGCGAGCGCGAGGTGGCCGCCGACTGGCGCTCTGTTCCTTCCTGGATTCGCGAAGTGCACCGCAGCTACGCGCATGTGTGGCGCCACATCCGAATGCTCGGGGGAGATCAGCTCGGTGCAGAGAACTAACAGGTCTTACGCCACGGGCGCGGTGCTGGCTGGGCGACAGCTGCCGCCGTTGCACCAGTCGGTGCCCCCGCCCGCGTGCGTCCCCGCCCCTCGCACTCTTCGTCATAGGATCGCCGCCTCGTACGGGAAAAGCGGCGGTGCCCCACAACAGTGTTGCGGGGCACCGGGTGGGGCTACGAGAGGCCAGGCGCGCGCGCACGCAGGAGGTCGTTGAGCACGCGCACCGGTGACGTCGGGCACAGGGCCAGACGGGCGTCAAGTGCTGCCTCCCACTGCTGGGTCAGGCCGAGCATGAGGCGTTCTCGCATGCCGGGGGTGACGTGGGCGTAGCGCGCGGAGACCGAACCGTCGAGGTGGCCCATGCGTTGGTCCATGAGGACCTTCTCGGTGCCCAGGTCCTCCATCATCGTCCGGTGGGTGTGACGGAGGCCGTGCGGGGTGAGGCCCTTGGCGATCGGGAGCCAGCAGGCATCGGCGCGATCGGTGGCGCCCCGCCCTCGTGCAGGAACGCCGGGCCACGGCTCGCCGAGGATGGGCACGGGGCGGGCCTCTTGTGGTGCCTTCTTCGGGTACCAGCCGGAGGCCGCCGGAGTGAACAGCCAGGTGGCGAAGCCGTTCCTGCGCCAGTGGGCTGCGTGCTCCGACACCGTGCCGCCCCTCACGAACCCGAGGTCGGCTATGGCCTTCTCGACCCGCACTCGGGTGGCCTCGGCAACACGGTCGGGTCGGTTGAGGACGTTGGAGACCGTCCCCGTGGAGACGCCCGCCAGCCGCGCGACATCGACGAGCTTCGCGCCCTGGTGCCCACCGGTACGCACTGCCCCCTGGCCCCGGAAGACGTACGTCCTCCCGTGGCAGGGGCAGGGCGTCGGCTTCGTACGGGCGATGTGGTCGAAGACCAGGGACGACAGCCAGCCCATCGCGTCGATGGTCCGGTAACTGTCGTCCTTCGGCGGACAGCGCACCAGCTCACCGGTGTCCAGCTCGTACAACTGCCACTCGACACGGAACGCACCGGGCCGGACGAACTCCGTTTCCAGGCCGACGATTTCGCCCCAGCGCTTGCCGGTGTAGCCCTTGAGGACAACGGCGACGAACTCGTCGTCACGGCCGGACAGCAGGGCCGCTCGCTCGGCGGTCAGCAGGATGCCGAGCGCGTCGGTGACCACCTTCTCCGGACCACGGTCCCGCGAGCGGCCGGCGCGCTTGCCACGCCCCCGGCGCCGGGCGGCCGGGTTGGAGGTGATCAGGCCCTCGTCGATCGCGTCCTCGAAGATCAGGTGGAGGGTCGAGCGCCATGTCTTGACGCTGGAGGCCGCGTAGACGGCTTTCTCCTTCTTCTCCCAGGCGTCGACGTCCGTTCGCAGGATGCCGGCGAGCGCCTTGTCCTCGAACTCGGGGAGCAGGTGCTCCTCGATGTGGCGCCGGTAGTTCTGCATGGTCGAGGCGGCCAGGTCCTGGGCCTCGTACCAGCGGTTCGCGTATTCGCCGAAGGTCTCTTGGCCAAGGCCCGGGTCGCGCCACTGGCCACGCCGGACAGCCACCTCTTCGGCGTCCGCGGCCTGCTTGGCCTCGCGCTTGGTGGCGAACTTGACCACGGCACCTGTGGCATCGGCCACCGTGCCGTACTTGCCGTCCTCGATCTTGTATCGGCCGCGCCAGTAGCCGCCGCGCTTCTCCGCGTACCCCACGGAGTTCCCTCCCTTCTGTCGTGTGGGGCGTTAAGCGGCGGTGCCGTACTGGGACTTGAGCATGCGGCTCGGTGGCCGGGCCTTGAGGCGGGGCGCGGGCACAGGCCCCTTGGTCTGCCGGCGCGCCGGCGGCTGTGGAGCGGTGGCAGCCATGCCGCTGGGGCGCTGCGGACTCTGGGCCGGGCGCTCTTCGTGCATGCGGATGATCTCAGCCAGGTGATCATCCGAGAAGCGGTAGGCGCGGCCGACGCGGGTGAACGGGATGAGTCGTCGGCGGGCGCGATCCTTCACCCACCAGGCGGAGCAGCCGAGGACGGCAGCGACTTCCTCGGGGAGGTAGAGGCGCGGAAGGGCGGCCTCGGTGTGCGGAGTCGGTGCGGAGGCAGGGGGTATTGCGGGTTGGTGCAAGGGGTGAGTCCTCTTCTGGCAGGCGTGGGTGCGGCAACACCGGCCTGCCGGTCGATCGCTGGCGATCGTCCGCTCGACCACCCAACGGAAGACGCCCAGGCCAGAGCCGTGTTCCTGGCCTCGTTCGGCGATCACCGGGGTGATGCCTCTCGCCCGGACCAGGCGCCGGTACTTGTCGTGGTCGTAGCCCCGGTCGGCGAGCAGGGCATCAGGGCGCCGGCGCGGGTGGCCGACGACACCGGCGACTGCCGGGACCTTGTCCAGCAAGGGCAGCAGTTGGGTGACGTCGTTACGGTTGCCGCCGGTCAGCGACACCGCGAGCGGGATGCCCTGGCCGTCGGTGAGGACGTGATGCTTGCTGCCCGGCCGTGCGCGGTCGACCGGGCTGGGACCGCTTTTGGGCCTCTGCGGGCCGCCCGGACGTGAGAGGAGTCGATCACCGCCCGCGACCAGTCGAGCTTCTTCGCCGCCCGCAGCTTCTTCAGCAGCACCAGGTGCAGTTCGTCCCAGACACCGGCCTCGTTCCAGGCGGCCAGGCGCCGCCAGCACGTCATCCCAGAGCCAAAGCCCAGCTCCTGCGGCAGGTACTCCCACTGGATGCCGGTGTGCAGCACGAACAGGATCCCGCACAACGCCTGCCGGTCCGGGACCCGCGGCCTGCCCTCGACCAGCTTCGGACCCGGCTTGGGCAGCAACGGCTCGATCAGCGACCACAGTTCGTCCGAGACGATCCATGGACGCGACTCCCTCTTTCCCACGACCAGACCAACGAGCAACCAAGCCAACAGTCACATGATCAACGGCTTTTGTTAGGACCTCTAAGAGCCGGCGCCTACACCTCGTCTTCGGGGACATCGGCATCGCGATGCCCGCCGGGCGGCGGTCCGTACGTCTCCAGCAGGTGCTTGGTGGACGCCTCGGCCATGGCGTTGGAGACCATCACGTCTGCCTCCTCGCGGATGTCGGGGTGCTCGGCGAGGTACGCGTCCAGGGCATCGCGCGCCTTGGTGTAGGCGGCATTGGCCCGCTGGGTCTGGCGGAACGAGTCCACGACGGCGTCGATGAGTTCCATGGCACGGGCCTGGGCGGCGAGCTGTGGGGGGCCTACTAGGTTGCGTAGGTCGATGCCGAAGACCTCGGCGAAGCCGATGGCCTCGTCGAGGTTGATGCGGCGTTTGCCGTTCTCGATGCGCCAGACCGCGGACGGGTTCATCTCGAAGCCGGCCTCGTTCAGGCGGTCGGACAGAGCGTTGGTGCTCCAGCCGCGCGCCTCGCGCTCCAGCTTGATGCGCACCGCGACGTTGCCCTCGCCGCTGAGCAGGACGCCCTGCTGGGGGCCGTCATCAGCCATAATCCTCCTTCCATTCGTAGCAGTCTCCTGCCAATCGCAGTGACCTCACAACTGTAGCATGCATTCTGCGAGATGCAGGACACTTCTGCGATCTGCAATTCATGTGGCATACTGGTGGTCCCCACACCCGCCAACCCCAGGAGCCCGCGCAACCGCACGTCACATGAAAGAAGCCCCCGGCGATGCCGGGGGCTCAAGCGCAAACCTCTCAACCGCCATCCCTAGCGATCAACCCGCGGAGTCCGGGATTGCCGTCCCATATGGCCCGCGAGCAGAGGAGCTGATGCCTAGTATGACCGATCCCCAACCGAATACGCCATCCCGCTTCGCTGAAGGCCCCGAACCGACGCTGGGCGTCGCGGAGCCTCCGTACAACGTGGACGCCGAGCGCGCGGTGCTCGGCGCCTGCATGCACAACAGCGACGTCGTTGACGCGGTCCGGCCGATTCTGGGCGAGGGCGCCTTCTACCGTCCCGCCCACGAGACCATCTGGCGCGCGCTGCTTGCCCAGCACCGCGAGGACAAGCCGACCGACCCGATCGTCCTCACCGAACTGCTCCAGCAGCAAGGGGACCTGCAGCGCGTCGGTGGCCGCCCCTACCTGCACCAGCTCGCCGACGTGCACTACGGCACCGGCGGCGCGGAGCACCACGCGGAGATCATCCGCGAGAAGGCCAACCTCCGCCGCCTCCTTGCCTCCGCGATACGCACCGTCCAGCGCGCCCAGGAGCCGGGCGCCGACCCCGAGGCGATACGCAGCGAGGTCGAAGCGGAGATGCGGGCCGAGCGCGAGCGCGCACTCGCCTCGGGCCAGGGCCGGCTGAACCGCTTCGCCACCGACGGGTGGTCCTTCGTCAAGGAGACCGGCGCGGAGGCCGAGCCTTTGTGGGGCACCCGCGAGAAGACCGTCTGGGCGCCGGGCGAGAGCCTGATGATCGTCGGCGCTCCCGGGGTCGGCAAGACCACCCTGGCCCACCAGGTGGTCTTCGCTCGCCTCGGCCTGTCGGAGACGGTCCTGGAGATGCCGGTCGCTCCCAGCAGGCGGGTGCTCTATCTGGCCATGGACCGGCCCCGGCAGATCGCCAGGGCCATGGACCGCCGTGTCTTCCCCACCGACGAGAAGATCCTGCGCGAGCGGCTCGTGGTCTGGGAGGGGCCGCTGCCCGCCACTCTCGACAAGGAGCCCGACCTCCTCGCCGATCTTGCCGCCGCCCACCGGGCCGACACCATCGTGATCGACAGCCTGAAGGACGCGGTGAGCACGATGGTCGACGACAGCCTCGCAGTCGCCTTCCACAACGCCCGCATGCGCGCCCTGCGAGGCGGCGTGGAGATCATGGAGCTGCACCACCAGCGCAAGGCCACCGCCGACGCCCCGCGCGGCCAACGCCCCGCCCTGGACCAGGTCTACGGCTCCACCTGGATCACCGCCGGCGCGGGCAGCGTCCTGTTCATCACCGGACGGGCAGGCGACCCCGCCGTCACCCTGCACCACCTCAAGACCCCCACCGGGGAGATCGGCCCGCTGGACGTCACCCACGACCACGTGCGCGGCACCACCACGGTCGACCCCAGCAAGGACCCCGCCGTCCTGCTGCGCAACGCCCCCAACGGGCTGACCGCCCGCGACCTGGCGGCCATCCTGATCGGCGGCGGCGCCCCCGAACGCGCCGACGTGGAGAAGGCACGACGCCACCTCGCCCGCCTCGTCGACAGCGGCCTGGCCACCAAGGCCGACGGCATCGCCGGAGGAGCCGGAGGCGGACAGCAGACCCGCTACTACGCCTCCGCACGCCACCTCACCGCCGTCGGCTGACGCCCAGCGACAGCGCCCGGAAGCGATCACGCGACCGTACACGCGGCCCTCACGCGAACACCCCGCCGTGAACCGCTCACAGCGTCCACGCTCACCGCAAAACCGCAGGTAGAGCGATCACGCGAGCGTCCACGCCGTACACGCGCCCAAGCGATCACGCGCGGGGCCCCCTTTAGAAGGGGGCCCGCGTGAACGCCCCCTCCGTGAACGCCCTTCACCCCTGCACCACAGGCCCCACCGCACCGCCCTGGAGTCCTTCGCCTTGCACTCGCCCACCCCCGATAACCCCGGCCGACGTACACGGCAGGCGCAGCGTCCGCGCCGGTATCGCCCTGCTCCCGCTCGCCCTGGCCGCCGAGCATTCACACCTGCTGGGGGTCGTCGCATGGACCGCACGGGACGCATCACCCTCGTCATCGGCCTGGTGGCAGTGGTCGTCATGGCCTTCCGGGTCTCGTGGAACGCGCTGTCCGACGTGGCACGCGCCATTGGTGCCGATCCCACCGCCGCCCTGCTCTACCCGATCGTTGTCGACGGGCTGATGGCCCTCGCGCTGGTCGCCACGCTCGCGCTGACCGGTAACGACCGGAAGTTCGCGTTGCGAGTCCTGGCCACCTACACGATCGCCAGCCTCCTGCTGAACTACGTCCACGGCCTCATTCCGGCCCTGCACACCACATCGCAGTGGGGCCGACTGGCAGACTGGGAACCTGCGAACTGGGCCCTCGTACTGCTAGCGACCTCGCTCCCGGTCGGGTCGATCTACTTCGGGTCGGACCTCGTAGCGAAGGTGCTGCACCACAACACCGAGTCGGCTGGCTCTGCCGAAGCAGCATCAGCCCAGTCGGGGTGTCAGCAAGCTGACGAGCAGGCCGCACGGTCGAGGTCTGACCAGGCCGAATCGGCCCCCGAGCAGCCGACCGAGTCGACCACCGTGAAGGTCACCGAGACGCCCGTGACGCGGCCGACCGAGGCCGCCGAGTCGGCCCCCGCTACCCGACCGCCCCGGCCGGCCGCCGCGGTGGAGTCGACCAGAGCCACCCCGCGTCGGGCGACCGGTCGGGTCCACGCCACCGCCAAGTCCACCGCCAACCGCACCCGCACCGACGCCGAAGTCCTCGACGAAGCCCGACGCCTGACCGCCGACTGGAGCGACGAGCGGCTGAGTGCCGAGCGTCTGCGCAGCGCACTACGGATCGGCCAGAAACGCGCCCGCGCCCTGCGCGACCAGCTGCAGGCAGAGCGCACCGGCCAGGCCGAGCCCGTCACGCACGACGGCTTCGAGGTCGAGCCTCTCGACGACCTCGACGAAGCCGCCTCCCAGCGGCAAAGGGAACTCGGCTCAGCCCCCGTCGGCACCGCCTGACCCGCGCAAACGCACCGATCACCCCACGTTTCCGGCTCACCCCCGAGCCTCCGTGCCGACGAGCGCAGGGGCCCGGGGGCACGCACAGCGACGCACCCGGCACCAGCACCCCACGGAGAACCGATCCATGCACAACCCGCACCACGAACTCCCCACTGTTCAGCAAGCGATGCTGACCACCCCAGCCCCAGACAGCGCAGCAAGGTATGCCGCTGGACCGTCCAAGGACGGCTCCAATGCGGAAGCCTCCGCCCCGGGGGTGGCGGAGGCTATCGGGCACCAGGGGGTACCCGAAGGGGAACAGCCCGCCGACACCGCCGCGCACCCGCCGCTGCCGCGTGCCGCCGAAGCCGCCGCGCTGCACCGTGTCGCCCGCCGCCGTAAGCCCGATGCGAACGGCCAGCGCAAGGAGCGTGTCGACGCCCGCTACAGCGTCGACGAGAAGGCCGACATCCTGCGCATGGCCCGGTCGTTGAACATCGCCCGCGCCCACTACGTCGGCGCCGTCGTCATGGCTCACGTCCACGGCGACCTCGCCCTACCCGGCCAGCGCACGCCGCTCGACGACTACATCGACGAGCTGACCGCCCTGCGCCAGCAGGTCGCCAAGATCGGCCACAACATCAACCAGATCGCCAAGAAGCTCAACTCCGGCGGTCATCCACAGCCTGGGGATACCGCAGTCCTGGCCCAGGCCGAGCAGACGCTGACCGCGGTCGGCGCCACCGTCCGCCACATCGCCACAGCCGCGAACGAGGCCGTTACCAAGACGGTGGCCAGGTGATCGCGAAGATCAGCAGCGGCAAGGACACCGCCGGCCTGATCCGCTACCTCTTCGACACGAAGAAGGCCAAGGACCACACCGACCCGCACCTGGTCGCCTCCTGGGACGGCTTCGCCCCCGACCCCGGCCGCACCGACGACTTCCACGCCACCAGGAAGCTCCTCGTCGCCGACCTCGACCTGCACGTCAAGCAGGCCCGGCGGCTCGGCCGCGCCCCCGAGAAGCATGTGTGGCACTGCTCGATCCGCGCCGCTCCCGAAGACCGCATCCTCAGCGACGAGGAGTGGGCTGGCATAGCCCGCCGCGTCGTCGCCGCCACCGGCATCGCGCCCGACGGCGACCCGGACGGCTGCCGCTGGGTCGCCGTCCGCCACGCCCCCGACCACATCCACATCGCCGCCACCAAGGTCCGCGCGGACCTGCGCACCGCCCGCCACTGGAACGACTACCTCACCGCCGACCGCGTACTCGCCGCCATCGAGAAGGAATACGGCCTGCTCCAAGTCGTACGCGGGGACCGCACCGCCGCCAAGCGGCCCACCCGCGCCGAGCAGGAGAAGGCCCGCCGCGCCGGCCAGGACAAAACCCCTCGCGAACGTCTGCGCAGCACTATGCGCACCGCCGTGGCCGCAGCCTCCAGCATCGAGGGGTTCGTCCACCTGCTCAACCACATCGACGGCGTGCTCGTCGAGGTCGTGTACTTCCCCTCCGGCGACGTCCGTGGCTACAAGGTCGCTCTCGAAGACGAGGTGAACGGCCCTATCTGGTACTCGGGCTCGAAGCTCGCTCCGGACCTGTCCTTCCACAAGATCCAGGAACGCCTGAAGGCCGTCGACCCGCAGCCCACCGGCAAACCGGGCCTGCGCCGGCCCAACCCCTGGCACCAGGCCACCGCCGCCACCGATCGCATCCCCCACCGCCTCGACCAGGGCGACGACGAAGCCTCCCAGGCCCACCTCGCCGCCTTCGGCGAAGCCCTCGACGCCCTGCCCCTCCTCGCGCCCGTCCCCCTCCACTCCCAGCTCCGCGAGGCAGCGACCGCGTTCGAGCGCGCCACCCGTTCCCGCATCCAGGCCGAACACCACCACGCCCGCGCCCTGCGCAGCGCCGTGCGGGCCATGGTCCGCGAGCCCGCCCCCAAGGACGGCGCCGTCCTGGCGATGTTTCTCGACGCCGCGATCTTCGTCGTCATGGCCGCTGCCCGCTGGCACCAGCTCCGCCACCACGACCAGCAGGTCGCCGCCGCCCACCAAACCCTGGTACACCTTCAAGCCGCGTACGAGCAGGCAGCAGCCGCACCGCTGGCCGCCCTGACCCAGCGCCGACCGCCCCAGCAGACGGTGGACCGGCACATCCGCCGCATACGTCAGGTAGTACCCGACCATGCGCAGCAGGTCCTGGACGACCCGTCCTTCGACGCACTCGCCACCGTGCTCACCGACGCCGAAGCCGCCGGCCACGACCCCGAGCGCCTCCTCGAACAGGCCGCCCACCAGCGCCCCCTGGACGACGCCCGCCGCCCCGCACGGGTACTGACCTGGCGCATCCAGCGCCTGAGCGCAAGGGCGACGGTCAGCGCAGGCGCCCGCACAGCGCAAGCCCGGAGCGCGGCACAACGCCCCAGCGCACTGGTGCCTGCGGCAACGGCTGCCCCAGCAGACCCGCAACCGCCGCAAGCACGGCGGCGCTGATCACGGCCGCGCAGCGAGCCTGGGGGCAAGCAGTTCCAGCGCTTCTTCCCAGCGGTAGCGGTCGGCGCCGCCGCCGGCCTTCGGCCGGTGAGGTTCGTACGAGCCGATCAGGACGCCCATGTCGCGCAGCCGTTCCAGGCTCTGGCGGTATGCGGGGTGGGCGGCCTGGGCGGAGTTCAGGTACGGCAGCACGGCGACCGGGACTCCCATGGCGGGCGCTTCGCACAGGATGCCCAGCGCGAGATTGTCCGAAATCCCGGCGGCCCACTTGTTGACCGTGTTGAAGCTGGCCGGGGCGACCGCGATCGCATCCGCAGGACGGGTCGGGCGCGGTTCACCCGGTGATCGCCAGGCTGAGCGGATGGGGCGGCCGGTCTGGGCCTCGACCGTCTCCACGTCAATGAAGCCGAGGCCCTGTGGAGTGGCGATGACGCCGACGTCCCAGTGCCGTTCCTGCGCGGCGGTGATCAGCCGGCCGACGTCGGCGGCGACCCCGGCCGCGCAGACCACGATCTGGAGGAATGGCTTGTCGGGCTGATCACTCACGCGGGGACTCCCAGTTGTCGGCTGAAGTGGTGCAGCTCGGGCAGTGCCCGGCGGCGGTCGCGGGCTGCCATGTCGGCGACCAGTTCGCGTACGGCCGGGCGGCGAATGTCCTGTGCCGCGCAGCTCTCGGCGATGCGCAGGGCCTGGTAGCCGTCGGCGAGCCTGCCCTGCTGACTGTAGGCGCGGGCGGTATCCACCCAGAGCGCGGCTCGGCGCTCGGGGACGGGGATGTGTCGCCGCATGAGGGGCCGTGCGGTGTGCAGGGCGATGCCGGCATCGCCGAAGGAGACGGCCGCGCTGACCTCGTGGAGGGCGACGTTGGTGGGGCTGAAGTTCGCCCATGCGTCCGGCCGGTCGAAGGCGACGTAGCGGGCTACCTCCTTGGCCTCGGTGAGGAAGTCCTGAGTGGTGTCGCGGTCGCCGTTCCTGCTTGCGGCGGTCGCCCCGCGGAGCAACAGCAGGCCGACCGCTGCCAGGTACCGGGGTGAGCGCTGGTCGTAGGAGCCGGTGAGCTGGTCGGCCGTGTGGCGGACCATGTTCACGGCCTGGGCGGTGTGCTTCTCCCGCACGAGAACGTGGGCGTGCACGCGGACACTGGCGGCGAGGACGACGGGATCCCCGGACCTCTCCGCCTCGGCCATGGCCCGGCCGGCCGCGAGCCAGGCATTGCCCTGATCGGCTCGCTTCAGCAACAGGCTCACTGACGTCTGGTACGCGGTTGCGAGCAGCCCGGACGCCTCCGCCGAGCCGGATGGGCCGCCAGCGGCCTGGCGCAAGTCTGCGATCAGACCTGGCAGAGTCTGCTCCAGTTCCGCGTAGTCGCACATGTAGAACATCCGGCGTACAGCCCGTGTCCGGTCCCGTAGCTCGTCGACGCCCAAGGCTGGTCCGGTGGCCCCAGGACTCGTGCCTGGCAGCAGGACCCGGGCCAGCTCGTGATGTGCTGCGGTGGACGACGGCGGGCCCGTGAGCGCGGCAGCGCTCACGGCGAGAAAAGTACGGCGGTGCATGTCCTCTGTTCCGGGCTCGGCTGGACTGGCATCAGAAGGGGCGGCGAGGCCGAGACGTTGCGGCGGAATCTCCAGCACCTCCGCGATCTCGCGCAGCACGCGAACGTCCTCCGTGCCCCTGCCGCTCTCCAGGCGGCTCACCTTCGACTGGTGATAACCCAGTGCGGCGGCAACGTCCTTCTGCGAGCGCCGCTGTAACACGCGTGCCTGACGGACCACTTCGCCGATCCGTCTCGCTTCACTCAGTGCATCGGCCATCTGTGCCACGGCCCCTCCTGCCGTCGCCGATCCTGCCTGCTCAACCGAGCGTAACCGAGCAGTGATTGGCCGCGATGCAGCTCCTGCATAAGTGATGCAGCCCCAGCACACGGCGTGGCCCCGCTTGCCCCTGGAGCGGTTGCGTGGAGTAGCCGCACCGATCCAGGAGGCCGCTCATGGAAGCGCACCAGCTCACTCTCTCGCTGTCCGCCACACCTGCTGCGGTCTCCGCCGCCCGGCACGAGGCCGCAGACGCGATGGCGGGCTGGAAGGCGGAGGAGCTGAACAGCGATGTGCTGCACACCGCCGGACTGGTGATCAGCGAGCTGCTGGCCAACGCCGTCCAGCACGCGGACACCGACCACGTTTCGATGGCTGTGCGACTCATCGATGCCGCTCTGCGCATCGAGGTCTGGGACTCCAGCCCGGTGCTGCCGCGACCCCGCCTCCCGGACGACCACAGCGAGGACGGCCGCGGCCTGTTCCTTGTCACCGCTCTGACCGACCGATACGGCGCCAAGCCGACACCCACGGGCAAACGGTGCTGGGCCGAGATCGACCTGACCATCCGCTCAGATCGGGAAACCGCAGTCTCCCTTCCCCTCCAGAGGAGTTGATCGTGGCAGACACCGTCTCCACCCCGCTCAGGGCCGCCGAGGTGATCGCCGTACGACCGGGACCACCACTCACCGGCATCGTCACCGTCGATGGGTCCAAGAACGCCGCCTTCCCGCTGCTGGCCGCCGCCGCGGCCCTTGGCCGCCCGGTGCGGCTGGGCAATGTACCGGCCAACACGGACGTCCAGATTATGCTCGCGCTGCTGCAGCAGGCCGGCTGGCACGTCGCGCAGCCCGTCGGAGAGCCGAGCACTGCGGTGATCCTTCCGACGGAAAGCCGGTGCACGGTTCCCGTACTGGCCCAGGCCGCCCAGATCCGCGCCTCCTACTACCTGGTGCCGGCCCTGCTCGCACGGCACGGGGAAGCGCGGCTGCCGTGGCCGGGAGGCTGCCGGATCGGTGCGCGCGGGATGGAACTGCACTTCAAGGTGTACCAGGCATTCGGGGACCGGACCACGGTGAACGATTCCGGGTACCGCGTCGAGGCCGTCGCTGCCGATACAGCCACCGTCTCCCTGATACTGCCGTTCCGCTCCCGAGGGGCGACCGTGGCGGCCGTGCTCCGGGCCGTCACGGCCGGACGAACGCTACGGCTGGGCGAACCCAACCTCTCGCCGGAAGTTCTGTGCGTACTCGACGCCCTGAGCGCAGTGGGCTGGGAAGCCCGGACGAGCGAGCACCTCCTGACTTTGTCACCACCGTCCTCAGAGTCGGCCGACGCCGTCTGGGCGGTGCCTGGAGACAAGGTCGAAGCGGGGACACTGGCCTGCGCGGTTGCCGCCACTGGGGGTGACGCACGTATCGAGGGAGTCCGAAGCAAGGACATGGGGCCGCTGGTCGGGGCCCTGCGACGGCTGGGGATCCCCGTCAGCAGCGAGACCGAAGCCCTCGCCATCCGCGCCCAGGATGCGAGGATGACCGGTCGTCCTCTGCGGGCCATCGCCTCCCTCAGCCCCGGCGGCCTGGACGCCGACTTCGAACCTCCGCTCATGGCACTCGCCCTCGGCCTGCCCGGCAACCACCTGTTCGCCGACGCGATCAACCCTGGCCGCCACGGCAATCTGCTGCCTCAACTGGCCCGTCTCGGAGCCGATATCGAGGAGATCTCCCGCACTGAGTGCCGTCTCACCGGACCCCAGCGGCTGACCGGGACCGGCGTGGAGGCCGCCGACATCCGCACCGGTTCCGCACTCATGGTCGCCGGCCTCACCGCCCGCGGTGTCACCACCCTCGGTGGCCTCGACCAGCTCCGCCGCGGTCACGCCGACCTGCCCGGCAAGCTCCGCGCGCTGGGCGCGGACATCTGCGAGGTCACCCCATGACCACTCTCCGCGCTCTGCGCCAGGTCGTGGCCACCACGGATGTCCACTCCACCTTCGACAACGCCGTGCCCTTCCTGACCCACCTCAACACCCTCCGCGAGACCTCGCTCATCGTGGACTGCGGTGACTTCTTCGAAGGCAGCGGCTACTACCGCCTCGCCCACGGTGCCATCGAGCGCGAGGTCCTGCTCAAGCTCTACGACGTTCTGGCACCCGGGAACCATGGCTGGCACCACCACTTCGAACCCGGACTCCACCAGCTCACCGTCTGCGCCAATGCGGTCGACGCCGACACCGGTGACGCACTCTTCCGCCGTGTACGCACCGCGCGCGTCGGTGGCCGGCGCGTCGGCATCACCGCGGTCATCGGGCAGCAGGCGTTCAACGGCATCCCCGCCGGGCAGCGAACCGGTCACAGCGTCACCGACCCCGTCCAGGCCCTGCGCGCGATCATGCTCGCCCACCACCACGAAGTGGACGACTGGATCCTGCTCAGCCACTCCGGCTTCGACGAGGACCTCAAGCTGGCCACCGCCTGCCCCTTCCTCGGCCTGATCTTCGCGGGCCACTGCCACAGCGACCAGTACGGCCCTGTCCATGTCGGAGACACCCTCGTCCTCAAAGGCCGAGAACTCGCCGCCGGATACGCCCTAGCCGAGCCGGTCGGCACCGGCTGGGCCGCGCGCATCGCCGACTTCCCGGAGCACAGCTCGAGCACCACTCCGAAAAGACTCGTCAAGGTCACACGGCAGCTCGGCCGCATGCGCAGAGCGCTGGCCGATGCCATCGGTCCCGTCAGCGAGGCGTACTGCGATCAAGTACCAGACCGGAACCGTTTACTCACCGATGTTGCCTCGCGGCTGCACACCGGACTCGGCGCCGACGCGGTCATCCTCAACGAGACCGCGCTCCGCCCCGTGCCTCTCGGCAGCACGCTCACACGGGGCGACCTGCTCGCCATCGAGCCCTTCGGCAACCAGCTGGTCCACGCCCAGATCCCAGACAGGTACCGCAACGCTCCACAGGACCTCCTCGCCCAGCTCGTGGAACAGACCGGTCCTCTCGTCACCATGCCGGATCCCCTGCCCGACGGCATCACCACAGTCCTGACGACCGACTACGTCGCCGAGAACTACCTCGGCCGGCGCACCCACGAGGCGGGCCTGCGGCTCGACCAGGCAGTCCAGCACGTGCTCACAACGCCGCGTCCCGACACCGCCCCTGGAGACAAGCGATGATCCTCACCGGTCCCGAGATCACCGCAGCCGCACACGACGGCCGCCTCCGCATCACCCCCTTCTCCGCCGAGCAGGTCAACCCCAACAGCTACAACGTGCGCCTCGGATCAACCCTGATCGTCTACACCTCCGAGGTACTGGACGCCCACCGCCCCAACCCCACCCGCGACATCACCATCGCCCCGGAGGGCGAGGTCCTCCAGCCCGGCGAGCTGTACCTCGGCCACACCCTCGAAGAGGTCGGCTCCGACACTTTCGTCCCGTTACTCTTCGGTCGCTCGTCCATCGGGCGGCTCGGCCTATTCGTCGAGATCACCGCTCCGATCGGAGACATCGGCTTCCACGGCCAGTGGACGCTGATGCTCACCCCGACCCGCCCGTTGCGGGTGTACGCGGGCATGAGAATCGGTCAGATCATGTTCTTCGTCTCCACCGGCGACATCGACCCCTACCGCGGCAAGTACCAGGCCGCCGCCGGCCCGCAGCCGTCGAGGTACTGGCGGGACACGGCTCGCATCAAGGCGGTGGCCTCGTGATCCTCACCGGCCCCGCAATCAACGCTGCCATCCAGACCGGCGAGATCACGATCCACCCGTACGACCCAGCCCGCCTCTCCCCGAACGCCTACGACTGGCGACTCGGCGACACGATCCGCGTCTGCACCGGTGACCTGGACGCCGCCGCTCCCACCGAGTTCACCGAACAGACCATTCCCGCCACGGGCCTGGCGCTGAAGCCCGGAGTGCTCTACCTCGGCGTCACGCTGGAGCAGACAAGCTCGGAGACATACGCACAGCTCCTCAACGGCGACCGCACCATCGGCGCGCTCGGCATCTGGGTCCACGTCTCCGCCCCGCTCGGCCACCAAGGCCATGCCATCCGCTGGACCCTGGAAATCCGTGCGGCCAAGCCCGTCCGCATCTACCCGGGCATGACCTTCGGCAAGCTCGTCTTCCTCACAGCATTCGGCACCCCGGTCAGCTACCAGCAGCAGTGCTCCAAGTACGCAGCCAGCAACGGCATCGACATCTCCCGGCTCTACGAGGAGATGCAGGGAGGCGCCTCGTGAACCCTGTCGCGCAGCACACCGCTGGGCCGCTGGCCGCCACCTGCCTGGACCTGCCGGCAGGAAGCCCCGGCGGAAGCGTCGAACTCTTCCTCGACCTCTACACCGGCGACCACCCTCTCGTCCCAGCCCGCGCGTTCATGCTCGGTCCGTCCGCTCCAAGACACCGCCTCCCCACCGGACTCGACCTACTGACCGTGGCCGGGAAGTGCCTGGAGGGCCCCGCCTTCGGCCGCTACGTCGCAGCCCTGCGCAAGGCTCTCGCGGTCGCGATCGACCCAGCCCAGATCGGCGTCCTGCACCTACAGCACCTCGCCTTCGGCGCCACTCCCGCCCTGATCCGGACCCTGCCCTCGCATCCCCGCATCGCCCTGGTCCACGGCACAGACCTGATCTTCGCCGAGGCACACCGCGACCAACTACAAGTCCTGCGCGAGTCCGCCCGAGCAGCTGACGCCATCGTGGTGCCCACCGGTGCGATGGCCGACCACCTCCTCAAGCTCGCTCCACAGATCGACCGCAGAAAGATCGCCCACATCCCCTGGGGCATCCCCGACCACCTGCTCACCGATCCGCCCACCCGGCCACCCCGAGCACCCTCCAGCCACTTGCGACTGCTCTACGCGGGACGGCTGACCGCCGAGAAGGGCGTCGAGGCCCTGGTCAAGAGCCTGGCCCCAGTGCCGGGCATCGAGCTCAGCATCGCCGCGCCCCGAGCCCAATTCCATGCCCTGGCCCCGCTCTTGCAACGGGCCGGCGTGAAGGCCCGCTACCTCGGCTGGCTCCGCCGTCCACAGCTGTGGAGAGCGTTCACCGAACACGACGCGCTGGTCATGCCGTCCACCACCCTGGAGGCCATGGGCCTGGTCGCGCTGGAGGCCCAAGCCTGCGGACTCCCCGTCCTGTACCAGCCCGTACCCGGCCTCAGCGAAACCCTCGCCGCCTCCGGCGTGGCCACCGACTTCAGGCAATCCGCGGCCCTGGCCCGCGATCTCGACCGGCTACGGACCTCCCCCGGCCTGCTGTCCGCTCTACGGCAAGCGGGCTACGCAAATGCAGCACGCTATCCGCTCTCGGCAACCGCACGCTCCCTGACCGACCTCGGCCGCCAGCTCGCCTGAACCTCATTCCGACGGCCCGACACGTCACTACCCGACCCACTGCACGAACATCACTACGCTGACCGGCGGGATGCCCCGGCGAACAGGGAGACCATGACGTACGACAGCGACCGCATCGAAGCCCTGCTGGAAGAGGGCGTCCGCGACAAGGTGTACCCCGGCGCCGTGTGGGCCGTCGGCGACCGCACTGGTATCGGCGCACAGGGCACCACCGGCGTCCTCGACCCCGACCAGCCGGACGTGCCGATGCGCACCGACACCGTCTTCGACGCCGCCAGCCTCACCAAGATCCTCGCCGTGTGGTCGTCCATCGGCGCCCTGTGGGAAGACGGCACCCTCGACCTCGACCAGCCACTCCGAACCATCTGGCCCGAGGTCACCGGCCACCCGCTCGGCGCCGTAACCACCCGGCAGCTGCTGACGCACACAGCCGGCGTCCCACTGCGGGCCCAGCTGAAGAACCTCTACGGCACCAATGCGGAGGACATCCGCAGCGGCGTACTGCACGAGCAGCTCCACCGGCTCCCCGGCGAAGCGGTCGAGTACACCGACCGGGCCGCCCTCATCCTCGGCTACCTCGCCGAACACCTATCCAGCCAGCCATTGGACCAGCTGGCCACCACCCGCACCTGGCACCCACTGGGCATGAACTCCACCCGTTTCGGCCCACTGCCCGCCGAAATCGCCGCCCGCTGCGCACCGACCGAACTCGACCAGGACACCGACACCCACATCAAGGGAATCGCCCACGACTTCTCCGCACGCCTACTGGGCGGCGTCTGCGGCATCGCCGGAGTCTTCACGATCCTCGACGATCTCAACGCCTTCCTGCGCTACATGCTCGACACCGCCACCGCACCAGGACGGGCCGGCTTCGGCCTCTCTTGGACCTCAGAGTCACTCACGATCCAAACCGGCGCCCTTCAACCTGCGCGCGGCCTGTTCTGGCACCCCGCTCCTGGCAGCGACCCTGCTGACGACATCTGGGTGCACTACGGCTTCACCGGCACGGGCATGTGGATTTCGCCCACCAAGGACCGATGGGCGGTGCTTCTCACCAACAAGCTCTACTACACCCGCGACCGCGGACCACTAACCGACGTACGCAACGCCTTCCGTGAACTCGCCCTCACGTGAGGCAGCGAGCCGGGTGGTGCAGCTGCATCCCTTACGCTGCGCCGCCCCAAAACTGCTGCCCTGTCGGGGGTGCCCCCCGCCTCGTGGCGCGCACGCACCGTGCCTGCGCTTTGCGCGGCAAGCGGGACAATCGCCACGACGCTGTTGCGCGCAGTAGCTCGGCCATCACGCCCACCCGCTGGGCGTCGGTACAGGGGGCGTCGAACCGGTCGAGCACCTCGACCCGCCGCTGCTCAGCGGTCAGTCGCTCGGCCAGCGCATAGGCCGCCGCCTGCCGATCGGCCAGGGTACTGCCCGTCCCCCAAACCGTGGCCTTTGCAGGTACATCCGCGCTTCGGGTCGCTCAGCACGGATATCCCCAGGCGCGGGTGATGTCGCGCAGTGCCGCGGGCACGTCCTCCGGCTCCGGCAGAGGCCGGGCCTTCTGGATCTTCCCGGACTTGATGTTGTCGCTCCAGTCACCGATGAACGGCACGAAGGGGCCTTGATCGACTTTCTGGTAGTTGAGCATTTTCGGCGTCCATTCGACGCCGAGAAATGCGCAGATTTCCTGGGTGACTTCGTGAGGCCGTTCGGTCAGTTCCTCGTAGCGGACAGTGAGGCCGGGCAGCGCGTTGCGGGCTGCCTCGACGGCTTCGACGTAGCCGCGCACCTCCCGCACCGTCGGCTCCAGCTTGCGGTCTGGGCGGTTGTTGATCAGCGAGCTCACCATCGAGGCGGGATGGCGCAGGAGGAAGATGTAACGGGCCTTGGGCCAGCCCTCGTGAAGCCGTTCCCAGATGCCTGCGTTGCCGGGCGTCTTGTCCACGATGATCCGCTTGCCACTGCGCACGAGCTCGCGGTGGAGGATGCGGTCCCACAGCAGGTACTCCAATTCCCGCTGGTCGAGATCGAGTTGAGACATGGCCTTCTTGGTGTACGGCTTCGTGAGGTCGACGGCCAGGGTGCGCAGGTGCATCTCGTGCGGGGCACGGATCTGCGGGTGGCTGTTGAGCAGGACTCGCAGCAGCGTGGAGCCGGAGCGCACAGAGGAGATTACGAACACCGGGTCGGGTACGAGCCGTCTGGCCGACGGTGGCACGGGCGGCTCGGCGAGTCTCCGCACCCGTCGCCGTATGCCGCGTGCCACGCGGCGCACCTCCGGACCGCTCAGAATCATCGCCATGCCTTCCTGTAATCGGCGCGCGGAATTCGACCCTCCTGTTGAATACTTGACCATACCGTGACCAACCCCAGGGATAGCCATGGGTTGGAGGTGAAAATCCCCTGAGACAACGATGAATCCGGTACATGCACAGCCTCGGGAGGCCGCCGGGTATCGCGCAGGCATTACGTCCGCCCCTCCGCGCTCGGCACGGTTCGTTCCCTTCCCCCAGCTCGAAGCGGCGCGGCCTCAACAGGCCGGACGAGGTCCCGCTCCAGATCGTCCAAGGCGTGGCGGGCCGCCTCGATACGTCGGAGGAGGAGCTGTTGGTCCTGCGGTGGGGGTGCGAGGCGGTGTGCTCGCGGCGTCTCCCGCTCCTCGTCGATGTCCCTGGCCTCGTCGAGGGAGGTGAGGACGACGCCGATGAGGACGTTGACGAGGACGAAGGAGGCGAGCAGGACATAGGAGGCGTAGTAGAGGAGGCTCCAGCGGGAGATCTCCAGGCCGGCGCGGACGGCGTCGCCGATGCCGTCCAGGGTCATCAGCAGGAAGAGGGTGAGGACGGCGCGCCCGATGGAACCGTAGTGCTCGGGGTCGTGACGGGCGAAGAAGACCCAGCCAACCATGGCGTACACGTACAGCAGCAGGGCGCCGACCAGCAGGAAGCTCAGGGTGCCGGGCAGGCTGCGTGCGACCGCGACGAGCACGATGCGCAACTGGGGCAGGAAGCGCGCGGTCCGCAGGACTCTGGCCAGCCTGAGCAGCCGGAGCACGGTCGTGTTCTCGCGGACGGCGGGCAGGAAGGTGCACAGGACAACGGCGAGGTCGAAGACGTTCCACGGGTCTTTCCAGAAGTCCCGGGGACGGTCGGCGTGTGCGGCCATGCGCAGCAGGATCTCGACGCTGAACGCGGCCAGGCAGGCGTGCTCGGCGAGCCGTAACCAACGGTGCCACTCCGCGACGAAACCGGAGTACGTCTCCAGGCCCAGCAGCGCGGCGTTGACGAGGATCACTGCGAAGACGGCGAGGGCGAACCAGGGGGCCTCGGTGACGCCGCGGCAGTACAGCGCGACTCTCTGACGCCCGGACGGGGCCGTGTCCTGGACCACTTCGTCTTGGTGCTGCGGCATCCTGCTGCCTTTTTCTCCTCCGTGCCTGCGACAGCTCGTCCCGGCCGATCCCGCCGGGCGCGGCTGCTCGTCGAGCGATCAAGCTCCAGAAGAGACTTCTACAACACTGTAGTTATCGAGGTGCGAGCGCCCCGGAGAAGCCGGGGCGCTCGGGGCTCAGAGTGTGCCGTTATGCCGCCTGTGGCTGCAGGAAACGCGCCAGCAGGTCGTCCAGGGTCACCATGCCGACCAGCCGGCCGGAGCCGTCGCGGACGACGGCGAGCGAGGCGCGGCGGCGACGCAGGAGGTCGATCGCGTCGGCGACGGTGGCGTCCTCGGTCAGCTCGGGAACCGGGCGGGCCAGTGCTCGGGCGCTGGTGGTCCGTCCCTGGGCGCGGGCCACCACGGCGTCACGGGCGTGCACGGAACCCAGGACGGTGTCGTGCTCGAGGACCAGGAGCCGGGTGCGGTCGCGGGCTGCGGCGAGGCGCAGGATCTCGTCGACATCGGCGTCACCGTCGACCGAGGTGATCTCGGCGGCCGGCACCTGCAGCTCGCGCACCAGGGTTTCCGGCTCGGTCAGTGAACGGGTCAGCAGTTCCGAGTCCGTCTCGCTGATCAGGCCGAGCCGCTCGGACTCGGCCACCAGGTGGGTGAGCTGCTCCCGGTTGTGGACGGAGGCCAGTTCGTCGCGCGGGCTGACCCTGCACAGCCGTACCAGTGCGTTGCTGATCGCGTTGAGTACCCGGATCAGCGGGCGTACGGCCTTCACCACGGCCCGGAAGGGCGGGGAGAGCAGCATCGCCGAGCGCTCGGGGTGGGCGATGGCCCAGGACTTGGGGGCCATCTCGCCGACCACCATGTGCAGGAACACGACCACGATCATGGCCACGGCGAACGCGATCCCGTAGCTGAGCGCGCTGGGCAGGCCCAGCTTGTGCAGCAGCGGATCGAGTTCGTGGGAGATCGCCGGCTTGGACACCGAGCCCAGGCCCAGCGTGCACACGGTGATGCCGAGCTGGGCGCCGGCGAGCATCAGGGACAGCTCGCGCATGCCGGCCAGGGCTGCCTTGGCCCCGCCCCGGCCCTCGGCGGCGGCCTTCTCCATGCGGTGGCGCTTGGCGGCGACCAGCGCGAACTCGGCGGCCACGAAGAAGCCGCTGCCGATCAGCAGCAGCACGGTGACGAAGAGCGCCATCGGGAAACTCATGCCTGCTCCTCCGTCTCCTGGGCCGGTCGCTCGATCCGCACGCGCTCAGGCACGTGCCGGTCGAGAGTGCGTACCGCGATCACTGCGGTGCCACCCTCCGGCAGCTCGACGGTGAGCCGGTCCCCGATGGTCGGGAAGCGGCCGAGCCGGTCGACGATCAGGCCGGCCACTGTGTCGTAGTCCTCCTCCTCTGGCAGCTCGACGCCGGTGGCCTCGGCCACCTCGTCCAGGCGGCGTCCGGCGTCCACCAGCCAGCCGTCGCCGTCCGGGACAGCGACCGCGGTGACGGTGTCGGTCTCGTCCGCGATGTCGCCGACCAGTTCCTCGGCGATGTCCTCGTAGGTGACGATGCCGGCAACGCCGCCGTGCTCGTCCAGGACGACCGCGAACTCGTCGTCCCGCTCCCGCATCTGCGTCACGGCATCGGGCAGTGGGAGGGTGTCCGGCAGCAGCAGGGGGCGCCGGGCGAGCGTGCCGGCCGTGGTGCCCGCGAGGCGGCCGGCGGGCAGACCCATCAGCTCGGCCACGCCGAGGACGCCGCTGACGTCGTCGGGGTGGTCACCGAGTACCGGGTAGTTGGAGTGGCCGTGCTTGGCGATCAGATCGACCGCTTCGGCGGCGGTGGCGTCCTTGCGGACAAAGACGGCGTCCACGCGCGGCACCATCACCTCGTCCAGCGTCCGTTCGGAGAACTCCAGGGCGTGGTCGAGCAGGGCGGCGGTGTCCTTGGGCAGGGCACCCTGCTCGTGGGACTCGCCGATCAGGTGGCCCAGCTCCTCCAGGGTGGCGCCGTGGTGCAGCTCCTCCACCGGTTCGATACCGACCTTGCGCAGCAGCTTGTTCGCCGCCCCGTCGAAGACGTGCACCAGCGGGCCGACGACCTTCAGGTACGCCAGCGTGGATGCGGCCAGCGACTTCGCCAGCCGCTCCGGCACGGCGATGGCGAGGTTCTTCGGCGCCAGCTCGCCCAGCACCATCTGCACAACCGTGGCCAGCACGAAGGCCAGTACGACCGAGATACCGCTCACGGCCACATCGGGGATGCCCACACCCGACAGCACGGGCCTGAGCAGCGCGGACACTGAAGGCTCGGCGATGAAGCCGACGACCAGACCGGTGACGGTGATGCCGAGCTGCGCGCCCGACAGCATGAACGACAGCCGCTCAAGCACCTTCAGGGCGCGGGCAGCCTTGCGGTCCCCGGACTCGGCTTCACGAGCGAGGGCAAGGCGGTCGGCGGAGACGTAGGCGAACTCCTGGGCGACGAAGTAGCCGGTGCCGGCGGTCAGGACGAACACGGCCAGCAGTCCCAGGAGGGCGTTCGCGGCACTCATCGGTGCATCGACTGCGAGGGGGCATCCCGCCGCGTGCCGTGCTCAGGAAATGCCTGGCGGGATGGTCGGGGACTGTGCCCCGAGGGGTCCGTCGATCTGGCGGACAAGTGGTGGCTCCTTATCTAGGTGTGCATCCAGACAACGATTCTGGCCGAAATCATGTTCCCGGAGCCTGCCCGCACACTGCACCGGCGGACTGCTCTCACCTGAACCGCCGGAAGGCCCACTCCATCCTCGGCTCCATCACCCAGCGCAAGGCCCGCCGGACGGGAGGAGTGCACAGCACGGTCACGACCGCAGCGGCAACCAGGGTCGCGGTGACCGCGCCGACGGGCCGGTGGACCCAGGCGGGGCCGTACCAGCCCCAGAACTTCGCCCCCTGCGCGACGAAGCCGTGCAGCAGATAGCCGTACAGCGTGCCCGCCCCCAGCACGGTGAACCACATCCGGCGCCCGGGTACCCAGGCGAGGAAACAGGCGACGAGAACCATCGAGCAACCGAAGGTGGCCAGCGTCATGACCGGTCCGTACCAGTCGGGCGCGGCGAGTTCCTCGGCGCTGTCACTGTGGAAGAACCAGGCGTAGTTCATCCGCGGCACGGCCCAGTAGGCCAGCGCGAGCGCACCGGCGAACACCGGCACGGCAAGGATGCGCGCCTCGCGGCGGCGTACCAGCCGGAAGTGCTCCGGCGTCAGGAGCAGTCCCAGCACGAAGTACGGCAGGAACTGCAGCGTGCGCTGCAGATCGAGGTCGTTGCCGATGGACGGCGAGAGCGTCGCCAGCATCGCGAGGGCGAGCGCAAGCGGCAGCGGCCACCGCACGCTCTTCCAGACGGGGGTGGTCAGCCGCCAGATGAACAGCGCGGCCAGGAACCAGGTCAGGTACAAGGGGTCCAGCAGGCTGATCGGACGGTCGGGTTCCTGGTCCGTCCACCGGGTGTAGAGGGTGTACGCGACCTCGAAGACGACGTAGGGCACGGCGATCCCGGTCACCAGCCGTTTGATCCGCCCGGGGCCGGCGTCGAAGGTGCGCGAGAAGTAGCCGGCGATGACGATGAACGCCGGCATGTGGAGGGCGTAGACAAGCGTGTACAGCGCGGTGACGGCCCGGCTGCCCTCCCGCAGCGGCTCCCACGCGTGCCCTGCCGCCACCATGACGATCGCCAGGTACTTGGCGTTGTCGAAGAACGCGTCCCGCTGCCTGACCGGGTTCGGCTCCGCTGTCGGCGTCGTAGCCGCGGCCTGTCCCGCTTGGGGGGAGGGTAACTGCCCCCACTGTTCTTCAGCGGCCGCGGGAGCCGAGCGAACCGTGTCAGTCATCGGCCCTCCCGAAGCAACCCGGGCCCCCGGTTCCACGTTCTTCATCGGATACGGGTGGGGCGTCAGCGCAGAACATCACCAGCACCTCAACCACATCAATGTGCCGCCCTTCAACCTCACGACGTAGGTCACGCAGGCAGACCGGGCCGCCCTGTGCGGGGGCGCGCATGGGGCGGCCCGGCGGTCACGCGGTGGCCTCAGCCGCCGGTCCGACCAGCTCGGACAGCACGTCCTCCATGGTCACGAAGCCGATGACCTTGCCGCCCTCCCCTACGACGGCGGCCAGATGACTGCCCTCGGCGCGCAGGGCGGTGAGGGTGTCGTCCAGCGGGGTGTCGATGCGCACACGGGTGACCTTGTGCAGCGCGGTGCGGGGGAAGGGCCGGTCGCGGTCGGTCAGGCCGAGGGTGTCCTTGATGTGCAGGTAGCCCAGGACGACGCCGCGGGGGCCGGTGACCGGGAAGCGGGAGAAGCCCGCCTCGGCCGCCAGCCGTTCCAGCCGGGCAGGGGTGATCGTGTCGTCGACGGTTCGCATCCGCTGCGCCGGGACCAGGATCTCGCCCACCGGCCGGGTGCCCAGCTCCAACGCGTCCCGCAGCCGCTCGCCGTCGGCCGGGCTGAGCAGCCCGGCCTCGCTCGAGTCCACGACCATGCGGGCGAGCTGGTCGTCGGTGAAGACCGACTCGACCCCGTCCTTCGGCTCCACACGCAGCAGTTTGAGCAGGGCGTTGGCGAAGGCGTTGATCCCGAACACGAACGGCCGCAGCGCCCGCGTCAGAGCCACCAGGGGCGGGCCCAGCATCAGCGCGCTGGACACCGGGGCGGCCAGCGCGATGTTCTTCGGCACCATCTCGCCGATCAGCATGTGCAGATAGGTGGCGAGGGTGAGCGCGATGACGAACGCCACCGGGTGCACCAGGCCGTGCGGGAGGTGCACCGCCTCAAAGCCGGGCTCCATCAGGTGCGCGATCGCGGGCTCGGCGACCGCGCCCAGCACCAGCGAGGAGACGGTGATGCCGAGCTGGGCCGTGGCCATCATCGCCGAGAGGTGCTCCAGCGCCCACAGCGTCATCCGGGCCCGCTTGTTGCCTGCCTGGGCGCGCGGTTCGATCTGGCTGCGGCGCACGGAAACCAGGGCGAACTCGGCTCCGACGAAGAACGCGTTGGTCAGCAGCGTCAGGGCACCGATGGCCAGTTGCAGCGCGGTCATCGGGCCTCCTCCATGAGCTGGGCGGGCAAGGCGGCGGCCGACTCGGTGATGCGTATCCGGTCGGCGCGGTGGTGCTCGACCTCCAGCACCTCGAGCTGCCAGCCGTCGAGGTGCACGACATCTCCCTTGCCCGGGATGCGGGACAGACGGGTGGCGACGAGCCCGGCGACCGTCTCGTACGGGCCTTCCGGCGCGGTGAGCCCGATGTCCGTGAGCTGGTCGATGCGGACGCTGCCGTCCGCCTCCCACGCCGCGCGCCCGTCCCGCGTCGCCGGGACGGGGACCAGGTCGGGGGCCTCGAAGGGATCGTGCTCGTCACGCACCTCGCCGACGACCTCCTCGACGATGTCCTCCACGGTCGCCACACCCGCCGTGCCGCCGTACTCGTCAATGATCACGGCCATGGTGCGGTGCTCGCGCAGCCGCTCCAGCAGCCGGTCCGCGGTGAGGCTGTCGGGCACCAGCAAGGGCTCCGTGGTCAGCTCCGTGACCTGCGTGACGGCCCGCTTCTCCGGCTCCAGGGCGAGTACGTCCCGGATGTGGACGGTGCCCACCACCTCGTCAAGGCTGTCGCGGTAGACGGGAAAGCGGGACAGCCCGGTCGCGTGGCAGAGGTTGGCCGCGTCGGCGGCCGTCGCGTGGACCTCCAGGGCCTTGACGTCGACCCTCGGCGTCATCACGTTCTCCGCCGTCAGCTCGCTCAGGTGCAGGGTCCGTACGAACAGTTCCGCGGAGTCCGCTTCCAGGGCCCCCTCGGCGGCCGAGTGCCGGGCCAGCGCGCCCAGCTCCTCGGCGGTTCGGGCGGAGACCAGCTCTTCCGTCGGCTCCAGCCCGAAGCGACGTACAAAACGGTTCGCGGTGCCGTTCAGGTGCCCGATGAACGGGCCGAACGCGGCCGTGAACGCGCGCTGCGGACCAGCGACCACCTTGGCAACCGCCAGTGGTCGCGAAATCGCCCAGTTCTTCGGCACCAGCTCGCCGACCACCATCAGCACGACGGTGGAGATGACCACGCCGAGCACGGTCGCCACCGATGAGGCGGCGCCGCCCAGGCCGATCGCCCGCAGCGGGCCGCGCAGCAGTGCCGCGAGGGACGGCTCGGCGAGCATGCCGATCACCAGAGAGGTGACGGTGATGCCGAGCTGAGCGCCGGAGAGCTGGAGGGTCAGACGGCGTACGGCCTTCAGCGCACCCTCGGCGCCACGCTCGCCGGCCTCGGCGGCGCGCTCCAGGTCAGCGCGCTCGACGGTGGTCAAGGAGAACTCGGCCGCGACGAACACCGCGCAGGCCAGTGTGAGGAGGAGGGCCAGCAGGAGCAGCAGGATCTCGGTCACCGTGCCACCCCCGCTCCCTCGATCACGAGAGGCCGGCGGGGAACGGCACGGCTGGTACTGGGAGGCTCACCCATCGGGGGTACGTCGCTCCTTCTCGAAACTCACGTGGACAGTGGGTGGAAACAGGATTGCCTGCCTCTACAGCAACTGTAAAGGAGTCGCAAAGCACGTCCCCCGGCCCCGGCTCGGTACCCGGAGAGGCCCGGCGGAGTACGGATCACCGCGGCCGGTGGGGTCGTAGCCGGACGGCCGTGATGGTGTGCCGGTGGACTTCGGCGACCTGAAGGGTCCAGTCCGTGAGCCGGACGCTGTCTCCGGGCTGCCGCGGCAGGTGCCCCAGCTGGGCCAGGACGAGACCGGCGACGGTCGTGTAGGGGCCGTGCGCGAGGCCCCCGATGTCGACGCCCAGGTCGGGAAGGTCATGGACGGGGAAGCTGCCGGGCACGAGCAGGGACCCGTCGGGCTGGGTACTGACGGTCGTCAGGTCGGTGTCGGTCTCGTCGTAGATCTCGCCGACGATCTCCTCCAGCAGGTCCTCGATCGTGACGATGCCGTCGACGGAGCCGTGCTCGTCGACGACGAGGGCGAACTGCTGGCGGGCGGCCATCAAGCGGCGGAGGGCTTCGGAGACCTTGGTGAAGTCCGAGAAGTAGGGCGCGGGCCGGGCGAGGTCGGTCACGGGTGCGGTGTCGTCAGCGGTGGTCAGATCGCGCAGGTGGACGATGCCGACGACGTCGTCGATGCGGCCGGAGCGCAGGACCGGGGCACGGGAGTGGCCGGAGCGGGCCAGGTCGAGGCGGGCCTGAGCGGCCGGCAGGTCGTCGGGCAGGCTGAACACGGCGCGGCGTGGGACGACCACGGCGCGCAGGGTGCGTTCGTGGATCTCCAGGGCGCTGGACATGATGGTGCGTTGTTCCGCGGTGAGGCCGCGCTGGCTGACGACCATGTCACGCAGTTCCTCGGTGCTCGGAGGTCTGCGGGTCTCGCGCGGATCGCCTCCGAGCATCCGGACGAGCAGGTCGGTGGCGCGGCTCAGCGCCCAGACGGCAGGACGTGCCGCTGTGGCCAGGACGTCGAGGGGAGTCGCCGCCAGCAGGGACCACCGCTGCGCGTACTGCATCGCCAGGCGCTTGGGAGCCAGCTCGCCCGCCACCAGGGTCACGAAGGTCAGAGCCAAGGTCACCAGGGCGATGGCCAGCGGCTCCGCGGCCCCGCCGGCGAACCCGAAAAGGGGCGTCAGCGGCTCGGCCAGGGACACCGCGGCCGTCGCCGAGGCCAGGAAACCGGCCAGGGTGATGCCGATCTGGATAGTGGCCAGGAACCGGTTGGGGTCCTCGGTGAGGCGCACCAGCCGCCTCCCCCGCGCTCCGCCGCCCTTGCGCAGCCGGCGCAGTTGGCTCTCCCGCAAGGAGACCAGCGCGATCTCGGTGCCGGCGAACAGTGCGTTGAGCACGATCAGCGCTGCGATGAGGGCGATGTCGAACCCGTAGCCGTCCATGCGTCCACCGTGTCACTCAGGAGGCTGGTGCGACCGCACGACAGGCGCGTGCAGGACCCGCTGACGCGTTCCCGAGGCCGCCGGCAACGCCGGGCGTCACCACCTGCGCGATGCCCCCAGGCCGTTCGCGGTCCCCTCCCCACCCGACGCGTACCCGTTTGCGCCACAGGCTCCTGGGCGCTGCAAGGCCCGCCGCCTCCCGGTGTCCGCCGCGTGTCAGCGATGCCCGTCCGTGCCCCGTACCACCGCTACCGGACCGTGCGCGTGATGCAGCAGGGCCTGGCTGACCGACCCCAGCAGCAGCCCGGCGACACCGCCCCGTCCCCTGGCGCCGACCACTGTCAGCCGGGCGGATCGGCTCGCCTCGATCAACGCCTCGCGCGCCCCGCCGTGCACCACCTCCTGCCGCACGGTCACATCCGGGTGGCGCTCCCGATGGCCGGCAAGGGCCTCGGCCAGCAGGCGCTCCTCGCCCTGCGCGCGACCGGCCGGTCCGTCCGTGTACCGCACCGACGCGTCCCGCGCGGCGGGCATCGGCGTGCTCCGCACGGTCCAGGCGTGTACGGCCACCAGACCGGTCCCGTGCAGCACGGCCTCGGCGAAGGCGAAGTCCACCGCCCTGTCTCCCGCCGGGGAGCCGTCGACGCCCACCACGACCGGGCCGTCCGCACGCGGCTCCTCCCGCACCACGAGCACGGGACACCGGCCGTGCGCCGCCAGATGCACCGCCGTCGAGCCCGCCAGGAGCCCGGTGAACCCGCCCATCCCCCGGGATCCGACCACCACCAGCTCGGCGGCACGCGACTGGACCTCCAGCACCGTCAGCGGCTCACCGGGCACCACGGCACGCGAGACCGTCACCTCCGGCTCGGTGGTCCTGGCGCGCTCCACCGCCTCGTGCACCAGACGCTCGACCGTGCTCCGCACACCGCCCGCCGGCGGGCCCAGCGGCGACGAGCCCGGCGGCGGATGCATCGCGGGCCACAGGAAGGCGTGCACCACCCGCAGCTCCGCGCCTCGCAGCCGCGCCTCGTACGCCGCCACCTCCACCGCCGCCAGGCCCGACGCCGACCCGTCCACACCCACAACCACCCGACCGGCCACCATGCCTCCCGGATCCCGGACGCCAGACCTTTCCCCCACCTTCACGCCGTCCGCTCCTCACCGCCAGAGAACCCCGGCCCCATGGCCAGGGCCATCCGGCCCCTCTCCGTGCGCCCCGCCCACACGTTCCGGACACGGCCCCGCTGCAGCGAGCTGGTCGCCGCGCTCGGCCTCGGGGGCACGTTTTCGGCCTTTTCCCTCCGTGCCCGGGCCGACCGCGCTTCACCCGGCCTGTCACAGCCCTATGCTTCTACTCGTTTGTAGAAGGCCCGCGGCAGGGCCGGGCCTCACACACCCGGAAGAGGACACGCATGGCTTCGATCGACCTGGACAAGGTGCTCGACAAGGCGTGGGCGGGCAAGAGCCTGCCCGAGATCCTGGCCGCCCCGGTCGGGGCCCTCAAGGGGGTCTCCGACCGTGACGGCGAGCTGCTTCAGGAGGCGTTCGGGGTCAAGACCGTAGCCGACCTGGCGGAGTTGAAGTACGTCCGCTGGGCGCAGGCTCTCGCCGCGCTGGACGCGGCCAAGTAGCCCGCCCCCGCGCACAACCGTGGTGTCGTGCGCCCGCCCCGGCGCGCGGCACCGCACCTGAACGAGACACACGCACGCATAAGGAGTGGACGCCACCATGGTGTTCAAACGACTGCTCGGATCACTCGGCGTGGGCGGGCCCACCGTCGACACGGTCCTCGACCCGGGAGCCGCCCGACCCGGCGGCACACTGACCGGCCAGGTCCATCTCAAGGGCGGGGACGCCGACTTCGACATCGAGCACATCACCCTGGAGCTCGTGGCCCGGGTCGAGGCCGAGCACGGTGAGGGAGAGAGCGAGGGCGTCGTCGCCTTCGAGCGGTTCACCGTCGGCGGCGGCTTCCGGCTGGGCGCGGGTCAGCAGCACAGCGTCCCGTTCACGGTGACATTGCCGTGGGAGACGCCGATCACCGAGCTGTACGGGCAGGGCCTGGGCATCGTCCTCGGCGTGCGCACCGAGCTGGCGGTGGCCGGCGCGAAGGACAAGGGCGACCTGGACCAGCTGAACATCGCCCCGCTGCCCGCGCAGGAGGCGATCCTGGAAGCCCTCGGCCGGCTCGGCTTCGGCTTCAAGTCCGCCGACCTGGAGTACGGACGCATCGGCGGCACCGGCCAGCAGCTGCCCTTCTACCAGGAGATCGAACTGACCCCGGCGCCGCAGTACGCGCACCAGGTCAACGAGATCGAGGTGACCTTCCTGGCCAACCCGGGCGGCATCGAGGTCGTTCTGGAGGCCGACAAGCGCGGTGGCTTCTTCTCCGGCGGCCATGACGCGCTGACCCGCTTCACCGTCGGCCATCACGACTCCCGCGACTGGAACGCGGAAGTCGACGGCTGGATCCGCCAGTTGGTCGAGCACCGGGCATCGCACGGCTCCCACGGTGCCTACGGTCACGGTGACCCGTACCCAGGGCACGGACACGGCGGGCACCATGGGCACGACGACCACCACCGTTCCGGTCCCGGCATGGGCACCGCCGTCGCCGCGGGTGCCGCCGGGCTCGCGGTCGGTGTCGTCGGCGGCATGGTCGCGGCCGAAGTCGTGGACGAGGTCGGGGACTTCTTCGAAGGCGACGAGGAGGACGAGGGCTGACAACGGCCCTCTGGCAGACGGTGAAGGATGCACCGGCACGGGGCGGGTACGCGCACCTCTCCGCACTCTGCTGATAACTTCTACTAAGTTGTAGAAGAAGCGCTGTCCGGCATCCCGGTCCGGGCATCCTCCCGACACGTACGGAGTTCTCATGGCCCTGTGGGACCGCCTCAAGGAGTCCGCATCCACGATGCAGACCCAGCTCATGGCGAAGAAGAACGACCTGAAGAGCGGCGCCTTCCGCGACGCGAGCATGGCGATGTGCGCGCTCGTCGCTGCCGCCGACGGCACCGTCGACCCGTCCGAGCGGCAGCGCGTGGCCCAGCTCATCGCCACCAACGAGGTGTTGCAGAACTTCGACGCCGACGACCTGCGCCGCCGCTTCGAGGAGAACCTCAACAAGCTCACCGCCGACTTCGACTTCGGCAAGGTGAGCGTCATGCAGGAGATCGCCAAGGCGAAGAAGAAGCCTGCCGAAGCACGGGCCGTCATCCAGATCGGCATCGTCATCGGCGGTGCCGACGGCGACTTCGACAAGGACGAGCAGGCCGTGGTCCGCGAGGCGTGCTACACCCTCGACCTGCCGCCCCACGAGTTCGACCTCTGACCGATCCGGACCATGCGGTGGGCCCACGCCTCTTCGGCGCCGGCCCACCGCGAACACGGTGAGAGCTGGAGTAGTGATGCCGGACGTCGGCCGACCCGCGAGGCGGGGCTCCCTGCGGCATCTGCGCACGGCTGCGGTCCTGGCCAGCGCCGGGATGCTGGTCAGCATCGTGCTCTCGGCCCTGCCCCAGGAAAGGATCCCGCTGCCGTTCAGCGCCGGACATCACCAGGACCGGCGCACGGTCACCGCGACCGTGACAGACGAGGCCGAAACTGTCTTCCGCCTCGTGGAGAGGGCGGGACTCCCCGCCGAGAACTCGGTCCTCTACACCCACCCGGACGAGGACCCCGACGGACTCTTGGGGGCCCCGGACAGCTACCGCAGCAAGCTGACCTTCGAGGACCGACGGATCGACGCCGGCGCGGTCACCGCACCCGATCCCGGTAGCGTCCAGCTCGGCGGTGCGATCGAGGTGTTCCCCGGCGCCGATGCCGCCCGCACGCGCGCCGAGCACCTGCAGACCTCCGCGGCCCGATCACCGGCCCACGCCGAGCGCGCCTACCTCAAGGGGCGGATCCTGCTACGCCTGTCCCCGTACCTGACCGAGAGCGCGGCCGACGCCTATGCCGCTCCCCTCGACGCCGCGGAAGTCGTCCGACCGGCCCCCGAAAGGAACACGGCGGCGGCCTGATGGACCCTCGTTCACCGGATGTCCTCGGGTTCGAGGTCGGTTCCGACCCTCAGGGTCACCGTGTCGGCGACAGCAGCCGTATCCTGCCCGGCCCGCACATCGGGCAACCGGGAGGCGAGCACCTCCGCTTGTGCGTCCAGGCCCTGCGGATGGCCGACCGTGGTGGTGCGTGTGGCCTCCGGGGCGTTGCCCGTGCCGACGACGGTGAAGCCGGCCTGGCGTAGTTTCTCGGCGACGGCGGCGGCACGGCCGGAGATGCCAGTGGCGTTGAGGACCTGCACGCGTACGGAGGAGGCGTGGACGAGGTCCTCGGAATCCGCTTGGAGCTGCTTTTTGTCGACCTCCTCGTCCTGGGCCAGGGCCGCGAACAGGTCGGCGGCCTGGGGGTACTGCCACACGACGTTGGCCTTGTCGGTGGGCACGTCGGCCTCGCGCGGATAGTTGGGCACGGTGAGGAACGTCAGGCGGTCACCCGGGATGCCCTTGAGTTCAGAGGCGAGGCCGTACAGCGGCTTGACGCCCGCCAGGTCCTCATCCGTGGTGAGGGACTCGGTGGCGGACTGCAGAAAGCCGTACAGCGCGTTCGGGCTGGCCAGCTTGGACTGTGCCTTTTCGGCCAGAGCCTGCATGAACTCCTGCTGGCGGCCGATGCGGCCGGTATCGGAGCCGTCGCCGATGCTGTAGCGGGCCCGGACGTAGCCGAGGGCCTCCTCGTCCCTGACGGTCTGGCAGCCCGCCTCCAGGTCCAGGTGGGCCTTCTCGTCGTGGATTGCTTGCTCTGGGCAAACCTCTATGCCGCCAAGGGCGTTGACCATGCCCTTGAAGCCCTGGAAGTCGACGGACGTGAAGTGGTCGATACGCAGGCCAGTGGCGGCCTCGACGGTCCTGATGGTGCAGGCGGCGGCCTCAGCGACTTTGCCGCTGGTGCCGCCGATCGCGAACGCCTCGTTGATCTTGAAGTGGTGAGGTACGGACTTGGTACCGTCGCCCTTGTCGCAGGCCGGTATCTCCACCCACGAGTCGCGGGGGAAGGACACGACGGTGGCCCACTCCCGGTTCGCCGGGATGTGCAGCATCATCAGCGTGTCCGACTGCATGGTGGACAGGCCCTTGCCGTACTCCGCGTTGTCGCCGTCGCGACTGTCGGAGCCGACGACCAGGATGTTCTTGGAGCCAGGACTGAGGTTGACCGGCCGGTTGCCGCCGAGCTTGTTGTCGAGGTCGGTGCCCTGGATGTTGCCGTTCAGGTCCTGGTAGAGCCAGGCACCGACGCCCGCGACGCCGAGGACGAGGGCCGAGCACACGCCCGCGCTCCACATCAGCAACCGCCCCCGCCCCGTCAGCCGGGTCCTCCCTGATCCGGCAGGAGCGCGCCGCCTTCCCGTACTGCTCACTGACGTCCACTCCTCCGCCTGGGTCCGTCGTCCGATGCTCGGGCTTCCAGCCTCGTGTCTGCCGAACGACTGAACTCTACATTCATGTAGAGATACGGGCCGAAGGGGCAGGAGTCTCACCCTGTGGGGGCGCCCGCGTAGCGGTGACACCCCTTGACCGGCACGCATGCAGGACACGGCCGTTGTGGAGGATCGGGCCTTAAGCAGGAGCGACGACGCTCGGCCGGCAGCGCGCTGCCGGCCTTCGCGGGACTCGTCACCGGACTCGCCGTGCTCACCGAGCACGCCTGACACCCCGCCCCGCCCGGGTCAAAGGGGCGTGGCCGCATGCAGGATGAGGACCATCGTCACGGCGGAATTCGCCGACGACATCGCCGACAGGGCAGCTCCCACCGCCGCGCCCCACGTCGCGACACCCACCGACGTGAACAGCGAAGGCCAGTTACGCACTGTCGGAGCGGGTCCGAGCAGGGCTGCCACCCGGCGTGGCACCGGTCCAGCCGCAGCCAAGCCGGCCAGGGTCGCCACCGGAGTGCCCCTGGACACCAGGGCCGCCTTGCCGATCGCGCACGCCACGGCCCGGCGGCTGCCGACCACCTGGGCCGCCTCCTCGTCAGCCCACCGCTCCGCCGTGTACGACACCGCCGTCCGCAGCGGACGCAGGAAGGGATTAGCCCGCGCGGCCAACTGGACCGCGAGAAGAAAGCGGTGATGGCGGGCGGCCAGGTGGGCCCGCTCATGAGCGAACAGCGCCCGGCGCTCGGCGGGTTCGAGGCAGTCCAGCATGGCCGTGGTCACGACCACACGATCCCGCCGACCGCCCGGCAGCGCGTAGGCGTAGGGGACGCCGTCCGGAAGGACGGCCACCTCCGTCTCCCGCAGCCCGGCCAGCGCCCGGTGGGCCCGACGGCGCACCCGGCCGTGCCGCCACATTGTCCGACCGCAAGCCACCAGCACCACGATGAGCGCGGGGATCGCCGCCTTGCCGACGACCTCGTCGTACGGGACCGCCGCGCGCACCTCGGGGTCCGACCAGCCGTCGGGGAGCGGGTTTCCGGGGAGTTGGGCGGTGCCGACCACCATCACCAGGCCGAGGCACAGCGTGCTGCAGGCCGCCATCACCGCGGCCACCCCGGTCAGCAGCCGGGTCGCGGTCCGTGGGTGCAGATGCTGCTCGGCCAGACGCGCGATCGGCCACGCGGTCAACGGCAGCACCAGCGGCAGAAAGACGAACACCCCCATGAGGCTTCAGTCTTCCCCTTCGTTCCTCGACTGACCCAGCAGCTCCCGCAACATCCGCTCGTCGTCCGGGCCCAGACCGGTCACGAAGCTGGCCAGCACCGCCTCCCGGTCGCTTTCGGAGTCCAGCACCTTGCGCATCCTGTGGGCGGCCAGCCCCGCCTGGTCCGACGCGGACGTCCAGGCGAACGACCGACCCGCGCGCTCCCGCGTGACTGCCCCTTTGGCCAGCAGCCGGGTCAGGATGGTGATGACGGTTGTATAAGCGAGGTCTCCGCCCAGGCGCTCCTGCACCCAGCCGGCCGTCGCCGGTCCGTCCGCCTCCCTGAGCGCCGACAGGACCAGCGCCTCCAGCTCACCCTGCCCCCGCCGCCGGGGACGCTGCCGCTGCTCAGCCACGCCCGTCTCCCTTCCGCCGCCGTCCGTTTCCCGCGCGGACATCGTATAGACGCCCCCAAGACCATCGCGCCGCTGCACTTCCCGCCATACCCTCTACAGAATTGTAGAATCTACGCTGCCCCCAGGGCATGCCCATGCACGCAAGCAGGACCACCGAAAGGAACGTCGGGGAAATGAGTGTCATCGCATGGCTGGCACTGGAACTCCTCGCCGGAGCGATCGCCAAAGCCATCCTGCCCGGTCGCGATCCAGGCGGCTGCATCGGCACGACGTTCATCGACATCGCCGGCGCCTTCCTGGGCGGCTGGTTGTCGGCCGAGTTCCTCGGCCGACCGGTCCAGCGCGCGTTCTTCGACGCTGCGACCTGGGGCTCGACCATCGGGGGTGCACTCGTGCCGCTCATCGCCTATCGCCCGCTGTTCGGCAACTCACAAGACTGACAAGGGGCATGCCCGACCGCGCCGACCCCAAGGAGCGATCGCGCCACCCTTCCACTTTCTCTACAGTGATGTAGATTCTTGAGCCTGGGCCCGTGCCGCGGGCCTCGACCGCACCTGCCGAGAAGGAGTACGCAGTGGGAGTTTCCCTGTCCAAGGGCGGCAACGTCTCGCTCAGCAAGGAGGCACCGGGCCTGACCGCCGTCCTGGTCGGTCTGGGCTGGGACGTCCGTACGACCACCGGCACCGACTACGACCTCGACGCCTCCGCGCTGCTCCTCGACACGTCCGGCAAGGTCCTGTCCGATCAGCACTTCGTCTTCTACAACAACCTCAAGAGCCCCGACGGTTCGGTGGAGCACACCGGCGACAACCTCACCGGCGAAGGCGAGGGGGACGACGAGGTCGTCAAGGTGAACCTCGCGGCCGTACCCGCCGAGGTGGACAGGATCGTGTTCCCGGTGTCCATCCACGACGCCGAGAACCGGGGCCAGAGCTTCGGCCAGGTCCGCAACGCCTTCATCCGTATCGTGAACCAGGCCGGCGGCGCCGAGATCGCCCGCTACGACCTGTCCGAGGACGCCTCCACCGAGACCGCGATGGTCTTCGGAGAGCTGTACCGCAACGGCGCCGAGTGGAAGTTCCGCGCGGTCGGCCAGGGCTACGCCTCCGGACTGGCCGGGATTGCCTCCGACTTCGGCGTGGGCGTCTGACACCCGGCGGAGGCGACGCCGGGCTGACTCCCCTGAGGCAGTCCGGCGCCGCCTCCGTACTGCTCCGAGACCGACGCCGAAGCCTTCCCCCTCAGGAGACCATGTGGCCGACCCACTGCGCCTTCGCCCGGAGGACAGGCCGGACTTCGAAGCGGTACTGCACCTGGCACTCGCCACCACGGACATCCAGGCGGTACTGAGCGCCGATCCCACCGGTCAGGCCACCGCGCGCCTGCGCCTCCGCGCGCTCGGGGACGCCGACGAGATAGCCGCCGCGGCACGTGCGGAATACGGCACGTACCTCACCTTGCGTACGTCGGCGGAGCCCGACCCGCCGCCACGTCCCGCCACCGGTAGTGTGCTGCCCGCCCTGGCGGTACTCACCCCGCTCATCGCCGCCACATCCGCCGCCGTCCTGCTCGTCCTCGGCTACCTGCTCCGACTGACCGACGCGAAAGGTTCGCTCCCCGGCTCCCTGGTCACCGCCGGATGGGTCCTGACGTTGATCGCGGGCACCAGCGCCCTCATCGCCTTCGCCGCGATGCTGAGGACGGCGATACGCGGCGGTGACGGAGCCGCACACTCGGCGCGCCTGCAGCAGTCACGGCAGAACTGGCAGCGGGCCCTGCTGGACCGGGGCCTACTGCCCCACCTGCGGCGGTGCCTCCGCGAGGGTCCGGCCCTCCGCCCCACCCCACCCCTGGGCGTCCGCACCGCCCACTCCTACGACTCTCTTACCGCCGCCACCTCGAAGGAGCCCCCCTCCCATGTCGGTCAGTCTGAACAAGGGCCAGCAGATCAGCCTCAGTAAGTCCGACGGCACCACCCTGACGTCCGTGCGCATGGGCCTCGGCTGGCAGGCCGCACCCCGCAAGGGCTTCCTCGCCAAGCTCACCAGGGCGCGGGAGATCGATCTGGACGCCTCCGCCGTCCTCTTCGCCGCCGGGCAGATCGCCGACGTCGTCTTCTTCCAGCACCTGGTCAGCGACGACGGCTCGGTCCGGCACACCGGCGACAACCTCACCGGTGGCGCGGGTACGGGAGGCGACGACGAGGCGGTCCTGGTCGACCTGGCCCGCGTGCCCTCCCACATCGACCAGATCGTCTTCACCGTCAACTCCTTCACCGGCCAGACCTTCGCCGAGGTGCAGAACGCCTTCTGCCGCCTGGTCGACGAGACGACTGGAGCCGAACTGGCCCGCTACACGCTCACCGGGGGCGGTGATCACACCGCCCAAATCATGGCGAAGGTCCACCGCTCCGGCGGTGGCTGGCAGATGAAGGCCATAGGCGCACCCGCCACCGGCCGCACCTTCCAGGACCTGCTTCCGGCTATCACGCCTCACCTGTGAACGCCGCCGCCGCTACGCTCGCGCCGTCCAGGCCCCGGTCCCGGAGAAGAGAGAGCAGGACACCATGTTCGGACTGAGCGAACTCGCCGTCATCCTCATCGTGGTCATAGCCGTCATCCTCGCCAAGAAGGGCCCCGAGCTGGCCCGCTCCGCGGGCAAGTCGGCCCGCATCCTCAAGGCCGAGGCCCGCGCCATGAAGAAGGAGGAGGGGGAGGAGAACGAGGCTGCGGCAGATACGCCGCCCCGGGTCATCCAGGGTGAGACCGCCGTACCGGGCACCGGCGCGACCGCCCCCGGCACGGAGCGGCCGTCAGCCCCCACACCCGAGCGGACCGAGCGCGCGAGCGGTACGCCCCCGCGGGACAGCAGGCCGTAGGGCCTGCGCACCCCGGACTTAGTTACTTTCGAACGGGCACTCGCATGTCACCAACGACTGAGGGGTGGCAAACCGGTCATGGAGATCTCAGGCATCATCAGCGCGATCGTCATCGGCATCGTGATCGGGGCCCTCGGCCGACTGATCGTCCCCGGACGCCAGCGCATCGGCATCCTCTGGACGATCCTGATCGGCATCGTCGCCGCGTTCATCGGCACGGCCATAGCCTCCGGCTTCGGCGTCGCCGACACCGACGGTGTCGACTGGGTCGAGTGGCTGTTCCAGATCGCCCTCGCCGCCCTCGGCGTCGCGGCGGTCAGCAAGGTGAAGCTGCGGCGCTGAGTTGCTGTGCCGCGCCTGCGCCTGCGCCCAACGAGGCAAACAGCAGCCGGATAGAAGAACGGCGACAGGAGCAAATTCGCCGATGCAATGCGAGTGCCAGGCAACAACGTCAGGCACCCCGACGTCCCTGGGAGAAATCTGGGAGAAGATCTTCTCCCAGAGACCCACGGAAGCCATCCCGGACCAAGGGAAACCAACGTCCTGACCTGCGCAAACGTCGATTGCGCAGCTTAAGAACCGTGCGTGATCTTCGTTCGGGACGAAGAGGTCGTGGGTTCAAATCCCGCCACCCCGACAGCTGAAACATCAGGTCAGGGGCCTGATCCGCTTTGCGGGTCGGGCCCCTTCTGGGTTTCTGGGGCACTCTTGGGAGCCATTTGGGAGCCGGACCCAAAAGAGGGATCAGTCCCCCTGCACAGCTCCACCGAGGGAACCGCCGTCACGTGTCGCTGCTCGGCTCCTGCGCCTAGGCGTCGTCATCCCAGCACCAGCAATCCTTCGGATCGCCAAGCGCATGCGGAACATCGACGCCCCCCCAAGGCACGGCGTGATCACGAAGGAAGTCCTCGGCCGCACTCATGGCTATCCACCGGACGGTATACACCTCCTCCGCCTCCCGGTGTGTTCCATCGTCGCCGTGAGCAGTCCAGCCCCAAGCACACCGGTCTGGAAGGTATGTGATCTCGGCAACCCCGCCGTACCTTTCCACCGTGATCTTCTCTGGTTGCCCCGAGCCGTCGTCGACCGCGCCGGGCCACTTCTTACGCGCTGCCTGCTTGGAGATCCCCCAGGCAGATCCCAGATGGCCATAGGTAGCGCCCATTCCCCCGCCCATCAGCGCAGCCTCTGCGGCAAGCGCCTCAGCGGCTTCATGCACCCACCGCAGGGCATGCAGGTAGGCGAGCTGCCAGTCTGCGAACAACTCCGCCATAGCAGAGGGTTCGTGTCCGTTGACCAGGCATTCCTGACCACGCGCCGAGATCCGACCCGCGATCTTGCAGGCAAGCTCCCTCAACTGGTCCTGCATCCAGGCTGCTTCGGCAACATGAGGCGGACGCCACGGATCCGCCATGGCGTCCGAATCGAACCAGAACTCGTCATCGCTCACTGAACGCATGGGGACAACCGTAGTTGTCACAGCATGCCCGGTGAGGACAACCGTGATTGTCGCAACGGGCCCGTCGCAGAGCGGACTTCGAAAGTTTGATGTGCTCGGCTACTCGACTCGAAGCCACAGAGAGGAGAACAAAACTGCAGGTACGCCCGCATGACCTGGCCTAGAGAAAGTGACCAGCCATGACAGCAAGGCCGGAAAGCGGGCGGATTGACTTGCGGTGCTAAGTAGCAGCTGCTCGAAGGTGGGCGCGCTCGAATCACCGGGCAACCCACTTGCTTACGGTCGATATGCGCCGTAGGCCCGAAGAATCGGAGAGGCCATGGCCAAGCACCTCAACTCTCACGTGGTTCCTGACGCTCAAGCGGTCTACCAGTCAGAGCCGCCCTCACGCACGCCGGCCTTCGAGCTTCGTTGCGGCCCCTTGCACGTGACACTTGATCGCGCACCGCTCAAGTTGCTGGCACTAGGGAGCACGATGACGGCCGTTGCCATGGGAGCAGCGAACTGGTTGCGCTGAAAGCCGGTCAGGGAGTGCTTCGCTTACGGAGCACTCCCTGACCGGGTTCTCGTCGCTCGGGGCAATTGAGAGTCCCGAGCGACGAGCCCTCGTTTCCTACTAGCGTGCGCGCAGTAGATCATCCAGCACACGCACCGGTGACGTCGGGCGCCTCGCGAGGCGAGCGTCGAGTGCCATCTCCCACTGCTCGGTGAGACCGAGCATGAGGCGCTTGCGCATGCCCAGTGTGACGTGGGCATAGCGCGCCGAAACCGAGCCGTCGATGTGGCCCATGCGCTCGTCCATGAGGACCTTCTCAGTGCCGAGGTCCTCCATCATCGTGCGGTGAGTGTGGCGTAGGCCGTGGGGTGTGAGGCCCTTGGCGATCGGGAGCCAGCAGGCGTCTGCCCGCTGACTCGCGCCGCGCCCGCGTGCCGGGATACCGGGCCACGGCTCACCGAGGATCGGCACCGGTCGGGCCTCCTGCGGTGCCTTCTTCGGGTACCAGCCGGAGACCGCCGGGGTGAACAGCCAGGTGCCGAAGCCGTTCCTGCGCCAGTGGGCCGCGTGCTCAGTGGTCGTGCCGCCCCGCACGAAACCGAGGTCGGCGATCGCCTGCTCGACGCGGACGCGGGTGTCCTCCCGCACGCGGTCGGGGTGGTTGAGGACGTTGGACACCGTCCCCGTGGCCCGTTAACCGAACTAACTCGTGAGTTCTTGCAGGTCAGACGGCTTCTCCACTAGCTTCTCAGGATGCTTCAAGGCGATGTCCCCGAGCGGGACTTGGCAGCGTTCGTCCTGCCCGAGTTGGGCAGACTGCAGGAGACCGGTGATCAGTGGGCGCCGTACCAGTTGCTCGACCAGGATGGCGTTGTTGTCGACCCCGTCCGGGTCTTCTTCGCCGAGCTGCAGGCAGAGGACAAACCCTGCCTCCACGGTCCGCTCATACGGCATGGACCTGCTGCGCTGGTGGCGGTTTCTGTGGGCTCTCAACATCGAGTGGAACCGGGCAACGCGTACTGATGCACGGGACTTCATCCGGTGGATGCAGATCGCGAACAAGCCCCAACGCCTGCACTGGCGACACCGGAAGGCAGGCTACTCCGAGGAGACGGTGCCGAAGCCGCGGACGACGCGCAAGAAGATCCCCGGTACGCCGAACGCCATCACGGGCAAGGTCTCACCCGGCCCGCAGTACGCCGCGAGGACACGCGCACACTGCGAAACCGTGCTCCGCACGTTCTACGACTTCCACCAGGACGAGGGCACCGGGCCAATCATCAACCCGTTTCCGCTCGACCGCTCGCGTCGCAACAGCCGCGCGAACGCCCACCACACGCCTGACCGGCCCTTTGCCCAAGAGCGGACAGGCCGCTACCGGCCGACCATCCCGAAACGTGCGCCCCGGCGTATTCCGGACGGGATGTTCAACGCGCTGTTCGCCGCCCTCCGGCACAATCGAGATCGCGCTCTACTGGCTTTCTGGGTTTCCAACGGGGCCCGCGCAGAAGAACTGCTCACCAGCCGGCAGCGCGATGCGCTACCCGGTCAGCAGTTGGTCGGCGTGATCCGAAAGGGAACCCGCGCCTACCAGCAGCTTCCTTGCTCAACCGACGCCTTCGTCTGGCTGCGCCTCTACCAGGAGGAAACACGGCGAGATGGCATCCCGCGGGGCAAGAACCTGCCGTTGTGGTGGACCCTGAGGCGTCCCTGGCGCCCGCTGAACTACGACGCGGCGCGGGCGATGTTCAACCGCGCCCACGATCTCCTCGGTGCGAACTGGACGCTCCACGATCTACGCCACACTGCGTCCTACCGGCTCGCCCGCGACCCCAACAACATGCCCCTGACCGACGTCCAATGGGTCCTCGGTCACGCACATCTGACAACCACCCAGCTCTACCTTCCGGCCAGCCAAGACGAAGTGATCGAACGTGTCCGCGCCCATCATGCACGCCGGGCAGAGCAGCGTGACCGGCCGCACGCGCCACCGGCCCCCGGCTACAACCCCGACTCGCTGAAGACTCTCTTCGGGAACTCATGGTGACGAGCACAGAGACCTTGCGCGCTCCGGCCGTCATCCGAGATGCACAGCCACTCGCCGGCGAGGCTCTCCGGGCAGCCAAGAAGCGTTTCCCGCCGCGGCCCTACGAGGACGCTTGGCCTGCCACCGGCCAGTCCTACGAGGAGGTCGTGGCTCAGCTGAACCGGCCTCCGCTTCGGGCCGCGAGCGAGTCCACCCATTTCTACCGGCGGCGAGGCGCAACGCTCATTCTCCGCTGGCTCCTGGACCAGCCGGGCTCCACCTGGCAACAACGGTGGAACGCGAGCCCCGCCGCAGACGCGACCGGGGCACAGTGGAACAAGCTCAACGCCAGCTGGGTCGGCTACGACGCGGCGAATGCGAACGGCATTCGGAACACGGGCCTGTTCGCCCTGGTCTGCGCCGATGTGCTCCGGCCGTCGCTCCACTGGCAGCTCACCCGGACCTCGACCAACCTCCGTGCCATCATCTGCCAGTACCGTGACCCTGAGGGATTTGCCCGCCTTCAGGAGCTGGTGGGCCCAGAATCGTGGTCCTCCCACCTCGGCATCCTCGCCAAGAACGTTCTGGTCAAGCTGGTCATCGCCAAGGGCGGGGGGGCTGGCCGACATCAATGTCGGGGACGCCATTGAGTACATGGAAGCGCATCGAGCTCAGCGGGCCACATCGGGCGGGCAAAGCCTGTTCTACTCCTGGCTGAAGGACCTGGGTCACCTCCCACCCGACGCGCCCGTGTCATTGAGGCTTCTGCACCGAACGTCCGGCCAGGTCTCGGTCGAGCAACTCGTCGACCGCTACCGCCCGCAGTCCAAGCCCATCCGGGATCTGCTGGTCGAGTACCTCAAGGAACGCCAGCCCACCATGGACTACACGTCCTTGGAGGACGCGTCCCGGACGCTTGTGAGGAACTTCTGGCTGCAGATTGAGCGCATCCAGCCCGGCATCGACACACTCCGGCTGCCGCCTGAAGTCGTGAGCGCATGGAAGCAGGTCAGCCGGACGAAGGTCACACGCCGTCGGCTGCCGGATGGCACAGTCCATGAGGCGGTGACGGAGCGGGCCAACTACGGCAACCTCATGATCGGAGTTCGAGCCCTCTACCTCGACCTGGCCCACTGGGCCGTCGAGGAACCAGAACGCTGGGGCCCGTGGGTTGCTCCCTGCCCGGTCAGCGCCGCCGACGCCAGTACCTCCAAGCACGAGAAACGCCGCAAGGCCAAGATGGACCAGCGCACCCGCGAACGACTGCCCGCGCTGTCCACCGTCGTCCGCGCCGCTAAGACGAACTGGACAGAGGCCCGTGAGGGGATGGACGCCCTGCAGGCCGCCCCACTCGGCGGCCAGTTCACGTTCAGAGGCAGAACCTACACGCGCCAGAAGAAGGACTCGTCGACTCCGTTCCGGGCCTACGACGAGTCCGGCCGACGCATCCATCTGGGACTGCTCGAGGAACGGGCCTTCTGGGCCTGGGCCACGATCGAATTCCTGCAGCACACCGGCGTCCGGATCGAGGAGATGCTGGAGGCCAGCCATCACGCCTTGATCCAGTACAAGCTGCCCACCAGCGGTGACATAGTGCCTCTGCTCCAGGTCGCTCCCTCGAAAACAGACGAAGAACGGCTTCTCCTCGTCAGCCCGGAATTGGCCGACGTCCTCAGCACGATCATCGCCCGCGTCCGTGACCCTCGAACAGGCGCGATCCCGATGCTGCCCAACTACGACGTCGCGGAGAAGATCTGGAACCCGCCGATGCCGCTGCTGTTCCAGTGGACATACGGAGGCCAGCGCACGCCAGTGTCCCGACAAATGATCCGCGACGGTCTCAACGAGGTCCTGAAACGGACCGGGCTCACCGACTCCGTGGGCCAGCCCCTCGACTTCGCTCCGCACGACTTCCGAAGAATCTTCATCACCGACGCAATCCGCAGCGGCCTGCCGCCCCACATCGCGCAGGTCCTCGCAGGTCACTCCGACATCAACACCACGATGGGCTACAACGCCATCTACCCGGCGGACGCCATCGAAGCCCACCGCGCGTTCATCGCCCGCCGTCGATCACTTCGTCCCAGCGAGGAATACCGGACCCCGACGAACGAGGAGTGGGACGCCTTCCTCGCCCACTTCGAGAAACGGAAGGTGTCCATCGGTACCTGCGCACGCGCCTTCGGGACCCCATGCATTCATGAACACGCTTGTGTCAGATGCTCACTCCTCCGGCCTGACCCGGCCCAACGGGCACGGCTTGCCGAGATCCGCGACAACTTGATCGCCCGAGTCACCGAAGCAGAGACGGAAGGCTGGCTCGGCGAGGTCGAAGGTCTCCAGATCAGCCTGGCTGGCGCCGAGGAGAAACTCAGCCAGCTCGACGTACAGATCTCCCAGCAGCAGGAGTCCGTTGACCTGGGAATTCCCACCTTCCGGGAGATCGTTGCTCACACCACTACCGTGGCCACACCGCCGGAGCCTTCGTGACCAGGACGGTCGTCACCTCTGGCGATGCTCAGTGGACGTCGGCACAGAACGCGGCGGCGCGGACGAGCTTCATCCACGCGGATGATCTACACCACCCCGACCCAGGCCACGGGCACGCTCTACGGGCGGCGGGCCAGAAAGTGGGTGTCGAGGAAGCCACGCTCGGACGCTGGGTCGTGGAGCAACCGAGCCACCGTGACAAGGCCGGCACCGGCCAGCAACTCGGCAAACTGCTCCGCCGGCCAGCTATAAGCGGGCGCCACCTTGTGGTCGAAGCGGACCGGTTCCGGCCCCTCCGTCCCGAAGAAGGACACCAGGAGCAGACCCCCTGGTGCCAGGACACGCACCTGCTCAGCGAGCAGTGCGGGCAATTCTCCAGGTGGGGTATGGATCATCGAGTAGTGGGCCAGCACCCCGCCGAGCGCGCCGTCCTCGACCGGCAAGGCCTCCATGCGCGCTTCGTCGAACCGCAGCGCCGGCTCGGCCCGCCGAGCGTGGTCGACCATGGCCGGGGAGAGGTCGAGCCCGAAGGCGTCCAGCCCCAAGTCGTGCAGCATGGCTGTCAGATGACCGGGTCCGCACCCGACGTCGGCTACCCGCAGGTTCCCCGAATCGCGCACGAGCTCGGCGAAGGTGCCGATCATGTTCCGCGCGAACGGCTGCGTCTCCAACCGACTAGTGAACATCGACGCATAGAGCTCGACGACCCCGTCGTAGGCCGCCCTGGTCTCATCCTGGTGTTTTAACACGGGCAGGAAACTAACACCCGTGCCGTTCGCAGCCGTTCTCCGGCCCTTCCTCTCGGGACTGATCGTCCCGTCGCCGGATCACGGGACGCCCCGGTAGTTCGGAGAAGGACACCCCTGCGAAGCGTGCGACGTCAACGAGCTTCGCGCCCTGGTGGCCACCGGTGCGAGCGGCTCCCAGCCCCCGGAAGACGTAGGTCCTGCCGTGGCATGAGCAGGGCGCCGGCTTCGTGCGGGCGATGTGGTTGAAGACCAGGGCGGACAGCCAGTCCATCGAGTCGATGGTGCGGTAGCTGTCGTCCTTGGGCGGGCAGCGCACCAGTTCGCCGGTGTCCAGCTCATAGAGCTGCCACTCGACGCGGAAGGCACCGGGGCGGACGAACTCCGTTTCTAGGCCGACGATTTCGCCCCAGCGCATGCCGGTGTAGCCCTTGAGGACGACGGCGACGAACTCGTCGTCACGGCCGGAGAGCAAGGCAGCGCGCTCCGCGGTCAGCAGGATGCCGAGCGGGTCAGTGATGACCTTCTCCGGGCCGCGGTCGCGGGAGCGGCCGGCGCGCTTGCCGCGTCCGCGCCTTCTGGCCGCCGGGTTGGACGTGATCAACCCCTCGTCGATCGCGTCCTCGAAGATCAGGTGGAGCGTCGAGCGCCAGGTCTTGACGCTGGAGGCCGCGTACACGGCCTTCTCCTTCTTCTCCCACAGGTCGACGTCCGTGCGCAGTACGCCGGCGAGCGCTTTGTCCTCGAAGTCGGGGAGCAGGTGCTCTTCGATGTGACGCTTGTAGTTCTGCATGGTCGAGGCGGCCAGATCCTGGGCCGCGTACCAGCGGTTCGCGTACTCGCCGAAGGTCTCCTGGCCCAGTGACGGATCGCGCCAGTCACCGCGCCGGTACTTGTTCTCGGCCTCGCTCGCGGCGCGCTGGGCCTCACCCTTGGTGGCGAACCGGATCGCCTTGCCGTTCTCATCGACGACCGTGAGGTGCATGCCGGGCGCCGTCTTGTACCGGCCGCGCCAGTAGCTTCCGCGCTTCTCCGCGAAACCCAACTTCCGTCTTCCTCCCCTGCTCTCGGCTTGTGACTGGGTGCGGGCGCGCTACGCGACCGTCTCGTACAGGGTGCGGCGCGGCGGTCGAGCCCGCAGACGCCCTGGCGTCGAGGCCGTAGTCGGCTCAGGAGACGGCGCGGCACGAGTTCGTACCGCGGGAGGACTTGTCGCTGCCCGACTCGCCGGCGCGCTGCTGACGGATCGCTTCGGGCGCTCTTCGTGGAGGCGGACGATCTCGGCGAGGTGCGCGGCGGTGAAGCGGTAGGCGCGGCCGACGCGGGTGTGCGGGATGAGTCCGCGTCGGGCCCGGTCCTTGACCCACCAGGCGGAGCAGCCGAGGGCTTCGGCGATTTCTTCAGTACCGGCGACGCACTGGCTCGACCAGAGGTACGGCAGCGTCTCGCGCAGATTCTGTTCGGGCCGCGTCCCTGACGACCGGAACCGCGACGCACCGTGCTGTGCCATGAGTAGATTCCTCTGACAACTGGTCAAGATCACTTGTCAGGGACAGAGCTGATACAGGGAGCGCCCTACAGACGCATCTCTTCTTCGATGGCACGAGCGATCTCTGGCCACGGTGGACGCAGGACGCCGAAGAGCGACCAGTAGCCGTACGCGTCCCGGACCATGGCCCCGACGCCAAGGCGTGCGGCGTTTCGGTCGATGGTGCCGATGACCCGCCGGGTGATTCCTCCCGCTCCCCGGGCGGCTGGGGTGATCCCGCGCCGGCACCGGCCCGCGTGCTCGGTGTCGGCGGTGGTCCCGGAACGCACGCCCGGTGGTTGGCCGGCGACGGCCACACGGTGCATGTCGTGGCCCCCGTCCCCAAGCACGTCACCCAGGCAATCGCCCTCGACGGCGTGACGGCCGAGGTGGGCGACGCCCGCCGCCTCACCGCCGCGGACCGGACGTACGACGTCGTTCTGCTTCTCGGCCCGCTCTACCACCTCCACGACAAGACCGACCGGATCTCCGCGCTGACGGAGGCGGCCCGCGTGGCCCGGCCTGGCGGACTCATCGCCGCAGCGGCGATCTCCCGCTATTCACCCCTTCTCGACTATCTCGCGACCACCGGTATCACCGAGTCCGCGATCCAGGACGGGGTCCGTGCCACCCTGGCCGAGGGCCGCTACGCCGGACAGCGCGGCTTCACTGTCACCTACTTCCAGACCTCCTCCGAGCTGCGCGCGGAGGTCGCGGAGGCCGGTCTTACCGATCTCATCCTCTACGGAATCGAAGGACCCGGCTGGGTGGCGGTCAAGGCCATCGAGAAGTACACCAGCGCCAACCTCATGGGCACGGACATATACGAAGCGGCCCTCGCCGCGGCGCGCATCGCGGAACCGCACGCGGCCCTCACCGACGCCTCCGCCCACTTTCTCGCCATCACCGGGCCCTGACCGGTCTGGGGTGTCGCCTCATGACGCTGCTGAATCTTGGGTGGGTCCGGGTTCCTGGGCACCGAGCTGGTCCGGCAAGCTGTATAGGCGGGGCGCACGACAGCCGCGACCTATACGACCATCCCGGGCGGTGCTCCGGATCCCAGTACGCAGCCGCAGCCGCAGCCGCAGCCGCAGCCGAGCCAACGACGAGCCCCTCCAACTAGGCAATTCGCCACCACCCTGCAGAAGGCTGGCTCCGAAGGCGGTAAGCTGAGAGTGGCCGTACGGGAGTGTTCTTGGTCACACTTGAATCGCATCCGTGCGGCCTTTTACATGCCCTGCCCTTCGTCGATCTTGAGGCGAAAAGCCAGGCAAGTGTAGGGACGCCGGGCCCATAGAATGGCCATCGTGACCGACAACACTCAGCGCCCCGCAAGCGGGCCGAACAGCGCCCCCGAACTGCCGACCCAGTACACGCCGGCCGAGGTAGAGGGGACGCTGTACGAGCGCTGGGTAGAGCGCGGTTACTTCGAGGCTGACGCGAAGAGCGACAAGCCCGCGTACACCATCGTCATCCCGCCGCCCAACGTCACCGGCTCCCTCCACCTGGGCCACGCCTTCGAGCACACGCTGATCGACGCCCTCACCCGCCGTAAGCGGATGCAGGGCTACGAGACGCTGTGGCAGCCCGGCATGGACCACGCCGGAATCGCGACGCAGAACGTCGTCGAGCGGGAGCTCGCCAAGGAAGGCAAGTCCCGCCACGACCTGGGACGTGAGGCGTTCGTCGAGCGGGTCTGGCAGTGGAAGGCCGAGTCCGGCGGTCAGATCGCCGGGCAGATGCGACGCCTGGGCAACGGCGTCGCCTGGAGCCGCGACCGCTTCACCATGGACGAGGGCCTGTCCCGTGCCGTCCAGACCGTCTTCAAGAAGATGTTCGACGACGGCCTGATCTACCGCGCCGAGCGCATCATCAACTGGTGCCCGCGCTGCTTGACGGCGATCTCGGACATCGAGGTCGACTACCAGGACGACGACGGCGAGCTCGTCTCCATCAAGTACGGCGAGGGGGACGACACGGTCGTCGTCGCCACCACGCGTGCGGAGACCATGCTCGGTGACACCGCCGTCGCCGTTCACCCGGACGACGAGCGCTACAAGCACCTTGTCGGCCGGCGCATCGCGCTGCCGCTGACAGGCCGCACGATTCCGGTCGTCGCCGACACTCACGTCGACCCGGAGTTCGGCACCGGTGCCGTCAAGGTCACGCCCGCCCATGACCCCAACGACTTTGCCATCGGCCAGAGGCACGGCCTGGAGTCGCTGACCGTCATGGACGAGCGCGGTGTCATCACCGCCCACGGGCCCTTCGAGGGGCTTGACCGCTTCGAGGCGCGTTCCGCGATCGTCGCCGCGCTGCGCGCCGACGGCCGGATCGTCGCGGAGAAGCGGCCGTACGTCCACTCGGTGGGCCACTGCTCGCGCTGCAAGACGACCCTTGAACCGCGCCTGTCCCTGCAGTGGTGGGTGAAGGTCGAGACGCTCGCCAAGGCCGCCGGTGACGCGGTCCGCGACGGCCGGGTGGACATCCACCCCGCCGACCTGTCGCAGCGTTACTTCGACTGGGTCGACAACCTCAACGACTGGTGCATCTCACGGCAGTTGTGGTGGGGCCATCGGATCCCCGTCTGGCACGGTCCGAACGGCGAGACCGTGTGCGTCGGCCCCGACGAGCAGCCGCCGAGCGGCGAGGGCTGGGAGCAGGACACCGACGTCCTCGACACCTGGTTCTCGTCCGGCCTGTGGCCCTTCTCCACGCTGGGCTGGCCCGAGAAGACCGCGGACCTGGCCAAGTTCTATCCGAACTCGGCCATGGTCACCGGCTACGACCTGATGTTCTTCTGGGTCGCCCGGATGATGATGTTCGGCCTGTACGCGATGGACGGCGAGATCCCCTTCCACACCATCGCGTTCCACGGCATGGTCCGTGACGAGCACGGCAAGAAGATGTCGAAGTCGTTCGGCAACACCGTCAATCCGCTGGACTGGATGGACAAGTACGGCTCCGACGCCCTGCGGTTCACGCTCGCGCGGGGCGCCAACCCCGGTACCGACGTGCCGATCGGCGAGGACTGGGTCCAGGCGTCCCGGAACTTCGCCAACAAGATCTGGAACGCGACGCGGTTCGCGCTGATGAACGGCGCCACAGTCGAGGGCGAGCTGCCCCCGGCCGAGCAGCTGTCGGCCACGGACCGCTGGATCCTGTCCCGACTGAACACCGTCGTGGCCGAGGCGGACGCGTACTACGACGACTACCAGTTCGCGAAGCTCGCCGATGCCCTGTACCACTTCGCGTGGGACGAGGTCTTCGACTGGTATGTCGAGCTGTCCAAGACGACGTTCATGGCCGGAGGCGACGCGGCCAAGGTCTCGGCACGCGTCCTGGGCGAGGTCCTGGACGTGACGCTGCGCCTGCTGCACCCGATCGTTCCGTTCGTGACGGAGACGCTGTGGACCACGCTCACCGGCCGTGAGTCTGTCGTGATCGCTGACTGGCCGACGGACAGCGGGTTCCGGGATGCCGCGGCCGAGGCTGAGATCGAGAGCCTCCAGCAGGTGATCACCGAGGTGCGGCGCTTCCGCTCGGACCAGGGGCTGCAGCCCGGCCAGAAGGTCCCGGCGCGCCTGGACCTGTCGGGTACGCAGCTTGCCGCCCACGAGGCCGCCATCCGTCAGCTGCTCCGCCTCCAGCCGGAGGGTGACGGTTTCAGCGCCACGGCGACCTTGCCGGTCGCCGGCGCCACGGTCGCGCTTGACCTGTCCGGCACGATCGACGTCGCGGCCGAGCGTAAGCGGCTGGCCAAGGACTTGGCTTCGGCGGAGAAGGAGAAGGCCCAGGCGGAGGCCAAGCTCGGCAACGAGGCGTTCTTGGCGAAGGCGCCGGACAACGTGGTCGAGAAGATTCGGACCCGTCTCGCGAAGGCCGAAGGGGACATCGTCCGGCTGCAGAACCAGATCAGCAACCTGCCGCCGGCGTAGTAGCCAGAGCAGTGAAGGAAGCCCCGGACGATCGTCCGGGGCTTCCTTCATACGTTGGGCACTGCTACGGAATTCCCAAGCCCTCGAAGGGGCTCGACAGCGAGAACTGCCGCTGGCAGGCGACCTTTAGGGCCTGTTCGAGGTCGAACTCGGCCATCCGGATCAGGTCGACGAGCCGGGACGGCTTCGAGGCGAGGACGAGGCGCGTGAGGTCCTCGGCCGGGTCATCGCGGTTGAAGTGGTGCTGGAACAGGTCGAGGTTCTTCTCTACCACCAGCAGGGTCATGTCGAACTCGGAGATCTCGGCGTTGGAGACCCGTCGTGTGCGCGAGTGGACCCGGTATTCGTGCAGCGGGCCGGCGATGCACACGATGTGGTTGGCCTCGCCTCTGCGGAATCGTCCGGCGAGGAGGTTCACGGCGAACGCCCAGTCTCCCCACTTCCGTACGTGCGGGTCGTAGAGACCGCCGTGAATGGCGTCGTCGCGGCGGTAGAGGATCGACGTGGGGACGTGGTGCTTGCGCAGGACCAGTTCTTCGCGGCACGGGTAGGAGGAAATGGTGAGCCCGTCGAAGTCGCCGATCATCCGGGACATGGTGTGGACGAAGGCCACGTGTTGGTGGGTCTTGAGGAGCTTGACGGCTCGGTCCGGGTAGCTGCCGGCCTTCAGCAGCTCGGGTTCAGTGGCGAGCCGGTCGTCGGCGTCGAGCTGCATCACGTACGCGAAGGACGCGGCATTGATGCCGGCGTTCCTGGCGGCATGGTGCCCGCTGTGCCCCTGGCGAACGATACGGACCCCGGCGCGCTCAGCGCACTGCGCGCCGGCACGAAGCGTGGGCTGGTCGTCGGAGCCGTCATCAACGATCACGACTTCGTACGGGAACGTGTGGGGCTGCTGGATCAAGGACTCGACGGCCTCCAGGAGGTAGCCCCCCGAGTTGAAGCAGGGGATGACGAAGCTGATCCCCTCGGGCATGCTCGACTTCACGGCATTCTCCCTGTCCATGATCAGGCTGTCCGGTTGGTGGCGATGACGGTGGCCCGGGTCGCCTCGAAGCAGTTGCGTCCGGTTCGGCTGTCCTGTTCGGCGTGCTCGGACAACAGCACCGTGAGGTCCCAGCCATCGTAGATCCGCTCGATGACCTGTCGGAAGGCGTCCGGTGAGTAGTCGGCCTCCCCTTCGATACGCAGCAGTCGGCCGTCCGCGGACCTGCGGGTGATCCCCGTGAAGACTTCGAGGTAGTGGTAGTTCGCCCCGCGCGCGTGAGCGATCGCGCTGGTGAGGAGGGACTCGACGTCACGTCTCGCGAGGTAATGCAGGACGTCCTTGGCGACGACGACTCCGAAGTTCTCATCGAAGGCGAAGTGTTCGGCGAGGCATTCCCGTGCTTCGATCCGGTGGGCCCAATCACTTCCGTCGTCGATCCGCTGAAGAAGCGAGTTGCTGGGGATCTGATCGACGGCTACGACTCGGAATCCTGCGCGCGCTAAGGCGATCGTGTAGGTGCCAGCCCCGTACCCCAGATCCAGCGCGGTACGTGGGGTCCCGTCTCCGATGGATTCCAGGAGCGTGTTGAACCGCTCCGAGGTGGCGGCCTGGAGGTTCTCCGCGGTGTTCCGGCCGCGCAGGATCGCGTCCGCGTAGAAGGCATGCACGGATGCCCTCGAAACTGGCTGATTCATGGGTAACTCCTCTGTGACCTGGTTGGTTTGGAGCAGCCGGTGCCTAGAAGGGCACCGCCACCAGGCGTCCCGGGGTGAGCACCGACGAGGCGAAGGCCTCGGTGACCTGCATGGGCCGCAGATGGCTCGCAAGGGAGCTGCGCCGCTCGGAGCCGCGCAGCCAGTGCTCCATCAGCTGGCGGTTGCTGTCGCTGTGGAACAGCCCATCGAACGACTCCTCCGACACGTACTGCTCGTCGGGGAGAAGCGCGGCGTTGGCGCGTGTGGTGACGCGGGCGAAGGCGTCGATCCCGTCCGCGCTGACGCCGCGGGGGATGTCGTAGCAGTGGACGTGAGTGGAGAACAGCGTCGAGAGCTGGGCCTCCAGATCGACGCTCGACGTGCGGCCGTTGACGTTGTAGAGGCTGTCCGGGAGTTCGCCCCAGCTCCGGATGGAGGGGGTGGTCTGCTCGAAGGACAAGGTCCCGAGCGAGATGGTCCTCCCCGTCGCCGCATCCACGAGGCGGAACGCGGAGGTCACATCGGTCTCGCCGAATCGGAAGCCCTCATCCGAGTCCGCCGACCACCGCGCAACACCGTCCTGGAACCCGCTGGCGATCGGCTGCGAGATGCGCTGGTATTGGTCGATCGGAAAGGCACCGAAGGAGCTGACTTCCAGCTTGAGTTGGCGTTCGGGGAACACTTCCGCGTTGAGCGACAGGATCTGGGTCGCGAGATCCACGTAGTGGTACGCGCCGTGCATCATCATCCCGTAGCCGTACTTGTACGGGTGATCACCGCGGCTCTCGAACTCCCGCTGGAGGTTCCACACACCGCCGGCGGCCCGGAGATGAAAGGAAGTCAGGGGCGCTTCCCACCGCTCCATCCGCTCCCTAAGCGACGCAACGACCTTCTCGTTGTAGATCTGGTGGTACCGGCTCAGCGTCATCACCGAGTGCTCCGCGGGGGAGTCGGCAGCAACACCGATGAGCTCCTCCATGGTCTTCGTGATGTACGACGGCTTGAACCGGCCGTCGACGACCGGAGCCAGTACGGGCTTCTCGACCAGCGAACTGATGTGGTTCTCCACGCAGAACCGGAGGTATGCCTCGTGAGCCCGTACCTCCGTGGCGATGTACACCTTCGTCGGTACGCCGGGTACTCGCAGGCGTTGAACGGCGGCCGCAATGAGCTCTTGCGGTGTCTCCCGTACGCGGTCGCCGGAATCCGGCAGGTAGACGACTCCGCGCGGCTTCACACTCGCCGCCTGTATGCGCCTGTCGATTTCCGTCCGCTGCGACTCCAGGTCGATGATGGAATAGGAGTCGATGTAGCCGGACTTGATGGCATCGCGAATGCACGGCAGGTATTTATTGGCGACGATCTCATCGAAACCGACCACGATGAGATGATGCATGGGTATCACGGGAACACCTTCCTGCTGGTCGAATTGGATGGATGCTGTGGCCGCTTTTGGGCGCACACCAGTAGGGGCTGAATTGCGTGATGCGTAACTGGCCCGAGCTCAACGGCTGGAAATTCTCTGCCTGCTGCCCCGGCTGCTCCGGAGCTGCTCCTCAGGGGATGACGACTTGGGGTTCCTGTGGCTGCACCGACTGCCGAGTTGGCGATGACTCCATGTCCGGATCGACGACGTAGGGCGGCTTGGCCGCCACGAGCCCGAGGATCCTGTCCTGTGCCACTGCCCTCAGGGACACAGGCAGCGTGCTCACAGCCTCAGCCCCGACAGGAACTTTGCGAGGGACGCCGTGACGTCCTGCACGAACGGTCCGACGCTGTGGGTGCCGGCGAGGTAGAGGCCGAAGACCGTACACACCACGGCGTGACCCGCTTTGAGCCCGCCGCCACGGCATGAGAAGACGATCACGATGCCGAGGATCAGCAGGACAGCAACTTCGACAGCCATCGCGGAGCCCTCTTCGATCTCGTACGGATACTGGAGACCGAGGCGGGTATTCGACGACCGCGTCGGTGTGACCATGACAGCGGTCCGGACGCGCTCGGAGTATCACGAGCCGTTGCCGGAGCTGCTCATCATCGGCTCATGGTTTGTTGGTCTGACTTTTCAACATCCGCTTACACACGCGCTCATGAGAGGCTGACCTAGGCTCCGGATCATGACCAGAGATGGGCAGGCGGTAGGCACGGTGGGGAAGAGTCGGCCGGGCTGGCGCCCGGACAGGTTGAGGCAGCAACGCGAAGCCCACGGCTTGACGCTGGAGGGCGCGGGCGAGCAGCTGCGTGAGGTGGCGCGGGCCGCCGGTCTCGCGGTGCCAGCCGCCAACTTCCAGACGCTGTGGCAGCACGAGCAGGGTGAGATCTATCCCGGGCCGCACTACCGTCGCGCGTACTGCCTTTTGTATCGCGCGACCGAGCCCGAACTCGGCTTCCGCAATGCGCTGCCCGACGAGGCCAGAAAGCTCAAGTTCACCGCGCCGAACGAGCCGCACAACGGGGCCCACGTGCTGGCCGTGGAGCGCGCGTTGCTCCAGCTCTCGCCGGGTACGGAGGAAGCCGACGGGCAGGGCGTACAGCAGCGGATCCTCGACGCCTGGAAACGCCGTCACACCGGCGGCGACCCGAACAAGCCGACACTGCTGATGGTCGGCGGGCACGCCGGCAGCGGGAAATCGGAGTTCGCCCGCTTCATATCCCAGCTCACCGGTTGGCCCGTCCTCGACAAGGATCCGATCACGCGTCCCCTCGTCGAGCGCCTCCTCATAGAGATGGGGAGTGACCCCAATGACCGGCACACCGACCTCTACCGGGAGAAGGTTCGCCCGCTGGAGTACCAGTGCCTGCTGGAGACCGCGTACGCGAACGTCGACTGCGCAATCAGCACGGTCCTGAGTGCGCCGTTCATCTCCGAGAGCACCGACCCTCGGTGGATGGGCCGCCTGATCAACCGCTGCGAAGCGCGCGGCGTCACCGTGGCCGTCGTCTGGATTCAGTGCGACCTGGACACGATGCACGAGTACATCACCTTCCGGTCCGCCGCCCGGGACAGCTGGAAACTCCAGAACTGGGACACGTACGCCGCCGGAGTCGACCCCGAACTGCGGCCCGTCGTACCGCACTTGGTCGTCGACAACCGGCTCGGCGCCGCGATATCGCTCACGGACCAGGTGCGCCAGGTCTTCGGCACGGTGTTCCAGTGAGGCAGGGCATCCTGCTGTACGGGCCGCCGGCGGCAGGCAAGGACACGATCACGGCAGCACTGACCAAACTCGACGAGCGGTACGTACCGTTCACCCGTCTGAAGATCGGGACCGGGAAGACCCAGGGCTACCGAATGGGCACACCGGAGCAGCTGGCTGACCTGGAAGCACGCGGCGACGTCATCTACCGCAACGGCCGGTACGGCAACGTCTACGTCGTCGACCGCCCCGGCCTCGACGAGGCCATGGAGGGCGGCAGGACGCCCGTCGTTCACCTCGGTCAGATGGCGGGGATGGAGCAGGTGACCGCCCTTTTCCCGGCGCATTGGGTGCGCGTTCTGTTGTGGTGCTCCAAGGAGACCACCGCCCGACGCTCACCGCAGCGTGGGGACACCGACACGGCGGCTCGGCTGGCCGCTTGGGATGCCACTCGGGCCGATCTTGCGGATCACCCGCGGGCTCAGTGGGAACTGCGCGTGGACACGGATGCGATGGCACCAGGTGAAGCCGCACAGGGGGTCGACGCCATAGTCCGCACCACGTCACCTCGCTCCTGACGGCCAAGACGTCAGCGACCCAGCCGGACGCCACCCGCTCAACTCGGGTTGTTCAGGCCCCCCTCGACGCGCAGGGCTTCCAAAGCCTCGGCGATATCCAGCTGCTCGTCTCTGTTGCCGTCCCACCGGGCGAGGGTCGCGGCAGCGGCACGCATGAGTTCGTCGGGCAACCCGGCATCAGCGAACAGTGCCGCCGCGTCCTCAAGCTCTGGACCCCAACGCCAGGCTCGGGCAGCGGTCTTGGAGATGTAGTCGGTCTCCACAAGGTAACTGCGGGTGCGCTTGGCCGCGATCTCCAGTAGCTCGTCCGCGACACCGTACGAGTCCGCCGCCCCGTACGCGACGGCGGCCAGCACGCGGGAGACCTTTTGGTAGCTGGAGTATGCGAGCTTGAGTGCGGAGGCTTTCCCGATGCTGTCGCCCAGGACGTGAGGCCGCACATCGGTACCGGCGAAGAGTTCGGCGATCCGGTCGGCTTGCTTGCCGGGGCCGGACAGGTAGAGCGTCGGATACTTACCGCCCGCCGGAGGGGATCCGACGACAGCAGCGTCGATGACCGGCATCGGGGCCAAGCGGTCAGCGATACACTGCACGCGCATCGGCGCGACGGCGTTCGCTTCGACGTAGATCGTGCCCGCGCCGGCGATGCCGAGCTCAGCCACCTGAGCGGCAGTTTCCTCCGCTGCGGCAGGCGGACACAGGGAAAGCAGCACGTCAGAGCGGGAGACAAGCTCGGGCAGCGCCTCGGCTGCGAGGCCCGCGCGCTCAGCCCGGCGGCAGGTTGTGTCACTTCGTCCGTCGGGGCACCACAGCACGATGTGTCCCCGGGCGCGCAGCTGGGCGCCGAAAGCGGAGCCCATGCTGCCGGGGTGCAGCAGCCCGATGGTGTACGTCATGTCGTGGTCCTCGTGTGACCGGCGGAGTGCAGAAGCAGCAGGTCGATGGCGGCGCGGGCATGCGGCACCACGTGGTCCGGCCTGGCATCGGCGAGCGGCCAGGAGCGGTCGTTGCCGATCCAGATAGTGCTCAGCCCTGCGGTGCGTCCGCCGCCGATGTCGTTGACGGGGTTGTCGCCGACCATCCAGCCGCCGTCGCCCAGCTCGGTGCCGCAGCGGGCCGCGGCCAGGGCGAAGTGCCGGGTCTGCGGCTTGCGTGCATCGACCTCCCCAGAGACGAAGACACCGTCCACACGCTCGGCGATACCGGCAGCCCGCAGCTTGGCGCGCTGGATGTCCACCGCGCCGTTGGTCGCCACCCCCACTCGCCAGCCGGCTGCACGCAGCTCGTCCAAGCCGTCGAGGACCTCGGCCGGGCACGTCACCATGGCCGCCATGTCGGTGCAGTACGCGCGCCACAGCTCCGGAGCCGACATGGGCAGCCGGTACCGGGTACGGATCGCGTCAAAGGTTGATGGATGGGCCCGATCGGCCACCATGTCCAGGACGCGCGCCTGTTCCTCATCCTCCAGACCGAGCCGCCTGGTGAACTGGGCGGCCCAGTCAACGAGCGTTCCCCGTCGATCCACGAGGGTGTTATCGAGGTCGAAGAGAACGAAGAGGCGCTGCACATCCCGCAGCCTAATGCGCGGCGGTCTGCTCTCACGGAGAGTGAGAGGGGCCGCGGCCTTGGCGGAGGGCAGATACAGCCGGTTCTGAAGTAGCTGGCCCTACCGCTCGTGCCTCGGCGACGGGCACTTCCGACCGCTCCACTGCTACGGTCGCCCCCATGACGCTCTCGGTCTCCACGGGTCAGGCTGTTGATCTACGAGTGCAGCAGGTGGACGAGGTTCTTAGTCGCGTCGAGCGATCTCTGCAGGTGCACTTGCTCCCGGACACGGTGGTGCGCAAACGCCGATCCGTGGGAGCCAGGACGGTCCGCGACACCTGGGTGCGGATCGAGCGGCGCTCGCTCGAGAAGATCCCCGATCAGGGATGGAACGGCACCGAAAGTGCCGCACGTCTAGAGGGCATCGCCCAGCCTGAGTGGCACGGATGTGTGGTCTGGCGGGACACGGACGAGCCGGCGATGTGGCGGGCCGACGAAACCGGCCTCCTGCCGGGGGCTCCCGTCGGAAGCGCCATCTTGAGTGAGGCCCCGGAGCTGACGGACGACTGGTGGGAGGCGTTGAACGCCTCGTTGGACGCTCTGTCGGCACAGGCCACCAGGCGGATCGCCACACCGGACACCATCACACAGGCCCTCGTCACCGAGTCCATCCGCGGGGTCTTCTCCGGCGACTTCGATACATCCTTGGAGCGGTGGGTGCCGGCCCACGCTGACCTGAACTGGGCCAACATGACGGCTCCAACGTTCAGCCTCTTCGACTGGGAGGACTGGGGAAGCGCGCCGCTGGGGCTGGATTCGTCTTCCCTGTGGGCGAGTTCTCTTGCGGTCCCGGCTCTGGCCGATCGTGTGAGGCGCGAGCGCCGGTCAGACTTCGAGAGCCGGGACGGCAAGTTGATGACGTTGTTCGCCTGTTCGAAGATCCTCGGGCCGTACGCGCACCCGGAGGACCCTCGGCTGGAACCCGCCCGGCGCATGGCTGAGCAGGTCATCGAGGAGCTTCAGGCCGGGCTGAGCGCGTGAGAGGTCTCGGAGGAGACTCCGGTATTCCTGGACGGTCCGCTCGTCGACCCCACCCGCCAGGGCGCCGACGAGTTCGCCGAGATGGGCCGGCTCATCGGTGCCCACGGCGACGGTGCCGACCCGCGGGAGGTGGTAGGCAGCTCTGAACGCTGCCTGTACGCGGGAGAGTCGGCTGCCGTCCTGGAGGAAGACGCGTGGGTCGAACCTGTCCCACACCGGAGTTCCGGTACTGCCTCCGAAAGGGCTCATCCCCCACACCCTGCCGCCGTCCAAGCCCCACGCCTCGGTGAGGGCATCTGCAGCGTCCAGCGTTCTGGCTCCGACCAACAAACCGACGCGGACCATGAGAACCGCCGGCCTCGGTACGGTCGTGTCGATCAGGCTCAGCAGCGGTGACGGGTCCCAGGACGCGACGCCCCAGGCGGCGCAGAGTCCCTTGGCCACGGCCGCGTCGAGAGTGGCGCACGCCTGTACCAGCGCGTCCTGGTTGTGAGGGGCGGCTGCGCAGAGCGAGTGCTCCGGGTTGTGCAGGAACACCAGGCCCGGCTCCCGCCCGAGGTCCTCGGCGGCCTGTTCCACGGCCGCGTGCAGACGTACAGGGTCCAGGGAATGCTCCGCCCCGTCCGGCTCCGGGAAATAGCCGATCTTGGTGGAGACCGTAAACTTCGGCAGCAGGTCACCGGCCGTCCGCGCCAGGACCTCATGCGAACGGAAGCCGAGGTAGTTGCTGCTGGTGTCGAGCGCCGTGACGCCGAGGTCCAACGCCCCGGTCAGGAGACGGCGTTCGTGACGAGACCGGTGTAGCCCGAGAACAACTCGGGGGTCAGCACCGCGCACAGCTCCTCCTTCACCAGGATCTCAGCAACCTCCGTCACTTCGGCCCCGGCGACGGCCGCGGCCTGTTCCAGCTCTACCGGCCTGCCGCTCAGCAGCAGACGCAGAGCGGGCAGTGCCTTGGCCGCGAGGGTGAACTTCTTCCCTGAGGCCACGATGTCGACGGTCTCTCCGTGCTCCTGAATCTGGGGCGGGAAATGGGTGGTGCACACCACGGCGTCGAGCGGCCCGAGTATGTCGAGGAACGGCACGTGCCGGGGCAGGCTCGTCGCCTGCTCGTATGCGTCGAAGAAGTCGGCCGGCGGGCGCTCGCTGATCAGCTGGGCGGCGGCCTCGGTCAGGGCTTCGCTGCCGGTTCCGTGCCGCCGGTCGAGGTCGTGGCGGAAGATCTCGCGCTCACGGCACCAGTCGGCCAGCCACGCGAGCCAGCTCGCCCCTGTGCGCTTGGTGATGCCGAACGTGACGTGAAGGCTCTTGCCGGAGCCGCTACCGGTCCGTGTCGCCTGGTGCCAGTGGCCCCGCGGAATGTGCATGACGTCGCCGGTCCGCGTCAGGCCGGACCAGATGATCTCGTCGCTCGGAGTGATGTTGGGGTCGGCGTCCCGGTACATCGGTACCGCGCGGGAGGTCGCGCGGACCTCCCACTCCTTCTCTCACCGGCCAGCTGGACGATGACGACATCGTGGTCGTCCCAGTGCAGGGGGAAGCCGGAGGCGTCGTTCGTCGTCAGGTACGCGTTGACCTGAACTCGCTCGCGGGACCACCACTGCAGGGCCCGGCAGGCGACCTCCATCGTCGGATCGAAGACGTTGGCCTGATCCATGATCACCGTCGCGCCTTCGCCCAGGAGCCTGCCCAGGCTGCGCATGTTGACCATGGAGATGCTCTGGCCGCGGGGGCTGACGCTGTCGGTGTAGTAGATGGCCGGATGGACCTCCTCGCCCTTCTGGAAGCACCGGAACTGCGGGCGGTTCAGGCTCCTGCGCATCGCTACGTCAAGCAGGCGGTTCGGGGTCATGATGCGGGAGACGAGTGCGGGGTCGTCCATGCTCCCGCGTACGAAGTCCTTGCCGAGTTCCTCGGCTCCACTCCATCCGAGCGCTGCCTCGATGGCGCTGATCAACCGGTGTTCCATCGTGCGTCCTCCATGGGTTCGAGCACTGATGCGGGACACAGTGAGGGCCAGCGCGGCCGACCACGCCGGCCCTCACCGCTTGGTGCCTACTCGCTGTCGTGCAGGTTGCCGTCGCCGCCCGGCCACGGCGAGTCGCCGGAACTGCCCTGGTTGTCCGACCGGAGGCTGTCGTAGCGGTCGTGGACGGCGGTCAGCTCCTTCACCGCCACCAGGAGGCTCCTCCGGGCCGGAGGCGGTGTCGTGGGCTCTGTCACCTCGTACTCCTTCCTTTTCGGTTCTCCCGCTGGGATTCCGACGGGAGGTCGATGGCCGCCCCACGGCCGTGGGAGGAGGGGGTGCCGTGGGGCGGCGGTCATTGGGCGCGCGATGAGCTGCAGTCCGGCGCCACGGACAGGGCAGGTCAGCGGTGAATCGGCAGACCGTCGGCGTCCTCGCGCATATTGATCTCCAGAACGCGCTGGTCCAGTTCGTACAGACACGCGCGACAGGCGTAGAGGGCTGCGTGCATGCCGCTCGACCGGACGGGTCCGATCCACGTCACCTCGACGTCGTCACGTCCGCACCACAGCCAGCACTCGCCGCGCGCCTGCCATTCGTGGCGATCCCATAGCGCGTGGTCAGTGGGCTCTCTGGTGACGGGGTCGATGTCGCGGCGGGTGGGCCGGAAGACCACATCGGGATCAGGAAGCGGATTCGCTCGTAAAGCGTGCCGCCCCATTACGCGACCGCCAGGGAGAGCGACTCAGGCTCGGCTTCCACGCCCTGCTTCGGCCGTAGCACGAATAACCTGCGCAGAACGGCTGCTCGGATGGCGGGCGCCGCCTTGGGCAGCGCGATCTCCGCCCATACGCGCTTCCCCCGGCCGACAGGCTCCCAGGCACACCGCGAAGCGAGAACCTCGACCAGCGCCAGGCCACGCCCGCTCTCGGCGTCGGCATGGGCACAACTCGCCTGTGGGGCAGAGGGATTGGCGTCAAGGACCTCGATCACCAGGCGACCAGAGCGGTGGTACAGCGCTACGGTGACGGGCCCTCCCCCGTGGACCACGGCGTTGGTGATGAGCTCAGAGGCGACAAGACGGATAGCGTCAGCCGTCTCGTCGTCCAACGGCACACCCCACGCACGCACCTTGTCGACGACCGTGCGCCGGGCGAGGGACACTTCCCTTTCCTCACCCGCGAGGACGAACCGATGGACGAGCGTGGGCATGGCGGACGCCTCCAAGGAGTTGGAGAGCGGCTCCGTCCCCGACGGGGAAGCAGGGGCGGAGCCGCCGATCTGAGAACCGTTGCGGTAGTGGTCGCCCTGCTCGGGCTCCGTGGACGGCTGATACTCAGTCAACGGCCGTAGCCAGCAAGGCGGAACGTTTCTAGGGGGTTCCTCATGGGGACGCCCTCCCCGTACGCGGCCACGCGAAGTAGCCTCCCCACTACGCCGCGAGGGGATGACGGGAGCGATGACATGCCTGGTGAGCCGTTGGCAGTCCACCCGCTGAGCTTCCTCCCCCAGACGCGCGGGTGGGGGAAGGCCGAGTTCGCCCGACTCATGCAGGCGCACGGGAGGTCACTCGGAATCCCGCTCGCAACCAACCGAACCACCGTATGGAAGTGGGAACAGGGACAGGAGCCGGACGCCGACGCCCAGCACGTACTCGCCGACCTCCTGCGCGTCCCGTACGAGCAGGCGCGGAGGGAAGGTTGGCCCCGATGGCTTCCGGTTTGGGAGGTCACGGGACTCACCGCCCCGTGGACCGAGGCCGGTACCGTTGAGGCGTTGTCCGAACTCGTCGGGAGTGGCCGCATGGATCGCCGGGGCTTTCTCACCATCACCGGCGCCGCCCTGACGGGCCTTGCGGCAAGCTGGCTGGACGCACCATCCGCCTTCGCCTCGGCCTTGGGCGGGGATCAGGTCGCGACCTTGTTGAAGACTTCGTGAACTCGCTGTCTGTGAACGGCGCTGTCGATGAACAGTGGCAGGCGTACGTGGAGGCGAAGCGAGATACTGAACTCGCGGCGATCATCGAGGAGCAAAAACTCAAGCCCGAGCAGACGCGGGCGTTCATCACGGCCGCGTTCCGTGACGGGCAGGTCCGTACGACTGGTACGGAGATTACGAAGATCCTGCCCCCCGTCTCTCGTTTCAGTCGCGATGGCGGCCACAGCGACAAGAAGAAGCGTGTGATCGAAACATTGACACAGTTCTTCGAGCGGTTCTTTGGGCTGGGCGTTGGAGGAAACGACTACCAGTAACGGCTTTTTCGTCTGTGCCGTGCAGGGGCAGCAGAGCCGCGACAAGTTCATGTCCTCTGGCCAGAACGTCGCGATCAAGGGGGCAAACCGTTGGCTGAGGCATGCCCCCGGCGACGTCCCATACTGGGGGCCGCCTGGGAGCCAACCCGCCAGACCACGGCACCCCGCGCCCTGACCAGGCAAAACAGCAAACCACCTGGTGCCGATCTTGATTGAACCTGATTCGGGACGAAGGGGCCGGGAGTTCAGGACGCCAGTTGTTGCAGGCGGCCGATGGCCTCGCGGAGAACGTCGTCCCTCTTGCAGAAGGTGAACCGAACCTGGCTGCGGCCGGCGTCCGGGTCGTCGTAGAACACGGAGTGGGGATGGCGACGACTCCGCACCTTTCGGGAAGCACGCGGCAGAAGGCATAGGCGTCCTTCTCCCCGAAGGGCGTGATGTCGGTGGTGATGAAGTACGTGCCCTGGGGCTGGTAGACCTCGAACCCGGCCGCGCGCAGGCCGTCGCCGAGCAGGTCGCGCTTGCGGCGGAGGTCGGCGCGGAAGTCTTCAAAGTACGAGTCCGGCAGGCGCAATGCCTCGGCGATCGCGTACTGGAACGGGCCCGCGCTGATGTACGTCAGGTACTGCTTTGCAGTCCGGACGGCGGAGACGAGCGGGCCGTTCGCCGTGACCCAGCCAACCTTCCATCCGGTGAAGGAGAAGGTCTTGCCGACGGAGCCGATGGTGACCGTGCGTTCGCGCATGCCGGGCAGGGCCGCGATGGGTCGGTGCGTGCCCTCGAAGACCAGGTGCTCGTACACCTCGTCGGTGACGACGAGCAGATCGTGCTCGATGGCGAGTGCGGCGATGGCGCTCTGTTCGTCGGCGGTGAGGACCATCCCGGTCGGGTTGTGAGGGGTGTTGAGGAGCAGGAGGCGGGTCTGCGGGGTGATCTTGGCGCGCAGCTCGTCGAGGTCCGGGCGGAAGGACGGGGCACGCAGGGTGAGCGGTACGCGCTTCGCGCCGGCCATCGCGATGCAGGCCGCGTAGGAGTCGTAGAAGGGCTCGAAGGCGATGACCTCGTCGTCCGGCTCCAGCAGCGCCAGCATGGTGGCGGCGATGGCCTCGGTGGCGCCGGCGGTGACCAGGACCTCGGTGTCGGGGTCGAAGGAGACGTCGTAAAAGCGCTGCTGGTGGTCAGAGATCGCGGCACGCAGTTCCGGGATGCCGGGGCCGGGCGGATACTGGTTGCCCTAGCCCTCCCGCAGAGCGCGGACTGCGGCCTCGCGGATCTCCTCGGGGCCGTCGGTGTCCGGGAAGCCCTGGCCCAGGTTGATCGCGCCCGTCGCGGTCGCCAGCGCCGACATTTCCGCGAAGATCGTCGTCCCGAGTCCGTCCAGCCTTCGGTTCAGCAGCGGCCTGGCGTCATGTCTCAGCGTTCTCTCGCGGGTTCTTGTCGACTCTCCGGGGACCATCCTGACTCATCGCCGGTCATGCCTCCGTGGTGCGGGCCCGCGATGGGCGGGAGCAGGAGTGCTCTGCTCTTCCGGCTCGGCTGTCGGTTCCCGGAGGACACCGGCCTTCGCTGAGATGTCGTGCAGGAGCGCGTCCCGCAGGGTGTGCAGCGTCGCGATCTTGGCGACCAGGAGTCGCGCCGCGGCGTGAAGGGGATCGGCCATCGCGTGGAAATCGATGCGCGTGAACCGGTCAGGCCAGGTGACCTCCAGGCGCTTGAGGGCGCCGGCCGAGATTTCTCGCCCGTTCTGGCCCTGCGCCAGCCGCGCGATGTCGCTGCTCCTGCTCCTGAGTTCATGGAGCAGCCACCAACGGTCCTCGTCCTCACCAGGTCGTATGGCGACTACGCCTCTGAGCGGTGTTGCTGGTTGGCTCAGCACAACGATGTGTGCACCGTCGGAACGGGTGCTCAGCAGCAAGGTGCCGGGAGGATGTGCCTCGCCGTCGTTCGCTGGACTGCTCAGACGGAACCTCTGGACATGGGGCACGGGTAGGTCGTAGAGATCTTTAGGAGCGGCTACATCGATGACGTCGGTGGTGGATTTTGAGGGCAACGGGGGAAGCGAGCGTTCGGAACCTTTGCCCGTCTTCGACTTTGCGACCTTCGCGAGCGGTCGTGTCTCCCACGGCGGAATCGTCGCCGCCCAGTCGTCATGGAGGGCGTCGGCCAGTTCCACCGCCTTGCTGGCGGTCTCCTGGTAGAGGGCGGTCATCTCCTCGATGAGGCCGAAGGCCCGGTGGTACGCGTTGATGACGTCTGTCGGAGGCAGCGGAAACAGCATGCGGTGGAGCGTGTCGAGGCTGATGGTGGGCTCGACATGTGCCGTCACGTCCTCGTCGATGCGAGCCTTCGCCGTCGGTGTCTGTAGCCAGATACGCAGCCACCGCACTATGTGCGGCTCAGCGCGAATGATGCCGATTGACCTGGTCGCTGTGCATCCCGCGTGCTCGGCGGTGACCAGGGCGGAATCGCCCACCCGTCGGACGAGTACGACGGCCAGGTCGCCCTCCTTGAGGGTTGCCCGGCTGGGCGGGGATTCACCGGGCCGACACTCATTGGCCCTGGGCGAGAGGATCCTGCCGTTCTGGACGAACGTCGAGCTGACGACTCCTGCAGTCTGATCGGCAGCCGCGTCGTCGAGGAAACCGGAAGTGGTGTAGATGCGCCCGTGGATCCGCTCGTGTTTGATGGAGGTCGTCTGCCAATCCGCTTTACCCGAGGCGACCTGGTCGGCATTGGCTTCCATCAGATCTCCTCCAAGGCGTCCAGCAGTCGGAGCTCCAGGGCGCGCATCTGCTCGAACTGATCGGTCAGTTCGAGCTTGAGCTGCTCGACCCGGCTCCGTGTGTCCCGCTCTGGGCCGAGAGGCTCCACGGCGTACGAGGTCGGCATCAGGCTGGACTCCCGGTCGGCGATCTCCTTGGTGGAGCAGCTTCGGGACCAGCCGACTGCGTCGTTGTACGGCGAGGCCGCAGCACCGTTCTCGGAGAGGCCACGCCAGGCCGCCAGGGTGGTCAGGACCGATGCCGTGTTCTTCTCTCCCAGCCTCCGCGCTCTCGAATTCGGTACCGGTTCGAAGGCTCGCCGTGCGTTGATGAAAAGCACCTGCCGGCGGCGGTTCTGGACACCCCAGCCGGGGCGCGCGCTCTTGTCCTTGTTGAGCACCCACAGACAGGCGGGGGCTTTGGAGTGACCGAACACGCGAGGTGGCAGAGCGATTACGCACTCGACGAGATCGTCACGCAGGAGGCGTTCGCGGAGCCTTCGGGTGACAGGCTGTCTGCTGTTGGCCACGCTGTCGGCCATCAGGAAGACGGCACGTCCGGCGGGAGCCAGCGCGTGCGCGATGTGCTGAATCCACGCGGAGTTGGCGGACCCTCGGGACGGAGGCTCCTCCGGCCACCGGGGATCGACCGGGACCGGAGGAGGCGACCGGCGGGCGCCCTCCTCCGACTTGTCCTCCGGTGCCCAGTCGCGCTGGTTGAAGGGAAGGTTGGCCAGGATGATGTCGTGGGGTTCGGGTTCGGGCTCCGCGAGGCTGTCCCCGGGCGGGAAGACGTGAGCCGTGATCCCACGTACCGCGAAGTTCATGCGGGCCACCTGTGAGGTGTGGGCGTGCTGCTCCTTTCCCTGCAAGGACATGGTCGGGTCCAGCCCGACGCTTTTGCGGACGTAGCGGTGACTCTCGACGAGCAGTCCTCCTGAACCGCAGACCGGGTCCAGCACTCTGTGCCTGTCACGGGGAACGGCCGCACCGACCATGAGACGCGCCATGTCATCCGGCGTGAAGTAGTGGCTGCCCTCAGCCTGGTCCGCCGAGAGGTCACGGAGGCACTGGTCGAGCAGGGGCCCGACCCGCTGGATGGAACCGATGGCCTGGACGAGAGCGTGCAGGTGTCCTTCGGAACCAGAGGGCGGAACGGGCATCAGGCTCCTCGTGCCCGCGTCAGCGCCCTGTTCGTCGGTTGGGGGAAGCCAGTGGCTCAGACACTTGCTCACGGCAGCGCGGATTCCCGAGCCGCGCTCTGCCGGCTGCCCCATCAACCACGACCATGTCGGTACGCCGGTGCCGGGCTCGGCGTGCGCTTTCCGGCTCAGGTACAGCAGCCCGAGGACGAGGCGGGTCGCGTCGTGAGCGTTCATCAGCCGCGAGAGATGCATGCGGTGTCGGCGCATCTTCGCGAGCACCTCGTCGAGCGAGGAGGCACTCTCGGCCTGCATGTGTCCTCCAAGGGCACTCATGTCGCTCACGAGCCCACCACCCCCAGGGCCCCCATGACCACCATAAGGAGCGTCAGGGAGCCGGCGAAGGTCAATGCTCCAGTCTTGAAGGCCGCCGTGGGACGCCCTCCCTCGACGACGGTCACACCGCTGCCGACCAGAGCGGCGACAAGCGCCACGAGGACCGCGATGATCACGTACATCAGCCTCAGCTGCACGACGTGGTTCCTTCCTGAGGTCGGGGGATCTCCCGGCGGACGAGTGAGCCGGTGATCCCTGGCTTCAGGAAGGACAGTAGAAGACGTAGGTCATGCGCCGCTGGGTGCACGCCGTTTGGGATTTCTCTATGCGCGCGCCTAGAGTTCAAGCACTTCAGTCGAGTGCACGTCGTTTGGGATTTGAGACAGCAAGTCGACAACAGGGTGCGTCTGGGCCCTCAACTCACGCCCGAACGGGTAGGCGAAAAGCCTTGACCCGGATCAGTGGACGCTCTGCGCAAGGATTGCGCCCAGGGCACCTCGACGATGCCGTCCCATGACCACCGAGGCGGCCTGCTGCGAACCGGATCTCGCCTGCCGCCTACGCCGCGTCAGCCTCCGTCGCATCCGCGATCTGAAGCAGCTGGGCCAACTCTTCCCGCCCGCACCTGATCAAATCGAACGCCAGCGCCGGGTCCGTGTCCGGCGGCAGCGGGGTATCGGTGAGGACATCCGTAAGGGTGTACCGGCCGAGCAGCCACCGCTGTAGCGCGCGCCAGTCGGCACCCCGGTCAAGCGGTAGGCCGTTCGCCCACGGCAGTGCCTCGTACTGGGTGCCGTCGGTGCCGTTGGCGTGGAGTAGCCCGGAGCGACGCACGAGGCAAGGGAAGCAGACGCCGCAGTTGGCGATGGGAGGGCCGCCGCGTCGGCGGGTTGGCGGCTTGCCGCAGCTCAGGGTGGACTCCAGGTCGGACGGGGTGAGGCCCGCAGTACGTCCGGCCTTGCACACCTCGCCTTTCGTGAGCTGTGCCAAGGGGTTGACCACCTGCACCGTGCTCTCCGTGTCGCTCACGGCAGTTACCAAGGCGTTCAGACTGGCCAGCGTCCGCGGGTGCACGGAACGTGTGGAGCAAGCAGCCGAACGCGCGGGTGTCAGAGGCGGATTGAGGGCAAGCTGGCCGTTCTCGGGGATGTGGACGGTGCCCACCCCGTGCGCAGTAGCGGCACGGATCGCGCCCGCCGCGTACAGCAGGCCACGCGTGCGAGAGGAGGTCTCCAGCCGTAACCCCGAGCCGTCGCCCGCCGGGGTCTGGCTCATCGGCAACAACAGCACCGGTCGTGTTCCGCCCAGTCGTTCGACGGCCTTGTACACCCGCTGCTGGAGACGCAGCAGGCCGATCTCGCGGAACATCACGAGCAGCAGCGGTCGGGAGTCGTCAGCGCGCGAGCGGGTGGCGGCCCAGCTGAGCGAATCCAGTCCACCGGAGAACAAGGCGACTTCCGAGGCGCGCGAGTCGTCCGGAGAGACCAGCACCTCTTCGACGTAATAACTGGTAAGAGGCCGGAAGTCCACATTCCATAGGTCCCCGGTGAGGACTTGGAGGAGCGCAGTGAGGTGGGTACGGACTGCTGCGCTTCCCCATCGCTCGTGATCCGTTACGGGTACGGCGAGGCTGATACGCCGGGTCCACCGGTCCCGTACCCGGGTCCGACGTACGTACTTGTCGGCGATGAACGCAGCCCTGGCGACGCGGAACAGATCCTCGGCCCAGTCGGGGACGGGACCGGGCAGATAGTGCCGGCCAGTGATGCGGCGCTTCTTTTCCTGGAAGGTTTCCTCGCCGATCTCCGTCCAGCGGTCGCCACGAGGTCGGTCGCCCTGGGGGCCGCGCCACCACAAGAAGTCGTCGGAATCGGTCACGCCGCAGCTCCCTCCTCTCCGGTGATCTCCTCAGTGATCAGGCCAAGCACCTTTCCGACCGCCCGCGGCACCAACAACTCGGCGATCTTGGGCAGTGCAGCCGCCGGATCCTGCACAGCGCCCACCACCGACTCCGCGGTATCCACAGCCTGCGCAAGATCCGTCGCCTCGGCGGACTCCTCACAGGGATTCGGCACCAGGTCCACCACTTTCTCCGCGACCCAGTCAGCGATCCTGCTTTCCGGATCGGTCGCGATGAGCACCGGGACCGCCAGCTTGACGTGCTCGGCGACAACAGACCTGAGGAACTCCCCCACCATGTCGGCGAAGAACACCTGATAGAGGTCGCACAGGATGTCCCAGGTGAAACCACCGCCGCCGGCGCATCCGCCCATGGCGTCGCCCAGCTCGGGATGTCTGTTCCGGACATCGCGGACCGCCGCGGCCATCCCCCTGCGCACCGCGGCGTCGGCGAGTGTGCCGCCGTCCCCTCCGACCTCCGATACGAGACGTGCAACAAGCGCGTCCTCCGACTCCGCACCCTCTGTAGCCAGCGATCCCAGAGCCCCAGCGAGCCGTTCGCCAGCCGCACAGGCCGTGTCGTACAACCCGAAGGCCGATCGATCGGCACGGAGTGTCTCGTGCAGGGCGCTCAGGTGGTCCGCCGCAATCTCCTCCAGCCGCTGATCCGCGTTGCGCGAGTCATCCCGCCAGCGCGCCAGCCGCCTCCCGGCCGAGCTCCACGGATCGCCGTTCGGCCCCTTCCATCGCGTGGATGTCCCCACATCGCCCCCAACGATGGTGCTCCAACCTGCACTTCGTCCATGGCATCAGACCGGACGATCCCCAGGTAGGGCGGGACTCGGCCAGGGCCTCACGGACCAGCCAGGTGCTGAAACAGCCGGGGGCATCACTTCCCGTGACACCTACACCTAGAAGCGTGACCAGCCGTAGCGCTGAGTCACAGACATCACGCAAATCCCCGTTCAGGGCAGGTGCCGGGCTGGCAAGATTGCCCCTTGCGTCATATGCCCTGCTGTTCATGCCCTCTGTAGAGGGCTCGCTGACGGCGATCAAATCAGCAACCTCCGACCGCCCGCACCAGATGACATCAGTCGCCTGAAGGCCGCTAGCGATCCGATTCCGGTCGCAAGTTGTCATCCACCACACGGGCAGTCGGCATACGGGGCGGCCACGCCAGCATGGATTCCGCGGTCGGGCACAGGAACCCGGCGAGCGGAGGGTGAAGCCCATGGCCAAGCTCACGGAGGAGCAGAAGCGGCAACGAGCTGCCAAACGTGCTCTGCACTCGGCCCTCGAAGCCGAAGCGGATGACCGACGGCGCCGTGAGCGGGATGAGCAGTGGGAGCGAGACGGTACACGCCTCAGCTGGGCGGAATACGTGGCTGGTGAGCCCTGCCGCGGTTGCGGACTGCCCATGACGGATGGGCTGGGGAGCTGGCCACCCCTACTGAAGTTGTCCGAGGCGGAGAAGCTCGAATACGAGGAAGCCAACCAGAAGTTCCGGGAGCGGCACGTCGACTGCCGGGACGCCCGGTGGACCGTCAGCGGTTCTCGGGTAACGCACTGCTGTTTCTGCTGCCCGCCACCGCCGATGGGGCCGAAGCAGATGGAGAAGCTCGCCAGGCTGTTCGCTTCCTGGCCCTCACGGGAGGAACGCAAGAAGGACCTCGATAGTTGGGATCTCACTCTCCGTTGCGACCACGTGGTGCCTTATATTCAGCATCGCGAGAACACCTACGTCTCCACCCGCGTCGTCGACTGCCCAGAGTGCGGAGAGCGTCGCGGCGTAGTGAACAGTGAGCGGGTAGGGCCGGCGTACCGCGATGACGGGACCATCCGTGAGCGGGCGGCAGCTGATCGAGAGCGGCTCGCCCGGGAACTGGCTGCCGCCAAGGCCAAGTTGACCCGCCAGCAGAAGAACACGGCAGCCACCCAACGGCGCATCGCCGAGCTCCAGGAAGAGCTCGGCAGTGAGTCTTGCTGAGACGAAGCGCAGGCGGCGATGCCAGGTCATTTCCCGGCATCGCTTCCCAATGGGGTACCGGCCGGGAACCCTCGTGTATCGAGGCGTCAGGACCCAGAGGCCGAATCACGCCCCGGCCAGTGCTTCGGCGGGGCGACGGCCGGGTCCGTGATCTGGAGGCGGTTCTGCCTGGTCGGGTCGATCGATGTCAGGGCTACGAGACGCTGGCCGTCAGCTGCTTCGAGTTCGGACAAGGCGTGAGGAAGGGCCGCGCAGACAGTGGCGATCGCCGTGCCCAGACCCACCAAGCCACCGTGCTTGTTGTTCTGGCGGTACTCGATGCGATGCAGGCCCGACTGTGCAATGGCCGCCACTTCGAGTGGCCGGCTGAGCTGCTTGGTGTCGTTGGTGATGACGACCTCGAAGCCGTCGGCTTTGGCCTTGGCGTACAGCTCGATGTCCTTCGTGCCCGTCCAGCCCTTGAGGTCGTGGACGTGGACGACTTCATGGGCCTTCAGCAGGATGCGCACGATCTCGGCCATGGGGCGCGGCACGTTCTCGTCGAGCAGCAGTTTCAAGCGACGACCTGCCGGGGCTCGCTGCTGCCATAGCTGTCGACGTACTCGCTGAAGTCGGCGGCGTCCCGGGCGGCCTCTGCCGTCACTCCTGGGTAGAACTCACCGATCTGGTCCGGCGGGATGCCGTCTCTTACGAGGGCAGCGACATCTGACGCCGGGATCCTGGTGCCTTGGATGACCGGTTCTCCGCCGCGGACCGACGCGTCGACCGCGACGTGCTCACGGGGGGTGAGCAGAGCGGGAATGCTACGGCCGTCCTTATAGAAGGGCGCGAGAACATCCACCATCTGGTGGATGACCACGTTGCCCCCCTTGATCAGGTCTACGGCGTGGTCGGGTTCAGCCAGATAGATCGTGTCCGGACCCGCGACAAGTTTGTACGAGGAGAGGTGCTTCGACTCGCCGAGATCCTCCCGGAGCGTGTTCAGCGCACGGCGGATCTTCTGCAACGAAGCCTCTTCGCGCAGCTGCACACAGATGCGGAGTGCGACAACGTCGCGGAACGAGTAGAGGATCGGCCTCTCGCTGGAGATCTCGGGCACGAGCACGGCGCCCTTGGGCCCGGAGGCTCGGCGCCAGTGGGACAGCTGGCGCAGCGTCGCACCGGAAAGAGCCGCGGCGAGTTTGGGTTCGTACGACACCGCGTGCCTCCTTCCGTCTTCCGCCCCCATCGATATCGGCCTGAACGTACCCCATTCTCCTGGAGGCCACTCAGCGCAGAAACCGAAGGACCCTTTCAGGGTGAGCCGGGGACGCCCCCTTGCCGCACAGGCCGCTGCCACGGGAATCGCCACAGCCCGCCACACGTCCGTGGCATTTTCGGCCACCCACCGACGGCGCCCGTATGCGCCGCGTAACCTCACGGGCATGGGCGCATCAGCATCCGGTGCAGGTCAGGACGCCGACGAGGAGGCGCGGCGGCGGCTGAACGCGTACACGTACCTCAGCGCGCCCGAGCGGCTGGAGCACGTCGCGATCATGCGGGTCTTCTGCGGAACGCTGCTGGCGGATCTCGCCGTCCCGGACATCATGGCGAAATTGCGCCAGGCCGGTGCTTCCGCCGCAGGACTCGACGCCGACACCCTCACGGTCCGACTGGAACAGCTGGTCCAGTGGGGAAACCTGCTCCGCAGCAGCCACACGGTGAACGCGTCCAGCATCAGCGAGTACCAGCGTTCCCGCTCGCGCTACCAGCTGTCGAAACTGGGCGAACGTATCCAGCGGGACGCCGACGGGGTCCTGGCCGAGGCCGACGCCGCCCGCGAGGTGAGCAACGAACTGCTGGCACTGGTCGAGCGCGGACTACGGGAGCTGGCCGACCTCGCGACCGCGCCGGGCGGCGTCGAGCCGCAGGACGGACTGGAGCGGATCAGCACGCTGTTCGTGCAGTTCACTGAGTTCGCGGACTCCATACGCGACTTCTACGCCTACCTCGGCCAGGTGCTGTCCCGCTACGACCTGGACAGCGCCGAGTACCAGGGCTTCAAGGAACTGCTCCTGGACTACGTCGAGGCGATCACGGAGGACGTGGCGTTCCGCGCGCCCCGGATCTCGGCGGCGTTGGACATTCTGTGGCCGCACCTCCCGGCTCTGCTGGACCGGCTGGACTCCCACGCCCAGGGGCTCACCGGGCTCTCGGCGCAGGCGCAGGGCGAAAGCCGCCCGGAGGTCCGGATCCAGCGCAGCCGGGGCCGTGAGTTCGCGGACTGGGAGGGCCTGCGCGGCTGGTTCAGCAACAGCGACGGCCAGGGCAGCCAGGTCGACCAGCTACGCGACGCCACCCTGCGCGCGTTGCAGTCGCTGCTCGCCAACGCCAAGCGGATGCTGCGGTCGGCCACCGGGGAGATGTCCCGGCGCAAGGATCTGCTGCGGCTGGCCCGCTGGTTCGACGAAGCGGCGCCGCGAGACGCACACGACATCGCCGTCGCCGCCTTCGGGCTGTACGGCGCCCGCCATCTGGGTATACCTCCGGCCACCGACGAAGTGGTGCCCGCCTACACGAGCTGGTGGACCGGCCCGGTGGTCGAGGTGCCGGTGGCCCTGCGCGAAAGAGGCAGCCGAGCCCAGCGAGGCCGGGCCTCAACGGTGGAGGACCACTCTGCGCAGAAGCAGCTGCTGAGGGAGGCAGCCCGTCAGCGGGCAGCGGCCAGAACAGCAGCGGCAGACGAACTGCGCAGCGCGTCGGGCCGGTTCGCCGAGGTACGCCTCACGTCAGCGGCACTCAGCCTGCTCCTGGAGCTGCTGGCCACAGCGCTCGGAAACGCACAACTCAGCCGGCCCGTCAGCACGGACGGGGAGAGGACGGCGGGGTTCGACCTCGACTCGGCCAGCAGTGAAGACGCCGAACTGCGTATCCGCCTCACCGTGCGCCGGACGGCGGGCACGCGAACGGTGCTGTACTCGGCCGACGGCGACCTGCTGCTGGACGACCTGGAGCTGGACATCGGTCGCACCTCCGCCGCGGTCGACGGCGAAGCGGAGGCGAGCGTGTCATGACCCTCCCCTCGACTCACGACGTGGCCCTGGCAGCCGAGCGCCGCACAGCCGCCCGGTTGCTGCTCGCTCACCCGCTGATCGCGTCGGACGGCCCCCACGCCGACCTCTTCCCGCTGATCCGCAGGCACGCCGACTGGCTGGGCAAACGGTTCCAGCAGGTGCTCGGCTACCGCCTGCTGGTCGACAGCTCTTACGCCCGGCTGTTCAAGGCGGGGCTGGGGGCGGGTTCGGGTCATCGGCTGGAGCGCTCCACCGGCACCCCGTTCACCCCACACACGTACGCCTGCCTCGCGCTGGCCCTGTCCGTGCTGGTGACCGCGCCCGGGCAGATGCTGTTGTCACACCTGGTCGCCGATATCAGGGCTGCCGCAGCCGACGCCGGGATCGAGCTGGAGGAAACGGGCCGGGCGGCCGGGAAGCGGACCCTGGTCGCGGCTCTGCGCCAGCTCGTCGACTGGGGTGTGCTCATCGAGACCGAGGGTCATGTGGCCGCGTTTGCGCAGGAGGCGGGCGGAGAAGCGCTGATCACGATAGACCGGGAGCTGGCACGCGTGGTCGTCGCCGGCCCGCTCTCCCAGGCACGGGACGGCGCCGACCTGGTCCGGCGGGCAGCGGACCCGGGTTTCGGCGGACCACGCACCTACGTGCGCCGGATGCTCGTCGAGACACCCGTCGTCCACCTCGACGAGCTGACGGACGCCGAGCGTGACTGGCTGCGCACCCGGCAGCGCCGGGAGGCCCAGGCATTTTCCGAACTCCTCGGTCTGGAGATGGAGATCCGTGCCGAGGGCGTGGCGCTGGTGGACCCCGAGGAGGAGCTGACGGATCTGCACCTGCCGGGCACCGGGACCGTCGCACAGGCCGCGCTGCTGCTGGCGGAACGGCTGGTGGAACGCCTTCGGCCGCATGAGCCGGGGCATCCGGCGACCGGCGGGACGCTCGTCATCGGGGTGGCCGTCCCAGACGGCCTGGTGGACGAGGTGCTCGCCGAGCTCATCACCGAGTACGGGCAGCGCAGCAACTGGCAACGCGGCTACCTGGAGGACCCTCCCTCCCTGCGAGAGGCCGTACTGGACCTGCTGGTCCGCATGCGGCTGATGGCCCGCGCGGGCCGGCTGCGCGCCGAGGGCGAAGGACTGCCGGAGGGGTACGTCGAAGAGGCGTCGGAAGGACGCATGGTGACCGATGTCCATGGCGCACGGCCCGGCGGCGACGGCTGGGTGCTGCTGGCCGCAGCGGCCCGCTACGCCACCCAAGTCACGGTGCGCCCGGCCACCGCAGCCGGCAAAGGCACGGACGTACAAGAGGAGTTGCCGCTATGACCACCGACGGGCGTGGCCTCGTTCCGCTGCCGCGTTCCGGCGCTGCGACACCCACCGGCCCAGCGACGACCGCCGGCACCCGCTTCCGGCTGCACCGGGCGGGCATCCAGAACGTCTGGCAGTACGACGAGCAGGAGTTCTCCTTCGGCGACGGACGCCTGCTGCTGCGCGGCAAGAACGGCGCGGGCAAGTCCAAGGCCCTGGAGATGCTGCTCCCGTATCTTCTGGACGGCGACTCCCGGGCACTGGACGCGACAGGCACCGGCCGCACCACGCTCGCCTGGCTGATGCTGGACGGGTTCGAGCAGACCAACCGTCTCGGGTACCTGTGGGTGGAGTTCCAGGGCACGGCCGACGACGGCGGTCACCGCCACCTGACGCTCGGTGCCGCCATCCGCGCCTCGAAGTCGACGCAGAAGGCGCTGCCGACGTTCTTCGTCACCCCGCTGCGGATCGGTGAGGACCTGCACCTGGTCGAGGCCGGTAAGCCGCTGCCGGTCGACCGGCTCAAGGAGGTCGTCGGCTCCGACAACACGACCGACCGTGCAGTCCAGCACCGCTCGCGCGTGGCCCGGGACCTGTTCGGCATCACCGACGCGACGCGCTACCGCAATCTCACCCAGCTCCTCCACCGGCTGCGGCGCCCGACGGTCGGCGACCGGATCGAACACGGGGGCCTGGTCTCCCTGCTGAGCGAGACCCTGCCGGGGCTCGACGAGGACGTGGTCGAGAAGGTGGCGCGCAACCTGCACGACCTCGACGCCGTACGGGACGAACTCGGCCGCCTGGAACGCACCGACACGGCACTGCGCACCTTCCTCACCAGTTACCGCGGCTACCTGGCCGGAGTCCTGCGCACCTCCGCGCAGAGAGTGAGCCACGAACTGGGCGTCCTCGCGCACCGGCGCCGGGCGGCCGGAGACGCCGCACAGCGGACGAGCGACCTGCGGACGCAGGAGGAGGAGTCGGAGGGCCGACTGGAGACCCTGCGCGACGAGGAACAGAACGCCCGGACCGACCTGGCCGCCCTGCACGCCAGTCACGCCTACCGCAGCCTGCGCGAACTGTCGGAGCGCCGCGGCACGGTGGAGGCGCTGCACACCGCCGCCGAGGCCGCCTTCACCACCCTGCGCAACGCACACGACGCGGAGGAGAGCACGGCGGAGCGGCTCACCGAAGGGGTCGAACACCTTGGGAGCCGGCTGGCCGAGCTGGGAACCGAACACCGGGAGCTGCTGACGCAGGCGGAGAAGGCCGGGCTTCCCACCGGTCATCTCGGCGAGGCGGTGGCTCTGCCGCGCACGGTTCTCGCCCAGGCCACCGAGACCGATCTGACGACTCCGGACGGGGAGTCGCGTACCGTACGGCACCGGTCGGTGGCCCGCGTGGACACGGTCACGGCGCAGGAGGGGCTGCGGTCCTGGCAGTACCAGTTGGAGGACGCCGAGGCGGTCGCGAGAAACCGGGCCCGGATGGTTCAGGAGGTGACCCGCCTCATCTCACGGGCGGACGAGGTCCGGACCGCGGCGGCTCAGGCCGATGGCGAGCGGGAACGGCTGGAGGGCGAGGCGGAAGAGGCCGCCGGCCATCTGGAGGGCAGCCGTCAGAAGGTCGCCGAGGAGAGCGGCGCCTACGCCCGCCAAGTCGCCGACTGGGCGGCACGCACGCGGACTGCGCTGGGTATCGACTGCCCGTCACTCGACGCCGTCCACGCCACCGTCGGCCACGAGACCTCTACCGACGCGCCGTTCGCGGACCGCACACTGCCGCCCGACATCGACAGCCAGGCGTGGCGGACAGCTCAGGCCACGTTGGAGCCGTACGGCGAGGAACTCACCGGGCGCCGGGACGCCCTGGCACTCGACGTCAACCGGCTCGGCGAGGAAGTCGACCACCTGGCGGAGCAGAAGCGGGACTGGGAGCAACGTACCGACCCCGAGCCGCCGGCCCCGCACCATCGTGCCGCCGCAAGGACGCCGGGCAGTGGAGCCCCTTTCTATCGGCTCGTGGACTTCGTGGACGACCTGGCTCCGGCCGACCGAGCCGGTCTGGAAGGGGCGCTGGAGGCGAGTGGAATCCTGGACGCGTGGGTGAGTGCGGGCGGCGTCCTTCTCGATCCGCGCACCCGGGACACCCTTCTCCAGCCGGGTCCCGTGCTGTCCGGCGGGCGGACTCTCGCCTCGGCCCTGCGCCCGGCCCCTGAACCGGGTTGCGGCGTCACCTCCGAGCAGGTGGAGAGTCTCCTGGCCACCATCGCACTCGCATCGGCACAGGAGACCTCCGCGCACAACGTGGTTTTCTACGACGGCAGTTGGCGTCTGGGCGTACTCAGCGGTCGTCATGACAAGGGCGACACCGAGTACGTGGGGGCCGCCGTACGCGCCGAGACTCGGCGACGCATTCTCGCCGAGTTGGAGGAGCGGATCGCGCATACGAAACAGCGGCTGGCCGATGTCCGCGAGGAACTCGCCGTAGCCGATGCCATGCGTCGGGCTCTCACGATCGCGGAACGGGATTTCCCCAGGGCACGGAATCTCGCGGACGCATGGAGCAGGACTGAATCAGCCGAGCGGACTCTGCGCGACCTGACCGCCAAGGCGACCCGGGCGGCGCGGCTGGCCGAGGAGGCCCGCGCTCTGGCGGTATCGGCGCGGACCGAGGCGGATGCCACCGCGACTGCCCACGATCTGCCCGGCGACCCCGCCGCCCTGGACCGTGTGCGCACCGCACTGGCCGGCCTGCTCAGCGGTATCGGACATTTGCGCAGGGCCGTCAGCGGCACGGGAGAGCGACTCGGTCCCAACCAGGCCGATGCCGACCGGTACGGACGCGCCCGCGAGGATCGCCTGGCTGCGGAAGAGGGCTACCGGGTCCACCTCACCGGTCTGCGTACCGCCGAGCAGGACCTGCGCACCCGCGAGGAGGCCATCGGGTCGTCCGAGGAGGAGACCCTCACCCGCGAGCAGGAGACCAAGCAGCGCATCGCGAACGCCGTCCAAGCGCTCCCCGCGGCACAACGAGCTCGCGACGATTTCCACGACCTGCGCGTGCGCGCGGAAGAGGACGAGAAACGCCTGCGCGGGACCCTGGCGGACCAGGAGACGGCGGTCATCGACACCGGCAGCGCTCTGCGCGGTGCTCTCAGCCGACCCGAGGTGGTGCTCGGAGCCGGCCTCGACCGGTCCACGCTGCCCGAGTACGTGTCGGACGATCCCGGCGCGGACGTCCGCAGCCGTCTGCGCGCGCTGCGGGCCCTCGCCGAAGCCGTGGAGCAGGCCCTCGGCCGCCCGAAGGGCGAGGTCTCGGACAGCACCCTGCTCAACCGCCACACCGATCTGCGCGACCAACTGGCCGGCGGATTCGACGCGCAGCTGGAGGAGCGTGACGGGATCAAGGTGTGCCGCTTGGTCGACGACCACGGGTCCCATGACGTCGCGGCCGTGGGCGAGCGGATCGCGGTTCAGGCCGCGGAGGCCCGGGGACGGCTCACCGAGCGCGAACGCGAGGTCTTCCAGCGGTTCCTGACCGGCGAGCTCGGCGACCACCTCTCGGCACAGGTCATCACCGCGGCGAACCTGGTCGCGGCTCTCAACGACACCCTGCGGACTGTGCGCACCTCCCACGGCCTCGGTGTCGAGCTGCTGTGGAAGCTGGACGAGGACGTGGACGCGGATGTGCGCGCGGCCGTCGAGCTGCTGCGCAGTCCGTCGAGCCTCAGGACTCGCGACCAGACAGAGCAGCTGCGCGAGGTGCTGCAACGCCGGATCGAGGACGCCCGCCGTGCCGACCCGTCAGCCGGTTACGCCGCCCATCTGCGGACCGCGCTGGACTACCGCGACTGGTTCCGCTTCCACACCTTCGTGGTCGAAGACGCGGCCCCGGGCCGCCGTAGGAAACTGACCGGCCGGACCGGTCTCAGCCAGGGCGAACAACGCGTGCTCTCCTACCTCGTACTCTTCGCCGCGGCTGCCGCCCACTTCACCAGCCTCGCCGAGTCGGCACCGCACGCGCCGCGGCTGATCCTCCTGGACGACGCCTTCGCCAAGGTCGACGAACCCACCCATGGCCGGCTGGGCCGTATCCTCGTCGACCTCGATCTCGACTTCGTCCTCACCAGCGAGCGGCTCATGGGCAACTGGCCCGAGGTTCCGTCCCTGCACATCTACGAGTGCCTCCGTGATCCCCACGTACGCGGGGTGGCCACCCTGCACTACACCTGGAACGGTCGGCACCGGCGTCTGGTGTCCGTTTGAGCGGGCTGCCCGCCGCAACGCGCGACTGGCTGACGGGACCTGGACTCACCCGGCTCTGGCAGGGGGTACGTAAACGCCTGGAAAGCAACGGCGTACAGGCCACGGGTTCACTCCGGCTGACCGCGATGAACGCCCAGGAACGCAACGACCTGTCTCTCCTGCTCGGCAAACCCCTCACAAGTGCCGCCGTGACCATACGGCTCGACGTGCTCGACGCACGGCTGCGCGCTTCGGCCGCCGGACTCGGCCTCAGACAGACCCTGGAGGAACTCGGCCCGCCACTCACCGACCGCCGTGCCGCCCGTGCGGACGTGGCCACACGGCGGGAACAAGTGTGGTCGTCCCTTGCTTCGTCACTGGACGCCTCCCCACTCGCCGACCAGGAATGGCCCCGGCAGTGGTACGACCTGCTGCGCCGTGCCGGTGTTCCGAGAGGAGTGACGCCCGAAGCGGCGATATGGACACTCCAGCAGGCGATCCAGGTCCTCACCGCTCTTCTCGGACCCGAAGGACATGAACGCAACGGCACACGCGGCCGAGGAGAACTCGCCGCCATGACGACCGGCTCCGCGCACGGCCTGGACGACGGAACCTGGCTCGCACGCCTCGTCCAACGCGGGGTCGCCCTCGCCCATGGCACCGAGTTCCCCGACGACGCGGCCGGCCGACGCGCTCTGTGGCGGCTGGTGTCCGTCACGCCGGACGAGGTCTCCAGCACGGTGCTCACCTACGGGCTGCGACCCGACGGCGAGAGCTGGCGCGAGCGCGCCCTGCGGGAGCGAGCCGACCATCACGCCGAGGTTCACGTCACCCCACGCGACCTGCATGATCTCCGGCTGCGGCTCCCCACCGGAACGCTCATCCACATCTGTGAGAATCCGCGGGTGGTGGAAGCTGCGGCGGACGCGGCCTGCGTCCAGCCCCTCGTGTGCACCTCCGGCAGCGCCGCCACCGTAGTCTTCACGCTTCTCGACGCCCTCGCCGCCACGGGCTGCTGCTTCGCCTACCACGGCGACTTCGACTGGCCGGGGATCGCTCTGGCCAACCGGGTCATCCGCCGCTATGAAGCCCGACCGTGGCGGATGGGCGCTGCGGATTACGAGCATCTGGCCGCTCGCAGCCAGGCGGAGGGCATCCCTCAACTGGCGCTCGACGGCCAGCCAGTCAACGCGGACTGGGACCCGGATCTCGCCCCCGCAATGACCGCCCTCGGCGTCGCGCTCCACGAGGAGGCGACCCTCGAACTCCTGGTGGACGACCTGTCCCGCCAGACGTAGGACTTGGTATCAGCGCACGGAACGGAGGTAGCGCTGCACGGTTCGTCTGGAGCAACCAAGCACTTGTGCGATGTCGTTGATCCGCCATCCGTCTTTGCCCAGACGGATGGCCGTGAGAGCTCGGTCCGGCAGGGGCGTTGCACTCTTGGCAAGCCAGAGCATTGCCGCGATGCGGTCGCGCTCTGCGGGGCCGAAGCCGCCGTACCAACCGTGACGAGCTTCGGGGTCCTCCGCTCGCAGCGCCAGGGCTAGGCACTCCAAGCGGCCCCTTGGGTCGACGACAGCCTGCGCGAGGGCCAATGCAGCAGGCTCGCCCATGGCGAAGTGTTCGATGAGTTTGTCGGCAAGCTTCCGTCCTGCGGCCGCCAATGCAGGCAGGGGCAGCGCCTCGACAGGGCGGGGCAGCACGGTCTCGCCCGCGCCGGATGACGGATCCTCCGATCTTCGTCCCGGTGTCCATCCAGGCACGCACCTGGACGCCGTGGTCGTCCAAGGAGATCGGTCACGCTGATTCCCGTTCTCCCTCTCGGCTCGCCCGGGCCAAGACCCGATGTGTCCGAGACGGCATCAGCACGCTCGACCGCACTTCCGAGACGTACCGGCTTCGGCTGCCGGCGTTGCCGCCCACCGCCAACATGGCGAAGGTGAGGAGCTTGAGTCCGCTGATGTGACTGCCCGAAAAACGCTAGCAGCAGGGGTGACACTCCCTCAGAATCCTGTGATTCACTACCGGTTGGCTGCGCTAGTGTGCTAGGCGGCGTACCGGAGAACAGGTCCTCTTTACCGCAGCTCATCACGACAGCATGGTTCCGCCGAGCGGTGTGGTCTTCCAGATCCCACCGGCCTGGATGCCTTGTGGCTGATCGGCGCGGCCGAACGATTCGGGCAGCTCCGTAGGCCGGTCAGAACGGCGGTCAGACGGACTCGGCTCGGCAGCCGTCGACTGATGCCCTGCTGGGAGCCATCCGGGAGCCGACCCGCTCCCCGAGCCCCTCCCACACCACCCGAGAGCATCCCACCCCAACGCCCTGGCCAGGCGAAACATCAAACCTTCCGGTGTCGATCTTGCCCGACCCTCATTCGGGACGAAGAGGTCGTGGGTTCAAATCCCGCCACCCCGACAGCTAAGTAGCAACGTCAGAGGGTCCTTACCGAGTCGGTAAGGACCCTCTGACGTTGCTGCGTGTCTGTCTGCGTCGTGTCTGTCTGCGTGACCAACGCTCTGTCTCCCGCTTGAAGATGAGCGTCGATGACCACCGTCCCGATTTGGATCACGGGACGGATCTGCTTCCGGTAGGTAGACCGCTTCGGTCACGGCCGTGCCGTAGTGGCCGACGAGCCGGGAGATCTCCTCCAGCGGACGCCACGATGGGGGAGCAGCGACACGAAGCTGTGCCGGAGTTCCCAGGGTGTTCACTCGCCGGCATCTCCCCCGTCGACGTCCTTGAGCGCTTGACGGAAGGCACGGCGGACGTTGACAGCGTCGAGCGGCTTGCCGCCGGCCGAGAGGGAGACGAGCCCGCGTCCTCCTACGCGTCTCCAGCGCAAGCCGCTCCCAGCCCTGACCTTCGAACTGCTGCCAGAGCACTTCCACCGCAGCGCGTCGGCAGGGCGAGCGTGCGCCACCAGGCTCAACGAGCCGACATCAGCGGCTGACACCACCCCCAACGAAGAGGGGCGGGGGCCAGGGCGTCCACCTCGTGCACTGCGTTCCGAAGGAGGAGGCCCTCAGGCGGCGGTACAGCGACGCGCGCCACCTGCCCTCACGACCTGCCCGCAGCCTGTATGACCTCCGATGATCGATCTCTCAGAGCTACGGAATCAGAAGGTGGCCGTGCCTCAGCCGTGTCCGATCGAGCGGAGAACGACGGTAACTCCCGGATTCCGGGCAAGAGACCTGCCAAGAAGAAGGACACCGACATAGCATCCTCGCAGAGAGTCTGGCCGAAGATAGCCGCACTGAGCAGCACAGCGAAACTTGTATAACAGATGGCGGTGCCGCGGGAGACGCCCGCGGCACGCCTGGAACACCCTAGCCTGGTGAAATCTGGACGATGGGCGAGAACCGGTGAATGGTTGCCGAACTGGTTGTGAAATTCCGCAGGAATACCTGTGCGCGAATTTCCTCGCCACCAAGCTCCGTGTCCAGCACGTCGCCCGGGATATTGGGCCACGTCCACGAATACGCTTCCCGGACAGAAGCAGGCTTCCAGCGGGTAACTCCGTGGTTTGCGAGGTGGTCGTGGTCCACGTCATCCCACTCCCACCACGACACCCAGTCTTCGAACTCGAAGCCAGCACCAATCTCTTGTGGCGTAAACGCTTCGGTGACGTTCACAGTCAGGGTCCAACTGTCCCCGTTCTGTGAGACATTGACCCTTGGGTTGATTAGATCCATTTTGCGACTCTCCATTTCTTGCACATTCCGCTAGGTACTGCTCCTCAGACAGATTGACGCCTGAAATACGCCTAGCCACCCTGCAAGTCGTTGATGAGTCTCACCACTCAGGAATTCGGCAGTTCTACCCCCGGGAGCAGGCTTCACTGAACCTGTCACAGTGCAACTTTTCGAGCGATATTATTGCCACCGCCAAGCGCCTACCAATTCCTCCCATTAATTCCAGGAGAGCACACCCGTCCAGGGGATGCAACCTTTACGATGGCGCCCGCCAGGACAGAAGATCAGTTGAATGAACGAGCCGACACCCTATCCGTATTACGCTATTCAACAAGTGCTTAATTTGTTCAGCTTTCTACTTGAGATTGAACTCGCCGTAGGACTGCCGGGTGTTCTGTCGTCTATCACCTGACCATGTGGCATCCACAGGCTCCGTGAGGGCTTACAGATTCGAGCACCAGGGGTTGCCCGCGACGAGGAAGCACAGCACCAAGGAACCTGGGCATCAGCGTCCAGTCCATGCAGGGTGACGACAGTGAGGTGTGGTCGGCCGACGAACCGAGTCAACTGCACCGGATAGGCGTTGAAGGACAGGTCGCGTTACTGCTTCCACCAAGGTGGCTGAACGAAGCTCGGCCAGGCTGCACTGAAGAAGAGGGCGAGCAAGCGCCGCAAGGAATGAGCCGGAGTCGGGAGGTGAGTATCCATGGATCCGTTGACGTCGTGGTCCCCTTCCCGGGTCTCCTTGCGCATATCCATGTCCCGGACGGCGTCGAGCAGGGTGAGACCCTCCTCGGCCGGCCGGCCGACGACCTGGCGGCGTGAAAGCCCGGTACCGGGTGCTGTTCGGGCGGCTGAGGCGATGCGGCGTGATCCGAACGACAGCCCTCAGAAGAGCATTCCCGTCAGCGTTCCCGCCGTCGTCAGCGTCAGGAAGGCCGCTCCCCATCCCATCGCCTGCCGTATGCGACGGTGCCTGGTGGACGTCGTGCGCGTCAGGAGCTGAGGTGGGAGGTCGGCGGTCGGGGCCGGGCGGGGGTGGCTCGCCAGGCTCAGCAGGACCAGGGACGGGGCGCAGGCCGCGCAGCCGGTCCAGAGAAGGAGTTGGGGGATCGTGGCGTACTGGGTGGGGGTGATGACGCCGGCGGTGATCGCGGTCAGGAGGGCGGTCAGGGCCGCTCCGAGGGTGGCCAGGGTCAGGCCGGCTCGGTGGTCGGCCTTGGCCAGCTCCGCGCGGACCGACTCGGGCAGGCGCGGCGGGCCGAGTTCCGCCGTGTGCTCGCCTTGGAGTGTGGTCATGCGTACTCCTCGCTGATCAGCGGTTTCCCCCGAGTACCCCAAAGGGTGGGCGGTACACCGGAGTTCAGGTGTTCCACGTCTCGTCGTACGGGTCGTGCGGGGTGGGGACCGGTCTGGCGGTCGTCACCTCCAGGTACGGGATCGGGCCGCCGTTGACCGGGTCCTTCATGCGGCGGGGGGTGTAGGTGCCCGTGATCTCCAGCCAGGTGTCCGGTCGCAGGACCGGCGGGATGGAACCCGTCAGTGCGATCTTGACCGGCTGGGCGTCGGCCGCGCAGCAGTTGAGGCCCATGCGGACCAGATAGGGCGTGCCCTTCCGGTCCAGGGTGACGAAGCCGGTGATCTTCAGCCGGCGGTCGCGGAGGGAGCGGCCGTCGTCGTAGATCGCGCGGCCCGCGTAGTCGGCCACGGCGAGGCGCAGGGGTGCGTCGCCGGCGGGGAGGGCCGGGAAGCCGAAGGGTTTGGTCAGGGCCGTGCCGGTGTGCGCCGCGCTGTAGGAGCCCAGGGCCGGCGGGGCGACCAGGATCAGGGCGAGGACCGGGAGGGTGAGGAGCCAGGAGACGCGGGGCTCGCGGTGACGGTGGTGGTCGTCGGCGGGGGTGCGGCGGTCGTACCAGAGGGTCGCGGCCGCCGTGGCGATGAGGACCGCGCCCGCCAGGAGGACCAGGGGCCGCAGTCCCTCCTTGACGTAGCGCAGGTAGAGATCGGTCGTGCCGGCGTGCAGCAGGGTCGCGCCGAGCAGGAAGAGGAGGGCCGTCTGGGCCAGGCGGTTCACAGCAGGACCGTTCCGGTCAGGGCCGATACGACGACGGCCAGGGCGAAGGTCGCGGGGGCGAAGCGCAGGGCGAAGGCGCGGCCGAAGGTGCCCGCCTGCATGGCGAAGAGCTTCAGGTCGATCATCGGGCCGACGACCAGGAACGTCAGACGGGCCGTCAGGGAGAACTGGGTCAGGGACGCAGCCACGAACGCGTCCGCCTCCGAGCAGATGGAGAGCAGGACGGCCAGGGCCGCGAGGACCAGGACCGACAGCACGGGGTTCCCCGCCGCGAGGCTCAGCCACTGCGCCGGGACCACGGCCTTCAGGGTCGCAGCGGCCATCGCGCCGATCACCAGGAAGCCGCCCGCGTGAGTCACGTCGTGGCGGACCGAGCCCCAGAAGGCCGCTCCCCTGCCCTGGCCCTCGTACGACGCGCGGGCGGACGGCCGGAGCCAGTCCGTGCGGCCGAGGCGGTGCCAGAGCCAGCCCATCGAGCAGGCCACCAGCAGGCTCGCGACGAAACGGGCCAGGACCATCTCCGGGTTGCCGGGGAACGCCACGGCCGTCGCCGTCAGCACGATCGGGTTGATGGCGGGTGCCGAGAGGAGGAAGGCCAGGGCCGCGGCGGGCGTGACCCCCCGGCGGACCAGGGCTCCGGCCACCGGTACGGACGCGCACTCGCAGCCGGGCAGCACGGCGCCGGCGACGCCCGCGACCGGGACCGCGAGGGCCGGGCGCTTCGGCAGGGCCCGGGCGAAGAACGACGGCGGCACGAACACCGCGATCGCCGCCGACAGCAGGACACCGAGCACCAGGAACGGCAGCGCCTGGACCATGACCGCGACGAACACCGTCATCCAGCTCTGCATCACCGGAGCGGACAGGGCCCCGCGGATCGGGTCCTGGAACATCACCGCCGTGAGCAGCAGAAGGGTAAGCAGGAGGGGGGAGTTGAGGTGCCGGCCCTCTTCTCTGCGGCCTTCTTCTCCACGGACCTCTTCCCCGTGGCCAGCCCTCCCACGGACCGCTCCTCCGTGACCCGCCTCCCCGCGGACCTCTCCCCCGTGGCCCGCCTGCCCGCCGTCGTCCGCCTCGGCGTCACCGGGCTCGGCGCCGTCCTGCGGGGCGGTCTTCGTGATGGCCACGGGCCCGGTACCTCCGGTGGTGCGCGAGGGCATTGCCCATTCCCTCCCCTTGCGTACGGACGACGACGGCCGGGCGTTCACACGACACCGCCCCCTTCTGGAACCGGCCGTCCCGGTGAGGCAGTCTTCTCCCCGTGGGGAGCGTTCCGAACCAAGGTCAGCCGAGTGATCCGGCCACGCACATGATCGTGTGCGGTGACGACGGGCTCGCGCACCGGCTGGCCGCCGAACTCCGCGGTGTCTACGCCGAGCAGGTCACGCTCGTCGTACCGCCCTCCGGAAGGCAGGTGCGCCGACCCGTGGCCGGGCGGGCCCGGGCCGCGTCGGCGGCGCTGCTCGACCGGGTGGTGAGCGCGGCCGCCGGCCGAGCGGGGGCGGGCGGCGGCGAACCGGCCCCGATCGAGCAGGTCGTCGAGGCCGCCGAGGTCACCGAGGCCGTGCTCACCGAGGTGGGCGCCGACCGGGCGGCGGCGCTGGCGCTCGTCTATGACGACGACGAGACCAACATCCGCGCCGCGCTCACCGCCCGCCGGTTCAACCCCCGCCTCCGCCTCGTCCTCCGTCTGTACAACCGGCGGTTGGGGCAGCACATCGAGGAACTGCTGGACCAGACCGCCGCCGTCACCTCCGGGGACGGGCACGGGGCGGGCCTCGACACCTCGACGACGGTGCTGTCGGACGCCGACACGGCCGCGCCCGCGCTGGCCGCCACGGCCCTCGTCGGCACCAGCAAGGTCCTCCAGACGGAGGGGCTCGTGCTGCGTGCGGTGGAACGGCAGCCGCCGCGGCCGGGCGAGGTGGCCGACCCGGGGCTGTGCACCCTGGCGCTGCTGTCGGCGACGAGCAACGACCCGGCCGGCGCGGACGGTTCCGAGGGCAGCGGGGAACTCGGGCCGCAACTGCTGCCGGACGAGGCGGCGGTGGCGGCGGCGACCGGGCGCGCCACCGTCGTCCTGGAGCAGGTGTCGTACTCCGGGCCGCCCCTGCCCGCCGGGCGGGGTGGCGTGCCGCCGTTCGCCTCGCTGTTCTCGCGGCGGCTGCGGTGGTCGCTGGCCGGGCTGGTGGGCTGTGTGCTGGCGCTCGCCGTCGCGTTGACGGTCGTGACCGATGAGCATCCGCTGTACGCGACGTACGTGACGCTGCTCGACCTGTTCGGCATCAACGATCCCGCGTTCCACGAGTCGACCGGGGAACAGGTGCTGCAACTGCTGTCCGGGCTGGTCGGTTTGCTGCTGCTGCCGGTGCTGCTGGCCGCGGTGCTGGAAGCACTCGGCACGTTCCGCAGCGCGTCCGCGCTGCGCAAACCGCCGCGGGGGCTCGGCGGGCATGTGGTGCTGCTCGGGCTCGGCAAGATCGGGACGCGGGTGCTGACCCGGCTGCGGGAGCTGCAGACCCCCGTGGTGTGCGTGGAGTCCGATCCGGACGCCCGCGGGATGGCCACGGCGCGACGGCTGCGGGTGCCGGTGGTGCTCGGGGACGTCACGCAGGAGGGGGTGCTGGAGGCCGCGAAGATCCACCGCGCGCACGCGCTGCTGGCGCTGACCAGTGCGGACACGACGAACCTGGAGGCGTCGCTGTACGCCCGGTCCGTGCGGCCCGATCTGCGGGTCGTGCTGCGGCTGTACGACGACGACTTCGCGACGGCCGTGTACCGCACGCTGCGGGCCGCGCATCCGTTCGCCGTCACGCGGAGCCGGAGTGTGTCGCATCTGGCCGCGCCCGCGTTCGCCGGGGCGATGATGGGGCGCCAGATCCTGGGCGCGATCCCCGTGGAGCGGCGGGTGCTGCTGTTCGCGGAGGTGGAGGTGGCCGGGCATCCGCAGTTGGATGGGCGGACGGTCGGGGAGGCGTTCCGGGCCGGGGCCTGGCGGGTACTGGCGCTCAACACGTCACCTCCCGGGGGACGGCGGGGAGAGGCCGAGCCCGCGGGCGAGGAGCGGGTACCGGCTTCGGGACTGGTGTGGGATCTGCCTCCGACGTATGTGCTGGGGCCCGGGGACCGGGTGGTGCTGGCGGCGACTCGACGGGGGCTCGCGGAGCTGCTGGGGCGGAGGCGGCGGGAGCGGTCGGGCGCGTAACGGGACGCCCGAACGCCCCAAGGGCGCGAAGCACGCCCCGGTCGGCGGGCGCGGCGGCCGTCCCGGCGGCCAGGGTGCGCAGGCTGGCCGCGCCGTCGCGCCCCAAGGGGCGCGGGGAACTGCGCGATCGGCCACTGCGCGACCGGCCAGCCCGACCCGCAGCCGCCGAAACCACCTCCATCCCCCGAGCTACTGGGCGCCCGGCTTCCCCTTGAGGTGCCTCTCCGCGAACTCCAGCTCCAGCCGCACCTGCTTGATCCGCTCGTCCACCACCAGCGACCCGTGACCGGCGTCGTAGCGGTACACCTCGTGCACCGCGCCTCGCGCCTCCAGGCGCTTGACGTAGTTCTCGATCTGGCGGATCGGGCAGCGGGGGTCGTTGACGCCGGCCGAGATGTAGACCGGGGCCTCGACCCGGTCGACGTAGGTGAGGGGGGACGAGGCCTCGAAGCGGTCGGGGACCTCCTCGGGGGTGCCGCCCAGGAGCGTGCGGTCCATCGCCTTCAGCGCTTCCATCTCGTCGTGGTACGCCGTGACGTAGTCGGCGACGGGCACCGCCGCGATGCCGAGGGTCCACGCGTCGGGCTGGACGCCGAGGCCGAGGAGGGTGAGGTAGCCGCCCCAGGAGCCGCCGGTGAGGACGAGGCGGTCGGGGTCGGCGAGCCCGGAGCCGACGGCCCATGCGCGGACCGCGGCGATGTCCTCCAGTTCGATGAGGCCGACGCGGTGCTTCAGGGCGTCCGTCCAGGCACGGCCGTAGCCCGTGGAGCCGCGGTAGTTGACACGGATCACCGCGTAGCCGTGGTCGACCCAGGCCGCCGGGCCCGCCGCGAAGGAGTCGCTGTCGTGCCAGGTGGGGCCGCCGTGGATGTCGAAGACCGTGGGGAGCGGGCCGGTGGTGCCCGCGGGCTTCTGGATGAGGGCGTGGATGCGGCCGCCCGGGCCCTCCACCCACACGTCCTCCACCGGCACCGAGCCGGGCGACTTCATGCCGGGCGGGTCGAGCACGACGCCGCCCGCCGTGGAGCGGACCGCGGACGGCTCGGCCGCCGAGGACCACAGGAACTCCACGCTGCCGTCGGGCCGGGCCGTCGCACCGGACACGGTGCCCGGCGGGGTCGGGATCTCCGTGAGGGCGCGGCCGGCCAGGTCGTAGCGGAACAGTTCGCTGCGTGCCTCGAAGCTGTGCGCGATGAGCAGGCCGCTGCCGTCCGGGTACCACTCGGCGCTGACGTCGCCGGGCAGTTCAAGCGCCAGGTCCGCCTCCTCGCCGGTGGCCACGTCCCACACCAGGGGCTCCCAGCGGCCGCGGCGCTGGTGGCCGATGAGCAGGCGCGTGTCACCGTCGACGGGGGCGAAGCCGAGGACCTCCAGGCCCAGCTCGCGGGTGCCGCCCTCGGTGTCGTCGAGGTCGGCGACCGCCGTGCCGTCGGGGCGCAGGACGCGCAGCGCGGAGTGCATCGCGTCGCCGTGCTCGGTGTGCTCGACGGCGATGAGCGAGCCGTCGTGGGAGAGGTCGCCGACACCGGCCGACTCGCGGTGACGGTAGATCTCCACCGGTTCCTCGCCGGTGCGCACCAGGTGGATGGTCGTGCCGTCCTCGTCCGTGGAGCGGCCCACGACCGCCGTGCGCCCGTCGCGTCCGAGGGCGAGACCCGCCGGGTAGGAGGCCTCCAGGCCTGCGGCGGCCGGTTCGTCCGCGCCGCCCGCGAAGGGCTGGCGGCGCCACACGCCGAACTCGTCGCCGTCCTTGTCGTCGAACCACCAGATCCACGCGCCGTCCGGGGACAGCACACCGTCCGTCGTGCCGTTCGGCCGGTCCGTCACCTGGCGCTGCCCGCCCGTCGACCGGTCCCAGGCGTACAGCTCGTACGTCCCGGTCGCGTTCGAGACGAACAGGGAGCGGTCCGGCGCGTCCTCCGCCCAGTCGGGCAGGGAGACCCGGGGCGCCCGAAAACGCTTTTCCCAGTCCGGCATCCGCTCCTGCTGTCCCGCCTGTACCGCCTGCTCGTGCTGGTCCCGCTGGTCCCGCGCGTCGGACCCGTTGCTCTCAGTCATGGCCCCATACTGCACGCCCCGGCCGACAATGCGCTGGCGAGGTCCCCAGCCTGTGGATAACCTCCACCGGTTCCCCCTGCCGCGCCGGCCCGGACCCTCGCGCGACGTCGATCTCGCCGGGGCCGGAGAGGCCCGGCAACCGCTCTCTGCCGCACCTGCGGTGCCACCTCGGCCGCACCCCCGACCTCGGCCGGAACCCCCGCCGTGCCCTCCCCGTTGCCGACCCCCGCGGGCAGGGCCTGCCCGACAGCCCCGTACCGTGGGGGTGTGTACCGGTTTCTGCTGACGCCCCGATGGTGGGGGATCAACGTCTTCGTGCTGTTGTCCATCCCCTTCTGCATCTTCATGGGGTCCTGGCAGCTGAGCCGGTTCGAGGACCGTGTGCAGGACCATCGCACCGCGACCGAGCAGGTCGCCGAGGCCGGACGCGAGGCACCCCGTCCCCTCAAGGACATGCTGCCGGTGACCAAGGCCACCTCCGGGAAGCTGGTCACCGCGAGCGGGCGGTACGGCAAGCAGCTGCTGGTGCCCGGGCGGGAGCTCGACGGCAGGCAGGGCTTCTACGTGCTGGCACTGCTGCGGACCGACTCGGGTGAGGCGCTGCCGGTGGTGCGCGGCTGGCTGCCCGGGGCCTCGGGCACGGCACGGGTTCCCGCCCCGCCGGCCGGTGAGGTCACGGTCACCGGGGCGCTGCAGGCGTCGGAGACGCCGGGAGACAACGGGGTCAGTGCGCAGGGCGGGCTGCCGGCCGGGCAGACGGCGGCGATCAGCGCGGCGTCCCTGGTGAACCTGGTGCCCTACGACGTGTACGACGCGTGGGTCACACTGTCGAAGGGTGACGCGGGGATGAAGGCGGTGCCGGCTGCCGCGCCGCCGGACTCGGGGCTGGACCTGAAGGCGTTCCAGAACCTGGGCTACACCGCCGAGTGGTTCGCCTTCGTGGGGTTCGTGATCTTCATGTGGTTCCGGCTGCTGCGGCGTGAGGTGGAGTCCGCGCGGGATGCCGAGCTGGGACTGGTGCCGGATGAGGAGCCGGTCGCCGTGGACGCCGCCGTGCAGTGAAGGGCGTCTGCGCCGGGGCCGGGTGGGTCCGCAGCCCGGCGAAGCGGGGTGCCTCCCCCGAGCTCTCCGGGCAGGGCCCCCCAGCGCCCACCCTCCCCCGAGCTCTCCGGGCAGGGGCCCCAACGCCCACCCTCCCCCGAGCTCTCGGCTTCGCTCGAGCGGGGAAGACCGCCATCGTCCTTGGCGGCACGGTTGCCCGTAGCTGAGCCGGATCGGCAACCCGCGCTCCGCGCCTACGCCCCCGCCAGCACGCCCGTCCAATACACCGTGCCCGCGCACGCGTTGGACACCGTCACCGAGGTGGCACCCGAGCCCGTGCCCGGGGTGTACGTCACCGCCACGCTGCCGTCGACCGTGCCGTCCTCGGTGACCAGCTGGGGGGCCGCGCCCGTGTCGCCGCCGGTGGAGGTGCCCGCCGTGGCCGCCGGGTCCTCCGACGGGGTGGGGTCGGGGCTGGGGTCGGGACCGCCGACGCTGCCGCCGGGGGTGGGGCAGGTCTCCGAGGGGACCCAGGCGAACTTCACGTCGTAGCCGATGCCCGGCTGGAGCACCAGCTGGGCGGCCTCCAGGGACGGGTCGGGCAGCAGACCGGCCGCCGCGTCACCGGCGGTGTGCCGGGCCGAGCCGACCTTGCTCATGTCGGCGGCGCCCTGCGGCAGCGCGCTCACCGAGCCGGGGCCGGTGACCGTACAGGCCGCGGCGGAGACGTTGACGACGCGGAAGGAGCCGGAGACCGCGCCCGTGGAGTCGGGGGCGCCCGCGCTCGCGGAGGCGGGTCCGAGCTGGGCCGCGGTGCACGCCTGAATGCCGGCCGCGGCGGTGGAGGAAGGGTCGGTGCCGCCCTGGGACGCGCCGGTGGAGGCGCCGGGTCCCTTGTCCTCGTCCTTCTCCTTCTTGTCGCTCTTCTCCTTGCCCTCGGCCTTGCCGGAGGAGCCGCCCGCGGTGCTCTCGCCGCCGTCCGGGCCCTTCCCCTCGCCCGAGCCGCCCTGCGTCTCGGAGGCGTGGCCGATGGCGGACGGGTTGGCGTCGGAGCCGGTGGCGTTGGAGACGTGCACCAGGGCGGGGATGGCTGTGCCGATGAAGAGCGCGGCGGCGGCCATGCCGACGACGGCCTGCCGCTTGCGGGTCCGCCGCTGGGGCACCGCCTTGCGCAGGTACTCCAGGGTGCCGTCGCGCGGCTCCACCTCCTGCACCACCTGGTGCAGCATCGTGCGCAGGTCCAGCTCGTCCGAGCCGAGCCCGTCCGGGCTCTGGTCGTCGGGGCCGTCGTTCACAGTTCCGTTCCCAGTGTGCGATTGCTTCGGATCTTGCCCGTGCAGCGTTGTCGGCGCCTGCCACTCGTCGAGGCGCTCGGCGGGTTCGGGGCCTTCTCGCCCGTTGCCGCCCGCGCCGTTGCGCTCACTCATGCCGACGCCTCCATGGCCAGCCGGAGTGCCGCGATACCGCGCGAGCCGTACGCCTTGACCGAGCCCAGCGATATGCCGAGGGTCTCGGCGACCTGCGCCTCGGTCATGTCCGCGAAGTAGCGCAGCACCAGCACCTCGCGCTGGCGGCGCTGCAGCCCCTTCATCGCCTTGATGAGGGAGTCGCGCTCCAGCTGGTCGTAGGCGCCTTCCTCGGCGCTGGCCATGTCGGGCATCGGCTTCGACAGCAGCTTCAGGCCGAGTATGCGGCGGCGCAGCGCGGAACGCGAGAGGTTGACGACGGTCTGGCGCAGGTAGGCCAGGGTCTTCTCGGGTTCGCGGACCCGCTTGCGGGCGGAGTGGACACGGATGAACGCCTCCTGGACGACGTCCTCGCAGGAGGCGGTGTCGTCGAGGAGGAGGGCGGCGAGACCCAGCAGCGAGCGGTAGTGCGCGCGGTAGGTCTCGGTGAGGTGGTCGACCGTGGTGCCGGCCACCAGGCCGTCCTCCGCGCCGTCACGCTGGTCGGGTATGCGGGCCGGCCGCGCTGCGGGCACGGGCGCGATCACCGGCATGCCACCGGGCGTACCGGCCATGCGGGGTCGTAGAGCCGCCGGACGGGGCGGTCGAAGGACCGTGCCGCGTGCCGCGCTGAAGTCGAGTACCTCTGCCACGCCTGTTGGACACGCTGACCCCTGTGAGGGTTGTACGTGCCGGGCAACACTTTCACGCCGACCGTCGCCGTCGACGGTCTACCCGCGTCAGGCAGCACAACCGATGGTGCATCAAATGCCCTCATGCGTCCCGCTCTTCCCCTATGTCCAAATGTGAACGGACGTCCCCACGCCCGGTTCCAGGCGTCCCCACGCCTGATGAAGCGCTCCCACGGCCGAAGTGCGACCGCAAAGACGCTCCCCGCCCTCCGCGCGGTTGCGGAGGACGGGGAGGTAAATCCTCTGATGCCGAAGCGCCATGGACAAGTGGTCCGGACCATCGACCGGCTCACATGTCGTGCACAGATCCTACAAACCGCCTGTGACATCGGCCGGGGTGTTCTGACGCAGCGAAACTTCACGAAAACCGGTCGCGGACCCCGTCAGGGGAGCTCGGCCGCGACCAGCTCGGCGATCTGCGCGGTGTTGAGCGCGGAGCCCTTGCGCAGATTGTCCCCGCACACGAACAGCTCGAGAGCCGTCGGGTCGTCCAGCGCCCGCCGGACCCGCCCGACCCAGGTCGGGTCGGTGCCGACCACGTCGGCGGGGGTGGGGAACTCCCCCGCGGCCGGGTTGTCGAACAGCACGACACCGGGCGCCGTGGCGAGGATCTCGCGGGCCTTGTCGACGGTGACCTCGCCCTCGAAGCGGGCGTGCACGGTCAGGGAGTGCGTGGTGATCACCGGCACCCGGACACAGGTGACGGCCACGGGAAGACGGGGCAGCCCGAGGATCTTGCGGGACTCGTCCCGCACCTTCAGCTCCTCCGACGACCAGCCGTCCTCATGCGCCGTACCGGCCCACGGCACGACGTTCAGCGCGACGGGCTCCGCGAACGGCCCGGTGTGGTCCCCGACGGCCCGGCGTACATCGCCGGGGTTGGTCCCCAGCTCCGTGCCGGCGACCAGGGACAACTGCCGGCGCAGGGTCGCCACGCCTTCACGCCCGGCGCCGCTGACGGCCTGGTACGAGGAGGCGACCAGCTCGCGCAGCCCGAACTCGGCGTGCAGCGCGCCCAGGGCCACGATCATGGAGAGCGTCGTGCAGCCGGGGTTGGCGATGATCCCGCGCGGGCGCATCCGCACGGCGTGCGGGTTGACCTCGGGCACGACGAGCGGCACGTCCGGGTCCATCCGGAACACGCCGGAGTTGTCGACCACCACCACACCCTTGGCGGCGGCGACGGGCGCCCACCGCCCGGCCACCTCGTCGGGGACGTCGAACATGGCGACGTCGACCCCGTCGAAGGCCTCCTCGGTGAGCGCGAGGACCTCGGTCTCCTCGCCGCGCACGGTCAGCTTGCGGCCGGCCGAGCGCTGGGAGGCGATCAGCCGGATCTCGCCCCAGACGTCCGCCCGCTGGGACAGGATCCGGAGCATGACCGTGCCGACGGCTCCGGTCGCCCCCACCACGGCAAGCGTCGGACGCCCGGACCGTACGGTCCGGGCGTCCTGTCGGAGATCGGCCATCAGCGGCCGGTGCCCCCGTAGACGACGGCCTCGTCGCTGTCGGAGTCGAGCCCGAACGCGGAGTGCACGGCACGGACGGCCTCGGGGACGTCGTCGGCACGCGTGACGACCGAGATGCGGATCTCGGAGGTCGAGATCAGCTCGATGTTCACGCCCGCGTCGGACAGGGCCGTGAAGAAGTCGGCCGTGACACCCGGGTTGGTCTTCATGCCGGCGCCGACCAGGGAGATCTTGCCGATCTGGTCGTCGTAGCGCAGCGAGTCGAAGCCGATGCCGGCCTTGTTCTTCTCCAGCGCGTCGATGGCCTTGCGGCCCTCGGTCTTCGGCAGCGTGAAGGAGATGTCCGTCAGGCCCGTGGAGGCCGCGGACACGTTCTGCACGACCATGTCGATGTTGATCTCGGCGTCGGCGATCGTGCGGAAGATCGAGGCCGCCTCGCCCGGCTTGTCCGGCACGCCGACGACCGTGACCTTGGCCTCGGAGGTGTCGTGCGCGACACCGGAGATGAGAGCCTGCTCCACCTGCTTGTCCCCTTGCTGTGTCGTGCGAACGACTGGCTCGCTGCTGACCCACGTGCCCTGCAGTCCGCTGAAGCTGGACCGGACGTGGATCGGGATGTTGTACCGGCGGGCGTACTCCACGCAGCGGTGGAGCAGCACCTTCGACCCGGACGCCGCCAGTTCGAGCATGTCCTCGAAGGAGATCCAGTCGATCTTCCGGGCCTTCTTCACCACCCGCGGGTCGGCGGTGAACACGCCGTCGACGTCGGTGTAGATCTCGCAGACGTCGGCGTCCAGGGCGGCGGCGAGAGCCACCGCCGTGGTGTCGGAACCACCGCGGCCGAGCGTGGTGATGTCCTTGGTGTCCTGGCTGACGCCCTGGAAACCGGCCACGATCGCGATGTTGCCCTCGTCCACCGAGGTCTTGATCCGGCCCGGCGTGACGTCGATGATCCGGGCCTTGTTGTGGACCGAGTCGGTGATGACACCCGCCTGGCTGCCGGTGAACGACTGGGCCTCGTGGCCCAGCTTTTTGATCGCCATGGCCAGCAGGGCCATGGAGATCCGCTCTCCGGCGGTCAGCAGCATGTCGAGCTCGCGCCCGGCAGGCATCGGGGATACCTGCTCGGCGAGATCGATCAGCTCGTCCGTCGTGTCGCCCATCGCGGAAACCACGGCAACCACCTGGTTGCCGTTCTGCTTCGCTTCCACGATCCGCTTGGCGACGCGCTTGATGCCCTCGGCATCGGCTACGGAGGAGCCTCCGTACTTCTGCACGACAAGGCCCACGTGCGCTCCTCGCTCAATCCGTCTCTGTCCGCTCATACGCATTCGTACCGCGGTCGGCTCAGTCTAACGAGCGTCCGAAAAACCCCTCCGCGATATCGCATGGTGAGATCTCGGGACCCGTCCAGAGTCGCTCATGCCCATCTGGGCACACGCCACGCGGAAAAGTGCCCGGCGTCACAATCGCACCTGGTCCGGTACAGGTCAGACAACTTTCAAGCACTAGGGTTCGGCTGTGCGCGTACTCCTGGTGGAAGACGATGAACCGGTCGCCGAGTCCCTGCGCCGTGGCCTCACGCGCTACGGCTTCGAGGTCGAGTGGGTCACCACGGGCGAGGCGGCCCTCAGCCACGAGGGCCCCTACGACGTCGTCCTGCTCGATCTCGGCCTGCCCGACACCGACGGCCTCGACGTCTGCAAGGCGCTGCGCGAGCGCGGCGACGTCCCGATCATCGTGATCAGCGCCCGCAGCGACGAGACCGACCGGGTGGTCGGCCTGGAGCTCGGCGCGGACGACTACGTCTCCAAGCCGTTCGGCGTGCGGGAGGTCATCGCGCGGATAAGGGCGGTGATGCGCCGCACGCGGCCCCGCACAGCGGGCACGCCCGAGGCCGGGCCCGACCGCTACGGCACCCGCCTGACGATCGACCGCAAGGCGGCCCGGGTGCGCCTGGACGGCGAGGAGGTCGCCCTCGCGCCCAAGGAGTACGACCTGCTGGCCTTCCTCACCGAGGAGCCGGGGGCGCTGATGTCGCGCGAGCAGATCATGGAAGCGGTCTGGGACGCGAACTGGTTCGGCCCGACGAAGACGCTGGACGTGCACGTGGCGGCGCTGCGGCGCAAGCTGGCGGGGGTGATCACCATCGAGGCGGTGCGCGGGGTCGGCTTCCGGCTGGAGATCGCGAAGGCCACCGGCGGGGACGGCACCAGCTCATGATCCGCCAGCTCGTCCGCAGCTACGTCCTGCTCGTCGCGGTCGCCATCGCACTGTTCACCGTGCCGGTGGCGTTCACGCTCACGGACCAGCTGCGGGGCGACACCAGGTCGGCCGTCCTGCGCGAGGCCGACGCCATGGCCCTGCTCCTGGGCGACGGCCGCGCCGCCTCCTGCCAGGCGCTGGAGGAGATGGCCAAGGCCTACGACGACGAGATCCAGGTGACCCGCACCGCGAAGTGCCCGGCGGACCTGCCGCGGCCGACGGCGGACGCGGCCCTGACCAGGGCCCTGGAGGAGGGTGGATCCACGACCGACTGGGGCTCCTCCTTCATCTGGGGCCCCGAACTGGAGATCACGGTGCCGGCCCGCGCGGCCGGCACGGACCGGGTCGTCGGCGCCGTGCGCATCCTGTACTCGACCGACGAGATGACCAGCCGGCTCTGGCAGATCTGGGGCTTCCGGGCGGTTCTCGCCGTGCTCGTCCTCGGGGTGGCCGCCCTGCTCGGCGTCGTGGTGGCCCGTCGCCTCACCCGGCCGCTGCGCCAGCTCAACGACATGGCCAGCAAGTTCAGCGACGGTGATCTGACGGCCCGCTCCCCCGTGACGGGCCCGCCCGAGACCCAGACCCTGGCGCGCACCCTCAACCAGGGCGCCGAGCGCCTGGACACCCTCATCGCGGCCCAGCGCATCTTCGTCGCGGACGCCTCCCACCAGCTGCGCACCCCGCTCACGGCGTTGCGGCTGTCCCTGGACAACATCGCGGACGGCGTCGACGACGAGTTCGTCCGGGAGGACGTGGAGCAGGCGACGGCGGAGGTCGTCCGGATGAGCCGGCTGGTCAGCGGGCTGCTGGTGCTGGCCCGGGCCGAGGCGAAGGTGACGGCGGCCGAGCCGCTCCCGCTGATGGACATCGTGCGGGAGCGGCTCGCCGTGTGGAGGCCGGCCGCCGACGAGCGCGGAGTCACCATCGCGCTCAGGGGGAGTACCGACGGCCGGCCGTCTGTGCTGGCCAGTACCGGTCATCTGGACCAGATGCTGGACAACGTGCTCTCCAACGCCCTGGAGGTCTCGCCCGACCGCGGGACGATCACCGTGCGGGTGGAGCCCCGGGGCGATGTGGTGGGAGTGTCCGTCATGGACGAGGGACCGGGCATGTCGGACGCCGAGAAGTCCCGTGCCTTCGACCGCTTCTGGCGCGGCCAGGGCCTGACCGGGAAGTCCGGCTCCGGCCTCGGTCTCGCCGTCGTCAAGCAGCTGGCCACGGACGACGGCGGCACCGTGGCGCTGACGGACGCTCCCGGTCGCGGCCTGTGCGTGACGATCACGCTACGGGCGTCCCACCGGGGCGGCTGACCCGGCTCAGCCCTGCGGCATCTTCGAGGAGTGGTGGTTCACGATCAGCCACCTGCCGTTCGGCTGCTTCTCGTAGGCGTAGGTGTAGCGGGCCTTGACGGCGCTCCTTCTCGCCCGTGTCGTGGTCGGTGAGCTCGAACTCGTACACACCGGTGTCGATGACGGTGTCGCGGTCGAGGACGTTGACGACGGACTCGACCTTCGTGCCGACCGGCTCGTTCCGCAGGAAGTGCTCGAAGTAGTCGACGATCCCGGCTCTGTCCGTACGGACCTGGTCGGAGACCGTCGGCAGCAGGACCGCGTCCTTCGCGTACAGGTCGGCGACCTTCTCCGGGTCACCGGTCCGCAGCGCCGCGTTCCACTGGTCGAACAGCCCGAGCACCTGCGTCTTGGTCACCGGCTGGGCGTGCTTGCCGCCCTTGCTCCCGGGATCGGCTCCGGCGACCCCCGCACCGAGGGCGAAGGTGCCGGCGGCGAGGACCGCGGTGGCGGTGACGGCGACGGCTGCGCGCCGGCGGGCGGGGCGACGGTTCATGACACCTCCGGTGTGATCGAGGGAGTCGGCCTGCCTCCGCGTTCTCTGCGGTGGAAGTGACTCCAGCCTCGCGTCTCACCGTTTAGGGGCCGTACAGCGCGCGTGCAGGGCACGTACAGGAAGCCGCCAAAACACGCTGCGTGACCGTGGGCCGGGCGCTACGGTCGGGGCATGGAGATATCGCGCTACGTGGCGTTCAGCACGGATCCCGAGGGCGGCAACCCCGCCGGAGTGGTGCTCGACGCGAGCGGCGCCGACGACGCGGCGATGCTGGCGACGGCGGCCGAAGTGGGCTATTCCGAGACGGCGTTCGCGGTGGAGGCCTGCGACGGCTCCCTGAACGTCCGGTACTTCAGCCCGCTCGCCGAGGTGCCGTTCTGCGGTCACGCCACGATCGCCACCGCTGTCGCCCACGCGCAGCGGCACGGCACCGGGCGGCTGCTGCTGCGCACCGCGGCGGGCCTGGTCACCGTCACCACGGACCGGGCGGCGGACAGCACTCTCGTGGCGACCCTGGTGAGCGTCGCCCCGCGCACGGCCCCCCTCGATGAGGCCGACCTCACGGAGCTGCTGGCGATCCTCGGCTGGTCCGCCGGGGACCTGGACCCGGCCCTGCCGCCCCGGGTGGCCTTCGCCGGAGCCTGGCACCCGGTCGTCGCCGCCGCGACCCGGGACCGGCTGGCGGACCTGGACTACGACATGGCCGCGCTCACCGCCCTCATGGCCGCCAGGGACTGGACCACGATCGACCTGGTCTGGCGCGAGTCCCCCACCGTCTTCCACGCCCGCAACCCGTTCCCGCCCGGCGGCGTGAGGGAGGACCCGGCGACAGGAGCGGCGGCGGCCGCCTTCGGCGGCTACCTCAGGGAACTCGGACTCGCGCCCACACCCGCGACCCTGACGATCCATCAGGGCGCGGACATGGGCCGCCCGAGCACCATCACGGTGACGGTACCGGCGGACCCGCACAGCGGAATCGGCGTCACCGGTACGGCCGTTCGGATCTGACCGGCTACTCGGATCCGACCGGCTACTTCGCCGGACGCAGCCCCAGCGGCTCCGCGATCTCCTCGACCATCACCCGGCCCGCCTCGATCTCCAGCGTGTCGTCACCCATGCCCTGGTCGGTGTCCAGGCCGTCGAGTTCGGCCAGGGGCTGGTCGAGGCGGACGTGGGCGAGGACCGACTGGAGGGCCCGCAGGCTCGCCGAGGCGGTGGAGCCCCAGTTGGAGAAGTAGGAGAACTGCCACCACCACAGGGCCTCCGTGGTGCGGCCGGCGCGGTAGTGGGCCATGCCGTGGCGGAGGTCGGTGATGACGTCCGTGAGGTCGTCGGAGATGCGGGCCGGGACCGGGGCCTTGCGGGGCTCGTAGGGGTCGAAGACCTCGGAGTAGACGTCGACCGGGTCCAGCAGGCGGGCCAGGTTCTCGCGGAGCTCGTCGACGTCCGGCTCGGGGCCCGAGTCGGGTTCGTAGCGCTCGTCGGGCACGATGTCCTCGTGCGCGCCGAGGCGGCCGCCGGCCAGGAGGAGTTGCGAGACCTCCAGGAGGAGGAAGGGCACGGCCGATTCCGGCTCGTCGCCCTTGGCGACCTCCGTGACGGCGACCAGGAAGCTCTCGATCTGGTCCGCGATCTGGACCGAGAAATCGTCCGGGTTCCGGTCGGTCGCGTGCAGCGTGGCGTCAGACATCTAGGAGTCGTCTCCCCTCGAAGGCGCGTCCGAGGGTGACCTCGTCCGCGTATTCCAGGTCCCCACCCACCGGGAGGCCGCTGGCCAGGCGGGTGACCTTCAGGCCCATGGGCTTGATCATGCGGGCGAGGTACGTCGCCGTCGCCTCGCCTTCGAGATTCGGGTCCGTGGCCAGGATCAGTTCGGTGACCGTCCCGTCCGCCAGTCGGGCCAGGAGCTCTCTGATGCGCAGGTCGTCCGGGCCGACGCCGTCGATCGGGCTGATCGCGCCCCCCAGGACGTGGTAGCGGCCCCGGAACTCACGCGTGCGCTCGATCGCCACGACGTCCTTCGGCTCCTCGACCACGCAGACGACGGCCGGGTCGCGGCGGGTGTCGCGGCAGATGTTGCACAGCTCCTCCTGCGCGATGTTGCCGCAGGTCGCGCAGAAGCGGACCTTCGCCTTGACCTCCATCAGGGCCTGCGCGAGGCGCCGTACGTCCGTCGGCTCGGCCTGCAGGATGTGGAAGGCGATCCGCTGGGCGCTCTTCGGACCGACGCCGGGCAGCCGCCCCAGCTCGTCGATCAGGTCCTGGACCACGCCTTCGTACAACGGACTGCCTTTCCGGGGTCTTCGGGGTCGGTACGCACCGTCCCGTACGTACCGTAGTTGTCTGCCGCCTGTCCGAGGAAGGCGGTGAGCCGGATCAGAACGGCAGACCGGGGATGCCGCCGCCGCCCAGACCCTGCGCGAGCGGGCCCAGCTTCTGCTGCTGGAGCGTCTGAGCGTTCTCGTTGGCCGCCTGGACCGCCGCCACGACCAGGTCGGCGAGGGTCTCGGTGTCCTCCGGGTCCACCGCCTTCGGATCGATCTTCAGGGCGCGCAGCTCGCCGGCGCCGGTGACGGTGGCCGTCACCAGACCGCCGCCCGCCTGCCCGTCGACCTCCGTCTGCGCCAGTTCCTCCTGCGCCTGTGCCAGGTCCTGTTGCATCTTCTGGGCCTGCTGGAGCAGCTGCTGCATATTGGGCTGGCCACCACCGGGGATCACGATCAGCTCCTTGCTCGGTACGGGTTTTCCCGTTCGGCACGAGCCTACGTGGTCGGGGCTGCCGTCGCCCCAGCACTCTTTCGAGTGAGTCCCCCTCGCGCCCTATACCTGATCAAGGAATACTTCCGGGCGGAAAAGAGGCGAAAGCGACGTCTTCGCCACCCATTGGGAGGTAGGAAGGGTCGGGCGCGTTCCGGAAGCGGGCTTTCGTCCATCGCGCAGCGTGATCGGTGAGTGAACCGTACGTGGTCATTCGTGGTCAGTGAGGAGTGCCGGGTGGGTCAGCCGGAGATGCAGCCCGAGGGGCCGCCTCAGGACGGGCGGGGCGAGCAGGCGGCGGCCGGGCTGCGGCCGGGCGATCTGACGGGGCGGGTCTTCCCGCTCGGGGACTGGGGCGAGCCGGCGGTCCGGCTGGACGAGCTGTACCGGTGGGTGGAGCGCGGGGCGTTGCGGACGGCGGCCTGGTACCTCGCGGACCGGGTGTGGAAGCGGCGGTGCGCGCGGGTGCTGCGCTGCGGGACCGCGGCCGGGGCGGTCACCGGGGTCGCGCTGCCCCTGCTGGATCTGACCGGGGTCGCGGGCGGAACCGCGCCCTGGGGGTGTCTGGCGTTGCTGGCGGGGGCGGCGTGCGTGGCCGTCGACCGGTACTTCGGGGTGACGTCCGGGTGGATGCGGGACGTGGCCACCGCGCAGGCCGTGCAGCGGCGACTGCAGGCGCTGCAGTTCGACTGGGCGGCGGAGAGCGTGCGGGAGGTGCTCGGGCCGGCGGAGGGCACGGCCGGCGAGGCCGCCGAACGGTGCCTCGGGGTGCTGCGCAGGTTCTCCGAGGACATGACGGAACTGGTGCGGGTGGAGACCGCCGACTGGATGGGCGAATTCCGGTCGGGGTGTGCCGCGCCGGTGGCCTTGCAGACGGTGGTGTTCCCGGGGCCCGGCCGCGGACCCGACGCGGGGGTGAACGGGCGGTTCACGGTGCCGCCGCACGGCGGGGCCCGGCCGAACATGCCGCGGCAGCGCCCGCCGGAGCCGCGGTGAGGGACCTCGAAGCCGCGCGCGTGCCGATCCGGTCTCGCCGGCCGGAACGCGCCCGACGTTCGACGACCTGACGGCCGACGGCAGTGTTCACCTCCGGTACGTCAGCCGCTCCCCGCTGCTCGTGTTCACGCGCTGCAGCGTGCCGTCGGGGAGGAGGGTCACCTGGGTGGCCGCGCCCGGGGTGCAGGCGGAGCGGGGCTGTCCGACCTTCACGGTGGTCGGGCCGATGCTCAGCGCGCCGTCGGTGCCGGGCTTCGCGGTCAACCGCCCCTCGAACACGCAGTGGTAGGTGCCGCCGCCCTTGGTCGGGCCGTCGGCCACGAGGGACAGGACCGTGTCGCCCGGTTCGCCCTGCTGGAGGGTGAGCGAACGGCTGTGCTCGCCGTCGGCGTTGTCGATGGTCGTGGTCCAGGTGCCGAGGTAGCCGGCCGGGATCGTGCCGTCCGCCGGGGAAGGGGAGGTGGAGGTGTCCTGCTGCGAGGTCGTCGGGGACGGGTCCGGGGTCGGGCCCGTGCTCTGCGTGCCGCCGGGGCGGTCGTCGCCCCGGTCGTCGCCGCCCTGCATCAGCGCGTACACCGACCCGCCCGCGGCGAGCGCTACGACCAGGGCGATCACGACGAGCAGGGCGGTGGAACGGCCGTCCCTTCCGCGCTGCGGCTGCGGAGGGCCGTACGGCGGGGTCGCGCCGTAGGGCGGCGGGCCGTAGGGCGGGGTGGTGCCGAGGCCGCCGTAGGCGGGGTGGGGCGGGGCGACGCCCGGGGCTCCGGGCTGGGGGTGCTGCTGCGGGTGCTGCTGGGGGTAGCCGTATGCCGGGTACGGGGGCTGGGGTGTCTGCGGGTGGGGCGGGGCACCCGCGGCCGGGAGTTGCTGTGGCGCCGGGGGCGCGCTCTGCCCCGCGACCATCGTGGGCAGATGGTTCACCGGCGGACCCTCGCCCGGCAGACCCGGCGGGGGCGGGCCTGCTGTCGCGGCGGGCGCCGTCGCGGGGGCCGGGGGCAGCGCGGGACGGGGCGACGACTCGTCGGCGGCGGGGGCGTGTTCGGGGGTCGGGCCGGGGCCGGCACCTTCGTCGGGGCCGGAAGTCCGCGGGGCAGGCGGCTGCGAAGAACCCGCTCCCTCGGCGTGGCCGGCTCCCTCCGGATCCTCCGTCTCCAGCAACCGCACCGCGTGCCGCCCCAGTTGCGCCACCAGCGCGCTCGGCAGCCACGGATCGAGGGCTCGGCCGTCCGCGACGGTGTCGTCCGCGCCCGTGCGTTCCAGGACGCGGTCGAGGGAGGGCCGGGCGGCGGGGTCCTTGCGCAGGCAGTCACGGACCAGGTCGGCGATGCCCTCGGGGACGCCGTCCAGGTCCGGTTCCTCCTGGGCGATGCGGAACATCAGGGCGTGCACGCCGCTGTTGGCGGTGCCGAAGGGCAGGGCGCCGGTCGCGGCGTAGGCGAGGACCGAGCCGAGGCAGAAGACGTCGCACGCCGGGGTGATGCGGTCGCCCCGCACCTGCTCGGGCGCCATGAAGCCGGGCGATCCGACGAGCGCGCCGGTACGCGTGAGCCCGCCGTCCGTGACGGTCTCCAGGGCGCGTGCGATACCGAAGTCGATGACGCGCGGGCCGTCGATGGTGACCAGCACGTTGGACGGCTTGAGGTCGCGGTGGACGATGCCGGCGGCGTGGATGTCCTTGAGCGCGTGCGCGAGCCCGGCCGCGAGGATGCGGACCGTCCGCTCGGGCAGGGCCCCGTGGTCGTGCCCGACCACCTGCTGCAGGCTCGGCCCGGCGACGTACCCGGTGGCGACCCACGGCACGGCGGCCTCGGTGTCCGCGTCGAGCACCGGCGCCGTCCAGTACCCGCCGACCCGCCGCGCGGCCTGCACCTCCTGCCGGAACCGCTCCCGGAACTCCTCCTGCGCGGCCAGCTCCTCGCGCACGAGTTTCACGGCGACCGTACGGCCCCGCTCGGAACGGGCCAGATACACCTGCCCCATGCCCCCCGCACCGAGCCGCGCCAGCAACCGGTAGGCCCCGATGCTCCCCCAGCGCTCAACGCCTGGGGGCACCCCCAGTGGATCCCCGGACCCCAGCTTCTCCATCGCTCAGCCGCCTTCCCCCCACACGCGAGCAACAGATCGAGAATAGTGCCGGGCCGGGGCGGGGTGGCCTGGGCGATGTCTACGGTTCCGTAACAGGCGGAGGCTGCGTTCCGGGCGGCCCCACCTGGTCCAGCACCGTCGAAAGACGTTCGAGCAGCCGTACCGCCTCGGCCAGCTCCGCTTCGCCGAACGCCTCCGCCAGCCGGTCCGCGAACGCCGCGTGCCCGGGGTCGATCCGGGCGATGGCCGCGCGCCCCTGCGCGGTCGGCGCGAGGAGCTTGGCGCGGCGGTGCGCCGGGTTCGGCCGGTACTCCGCGAGCCCCCGCTCCACCAGCAGATCGGCGATGCGCTGCACGCTCTGCCGTGTGATGCCCATGGCGCGCGCGATGCCGGAGACGGGCAGCGGCTCCCCGAGGACCGCGCCGAGCACCTGCCACCAGGCGGCGGTGAGCCCGGCGGGCCGGGCCAGTTCCTCCGCGACGGCGAGGAACCGGCCGTTGAGCCCGAACACCCCGAGGGCGCTGCGGCTGAGGAGGTCCTGGTGCTCGCGGCTCACAGCGCGCCGGCCTTCTCCAGCACCGCGTACGCCGCCTCGTCGGAGTCGTGGAACAGCCGGTACCAGGCGTCCAGCACCTCACCCTCGTAGACCCCGAGGAGCCGGAGGATCTCGCGGGCGAAGGCGACGGGCTCGGTCGGGCCCGCGGTGACCAGGGCTCCGTCGGTGACGGCGTCGGCCTCGATGTAGCGCCCGCCGCCCGCGTAGCCGGTCGCGGCCAGGTAGAAGGAGACCGCGCTGGTGTGGTCGCGGTCGTCGAGCAGGCCCTCCCGGGCGAGTCCGGCGGTGGCTCCGCAGATCGCGGCGACCGGGACGCCCGCGTCCAGGAAGGCCCGGGCCGTGCGGGCGAAGGGGGCGAGGTCGTCGCTGGTGTCCCAGAGGTCGGCGCCCGGCAGGATCAGCAGTGCGCTGTCCTCGGGACGCAGGTCCTCCAGGGCCAGGTCGGGCTGGATGCGCAGTCCGCCGATGCTCCGCACCGGGGCCGTGTCCGGGCCGACGGTACGGATCTCGTGGCCGGTGCGGGCGAGCTGGGCCGTGGCGTGACCGGTCTCCCAGTCGGCCAGGGTGTCGTAGACGGCGAGATGGACGGGCTTGCCGGTGGTGGTGTTCATGACTCCTCCTCGATCCCGTGCGTTTATGACAGCATTCTGTCGAGAAGGCAGTATGCTGTCAATACCCTCCCCCCGCCGGTTCCGCCTGGACAACCTGTCGGGGGGCCGCCGCCGACGCCCGACAGGCCGCCGCTTTCACCGCCCTCTCCCCCGCGCCTACGCTCGCCCGCATGACCCCTCAGCCGAACCCCGAAGCCGGTGCCGCCGTCAAGGCCGCCGACCGTGACCACGTGTTCCACTCCTGGTCCGCCCAGGAGCTCATCGACCCGCTCGCCGTCGCCGGTGCCGAGGGGTCGTACTTCTGGGACTACGACGGCCGGCGCTACCTCGACTTCTCCAGCGGGCTCGTCTACACGAACATCGGCTACCAGCACCCGAAGGTCGTCGCCGCGATCCAGGAGCAGGCCGCGACGATGACGACCTTCGCGCCCGCCTTCGCCGTCGAGGCCCGGTCGGAGGCGGCCCGGCTGATCGCCGAGCGCACCCCGGGCGACCTGGACAAGATCTTCTTCACCAACGGGGGCGCCGACGCCGTCGAGCACGCCGTCCGGATGGCCCGTCTGCACACGGGCCGCCCGAAGGTGCTCTCGGCGTACCGCTCGTACCACGGCGGCACCCAGCAGGCCGTGAACATCACCGGCGACCCGCGCCGCTGGGCGTCCGACAGCGGCACGGCCGGGGTGGTGCGCTTCTGGGCGCCCTACCTCTACCGCTCCCGCTTCTACGCCGAGACCGAGGAGCAGGAGTGCGCGCGGGCGCTGGAGCACCTGGAGACGACGATCGCCTTCGAGGGGCCCTCGACCGTCGCGGCGATCATCCTGGAGACGATCCCGGGCACGGCCGGGATCATGGTGCCGCCGCCCGGCTATCTCGCCGGGGTGCGGGAGATCTGCGACAAGCACGGGATCGTCTTCGTCCTGGACGAGGTCATGGCCGGGTTCGGGCGCACCGGTGAGTGGTTCGCCGCGGACCTGTTCGGCGTCACGCCCGACCTGCTGACCTTCGCGAAGGGTGTGAACAGCGGATACGTGCCGCTGGGCGGTGTCGCGATCTCGGGCGCCATAGCGGAGACGTTCGGGAAGCGGCCCTACCCCGGCGGCCTGACGTACTCCGGGCACCCCCTGGCCTGCGCGGCCGCGGTGGCGACGATCAACGTCATGGCCGAGGAGGGCGTCGTCGAGAACGCGGCCCGGCTGGGCGCCGACGTCGTCGGGCCGGAACTGCGCGCGCTCGCCGAGCGGCACCCGAGCGTCGGCGAGGTGCGCGGCACCGGCATGTTCTGGGCGCTGGAGCTGGTCCGCGACCGCGGGACGCGGGAGCCGCTGGTGCCGTACAACGCGGCCGGTGAGGCCAACGCTCCCATGGCCGCCTTCGCCGCCGCCGCGAAGAAGGGCGGCCTGTGGCCCTTCGTGAACATGAACCGGACGCACGTCGTTCCGCCCTGCAACGTCAGCGAGGCGGAGCTCAAGGAAGGGCTCGCCGCGCTGGACGCGGCACTCTCGGTCGCCGACGAGTACACCGAGTAAAGACTTGTACACCCGTCAGTAACCGACATTCTCGGGCCTCATTCGAACGCGTAAGGTGGCGTGCTCGTAGACATGGATGCGCACGCCACCCGACGCGACGAGGGAGACGCCCTGACCATGCCCGCCAGCACCGGCAACGGCGCCGTGACGCGCAGCACCCTGCGGCAGCAGATCGCCGACGCGCTCCGTGACGAGGTGCTGGCCGGGCGGCTCCAGCCGGGGCAGGAGTTCACGGTCAAGGAGATCGCCGAGCAGTACGGGGTGTCCGCGACACCGGTGCGCGAGGCGCTCGTCGATCTCTCCGCGCAGGGGCTCCTCGAAGCCGACCAGCACCGCGGCTTCCGGGTCCGCGAGTACTCGGTCGACGACTTCCGCGGCATGATCGAGGCCCGCGGGCTGGTCATCGAGGGGATGTTCCTGGCGCTCACCGCGGGACGCCCGAACGCGGTGCGGCCCGACGATCCCCGGGCCGCCGCCGTCGTCGCCGGGGTCCGCAGGCGGGGCGAGGAGGCGCAGCGGGCCGCGGCGGCCGGTGACCTCACCGTTCTCATCGGCTACGACCTGCGCTTCTGGCGCGAGCTCGGCGCCTGCTTCGGCAACCCCTACCTCGCCGACTTCCTGCACCGGCTGCGCGTCCAGACCTGGGTCTGCGCGGTGCAGCACCTGCGCCGGCTCACCGATCTGCGCGGCGAGCTGTGGGCCGGTCACACGCAGCTGGTGGAGGCCCTGATCGCCCGCGACAACGACTCCGCCCGGGCGATCATCGCCGCGTACAACGCGCACTCGCTCACCCTGATCGAGCGGCTCGCCTCCGGATGACCCGCGTCGCCGCTGCGCGTATGGGTATGGGACATGCACGGCGCAAGCCGTGACCGTGCCGCACCGCTACCCTTCTTGACCACCGTGCTACCCGACCGCGCTGAGCGAGGAGCCTTCTTTGGCCTGTGACCTGTGGCTGGTACCGCTCGTGGACGTGTTGTGCCACACGCCGGACAACCCCTTCGCCGAGGAACTCGCGCAATACAACAAGGTGCTCGCCGAAGCCGGTCTGCCGCCGGTGCCGGTGTACCAGTACATGCCGGGCCTGTCCGGCGACGTCGCCCCGGTCGCGGGCTTCGACTACGACGCGCTGCACTTCCTGCGCCGCGCCTATCTGCTCCAGGTGTGCGGCCTGCCGGTGACGCCCGTGGACGAACTCGGCGGTGACTACGAGCAGTTGCTGGAGATGTTCGAGTCGACGGCCCAGCAGTCCCATCTGGTGTGGCACTACGACCACGCGGGCGCCTACGTCCCCGTCGACTTCCCCAGTCCGCTCGCCGACGACGATCTCCTCGCCGGCGGCGGCCCCCTGGGCTCCTCGCACGCACTGCTGCGGGAACTGGAGACGGTCGCCCAGGGCATCGGTATCGACCCGGCCAACCCGCCGGCGGCTCCCCAGCCGCCGCTCGCTCCCACGGAGTTGGAGGAACCGGCCGTTCCCGCCCCGTACGACCCGAGTCCGTTCGCCCGTGAGCGGCACGTCTGGCTCGGGCTGCACGCGGCCGTCACCCGCAGTCTCGCCCAGGGGTCGATGATCGTCTTCAGCTGAGCCGCGCGCTCAGCGCCCCAGCTGGGACAGGCCCTTCTGCACGTCGTCGACGTTCATCACCGGCGTGTAGGTGACCTCCGCGTTGAGCTGGAGGAAGAAGGGCTCGCTGAGCACCGGCATCTGCGAGCTGTCCTGCATGTCGAAGAACAGGAAAGCGGTGCGCTTGCCGTGCTCGGAGGTGAAGTAGGCCGCTTCGGGCTTGATCTGTTCCAGCGACTCCTGGATGAGCTTCCCCAGGGTGCCGTTCCGGATGGCCTCGTTGGCCTTCTCCGTGTCCATGGACGCCTTGAGCAGTACGCGCATCGCACTCACCTTCTTCTGGTCGACGCACGTGGGGGTATGGCTTCAGCGTATGCCCGATCCGGGCAAGTCTCCCTTCGGGAGAAAGCGGGCCGCCCCCCGTGGGGAACGGGGAGCGGCCTGCGAACGGTGGACTGCTCAGATGAACGAGTTGATCTCGATCGTCTCGTCCCGGCCCGGGCCCACGCCGATCGCGGAGATCGGGGCGCCGGACATCTCCTCCAGCGCCTTCACGTACGCCTGGGCGTTCTTCGGCAGGTCACCGAAGGACTTGGCCTTGGAGATGTCCTCGTTCCAGCCGGGGAGCATCTCGTAGACCGGCTTGGCGTGGTGGAAGTCGGTCTGGGAGTACGGGAGCTCCTCGACACGCTTTCCGTCGATCTCGTACGCCACGCAGACCGGGATCTGCTCCCAGCCGGTGAGGACGTCGAGCTTGGTGAGGAAGAAGTCGGTCAGGCCGTTCACGCGGGTCGCGTAGCGGGCGATGACCGCGTCGAACCAGCCGCAGCGGCGGTCACGGCCGGTGGTGACACCGCGCTCCCCGCCGATGCGGCGCAGCGCCTCGCCGTCCTCGTCGAACAGCTCCGTCGGGAACGGACCGGCGCCGACCCGGGTCGTGTACGCCTTGAGGATGCCGATGACCCGGCTGATCTTCGTCGGACCGACACCGGCACCGGTGCAGGCGCCGCCCGCGGTCGGGTTCGACGAGGTGACGAAGGGGTACGTGCCGTGGTCGATGTCGAGGAGCGTGCCCTGGCCGCCCTCGAACAGGACGACCTTGTCCTCCTCCAGCGCCTGGTTGAGGACCAGGACGGTGTCGGCGACGTACGGCGCGAGCTTGTCGGCGTAGGCCAGCAGCTCCTCGACCACCTGGTCCACGGCGATCGCGCGCCGGTTGTAGAGCTTGGTGAGGATCTGGTTCTTGACGTCGAGGGCCGCCTCGACCTTCTGCGTGAGGATCGACTCGTCGTACAGGTCCTGCACACGGATCCCGACGCGGTTGATCTTGTCGGCGTACGTCGGGCCGATACCGCGCCCGGTCGTGCCGATCTTCCGCTTGCCGAGGAAGCGCTCGGTCACCTTGTCCACCGTCACGTTGTACGGGGTGATGATGTGCGCGTTTCCGCTGAGGAGGAGCTTGGACGTATCGACGCCACGCTCGTTCAGACCGCTCAGCTCGGAGAGCAGGACCGACGGGTCGACGACGACACCGTTACCGATGACCGGCGTACAGCCGGGAGACAGGATTCCGGAAGGGAGGAGGTGCAGTGCGTACTTCTGGTCACCTACGACCACCGTGTGGCCGGCGTTGTTGCCGCCCTGGTAGCGCACTACATAATCCACGGAGCCACCGAGAAGGTCGGTGGCCTTTCCCTTGCCTTCGTCACCCCACTGAGCACCGAGCAGCACAAGTGCGGGCACGCGCGTACACCCCTTCCGGGCGGGGCATGTCCATGGTCGAGGGCGAACGCGAGAACAGGCAGCCGCGTGCACCGCGACCGCCGTTGGCCGCCAACCGTCGGACCGGATGCCCCGGAATAGACGAAGCCCCTGGCGCAATAGCGCAAGGGGCTCTTGCACAAAGATGCTACCCGAGGAAGCGAGGCATGGCCGAGGTGGCGACTTCCGCGACGTCCGAGCAGCTGCTGGTGGTGGTCGACCCGGTCGCCCGTAGGTCGGACGGCGAGTCCGTCCGGATCGCGAAAGACGTGCTCGGGGCGGGTGCCGGACTGAAGCTGTGCCTGCCGGACGGGCCGGAGGAGTTCGCCCGGGCGCTGGCCCGGCGGGGCTCGCGGCGACCGGTGGTGGTGGGCGACGACCGGGCGCTGATCCGGGCGGTGGCGCTGCTGCACCGGCACCGGGAGCTGGCCGGATGTGTGCTGTCGCTGGTGCCGGTCGGGGGCGCGCTGTCCCTGGCCCGGTCGCTGGGGGTGCCGACGGGGCCGGTGGCGGCGGCGCGGGCGGTGCTCGACGGGGTCGAGCGGCGCATGGACCTGATGGTCGACGACAGCGACGGGGTGGTGCTCGGCGCGTTGCGGATACCGCCGCTGCGGCCCTCGCCGGCCGCCGGGGCCGGTCCGCAGGCCGCGCCGGATCCGGACGACGTGCCGGGCCGCCCGTGGCTGCGGACCTGCCAGTCCCTGGTCCGGACGCTGGTTCCGGCGGGCCGCCCGACCCGGCCGGCCGCGGCGCCCGAGCCGGGGCCCTCCCGGCTGCGGGTCGAGGTGGACGGGCGGACCCTCGTCGACCTGAACCAGCCGGTGGAGGCGGTGTCGGTGTCACCGGCCGCGCCGGGTGTCGCGTCGGTGGAGGTCAGACCCGTGTCGGTGGGCGCGGAGGCCTTGCCGCTGCTGGCGGAGGGCCGGACGGTGACGGTGTCCGGGGCGCACTTCCGCTACCGCGCGGACACGGTGGTGTCGGGGCCGGTGCGGACCCGGACGTGGGTGGTGCGCGAGGGGGCGTGGGGGCTGATGGTGCCGACGGGGCCGTGAGCCGGCCCGTTCGACGATCTTCTCCAGGACGGGGTCACCCCGGCCCGAACGTCTTGTCCCGGTGCACCCGCCACCGCTCCATCAGGGCTGCGAGTTCGCCCTCCATGAACTCGAAGAAGGCGAGGGTCTCCGACATCCGGCGGCCGGCCGGGGTGTCGGGGCCGAGGCTGGTGACACCCTCGCGCAGGGCGGTCTCCCAGCGCTTGAGGACGGCGTCGCGGTTGGTGAGGGCTTCGTACCACTGGTCGCCGTGCACCCGGTAGCGCTCCCGGCGCGAGCCCGGATCCCGCTCGCGCGAGACCATGTGCGTCTGGGCCAGGTAGCGCACCGCCCCGGACACCGCCGCGGGGCTGACCCGCAGTTGCTCCCCCAGCTCGGCGGAGGTCATCGAGCCCGCGTCGCAGGAGAGCAGCGCGGCGAAGACCCGGGCGGGCATCCGCGCCATCCCCGCCTCGACCAGCTGCGCGGCGAAGGACTCCACGAACCTCGACACGGCCTCCGCGTCCCGGCCGGTCCCGGCTGATTCGGTCATGAGGCCCATCCTATCCGTGGTTCACATGCTTCTTTAACTTCACAAATTTCTGAAGGAAGCGTACGTTCTGAAGCATGACGAAGGCCATCACCGTCTCCGGGCTGCACAAGTCCTTCGGGCGGACGCACGCTCTCGATGGGCTCGACCTGGAGGTCGCCGCCGGTGAGGTCCATGGCTTCCTCGGCCCCAACGGCGCCGGGAAGTCCACCACCATCCGGGTCCTGCTCGGTCTGCTGCGCGCCGACTCGGGCGCCGCGCAGGTGCTCGGCCGCGACCCCTGGGCGGACGCGGTGGAGGTGCACCGCCGGATCGCCTACGTCCCCGGGGACGTGACGCTGTGGCGCAACCTCTCCGGCGGCGAGGTCATCGACCTCTACGGCCGGCTGCGCGGAGGGCTCGACGCGAGGCGCCGAGCGGAACTGGTCGAGCGCTTCGAACTCGACCCCACCAAAAAGGGCCGCACGTACTCCAAGGGCAACCGGCAGAAGGTCGCCTTGGTCGCCGCGTTCGCCTCGGACGTCGACCTGCTGATCCTGGACGAGCCGACCTCGGGGCTGGACCCGCTGATGGAGGAGGTCTTCCGGCGCTGCGTCGAGGAGGAGCGCGACCGGGGCCGCACGGTCCTGCTCTCCTCCCACATCCTCAGCGAGGTCGAGGAGCTGTGCGACCGGGTGAGCATCATCCGCAACGGCCGTACGGTCGAGAGCGGTTCGCTCGCCGACCTGCGCCATCTGACCCGCACCAGCGTCGTCGCCGAACTCGCAGGGCCGCCCGACGGGCTGTCGGCGCTGCCCGGTGTGCACGACCTCGACGTGCGGGGGCGCCGCGTCCGGCTCCAGGTCGACACCGACCGGCTGGACGGCGTTCTGCGGTCGCTGAGCGAGTCGGGCGTACGGTCGCTGACGTCCACACCGCCCACGCTGGAGGAACTGTTCCTGCGGCACTACCAGGACGAGGCGGCGGGCCGATGACGGCCTTCGCGGTACGGCGTGGCAGCTCACGCCAACTCGCCGGTACGAGCACACTGCTGCGCTTCGCCCTGCGCCGCGACCGGCTGATGATCCCCGTCTGGATCGCGGTGAACGCGCTGATGGTCCTCTCCATGCCGAACACCCTGGAGGGCCTCTACGGCACCCCGGCCGAACGCGCCGACCTCGTCCGGCAGATGGAGAGCAACTCCTCCCTGCGCGCGATGGTCGGCCCGGTCTTCGGCGACTCGCTGGGCGCCCTGACGGCCTGGCGCGTCGGCATCTACGCCGGTTCCCTGGCCGCCGTGATGAGCCTGCTGGTCGTCGTACGGCACACCCGGGACGAGGAGGAGAGCGGCCGTCAGGAACTGGTCGCGTCCGGGACGGTGGGCCGCCGGGCCTCTCTGACGGCGGCCCTGCTGGCCGCGGCGGTCGCCAACACGGTGCTGGCGCTGCTGGTGGCGGCGGGCCTGACCGGACGGGGCACCGCCGGGGCCCTGGCCCTGGGGCTGGGAATCGCCGGGGCCGGCATGGTCTTCGCCACGGCGGCGGCGATCGTCGCACAGCTGACGGAGAGCGCACGGCTGGCACGCGGCCTGACGGCGGCGGTGCTCGGGGCGGCTTTCGTCCTGCGCGCGGCGGGCGACTCGGCCACCGCTGACGGCTCGTCGGTCCTGACCTGGCTGTCGCCACTGGGCTGGCTGGAGCACCTGCGGCCGTACGCCTCCGAGCGCTGGTGGGTGCTGGCCCTGTTCGCCGGGGCGGTGGCTCTCCAGGGGGCGGTGGCCTATGCCCTGGCCGGCCGCCGGGACCTCGGCATGAGCTTCCTGCCGACCCGGCCGGGCCCGGCCTCCGGCCGCCTGGGCACCGCGGGCGCCCTGGCCTGGCGGTTGCAGCGCGGCGGCGTACTGGGCTGGAGCATCGGCTTCTTCCTCGCCGGGGTCGTCTACGGCGGCATGACCGAGGGCGCGGCCGACCTGGTCGGCGACAACGCCGACGCCCGGCGCATCATCGAGCGGATGGGCGGGCAGTCCGGCCTCACGGACGCGTTCCTGGCGTCCATGATCGGCATGCTGGGCCTGGTCGCGGCGCTCTGGATCGTGGCGTCGGTGCTGCGTCTGCACGGCGAGGAGACCTCGGGCCGGGCGGAACCGGTGCTGGCGAACGCGGTGGGGCGCCTGCGCTGGGCCGCCGGGCATCTGGTGATCGCCTTCGGCGGTGCCGCCTTGATCATGCTCCTGGCCGGACTGGGCTTCGCCGTCGGCTACGGCAGGCAGACCGGGCCGCTCCTGGCCGCGTGCCTCGTCCAGCTCCCGGCGGTGTGGGTGATCGGCGGGGTGGCGGTGCTGCTGCACGGCGTCCTGCCCCGGGCGGCCGTTGCGGCCTGGGGTGTCGCCGGGGCGGTGCTGCTGATCGGGTGGGTCGGGCCTGCGCTGGATGTGCCGCGGGCGGTGCTGGACGTCTCGCCGTTCGGGCATCTGCCGAAGCTGCCGGGCGGCTCCATGGAGTGGGGGCCGGTGTCCGTGCTGACCGGGGTGGCGGTGGTGCTGGTGGCCGGGGGGCTGGCAGGGTTGCGGCGGCGGGACATGACGACCTGACCAGCCGGACGCCGGCTGATCAGCCCGCCTCGACCGCCAGCGCCTCCAGTACCGATCAGCCGACCTCGACCGCCAGTGCCTCCAGCCCTCTGATCACGAAGTTCGGCTTCCTCTCCGGCTCGGTGGCGAGTCGCAGCTTCGGGGCCCTCTCCAGCAGCGCCCCCATCGAGGCCGCCAGTTCGATCCGGGCCAGGGGTGCGCCGATGCAGTAGTGGATGCCGGCGCTGAAGGAGATGTGGGGGTTGTCCACGCGGGTGAGGTCCAGGGCGGACGGGTTCCGGAACACCGCCGGGTCGTGGTTGGCGGAGCCGAACAGCATGGCGATCTCCGCGCCGCGCGGGATCGTCGTGCCGTCGATCTCGATCTCGTCCAGGACCCAGCGCTCGAACAGCTGCAGCGGGGTGTCGTAGCGCATCAGCTCCTCGATCGCGGAGGGGATGAGCGTGTGGTCCGCGCGCAGCGCCTCCAGCTGGGACGGGTTGCGGAACAGGGCGTACCAGCCGTTGACCGTGGCGTTCACCGTGGCCTCGTGGCCGGCGTTGAGCAGCAGGACGCAGGTGGAGATCATCTCCTGCTCGGTGAGCCGGTCGCCCTCGTCGTGGGCTGCGATGAGCCCCGAGATGAGGTCCTCGCCGGGCTCCTCGCGGCGGGCCGCGATCAGCTCGCGCAGGTAGTCGGAGAACTCGACCGACGCCCGGACCGCCTTCGCCGCCGTGTCCTCGGACGGCTTGAGCTCGTACATCCCGCAGATGTCCGCCGACCAGGGGCGCAGCGGGGCCCGGTCGGACTCCGGGATGCCGAGCATCTCGGCGATCACCGCGACGGGGAGGGGCTCGGCGACGTCCTTCAGCAGGTCGCCGCCGCCCGCCTCGACCAGCGTGGACACCAGCTCGCCGGCCAGGCCCTCCACGTACGGCTTCAGCCGCTCCACCGTGCGCGGCGTGAACGCCTTCGACACCAGACGGCGGATCCGGGTGTGATCCGGGGGCTCCAGGTCGAGCATCCCGTGGTCGTTGAGGGTGTGGAACGGCTCGTGCTCCGGCGGGGGCGACGTACGGCCGAACTCCTGGTGCGAGAACCGGTGCTGGTACGTGCGGCCGAGGCGCCGGTCGCGCAGCAGTGCCGAGACGTCCGCGTGGTGCGGGACGAGCCACTGGTTCGTGGGCTCGAACCAGTGCACGCGGCCCCGGGCACGCAGCTCGGCGTAGACGGGGTACGGGTCGGTGAGGAACGCCGGGTCCCACGGGTCGAACCCGAGGTCGTGAACAGCTGCCATGAACGGACGCTAGCCCGGCAACCCCCACTCTGACCAGGGGCGGCGTCCGGCTGTCACCCCGGGGTCACCAGCCGCGCCTCGTACGCGAAGACCGCCGCCTGTGTCCGGTCCCTGAGGCCCAGCTTCACCAGGATCCGGCTGACATGCGTCTTGATCGTCGACTCGGCGACGACCAGCCGCTGCGCGATCTCCGAGTTCGACAGGCCCTGCGCGATGAGGACCAGCACCTCCGTCTCCCGATCGGTGAGGTCACCGTAGGCCGCCTGGGCGGAGGGCATGAGGTGCGGCTTCTCGGAGAGCTTGGAGAACTCGGTGATCAGGCGCCTGGTCACCGAGGGGGCCAGGAGCGCCTCCCCGGAGGCCACGACCCGCACACCGTCGGCCAGCTGGCGGGCCGAGGCGTCCTTGAGGAGGAAGCCGGAGGCACCCGCGCGCAGCGCCTGGTACACGTACTCGTCGAGGTCGAAGGTGGTGAGCACCAGCACCTTCGCCGCGCCGTCGGCGGCCACGATCTCGCGGGTCGCCTCTATGCCGTTCAGCTCGGGCATGCGGATGTCCATCAGCACCACGTCCGGTGCGAGCTCGCGCACCTTGGTGACGGCCTCCCGGCCGTTCACCGCCTCGCCGACGACCTCGATGTCGGGCATCGCGTTCAGCAGGACCGAGAACCCCTCGCGCACCATCATCTGGTCGTCCGCGATCAGGACACGAATGGTCATGCGTCACCCTCGTCCGGCAGGGCGACCGGCAGGTACACCGCCACCTCGTAACCTCCGTCGTCCGTGCCGCCGGCCGTCATCTCGCCGTTCAGCATCGACACCCGCTCCCGCATGCCCGTGATGCCGTGCCCGGCGCCGGGCGAGGGCTTGATGAGGCTGGTGTTGGGCGGCGGGCCGTTGACTATGCGCAGCCCCAGGCCGCCGAGCACGTAGCCGATCTCGACCCGGGCGGTCGCGCCCGGTGCGTGCCGCAAGGTGTTGCTCAGAGCCTCCTGCACGATGCGGTACGCCGACAGCTCCACGCCCTGTGGCAGCTCGCGCACCGCGCCCGTCACCACCTTCTCCGCGGTCAGCCCGGCCTCCCGGACGTTGGCCAGCAGCCCGTCCAGGTCGGCGAGGGTGGGCTGCGGGGCGTCCGGGACCTCGTAGTCCTCGGCGCGGACGACGCCGAGCACCCGGCGCAGTTCGGTCAGCGCCGCCACCGCGTTCTCCCGGATCGTGGCGAACGCCTTCTCCAGCTCCGGCGGCGGGTTCTCCACCCGGTAGGGCGCGGCCTCCGCCTGGATGGCGACCACCGACATGTGGTGGGCGACCACGTCGTGCAGCTCGCGGGCGATCGTGGTGCGCTCCTCCAGCAGGGTGCGGCGGGAACGCTCGTGCGCGGTGACCGTCTGCTGGGCGGTGACCTCCTGCTCGGCGTCGCGGCGGATGTGCCGGACGGTGACACAGAGCAGGATCAGGGCCGAGAGGATCAGCATGGGGGCGGAGTTGGTGCCGTACGTGTTGGTCGGGCCGATGCCGGCATCCGCGACCAGGGCGTACAGCGCCGTCAGTACCCACATCCATCCGGCCGTGCGCGGCCGGGTGCGCACGGCCACGACCGTCAGCACGATCAGATGGCAGGCGAAGCTGCCGGGCGTCCAGGGCCACTCGCCCCACTGGCTGCCGAACATGGCGAGGAGCGGGGTCGAGACCATGGACGCCCAGAACGCGCCGACCGGCCGCACCATGGTCAGCAGCACGGGAACCGCGCAGAACAGACCGAGCAGCAGAGCCGGACCGCCGAAGTCGGCCGTGGCGATGGCCAAGGTGAGCAGGGCCCCGGCGGTGATCACCGCGTGCGGTAGCCATGCCGCGTACTCCCGCAGCCTTCCCGGCAGCCGCCGGACGAGCCACCCGTCCGTGCGCCGGGGCGGCAGCGGCCGGTAGGCGAACGCGTCGTGGATCAGGTCCTGCCGCAGACCGCGCAGGGAGTCCACCGCCACCCGGTATTCGGGGCTGTGCTGCTTGGCCCCGTCCCCCGGTGGCGTGGTCTGAAGGTGAGTCGTCTCGGTCACGTACAGAACGGTAAGCGGGGCCCGGCCTCCCGGTCGTCCCCAGTGAGAGGGGTCACCGAGGGTCCCTCTCAGGTACTACGGGGATTGCCGGGGGCCTCAGTACCCCGACGGCCGCACGACCCCCGACTCGTAGGCGAACACCGCCGCCTGCGTCCGGTCCCTCAGGCCCAGCTTCACCAGGATCCTGCCGACGTGGGTCTTCACCGTCTGCTCGGCCACGAACAGGTGCCGGGCGATCTCCGCGTTCGACAGGCCCTGCGCGATCAGCGCGAGCACCTCCGTCTCCCGCTCGGTCAGATCGCCGACGCGTTCCTTGAGCGGGGTGCGGGGCTTGCCGTCGAGCCGGGAGAACTCGGCGATCAGCTTGCGGGTGATGACCGGGGCGAGCAGCGCTTCCCCGGCCGCGACCACCCGGACCGCCTCGGCGAGCTGCTCCGACGACGCGTCCTTCAGCAGGAACCCGGAGGCTCCGGCGCGCAGCGCGTCGTACACGTACTCGTCGAGGTCGAAGGTGGTGAGCACCAGCACCCGCATGTCCGGGTGGGCCGCGGCGATGTGCCGGGTGGCCTCGATGCCGCCGATCCCGGGCATGCGGATGTCCATCAGGACGACGTCCGGGGCGAGCTCCGAGGCCAGGGCGATGCCGCCCTCACCGTTCTTCGCGTCGCCGACGACCTCCATGTCGGGCTGTATGCCGAGCAGCACGGTGAAGCCCTGCCGGACCATCGCCTGGTCGTCGACGATGAGAACCCGGATGGGTCTGCCGGTGCCGCTCGTCATGAGGTCCCTTTCCTGCGGGCCGTCGGATGGTCGGTGCCCGGGGCGTCGGCGGGCGGGGTCTCCGGGAGGAAGGCGGTGACCTTGAAACCGTCCCAGTGCCACAGGTGCGCCGTCATGGTGCCCCCGAGCATCGCGACCCGCTCCCGCATGCCGAGCAGCCCGTGGCCCGCCCCCGTCGACGGCGGTGGCGGCCCGGTCGGGCGGCCGTTGACGATCTCCACCTCCAGGCCGTCCGGCTCGTAGGTGAGACGGACCGTGATCCGCGCGCCGGGCGCGTGCCGCAGGGCGTTGCTCAGCGCCTCCTGCACGATCCGGTACGCCGACAGCTCCACACCGGGCGGCAGCGGACGCCGCTCGCCCCGGATGTCGGTGACGACCTCGCGTCCGACCGCCCGGGTGTTCTCCACCAGCGCGTCGAGCCGGTCGAGCGTGGGCTGCGGGGCGTGCGGAGTGCTCTCGTCACCCGCGTCGCCGAACGGCTCCCCCGGGCCGGGGTGCTCCGAGCGCAGCACGCCCAGCACGCGGCGCAGTTCGGTCAGTGCCTCCAGCGCGTTCTGCCGTATGCCCGCGAGGTTCTCCCTGAGCTCGTCGGGCGGGTTCGCCACGAGGTGCGGGGCGACCTGCGCCTGGATGGAGATGACCGACATGTGGTGGGCCACCACGTCGTGCAGCTCCCGCGCGATGCGGCTGCGCTCCTCCAGCAGGGTGCGCCGGGTGCGCTCCTCGGCGGTGAGCGTGGTCTGCTCGACGAGTTGCGCGCGGGCCTCGCGGCGGCCGCGCAGGGCGGTGCCGAGGACCACGACGACGGTGAACAGGGAGACCGCGAGCACCCCGGTGGGCGCATAGCCGGCCGCGCCCAGCAGCCCTTGGACGACGTAGGTGAGGAGCACGGTCAGCGCGAGCGCCTCGACGGACACCCGGGTCCGCACCCGCAGGGCGAGCAGCAGCAGCACCGCCATGTGTCCGATGATCCCCGCCGACGTCCAGGGCCAGGTGAAGTCGGGGGCTCCACCGGCCAACAACTGGCGGCGCACTTCGAGGGCGCCCAGCAGCATGGCCGCCGTCGAGAGCCACCACGCCGGGATGGGCCGCCACAGGGCGAGCACCATGGCACCGCCCTGCGCCAGCCCGAGCGGGAAGGCGATCTGCGGACCCACGCCGCCGTTGTCGACGAGCTGCCCCACCGCGCCGAGGGTGACACCGAACGCGGCCAGGCACACCAGCCCGTGCGGCAGCCAGCGCAGCCAGGTGGAGGGCGGCATCGGATCCGACCGGACGGTCCACAGGTCCTCGCGCAGGACCCGCAGCCAGCCTCTGACCCGCGCCCGCAGCGCGCGGCCCACCCCCGTGTCCGTCACAGGCTCAGCCTAGACATGACGCGCCCTCGCCGCTGTGCCCCGGTCGGACGGACGGTGCGCCCGCACCACTCGCGACGTGCGGCCCCGGCCACCGCCGCCTCGCTCGAAGGAGCGGAAGGCGGCCCAGCAGACCGCGAGGGCCAGCGCGAACACCGGCAGCCAGAGAAGCCGGGCCCCGACCCAGCCGAGGTCGTCGGGCCGGGTGTGCAGCCCGGGGAGCCGGCCGGCGAGCAGGCCGGTGGCGGTCGTGGCCATCAGGGCCGTCTGGTGCCAGAGGAAGACGGTCATCACGGAGAGGTTGACGAGCGCCACGGCCGCCCACGCCACGGGACGGCGCATCGCCCGCCGCAGCCGCTCGCGCAGCAGCAGGGCGAGACCGCACTGGGCCAGGCCGAACGTGACGACGGCCAGCGTCGGCGGGTCAAGGTTGGACATGCCGTCGCCCGGGACGCCGACCATGGACGCCGGATAGCCCGCCAACGCCACGAGCGCCGCGGTCGCCGCCGCCCCCGCGCCCAGCAGGACCCAGCCCGCACGGCGGCGTTCCAGTTCGCCGCGGGTCCAGGCCGCGCCCAGCGTGTAGGGCACCATCCAGGCGGCCGCCACGTTCACCCAGCCCAGCCAGGCGGGGCCGCCGAGGCCGAAGCGCAGCAGGTCCACGTGCAGGACGACGGCCAGCGGCCAGAGCGGGTTGAGCCGGGCGAGCAGCGGGGTCGCCGCCGTCAGGCCCGCGAACACCACGAGGAACCACAGGGGGGACAGGGCCAGCTTCACCATCGTGCGGACCGTGCCGTACTCGGTGCCCGACAGCAGCAGCGCGACGGCGGCGGCCGTCCACAGGGTGAGGACGGCCGCGACCGGCTTGAACAGCCGGGACAGCCGGGCCGTCAGCCACCGGTGGTACGGGATTCCCCGGGCCCGGGCGGAGGCATGACCGCGGGTGGCGACATGGCCACCGACCAGGAAGAACACCGCGAGCGTCTGGAACATCCAGGAGACGGGCGTCAGCCAGGGCATGTGCTGCAGCGGGCTCGCCGTGCGCAGGGCGCGGCCGTCGGAGACCAGGGCGGTGACCAGCCAGTGCCCGAGGACGACGCCGAGGACGGCGGCGGCCCGCAGGGCGTCCACGGCCCGGTCGCGGCCGGGTGGGGTGGCCGCGCCGACGCGGCCGGCGCCCCGCCGCACCCCCTGCCGCAGGGCGCGTACGCCGATGTCAGTCATGGGCCACCGCCTTGGTCTCGCCCAGGACGATCCGGGCCAGGTTGGTCAGGGAGGTCGAGCCGGGCCTGAAGTAGTCGCTGTGGCCGCCCTCGCCCGCCGTGAAGACCCGGGCGCCGAAGGCCGGGGAGACGGGGTCGGTGCCGAAGCCGACGGTGGTGCCGAACAGGTCCAGGCGAAGGTGCGGGACGTTCTCCACCCAGTCGTCACCGCCCCGGGCCGCCCAGACGCGGGCGCGGGTGTGCAGGTCGGCGACGGTGCCGGCACCCGTGCCCGGGCTGCCGACGAGCGCGATGTCGTCGACGGCGAGCCCGGCGGCGGCACGGCCGCAGACCACCGAGCCGTACGAGTGGCACAGCAGCGATATGCGCGCGCCGGTGCCCGCGGTGGCACGCAGGTCGGCGACGAGCGCGCGCAGGTGCGGGGCCGCCTGCTCCGCCCTGCCGGTCGTCGTGACCGTCGTGCTGACGGTGCCCGGCGTCTCGTAGCCCAGCCAGGCCACGACCGCGGTGCGCGTGCCCGCGGGGGCCTGCCGGGCGAGCTGCCGGTGCAGGGCGGCGGCCGCCGCGTGGAACCGGCCGTAGGTGTCGAGGCTCGTGTCGGACCCCGGGACCAGGACGGCGATGCGGTCGGCCCGGGAGAGGTCGCCGAGGACCTCCGTCACCCGGCCGGGGCCGCGGCCGTCGAACCGCAGGAGGTGCCGGGCCGGGGCGGCCAGACGACGGTCCGTCGCGGCACGGTCCCGGTCGTGGTGGGCGGCGGCCGTGCGGGCCGCTTCGGCGGCGTTGGCCCGGTTGGCCGCGTACGCCTCGTCGAGCGTCGACGCGTTGAGGGGTGCGAGCGACGCGGGGGCCGGTGCGGGGGTCTGCGGTCGTACGGCTCCGGACAGAGGGACGACCACCGCACCGGTGATGAGGACGGCGAGCGCGGCTCGGCGCCATCGGCCGGCGCGGCGCCTGCCGTCGCCATGGCGGTACTGCGGTGCGGACCCCATGGTCGTCCCCCTCCAGCGCACCCGGCCATCGGGTCTGCATGGAAGGGAAGTTACGGAAGGGGACGCCTCGTTCGCGTCCCACCAGGGAACTCACCTGCGGCGTAGCTCTCAGGTACTACGGGTATGCCCCGGGGCCCCACCTATGGGGGCAGCTCTCGGGAGGCAGCTCCCAGAGCGTCGCTCCCAGGCGGCAGCTCTCAAGCGGCAACCAAGCGGCAACTCTCAAGGATCAGCTGCCGCTCACCAGGCCAGCTGCGCGATCTCCTCCACGACCACGGCGCAGGCGTCGGCTGCCGGGTCGATGAGCGGGAAGTGCCCGACGTCCTCCAGCAGCGTCACCCCCACCATCTCCCCGGCCTTCGACGCCGCCTCCGCGTACGACTCGGCGACCGCCTGCGGGACATCGAGGTCCGTGCGGCCCTGCACGAGGGTGGTGGCGATGCCCGTGGGCAGCAGCAGCGCCGGGTCCGCGTACGGCTGCCGCTCCGCGAAGTGCTCGTCCCCTCCCAGGAGTTGACGCGCTGCGCCCCCGCACACATCCAGCTTGTCGGCGATCGCCAGATCGGCGATCGGGGCGAGGGCGACGACGCCGCGCAGCGTCACCGGACTGCCGCCGCGCCAGGGCGAGTCGGCCGGCAGGACGTGCCGGGCGGCACCCCACAGCGCGAGATGCCCGCCCGCCGAGTGGCCGGTGAGGACCGTACGGCGCGGGTCGGCCTGCGGCAGCAACTCCCGTACCAGCGCCGGCAGGGCGTCCAGCGCCGCGGCGACGTCGTCGAAGGTGTCGGGCCAGCGGCCCGCGAGGGAGTCGTCACCGCCGCCGCGCCGGTACTCGATACTGGCCACGGCGAACCCGCGGCGGGCGAGGAAGTCAGCGAAGGGGCTGATGTGACGCCGGTCGTACGGCGCCCGCCAGGCGCCGCCGTGCAGCACGACGACGACCGGGGCCGGTCCGGGGCCACCCGCCCGGCGCGGCGCGAAGAAGCCGATCACCTGGTCCGGGTGGTCACCGTAGGCCGCGGTGGCGTCGGGGTCGACGGGCGCGTGGGAGAAGGCCGACTTCTCCTCGGCAGCGGCCCGTGCTGCTGCGACGTCGTCCGTCATGCTCCAACCTTCCAGCGATGAACCGTACGATGAACCGTACGCGGCAGCCCAGTTGAGGGGTCAGCCGTTGGCCGGGACGGTACCAGGCGCGTGACATGCGCGGACATGCGGATGTCACGCTCGGTGAAGACCGGACGGGCGCCCTCAGGGCCGGGACACCGCAAGGGCATCCCTGCCCCGCCACCGCTCAGGCCGATCCCTCCGCCGCTCGGACAGGCGCTCCGCCGCTCGGACCGGCCCTCCGCCGCTCAGACCGGCCCTCCGCCGCTCGGGCCAGCCCCGCCACCGCCCAGACCGGCCCGCCGCCGCTCAGGCCAGCGTCTGTGCCAGCACCCGCGCCGCCCGCTCCACGTCGGCGAAACCTACGTACAGCGGTGTGAAGCCGAAGCGCAGCACGTCCGGGGCCCGGAAGTCGCCGACCACACCCCGCTCGATCAGCCGCTTCATGACGTCACCGGCGATGGGGGCACCTCCCTGCTCGAACGAAGTCGAGAGCTCGGGGGAACAGCGCAGGGCGATCTGGCTGCCCCGCTCCCCGTGCGCCACCGGCGTCACGCACTCGACCCGGCCCTCGGGCACGTACTCCGCCACGCACTCCAGGAAGAAGTCCGTCAGCGCGAGGGACTTGGCCCGCACCGCCTCGACCGACACCCCGTCCCAGACCTCCAGGGCCGCCTCCAGGGCGAGCATGGAGAGGATGTCGGGTGTGCCGACCCGGCCGCGCAGGGCACCGGGGGCCGGCTCGTAGCCGCTGCGCATGCCGAACGGCTCGGCGTGCGAGTTCCAGCCGGGCAGCGGCGAGTCGAAGCGGTCCTGCAGCTCCCGCCGCACATACAGGTACGCCGGTGAACCCGGCCCGCCGTTCAGGTACTTGTAGGTGCAGCCGACCGCGAGGTCCACGCCGTGCTCGTCCAGCCCGACCGGCAGCGCGCCCGCGCTGTGGCACAGGTCCCAGACGGCGACCGCGCCCGCCTCGCGCACGGCGGCCGTCAGACCGGGCAGGTCGTGCAGCCGGCCGGTGCGGTAGTCGACGTGGTTGAGGAGGACGGCGGCGGTACGGTCGCCCAGTGCGCCCGGGACGTCCGCCGGTGCCACGGGCCGCAGGGTGGAGCCGGTCATGCGGGCGGCGGACTCGGCGATGTACCCGTCGGTGGGGAAGGTCGTCGCGTCGACGAGGATCTCGTCACGGCCCTCCCCTGCCATCCGCACCGCACCCACGAGTGCCTTGAGGACATTGACACTTGTGGAGTCGCCCACGACGATCTGCCCGGGCGCCGCCCCGACCAGCGGGGCGATCCGGTCACCGATCCGCTCGGGCGCCGTCCACCAGCCGCTCTCCTCCCAGGACCGGATGCGCAGCTCGCCCCACTGCCGGCGTACGACGTCCTCGACCCGCCCGGGGACGACGGCCGGCAGGGCACCGAGCGAGTTGCCGTCGAGGTAGACCACGTCGTCGAGGACGAACTCGGCACGCTTGCCGCCCAGTTCGTCGACGGCGTCCAGCTTCTGCGCGCGTTCCGCCAGCTCAGACATAGGACCGCGCCGTCCACAGCTCGGGGAACACGTGCTTCTGCGCGCGCTTCTCCAGCCAGGCCACCCCGGCGGAGCCGCCCGTGCCGGTCTTGGCGCCCATCGCACGGCGGGTGGCGACCAGGTGGTCGTTGCGCCAGCGCCACACCAGCTCGGCGACATCGCTCAGCGCCTCACCCAGCCGGGCCACCTCGTCGCTCTCGTCACCCGAGTAGACGGCGGTCCAGGCCGCCTCCACCTCCGGCGACGGCTCATAGCGCCGGGAGACGTCGCGCCGCAGCACGGCGTCCGGGATGTCGTGCCCGCGCCGCGCCAGCAGCCGCACGACCTCGTCGTACAGGCTCGGCTCGTGCAGCGCCTTCTCCAGCTCGGCGTGCACGCGCGGTGCGCCCCGGTGCGGGACGAGCATCGACGCTGACTTGTCACCGAGCAGGAACTCCATGCGTCGGTACATCGCCGACTGGAAGCCGGAGCCCTCGCCGAGGGCGCTGCGGTACGAGTTGAACTGGGCCGGCGTGAGCTGGGCGAGCGGCTTCCAGGAGTGGTTGAGCGCCTCCAGTTCGCGGACGGACCTCTTGAGCGCGGCGGTGGCGGTGGGGATGTCGTCACCCCTGAGCGCGCCTGCCGCGGTCTCCCACTCGTGGACGATGACGGTGAACCACAGCTCCATCACCTGGGTCGTCACCAGGAAGACCATCTCGCCGGGGTCGTCGGAGAGGGTGTGCTGGAGGTGGGTGAGTACGTCCGCCTTGACGTAGTCCTCGTACGGCGTCGTGCCGTGGAAGTCGAGATGCGGGGTCTCGGGCTCGTGAGCCTCGTGGGACATCGCTGTCTCCTGCGTGTAACTCCGGGTAGCGGTCCGCCCCTGCCGAATCCGACACGGGGGCCCCGGTCCCCAGGGGCATCTTCCGCAATCGTCCCCCGAAACCGCAAGGCCCGCCTTTCACGGACGGGCCTCGCGGACACGGACCGTGTCTCAGCCCAGGACCTGCGCCGCCGTCGGCGAGGAGTCCTTCAGGAACTGGGAGCAGCGCTCGTACTCCTCCTGCTCGCCGATCGCCTGGGCGGCGCGGGCGAGGGCGTGCAGGGCGCGCAGGAAGCCGCGGTTGGGCTCGTGCTCCCACGGCACGGGGCCGTGGCCCTTCCAGCCGCTGCGGCGCAGCGCGTCCAGGCCGCGGTGGTAACCCGTGCGGGCGTACGCGTAGGACTCCACGGCCGCGCCCCGCTCGAACGCCTCGTCGGCGAGCTGCGCCCAGACGAGCGAGGAGGTGGGGTGCGTGGCAGCGGCGTCGACCGGCGACTTGCCCGACGCGAGCATTTCCCGCGGCCCGGGGTCGTCGGGGAGGTGGGTCGGGGGCGGGCCCCCGAGAAGGTTCTCGTGAATGGACATGAGGTCAAGTCTGCGCCATGCCGTCCGCTGCGGCGCAGCGGGCGGGGGCATCGACCGGACGACTGCCCCGTGGGGCCGCATGCCGGCCACGCCGGTGCGACCGCCACACGGAGCCGGCCCCGGCCGAGTCCGCCGAGGCAGGCCCGTCCGAGACCGCCAGGGCCGGGCCGGACCGCGCCACCCATCAGAGCCCGGGCGGACGCGACGACGGCCTGCACAAGCCGGACCACACGGCGGCCACTCCAGGCCGTGCCGGACGACGACCAGCCCATGACCTACCTGCCCGGGCCGGCGACCACCGCAGGGCAGGACCGGACGGCGCCCACCACCACGTCAGGCCGGACCACGACCACCACGTCAGGCCCGACCACGACCACCACCACGTCAGGCCCGACCACGACCACCACCACGTCAGGCCCGACCACGACCATTACCTGGCCAGGCCGGCCACGCCCGCCACGCCAGGCCCGGCAGCGCCCCCCGGCCCGGTCGCGCGGCGGCTACATCAGCCTCTTGCGCACCGGCTCCCCCTCCAGCGGTGGCGCCGTGACGCCGCCCTGCCGCAGGCACTCCGGCCGCTTGCAGTCCGGCGGCGGTCTGCGCACGGCCGCCGCCGCGATCACGGCGCCCGCCACCAGCACCCCCGCACACCACCCCATCGCCTTCCCGAAAGCCGTGTCGAAGGCGGCCGGCTCCCGGTACGCCTCCTCCCCCATCCCGGCCAGCAGCGGCAGCGCCGCCACCGCGATCAGCCCCGCCGCCCGGGCCGCCGCGTTGTTGATGCCGCTGGCCAGACCGGCCCGCACCACGCTCACCGAGCCCAGGACCGTCGCCGTCAGCGGCGCCACCAGCGTGACCATGCCCAGCCCGAGCACCATCAGCGCCGGCAGCACGTCGGCGAGGTAGGACGCCCCCGGCCCGACCCGCAGCATCAGCAGCATCCCGGCCGCGCACAGCAGCGGCCCCGCCGTCAGCGGGATCCGCGGCCCGATCCGGTCGGCCAGTTCCCCGGACCGTGCGGACAGCAGCAGCATCAGCACGGTCGTCGGCAGCAGCGCCGTACCGGCGGCGAGGGCCGAGTAGCCCACGACCACCTGGAGCTGGAGCACGGCGAGGAAGAAGAACCCGCCGAGCGCCGCGTACACGCACAGCGTGACCAGGTTGACGGCTGTGAACTGCCGGGACGCGAAGATGTCCGGCGGCATCATCGGATCGGGCCGGCGCCGCTCGACCACCACGAACGCCACGGCCGCGGCCAGTCCGGCCACCGCCGGGACGACGACCACCACACCGCCCCCGCCGGCCTCGATCAGCGAGTACGTCACCAGCGCGAGCGCCAGCGCCCCCAGCACGGCCCCGAGCACGTCGAACCGCCCGTGCGCCCGCTCTTCCCCACCCGACTCCGGAACGTGCCGCAGGGCGACCGGCACGCACAGCAGGGCCAGTGGCACGTTCAGCAGGAACACCCATCGCCAGCCCGGCCCGTCCACCAGCCAGCCGCCGACGAACGGCCCGACCGCCGCCCCGATCCCGCCGAAGCCGGACCACAGGCCCACCGCCCGGCCCCGGTCGTCGGCGTGGAAGGACGCCTGGATCAACGCCAGGGACCCGGGGGTCAGGAGAGCGCCGCCCACCCCCTGCAGGGCCCGGGCGGCGATCAGCACGCCCGCGTTCGGCGCGATCCCGCACAGCAGCGACGCCACCGCGAACCACACCACGCCGACGACGAACACCTTCCGCCGCCCGAACCGGTCCCCGAGCGCCCCGCCCAGCAGGATCAGCCCGGCCAGCGTGACCATGTAGGCGTTGGCGGTCCACTGCAGGACGGACAGGTCCGCGTCGAGGTCGCGACCGATGCGCGGCAGGGCCACATTGACGACCGTGGAGTCCAGCAACGCCATGCTGGAGCCGAGGACGGTGGTGAGCAGGATCCACTTGCCCTGCGGGGAGGCCAGCCGGACATCGGGCATGCAGGGAGCATACGGAAGAGCCCGGCACCACAGGAGGTGCCGGGCTCTTCCGTACGCGAGCGGACCGGAAGCGTTACTTGATCTTCGTGCCGGTCGAGCGCAGGTTGCCGCAGGCCTCGACGACGCGCGCGGACATGGAGGCCTCGGCGAGCTTGCCCCAGGTACGCGGGTCGTAGGTCTTCTTGTTGCCGACCTCGCCGTCGACCTTCAGGACACCGTCGTAGTTGCGGAACATGTGGTCCGCGACCGGGCGCGTGAAGGCGTACTGGGTGTCCGTGTCGATGTTCATCTTCACGACGCCGTTCTCCAGCGCGGTGCGGATCTCCGCCTCCGTGGAGCCGGAGCCGCCGTGGAAGACGAAGTCGAACGGGGAGCCCTTGCCGAACTTGGCGGCGACGCCCTCGTTCAGCTCCTTCAGCAGCTCGGGACGCAGGACGACGTTGCCGGGCTTGTACACGCCGTGCACGTTGCCGAACGACGCGGCGAGCAGGTAGCGGCCCTTCTCACCCAGGCCGAGGGCCTCGGCGGTGCGGATCGCGTCGTCGACCGTGGTGTAGAGAGAGTCGTTGATCTCGTGGGTGACGCCGTCCTCCTCGCCACCGGTCGGCGTGATCTCCACCTCGAGGATGATCTTCGCGGCGCGGGCCTGCGCCAGCAGCTCCTGCGCGATGGAGAGGTTGTCGGCGAGGGTCTCGGCCGAGCCGTCCCACATGTGCGACTGGAACAGCGGGTTGAGACCGGCCTCGACGCGCTTCTGGGACAGCGCCAGCAGCGGACGTACGTACCCGTCGAGCTTGTCCTTGGGGCAGTGGTCGGTGTGCAGCGCGATGTTCACCGGGTACTTCTCGGCGACGATGTGCGCGAACTCGGCCAGCGCGACCGAGCCGGTGACCATGTCCTTGCTGTACTGACCGCCCAGGAACTCGGCACCACCCGTGGAGATCTGGACGATGCCGTCGCTCTCCGCCTCAGCGAAACCGCGCAGGGCCGCGTGCAGGGTCTGGGTGGAGGTCACGTTGATGGCCGGGTAGGCGAACTTTCCTGCCTTCGCCCGGTCCAGCATCTCGTTGTAGACCTCGGGAGTTGCGATGGGCATGCGTCCGCTCCTTGTATCTGCGGGTTGACGTGCTGCTGTGTCTAACGGCCCTGACCTAGACCTTGGGGTGCGACGTCATCGTCGGCCCCATCTTTCCAGACTTGGCCGGAAGGTCCAGGCCACCGTCCACGCCCTGGTCAGTCCTCGGTCGGTCCTCGGTCAGTCGAGGCCCAGTTCGTCCTTGGAGTAGGCGAAGAGGTACGGCACCCCGGCCCCCTCCTGGATCTTCTCCGCGGCACCGGTCGCCCGGTCGACGATGGTCGCGACGGCGACGACCTCGGCCCCGGCCTCACGCACGGCCTCGACGGCGGTGAGCGGGGAGCCGCCGGTGGTGGACGTGTCCTCGACGACCAGCACCCGGCGGCCCGCGATGTCCGGGCCCTCGACGCGCCGCTGCAGGCCGTGCGCCTTGGCGGCCTTGCGTACGACGAACGCGTCCAGGCGCTTCCCGCGGGCGGCGGCCGCGTGCAGCATGGCGGCGGCCACGGGGTCGGCGCCCATGGTGAGCCCGCCCACGGCATCGAAGTCGAAGTCCGCGGTCAGGTCCAGCAGCACCTGCCCGACCAGCGGCGCGGCCTCGCCGTCGAGCGTGACGCGCCGGAGGTCGACGTAGTAGTCCGCTTCCAGACCCGACGACAGGGTCACCTTGCCGTGCACCACGGCCTTGTCCTTGATCTGCTGCAGCAGCGCGCCGCGAGTGTCCGTCATGGCGCCCAGCTTAGAGGCGGCGCCAGCTCCAGGTGGTGGTGGCCTCCAGCGGCTCCAGGGGCGTGACCAGGCGCGGCAGGGTGTTGAGGCCGTTGGGCGGCCCGGTCTGCGGCTCCACGCACACGGCCGCCTCCTGCTCGTCGTAGACGACGACCCACTCCTCGCGGCTGCTCACCTTCAGCTCCAGCTGACCGGGCCAGGTGAGCGTGGCCTCGACGCCGCCGGGCATGCCGAAGCAGTCGTCCCAGGGGCCCGGCTCCAGGTCGTGGCGGTTGCCGGTGGGCAGGTGGTCCTCGCCGCGCTCCTCCTGCCAGGCGGGGTCGAAGTCGAGGCGTACGTCCTCGCCGCCGAGGTTCCGGTTGAACCAGGGGTGCCAGCCGATCTGCGCCGGGAAGGACGACTCGTACGTCTCGACGGACATGCTCAGCGTCAGCGCGTCCTCGGTGAGCGCGACGATCTGGGTGACGCGGCCCGGGTGGGGCCAGGGGTCGACGAGCTCGTATGTGAGGACCGCCTCGTCCGTACTCGTGCGGGCGACGCGCCAGGCGCTGTCACGGACGGTGCCGTGGATGGCGTGCGGCGGGGCGTTGAGGGGCATCTGCCGCACCTCGGCGCCGTCCAGGAACCGTCCGTCGCGGATCCGGCCGCACCACGGCACCATCGGGAAGCAGCCGAAGCGCTCGCCCTGGCGCAGCAGTTCGACGCCGCCGATCCGCAGCCCTCCGACCCGGCCGCCGTTGCCCGGCTGCACGGTCACCTCCGCGTCACCCGCGGTCAGCGTGATGTCTTCGTCACTCACGGGACGACCCTACTGGGGTGATCAAGAGGGCCCGACCGGTCCCGGGCCCGGGCGTGCGGCGGACGAGTGGTTCAGCGGCGTCTGCGCAGGGCCCGTACCGCCACGATGGCGGACGCCAGTGCCAGTGCCGCCGCGGGGGCCGCCCAGCGCAGGGGGGCCGGGGACGTCACGGTCTGCGGCGCGGGGACCGGGGCGTAGCGGCCGCGCGGAGGGGCGTGGTCGACCTCCTCGGCGCTGCGTCCGATCATGGTCCGCCGTGCGTGCGCCGCCTCGGCGATGCCCTCCTCGTCCTCGTCCTCATCGGCCTCATCGTCCGCGCGTCCGTAGGAGGAGGGCGGGCGGCCGGAGCCGAAGACGGAGGGGCGTTCGGGGGCCGGGGCTTCCTCGGTGAGCCCGGGGTCGGCAGGGGTCTGCTCCTCGCCCTTGGCCCTCGCACCCTCGTGGTCCGCGTCATCGGTGGCCGCCGTGTCATCGGTGGCGGTCGTGTCATCGGTGTCATCCGTGGCCGCAGTGCCATCCGTGGCCGCCGGGTCAACCGTGGCCGCGGTGGCCGTGGCCGCCGTGGCCAGGTGTTCCGCGAAACGGTTCAGCAGCCGGGTGACGGCACCTTCCACCGCCTCTGCGGGGAGATCCTTGATCCGTCCGTCGGCGGACGCCGTGCCGTCGTACGAGACGGTGCAGCCGTCCTCCGCCTCGCGCAGGGCGATCCGCAGGGTGAGCTCGACCGAGCCGCTGCCGCGCGACTCCTCCGCGTCGCCCTCGACGGCGTAGGTGCCGTCGTCCCGCCGTGAGACCCGTACGGCACCCCGGTAGGTGACGGAGTGGCTGCCGACCCGGATCTTCAGCCGCCCGGCGACGGGCTCGGCGCCGGCGTCCTGCTGGAGCCCGGGAACAGCCCGGGCGACCCGCGCGGGGTCGTCCAGCACCTCCCTGAGACGCTCCGCCGGAACCGGAACGAACACCTCGTGCTCCATGTCGACGGACTCTACCCAGCACAGCCCGAAACGCACCCCCGCCTGAGGGATTCAGCCCCGATCCCACCCCCGCCAGGCGTATCCTCCCGGCCCGCCCGGTGGTCCCGGCCCCTCAGTACCGCGGATGCACCGGTCGGTACCGCGGATGCACCGGTCAGTACCGCGGATGCACCAGCGTCGACGCCGGGAGTCCCGCGATCCGCGTCCCGCGCGCCGCCCGCTCCCCCGCGGCGAGGGACGCCTCCGTCAGGACACTCGGCCGCGGCCCGGCCGGGTCGAGCCGCAGCCGTGGGTCCATGCGGGCGGCCAGGACGAAACCCCAGTCCCGGGGCGCCCGGGAGCGCCCGACGGGGGTGCGGTCGGGACCGGCGGCGGAGGCGGTGTCGCGGCCGCCCGTGCCGTACGGGGCGGTGCGGAGACCGGCCGCGCGCAGGGTCGCCTCGACGGTCCAGTAGGCGCGCGGGCCGGCCGCGACCGGGCCGGCGTGCACGACGAGCCGGCCGCCGGGGGCGAGCACGCGCCGGGCCAGGCCGTAGAACTCCTGCGAGTACAGCTTCGTACTGGCCGTGATGCGCGGATCCGGCAGGTCCGAGACGACCACGTCGTAGGCCGCCGGGGTCGCGCCGCGCAGCCGGCCGAAGGCGTCCTCGGTCGTCACGTGTACGCGCGGGTCGCCGAACACGTGCTGGTTGAGCGCGGACAGGGCCGGGTCGGTGCGGGCCAGCCGGACCACCTCGGCGTCGAGTTCGACGACGTCGACCCGGTCGACTCCCGGGTGGCGCAGCACCTCGCGTGCGGCGAGGCCGTCCCCGCCGCCGAGGATCAGCACGCGTGCGTGCGGTCCGCTCATCGCGGGGTGGACGAGGGCCTCGTGGTAGCGCAGTTCGTCACGTTCGCTGACCCGCAGCCGGCCGTCGAGGAACAGGGCGAGGGGCCGCCCGTGCGTGCCGCCGGTGAGGACGACCTCCTGGACTCCGGTCCGGAGCGCCACGCGGACGTCCCCGCCGTACACCGCCTGGCGCGCGGCCCGTTCGAAGTCGTCGACGAGGACGGCGGCCGTGGCGAGGATCGTGAGGACGAGGACGTTGCCGAGCAGCAGCAGCCACCTGGCGCGCCGGGTCAGGTCCCGGCGGAACAGGCCGAGCACCAGCGCGCCGCCGACGACCGCGTTGACCGCGCCGGTGAGCAGGGCCCCGGTCAACTGCCCGAGGAACGGCAGCAGGAGGAAGGGGAAGGCGAGGCCGCCGACGAGAGCACCCACGTAGTCGGCGGCGGACAGGTCGGCCACCGCGCCGCCCGCGTCCTGGCGGCGGATGCGCTGGATCAGCTCCATCAGCAGCGGGACTTCGGCGCCGATGAGCAGCCCGGTGGCGAGGGAGAAGGCGACCAGCAGGCAGCGCGGCCCGTTGGCCCACATCCCGCCCCAGTCGCCGGTCCAGGCGAACACCGCGTACAGGGCCATCGCGCTGCACCCGCCGACGAGCGCGAGGGTGGCCTCGACGGCGCCGAAGCCGGCCGCGGCGAGCGGGCGCAGCCGCTTCGCGGCGAGGGAGCCGATGCCCATCGCGAAGACCATCACGGACAGCACGACGGACGCCTGGGTGACGGAGTCGCCCATCAAGTACGAGGCGAGCGCGACGAGTTCGAGCTCGTACACCAGTCCGCAGGCCGCGCAGACGAACACGCCCGCGAGAACCAGGAACCGTCCGGTGCCGGGCCGGACGGGCAGAAGCGCCGGGTCGGCGGGGCCGTCCGGGCCGCTCCAGGGTGGCGGGCAACCGGGCGGGGCGGGCGCTTGCGGCTCGATCACGCTGCGACGTTACGTCACGCCTCGACTGTGGATTGTCACCCACACGTGTGGTGCTGGTTTACAGAGGCCGGATCCCGGTATGCGATCCGGTTCGGCGGGTGCGGTTCGCGGCGTGCGGTTCGGCGCGGTGCGGTTCGGCGGGCCGGGCAACGGTCGGCTGGGCAACGGTCGACCGCGCAACGGTCGGCCGGGTCATGTGGCGAAAACCGCGGCCGGAACGCGGACTCCCACCTTCGTGCGGGTCGCCACCAACTGCCCGTCCTGTGGGTAGGCGTGCCAGGTACGCCACTGCACCTGCCCTTCGTGGTGCTGGGCGAGCAGGGCCGTGAAGGCGTACGGGCTGCCGGGGAAGACGCCGGCGAGGCCGTGCGGATGGTCGGAGACGAGGGCCAGCAACTCCTGTGCACGGCCCGCGAAGGAGCCGGGCGAGAGGACCTCGACCCGGGCCGCGAACTCGTACTCCCAGTCGTCCACGCGCTTGGCGACGCCGAGCGGAAGCGGAGTGCTGCTGCCCGCGATGCACGCCACCGTCTCCGAGCAGACGCCGCGCTCCTCCTCCAGCAGGACCTGGTGGGACGCGCCGAGGAGCCGCAACTGCACTTTGGTGTCCGCCAGTTCGAGATCGAGCGCGGCCAGTGCGGGAAGCGGCTCGCGCCCCAGGGCCCACGCGAGATCGGCCGCGCGCGTGTCGGTGTAGGAGGTGGTCAGGGTCGTGAGCATGGATCGGCTCCGCAAGCACACAAGGAGAGGGAGAGGGGTCCGCTGAGCCCCGGTCGCGCCGGGGCATGTCGGCCCGGTCAGCCCGGTCGGCCGGTTTCAGGAAGGTGTCCCCAGGACGTCCGAGGGGCTGCGTCGGTGACTTAGAGGGAATCATGAACAGCGGCGTCGCCACAGTGTTTTTACCCAAGTTCGTAGGGTTTCCATCCCTCAGAGGGCTCCCCAGCTCAACTGTTCAACTACGGCGTGCGCCGGTACCGGGGAGGCGTGCGCCGGTGCGCCCTGCCTCACGCCTCGGAGCCGGGGCGGACGGGAGCCCGGGATTTCGGCGACCGCCCGAAATCGCCCTCCGTCCCGCGCCGTTGCGGAGGCTGCGCCCGAACCCCAGTCGGACGGCGCAGGTTGTCCTACAGGCATGGAATGGCGCCCGGAGGCACCCGAAGCCGACCGACAGCCGTTCGAGCGATCGCCCGTCCGAGCACTCCGGGCACTCCGGGCATTCCGGCTACGACGGACAGGACGACGCGGGGCCCGCCCAGGTGCGGACCCCGCGTTCGGTGGATGCGGCCCCCCGTCGTGAGGACGGCCGACGTCAGTCAGCTGCCTCCGCCGCCGCAGCCACCGCCACCGCCACCGCCACCGCCACCCCCGCAGGACGACCCGCCTCCGCAGGAGTGCCCGGAGGAACCGGAGTCTCCCCCGCCGACCCACCAGCTGCTGCCGCTGTCGCTGCCGCTGCTGCCACTGTTGCTCGAACCGGTGGACGCCCACTCCCCGCGACGCGTCGTCCGCCGGGTACCTCCCCTGCGTGCCTGCGAGAACAGCGCCCCGATCAGGACGACTCCGACCACCGCCAGGATGATGCCGACGATCATGACGTCACCCTCCTTTCATTCCCCCGAAGCGGCCCCCCGTGGGCGCCTCGCTCTTGCGTGAAGCGGTGATGCCCGGGCCCGGAACAGCCCAACACAAAGTTGAGGAACTCCAGAGCTTCGGCGCAGGATGACCGGCATGACCTCCAGCGCGCGCCCCCTCCTGAACCGCCGGCTCGCCGAGTTCGGGACGACGATCTTCGCCGAGATGTCCGCCCTGGCCCTGAGCACCGGCGCCATCAACCTCGGGCAGGGCTTCCCCGACACCGACGGCCCCGAGGAGATCAGGGAGGCCGCCGTACGGGCCCTGCGGGACGGCCGCGGCAACCAGTATCCGCCGGGCCCCGGCGTCCCCGAGCTGCGCACCGCGATCACCGCCCACCAGCAGCGTTGCTACGGGCTGTCCTACGACCCCGACACGGAGGTCCTGGTGACCGCCGGCGCCACGGAGGCCATCGCCGCGGCCCTGCTGGCCCTGCTGGAACCGGGGGACGAGGTGATCGCCTTCGAGCCCTACTACGACTCCTACGCGGCGTGCATCGCGATGGCAGGCGGGCGCCGGGTGCCGGTCACCCTGCGGGCGCACGAGGACGAGGGCCGGTTCCGGCTCGACCTCGACGAGCTGCGCGACGCCGTCACGGACCGCACCCGGCTGCTGCTGATCAACACCCCGCACAACCCGACCGGGACGGTCCTCGCCCGTGAGGAGCTGGCCGCGATCGCCGAGCTGGCCGTGGAGCGCGACCTGCTGGTGGTGACGGACGAGGTGTACGAGCACCTGGTCTTCGACGACGCCGAGCACGTGCCGCTGGCGACGTTCCCGGGGATGCGCGAGCGCACGGTCACCATCTCAAGCAGCGGAAAGACATTTTCGTTCACGGGTTGGAAGGTCGGCTGGCTGACGGGTACCCCGGAGCTGGTCACGGCGGTGCGCTCGGCGAAGCAGTACCTGACGTACGTCTCGGCGGGCCCGTTCCAGTACGCCGTCGCCGAGGCGCTCTCGCTCCCCGAGTCGTACTTCATCGACTTCCGAGCCGACATGCTGGCCAAGCGGGACCTGCTGGCGGCGGGCCTGGCGGAGGCGGGCTTCCGCGTCTTCCGCCCCTCGGGCACGTACTTCATCACCACCGACATCCGCCCCCTCGGCGAAACGGACGGCTTCGCCTTCTGCCGCGGCCTGCCGGAACGCACCGGGGTCGTCGCCATCCCCAACGCGGTCTTCTACGACCACCGCGAACAGGGCGCGCCCTTCGTACGGTTCGCCTTCTGCAAGCGGACGGGGGTGCTGGAGGAGGCGGCGAAGCGGCTTGCCCGGCTCCGCTGACGTCAGCGTTTCCGTGATCTCGTTGAGGCGGTGAAGCGGCTCGGGGAGGCTTTCTGACCATCTCCGGGCGGTGCACCGGGGTTCTCCCGTGAGCTCGTCCCCGTCCGTCAGCGGGCGTCCGCCTCGGGGTCCGGGCGCGGAAGCTCGTCGAGGTCGAGAGTGAAGGTGCGGCCGTCGGCCAGGGGGATGGGGAGCTTGCCCGTGCCGTACATGTGGGTGTGTGCCGCGATGTAGCCGGTGCCGGTCGGCTGGGTGTGAAGGACGACTTCCTGGGCGTAGGGGTCCACGACCAGGTAGATCGGGATGCCGTAGCGGCCGTACTTCGCCGTGCAGTCGTCGTAGTCCTTGCGTGCGGAAGAGGTCGAGACGACCTCGGAGATCAGCAGGACGTCCTCGAAGCTGTAGCGCTTGCCCTCGCGGCGGGCGTCCTCGCGGAGGATCGCCAGATCGGGGGCGGAATTCTCGTCGGCGGGGAAGTCGATGTAGACGTCGGAGGTGACCTTCGCGTGGCGTCCCAGGGCGAGAGCGGAGTCGATCTGCATCGACCTGATGGTGCTGGAGTGCTCTTCGCTCTGCGGGGTCATGATCACCTTTCCGTCGGCCCCGAACAGGACCGTGTACCCCTCGGGGAACTCGGTGTGCACGATGGCGTCGACGCTCATGAACGGCTCCTTCCCGTGTGCGGTCAGGATACGACGGACGGTGCCGCGTCACCGGGGCGTTCTGGTCACACCGAGCGACCTTGTCCCCGTTATGTTTTCCGCGGTCCTGCAAGAGGGCCGCTGGCCTCCGGGCCCGGCATGACTGGGTCCCCCTGTCGATCGGATGACCTGGGGGGTGGTGTCACCGGGTCCGGGGGTGTTCGTCGGAGACGCTGATCAGAGGTCCGGCCACCGTCCGGTCCGGCGCAATGCCGGACAGTTCGCGGACGGCAGGTCTGCATAACGTGGATGCGCGAGCACGACACCCGAGCCGAGGCCGGCACCGTCAACACCTTTGAAGGGGAGCGATGTTCGAGATCGAAGACGTGGGCGTGTTCCTCGGCCTGGACGTCGGCAAGTCCGCTCACCACGGCCACGGGCTCACCCCGGCCGGGAAGAGGGTCTTCGACAAGCAGCTGCCCAACAGCGAGCCGAAGCTGCGGGCCGTCTTCGACAAACTTACGGCCAAGTTCGGCACCGTCCTGGTGATCGTGGACCAGCCCGCCTCGATTGGCGCCCTGCCGCTGACTGTCGCCCGCGATGCGGGCTGCCGTGTCGCCTACCTGCCCGGCCTGGCCATGCGCCGGATCGCCGACCTCTACCCCGGCGAGGCCAAGACCGACGCGAAGGACGCCGCGGTGATCGCGGACGCGGCCCGGACCATGCCGCACACTCTGCGCTCCCTGGAGCTCACCGACGAGATCACCGCCGAACTCACGGTGCTGGTGGGCTTCGACCAGGACCTCGCGGCCGAGGCCACCCGCACCTCCGACCGGATACGCGGCCTGCTCACACAGTTCCACCCCTCGCTGGAGCGCGTCCTGGGCCCGCGCCTCGACCACCAGGCCGTCACCTGGCTGCTGGAGCGCTACGGCTCCCCGGCCGCCCTGCGCAAAGCCGGCCGCCGCAGGCTCGTCGAACTCATCCGGCCCAAGGCCCCGCGCATGGCCCAGCGGCTGATCGACGATGTCTTCGAGGCGTTGGACGAGCAGACCGTCGTGGTCCCGGGGACCGGCACCCTCGACATCGTCGTGCCCTCCCTGGCCCGCTCGCTCGCCGCTGTCCACGAACAACGCCGGGCGATGGAAACCCAGATCAACGCCCTGCTGGAGGCCCACCCTCTTTCCCCGGTCCTGACGTCGATGCCCGGCGTCGGCGTCAGGACCGCCGCCGTCCTGCTGGTCACCGTCGGCGACGGCACCAGCTTCCCCAGCGCCGCCCACCTGGCCTCCTACGCCGGCCTCGCCCCCACCACCAGGTCGTCGGGGACCTCGATCCACGGCGAACACGCACCCCGAGGCGGCAACCGCCAGCTCAAACGCGCCATGTTCCTCTCCGCCTTCGCCTGCATGAACGCCGATCCCGCCTCCCGCACCTACTACGACAAGCAACGCGCCCGCGGCAAAACCCACACCCAGGCCCTCCTCCGCCTCGCCCGCCAACGCATCAGCGTCCTGTTCGCCATGCTCCGAGACGGCACCTTCTACGAACCCCGCGTCCCCAAGGACGTCGAACTCGCCGCATGACCCAGCAAGTCAAACCACCCCAAACCGAACCTGGGCGCCTTGACGAAAGACATAGAGGCACCCCCCTGCAGACCAGCTCAGCCCGCCGCACGCAGGCCTTCCCCGGCGCGTCGGCCCCGGCAGCTCCGGCAGTGTCCGGGCTCCTCGGCGCGGAAGGCACGCTCGCAGCCGTCGCAGGTCTGGAAGGGCAGCACGACCGGGCGCGCGACGTCGGGCGGGAGCGGCGCCGGGGGTGGCAACGGCAGCGGGGTTTCCCGGAGGCGGAAGGCCAGGACGCTTGCCGGGCGGGCCCGGAAGCGGTCGGGGAGCCGTACGGTCAGCAGCTCGGTGATCTCCCGCGGCCCGACACCGGCCGCCAGCCACTCGGTGACGGCCGGTGCCAGGCGGGCGGCCTCCTGCACTGAGAGGACGAGGCGGGGGTCGACCCGGCGCAGGGCGGTCAGTACGGCGATCGCCTCGGGGTCGGCGTCGGCGAGGACGAGTACAGGGCTGCCGGGCTTCTCAGGAGCGGGAGCGGGCGCCGGGCTGCCGGGCTCCTCAAGATCGGGAGCGGGCGCCGTCTCCCGTCGGGTTTCCGGGACGGTGGGCCGCTTCCGCGACCGGGGCTTCGGCGGCTCGGGCGGGTCCTCAGGGCCTTCGCCGCGCGGTGCGTCGTAGAAGTACGTCCGGGTGCGCACCTGCCCGGTGGGCGTCCGTTCGCGGCGGCGTTCCAGGTATCCGGCCGATTCGAGTTCCCTGAGCGCTCGCGAGATGAGGATCTCGCCCTCGCTGAAGTGATCGCACAGGGCGGTGATGGTCACGGGGGAGCCGTCGGGCAGGGAGGCGATGTACGCCGCGACGCCGATCGTGACCGCGCTGCCGCGCCGCTGGGCGAGGGCGTTGGAGATCACCGTGAAGTCGGCCGTCAGCCGGGTGCGTACGTGGATCACGCCGGAGGTCGGAACTCCGGCGTCGGCGCGCAGGCGCGCGTTAGACTGCGAGTCATCCATCGGGAAGCGGGTTCTTCCTGATCGGTCAGGCCCTCGATCGGGATTGCCGTCCCGGCCGGGGGCCGTATCTGTTTGCGGTTGTCGCGGCGAACGTAACGGTCCGTTACCCGCCCCTGCAAGCCGGTCACCCGGACGGGTGACGCCCGCCTCCCGGCGGCGGGAGGGCGGGTGGGCGGGTAGTTCTTTCCCCCGGTTCTTTCAGGAGGTCAGTGGCCTACCGGACCCTCGCGGACAAGGGCTCGGTCGGCCCGCCCCACAAAGCTCGGGCGCCCGGTCCGGGGTCACTCGCACCCGGGCTGCTCGGCCAGCCACTCTTTCGCCGCCTCCAGGACCCGGTCCCGGCTGGTTCCCACGGTGCGTAGTTCGGTGAAGACGTCCACGTCCGGAGGAATGGGCGCGTCGTACGCGCGGCCGGTGCGGTCCACGAACCTGGCCTCGGTGAGAAGCAGCATCGCTCCGTCGGAGAGTCGGTAGGACGTGTTCGAGGTGGGGACGCCATAGGTGCTCTCGCCGAAGGACCGGGTGTGCGGCCGACCGCGGAAGGCCACCGCCACCGCTTCCCCGGAACTGGCGGTCGCCCTGTCCGTCAGCACGGCCACGGGTGCGTCGCCGTTGCTCACCGGCTCGCCGCCCCGCCAGCCTGCGGGCCTTCCGTCGATGCGAGGGCTGCCGTCCTCGATCGTCCACACCGAAGTCCTGCCCTCGGCGTCCACGAACCCGCCGACCTTGCCGTCGCCCAGGATCCGGGCGACGACGGCGAGCATGGGCCACATGTTCCCGCCCTGGTTGCGGCGCAGATCCACCACCCAGCCGCACGCCCGCGATCGGTCCGCCTCCGCGACCGCCTTTCGGCCTCGCTGCACGTACCGGTCGTACGACTGCTTCGATGCCTGGGCGCGCGGCAGGGACACATACCCGAAGCGCCCTTCCAACGAGCGGCCCCTCAGACCGTCAAAGGTCTTCACCGGAGCCTCGAGCTCCGCGACCTGCTCCGGCTCGAAGAAGCGACTGTGCCCGTCGTGCAGCGCGCTCACCGCCGACTGGAGCGCCCCGTACGTGTCCGCCGGCTTCCGCGCACCGTCCGCGTGCGAGAACACCTCACCGCGCACCTGCGTCCAGTCGACCTCGGCACGCATGAGTGAGCGCTTCTCCATGAGGTCCAGTGCCGTGGACAAATAGGCCCGGGCTTCGGCAGACATGGTCGGGCCGGGATTCCGCCCTTCACGCTCCGTGCACCCCGCTGCCGCGACGAGGACAGCTACCACCCCTGCGCAGGCCGCACGCAGGGGGATTCGTCCTGCGCGCCAGGGGCGACAGCTCACCGGTTCACCGGCCCGGCCTTCAGCTCGCCTATGAAGGCGGCCCAGGCAGCGGCTTCGAAGCACAGCATCGGACCGGCCGGGGCCTTGCTGTCACGGACCGGGACGACGGCCCGGAACCCGTCGGCCACCTCCACGCAGTCGCCGCCCGCCTGATTGCTGTAACTGCTCTTGCGCCAGGCGGCGTCGTTCAGATCGGGACGGGACATTCGAGCCACGGTAGTTGCCCTCCATCGCGGACCGGACCATGTCGAGCGACATGACCGGGGGCAGGGCTGCCGCCCGCAGCCGATCGTAAATCACCTTGTAGCGACTGACGTTGACCGGTTCCTCAATGAGTTGACCATAGTCCGCGCCCTCGGTGTAGGCCATCTCTGAGCCGTCCGGCAGGGTCAGGATCGTCAGCGAACCGCCCATTGCCTCGTGTCCGCCCTGGTCGAACGGCAGTACCTGCACGGTGATATGCCGCTCCACCGAAGCCTCGAGCAGACGCGCCAACTGCTTCCGCATCACGGCCTGGCCACCGATCGGACGCCTCAGTACTGCCTCATCCAGAACCACCCACAGCTCTGGCCGTTCGGGCGAACTCAGCCGATCCTGCCGTCCCATACGGGCTGCGACGCGCTCCTCCAGCTGCTCTTCACTGTCCAGCAGGGCGTCCAGGCTGAGTACCGCCCGGGCGTAGTCCTCGGTCTGCAGCAGCCCCGGCACCACATGAGCCGCATACTGCCGGACGACCACCGCCCGCTCCGCGTACTCCATGAACTTCCGCGACCAGTCCGGAAACGCCTCCCGGTACACGTACGGCCACAGCTCGACCAGGATGTCGTCCGCCCCGAGCACCACATCCAGCGCACGCGCCAGCTCCAGCGTCGGTTTCGCTCCGGACGCCCGCTCGATCTGCGTGATCCGCGTGCTCACCACATGCGTCCGGTCGCCCAGCTCGGCCTGGGTCAGTCCCGCCGCCGTCCGGAGCCTGCGCACCCGCGCGCCGAACAGCGCGGCCATCGACGTACTGGGGTCAATTCCGTTGGCCAAGGCATCACTTCCGTTCCTTACGGCCTCACAAATAAGGCTGCGCCCCCTGTCGAGCGTAGGGCGATCGGCCGACTCTTGAGCACGGAACGTGATGACTCGTGTGCGCAACGGAGCGCCTCGAGCCGACGGAAAGGGACGGACAGCCGTGCTGACAGAAACCGCCACCCCGGGAGACCTGCCGCAGCGTGAACTGCGGTCGCTCACGGTGCAGTGCCCCTCCACCCCGCGCGGTGCGCAGCTCGCCCGGCGGCACGCCGTCCGGTGGATGGAGGAACGGGGCCACCCGCCGGCGTCGGACGTCTCGTGCGCGGTCGCCCTCGTCGTCGGGGAGCTCGCGGCGAACGCCGTACAGCACGGTCGGGTTCCCGGCCGGGAGTTCGGTCTGCGGCTCGCCCTGGACCGGGCCGCGGGCGTACTGCGTGTGGAGGTCGCGGACGCCGCCTCCGCGAAGCGGCTGCCCACGGCCGCGCCCTCTTCCTGCCCCGACGACGAGTCGGGCCGAGGGCTGCTCCTGGTGGACGTCCTGGCCGTGCGCTGGGGGTCGGCGCCCCGCAGCCCGGTGGGCAAGACGGTATGGGCCGAGCTGCGTCTCGAGGTCTGATCCGCCCCGGGGAGGAAGGCAGCGGTGCCCGAAAAGGCAAACGGCGCGTACAGCACGTACCTACTCGTACGCGCCGACGCGCCGTGAGGGTCCCGCGCGGGGGACTACTCCTCGTCGTCCCCGGGCTTCTCCGCCTCGTTGATCTCCTCTTCGATACCCAGCTGCTCGATGAGCCACTTGTCGAACTCGATCGCGGCGCGCACCCAGCTGACCGTCGAGGAGACGAAGTGCTCCAGGCTGACACCCATGCCGATCAGCATCTGGGCCTCGCCGATCAGGCGGACCGTGCCGTCGTCGTGGGTGTGGCTGTAGACCTTGGGCCACAGAGTGCGGCGGTTCCAGTCGTCGATCGACTCGAGGATCTGCGGCTTGGCCTCGATCTCGTGGGGCCGGTCGTAGAACGTCCGCACGGAGAAGACCTGCTGGTCTCCCTCACCCCGGAACATGAAGTAGGTGCGGAACTGCTCCCACGGCGCCGCGAGGTCTCCCTCGTCGTCGACGACGTACTTGAGCTCCATCTGGTCGAGGAGCTGCTTAACGAGGTCCTGATCCGGGACGACGGGGCCGGCCGGGCCGCCGCCGGGCTGCGGCTCGGGCTGGCCCCCGAAGTTCGGAATCGAGGACGGGTCGATGGTCACCGTGAATTTCCCTTCGTACGGATTCCGCCATCCTCCCCCATGCGGGGAGGGGGGTGGCAAGCCCCGACTACCCCGCTAAGCCCATGGCTGACACGATCCGGTCAACCGCAACCCGCAGGGTTCTCCCACCCGGGCCCGACCGCCGAAGACGACCCGGGTTGCCGGCCTCGGCATCCCCGCACCGCAGCGGATCCTCGCGCGCGGCGCGGAGAAGGGCCGGCCGGCTTGCCCGCTGCCGAGCGAGCCGAGCGGGTGAACCCGGGGCGGTCGAGCGCGGGTGATCAGTCGCGGCGGATCAGTTCCGGGTCGATACGCCGCCCTACGAGCGGGAGGGCGGCGAGGGCGGACACGGCCGCCACGCCCACCGCCGCGAGCGCGAGCACCGGGACGCCGGCGGAGTCCCAGTAGATCTCGCTGCCCCCGGTGATCAGATAGCAGGACTCGGCGAGCTTGCCCGCGAGGAGCGCCAGTGTCAGCCCGACACTCAGAGGGAGCACGACCTGTAGGCACTGCACGGCTCGCATCGTCCGCGCCCGCGCTCCGACCAGCGTGATGGCGGTGACCTGCGGGCGCCGCTCCACCGCCCGGTCGGTCGCCGAGACGACGAACGCCGCGGTCCCGATCACCAGACCCATGATCATGCCGACGGCGAGCAGGGTCTCGAGGACGGCGATCTGCTGGAGGCCCTCGACGTTCACACCGACGGGTTCGACGGCGGTGGTCGGGGTGACGGCGGCGATACCGTCAAGGACCCTGCGGACCTCGTCGTGGTCGGAGCTGCTGGTGAGGACGTACCGCGCCCCCTCCGGCCGAGCCGTGGCGGGCAGTGCCGACGGCGGGATGAGCACATCCACTCCGTGGACCGCCGACGGGTCGTACGCACGGTAGGCGATCTGGTCACGCGGGAGTGTGATCTCCAGGGTCTTGCCACGACCGCCTTCCGGCATGCGGAAAGGGAGGGTGTCGCCAGGGCGCGCGCCCTGACCCGTGCCCGCGTTCGGGTCGCTGAGGCGCATGACCTTGCCGTCCACGCAGCCCTCGACCTGCCGTACCAGCCTGGTCAGCTGGTCGCAGGTGGCGACGACGGCGCTGGCCCAGGGCTGGTCAGCGGAACCATCGGGGTCGGTCCAGGACTCCATCGTCACGGCGTGCGCCCGTACCCCCGGTACATCGGCGACTTCCTGCTGCTGTCGCAGGGTGAGCGAGGACAAGGGGATCGAGTAGTCCTGCACGGGAGCGGACGGCCGGGTGACCTGCTCCAGCTGAATGAGGACGCCCTGGGCGAGGGAGGCGGAGAAGACGAGCAGCACGAGGCCGGTGACGACCCGCATGGTGCTGCCCGGCTCGACCTCGTTGCGGCGCATCGCCAGGTTGAGGGTGAGGGACTGAGTGGTTCGCGCGAGTCGGCGGGCGAGGACGTAGGAGATCAGGGGCAGCGTCAGCACCAGCCCCAGGCCCGTCAGGAGAATGCCTGCCGGCATCAGCAACGCGTTGAGGCCGAGGCTGTCGGCGGGGTGGTCGGTGAAGCCGGTGGCGCAGTAGCCGGCCACGATGCCGAGGCCGGTCACCAGGAGCAGGCCGCCCCACTTGGGGGGGTGCTTGGGGGCGGCGGTGCGGCGTACCGCCAGTGGATTGGCGGCGGCATCGCGTGCGCTGGCCCGGCCGACGAACCAGGCGAGGAGCGGGCAGCCGATCAGGCAGACGGCGATGGTCGTCGCGGACAGCGCGCCATCGGCCGGGTACCACCTCAGGCTGGGCAGTCCGGTCCGGGTCATCACCTGATTGAGGACCCAGTATTCGCCGAGACCGAGAATCGCGCCGAACAGGGCCGCCACCACGGTTTCGGCGGCGTTGACCCGCTGCGTGCCCTTGGTGCTCAGGCCCAGCAGACGCAGGGAGGCGAGGCGGCGGTTCCGGCTGGCGGCGGAGAGCCGGGCGCAGACGGAGAGGAAGATGCCGAGGGGGAGCAGGACCAGAGATCCCAGGGCGAAGCGGATGTAGGTCAGAGTCGAGGGTTCGACGGCGGGAAAGGGTGCGTAGCTGTACCCCCAGCCCTTCAGGACGCGTCCCTCATCGGCGATCTTGTCGCCTGTCGTGCCGATGTAGGCGAGCAACTCGTCGGGGTGGGCGAGCCCCGTCGCGCCGATCAGACCCCTCTCGTGACCTGGCAGGAGCCCCTTGACCGCGGGCTGGTCACGCAGCAGGTCCCGGACGCGGGGGGAGACGAACACCTCACCAGGGCCCGGGAGTTCCCTCAGCCCAGGCGGGGCTTCGTCGGCGCCCCCGGTCCCCTTGGCGATGAACACCCGGGTGAAGGCCTTGGAGCCGTACGGGTCGGTGCGCTGGAGGAGGAGTGTGGAATCCGCGGGCCGGGCTGAAGTGGTCTGCGGCTGTCGTGCGGCGGCCCGGCCGTCGTGAGCATCGAGAATCTGCGGGATGGTGAGGACGAGGGCGAGGCAGCACACCCCGAGGGAACCGCCGGCCGCCATGAGGAAGAAGCGGACGCGGTTGCCGCGGCCGGCACCGAGGAGCAGGCGCAGACCGAGCAGGAACTCCCTCACACCGCCTCCCGGGGCGTGAGGACTCCGTCGGACATCGTGTAGAGGCTGTCGGCCTGCGCGGCGACGGCGGGGTCATGGGTGACCAGGAGGACGGCGGTGCCCTGTGAGCGCGCCAGGCCGAGGAACTCCTTCAGTACGGCGGATGCGTTGGCACTGTCCAGGGACCCGGTCGGCTCGTCTGCGAACACGACGGCCGGGCTGTGGACCAGGGCCCGTGCGACGGCGACGCGCTGGCTCTGACCGCCCGACACCTGCGACGGGCGGCGCTCCCGCAGTTCGCCGAGTCCCAGTCGGGCGAGAACCTCGCCGGCGGCCGCGAGCGCGGGCCGCTTGCGTTGCCCGGCCAGGCGCAGTGGCAGGGCGGTGTTCTCCTCGATGGTCAACTCGGGGAGCAGTTCGCCGTACTGGAAGACGAAACCGAAGCGTTCACGGCGCAGCGTACTGATCTCGTCGTCGCTGAGATCGCCGAGGGCCGTCCCTTCGAACCGCACCTGCCCGCGCGCAGGAGGCAGCACTCCCGCAAGGCAGTACAGCAGCGAGGACTTCCCCGAACCGCTCTGTCCGGTGATGGCCGCGACCTCCCCTCGGGAGATCGAGAGGTGGGCGTCACTGACAGCCAGTTGCTTGCCGTAACGAAGGTCGACACCCTGGGCCGAGAGGACTTCTGACGTACTGATGGCTTCCCCCAAAGAAGCGACCGGGCCCAGGGGGTCGACCTGGGCCCGGTGTGTGGCGGTGTGCTTTCGCTTACCGCTGGTAGTGCTTGGTGGCCGAGCAGTTGTCGGGGTTGAACGAACCCTTGTCACGGCAGACGCGGATGTACGCGTCGTCGGTGTAGCGCTGCGAGCCCGCCCAGTTGGAGGCCCCCACCGGGACGGTCTTCTTCTGCTTGCCGTTGTAGCGGCTCCAGTCGTAGCCCTCGACCTTCACCTGCATGTACACGTTGTGGCCGTCACCGTGGTCGGTGTCCTGAAGCTTGCCCTTCCACTCGAAGGCGCCGTGATTCTGGCCCGCGGGGTGCCACTTGTACTGGCCGTGGTGGAACTTCGCACCGCCGGTCGAGAGCGTCGGAATGTCGTGCCACGAAGCGGCGAATGCCGTGCCCGCCCCCATGGCGAAGAGGCCGGCCGCGAGGGCGCCTACTGCCAACTTACGCATGTCTTCTCCCGTTTGTGTTCTGTTGTGTGGCTCTGCTGGTCAGGACAGAGCAGCGGTGAAAGTTACCACCGAGTAAAGGAGAAGAAGCGACAGAGTGTTCGATCTAGCCCCATCTGTCCGACCCTTCGAAGAGCACCCTTTACGGAAGCTTTACTTCTTCGCCGTGGTCATGACCATGAGTCGGGTCGGCAGTGACGAGAGATTCCGTGACGGAGCCGCCGACATCGAGGGCGTGGAGTCAGAGGGTCGAGTACGAGAACGCCGAGACCGCGCTGGTGCGCTTCTCGGCGTTCACGATGTGACCGGGGACGGTCCTACAGGCATCTGGCCCCGGGGCCGGGCGCGCTGCGCCCAGGGACGGCTCTACAGGCGTCTTGCCCGGGGCCGGGCGCGATGTGACCGGGGAGGCTCTACAGCGTCTTGCCCGGGGCCGGGCCCACCAGGAGGCCGTCCTCGGCGCGGTCCACCCTGACGGTGTCCCCGTCCTTGATCTCGCCGGACAGGATCTCCTTGGCGAGCCGGTCGCCGATCGCGGACTGGACGAGCCGCCGCAGCGGCCGGGCACCGTACGCCGGGTCCATGCCCTCCTCCGCGAGCCAGGCCAGGGCCTCGGGCGTGATGTCCAGGGTGAGGCGCCGCTCGGCGAGCCGCTTGGCCAGGCGCTCCAGCTGGAGCTTCGCGATGCGCTCCAGCTCGGGCTTGGTCAGCGCGGCGAAGACGACCAGGTCGTCCAGGCGGTTGAGGAACTCCGGCTTGAAGGAGCTCCGCACCACCTCCAGGACCTGCTCCTTCTTCTCCTGCTCGCTGGTCACCGGGTCGACCAGGTACTGGCTGCCCAGGTTCGACGTCAGGACGAGGATCGTGTTGCGGAAGTCGACCGTACGGCCCTGGCCGTCCGTCAGACGGCCGTCGTCCAGCACCTGGAGCAGGATGTCGAAGACCTCGGGGTGGGCCTTCTCCACCTCGTCCAGCAGGACGACGGAGTAGGGGCGGCGGCGGACGGCTTCCGTGAGCTGGCCGCCCTCCTCGTAGCCGACGTATCCGGGCGGGGCGCCGACCAGCCGGGCCACGCTGTGCTTCTCGCTGTACTCCGACATGTCGATGCGGACCATCGCCCGCTCGTCGTCGAAGAGGAAGTCGGCGAGGGCCTTGGCCAGTTCGGTCTTGCCGACGCCGGTCGGGCCGAGGAAGAGGAACGACCCGGTGGGCCGGTCGGGGTCGGCGATCCCGGCACGGCTGCGGCGCACGGCGTCCGACACCGCGCGCACGGCCTCGGTCTGGCCGATGAGCCGCCTGCCGATCTCGTCCTCCATGCGCAGCAGCTTCTGGGTCTCACCCTCCAGCAGCCGCCCGGCGGGGATGCCGGTCCAGGCGGCGACGACGTCGGCGATGTCGTCGGCGCCGACCTCCTCCTTGACCATGGTGTCCTTGGTGACCGCCTCCTCGGCCTCGGAGGCGGCCTCCAGCTCCTTCTCCAGGGCGGGGATCTCGCCGTAGAGCAGCTTGGAGGCGGTGGCGAAGTCGCCGTCGCGCTGGGCGCGTTCGGCCTGGCCGCGGATCTCGTCGAGGCGTTCCTTCAGCTCGCCGACGCGGTTGAGGGACTGCTTCTCCTTCTCCCAGCGGGCGGTCAGGCCCCGCAGCTCCTCCTCCTTGTCGGCAAGGTCGCGGCGCAGCTTCTCCAGGCGCTCGCGGGAGGCCGCGTCGGTCTCCTTGCCGATCGCCAGCTCCTCCATCTTCAGCCGGTCGACGGCGCGCTGGAGTTCGTCGATCTCGACGGGCGAGGAGTCGATCTCCATGCGAAGGCGGGAGGCCGCCTCGTCGACGAGGTCGATGGCCTTGTCGGGCAGGAAGCGGGAGGTGATGTACCGGTCGGAGAGCGACGCGGCGGCGACCAGCGCGCTGTCGGCGATCTGCACCTTGTGGTGAGCCTCGTAACGGCCCTTGAGCCCGCGCAGGATCGCGATGGAGTCCTCGACGGTCGGCTCGGCGACCAGCACCTGCTGGAAGCGCCGTTCCAGCGCCGGGTCCTTCTCGATGCGCTCCCGGTACTCGTCGAGGGTCGTGGCACCGACCATGCGCAGCTCACCGCGGGCGAGCATCGGCTTCAGCATGTTCCCGGCGTCCATGGCGGAGTCACCGCCGGCGCCGGCCCCGACGACGGTGTGCAGCTCGTCGATGAAGGTGATGATCTGCCCGTCGGAGTCCTTGATCTCGGCGAGGACGGTCTTCAGCCGCTCCTCGAACTCGCCCCGGTACTTGGCGCCGGCGACCATGGCGCCGAGGTCGAGCGCGACGAGCCGCTTGTCCTTCAGCGACTCGGGCACGTCTCCCTTGACGATCCGCTGGGCGAGCCCCTCGACGACGGCGGTCTTGCCGACGCCCGGCTCGCCGATCAGCACGGGGTTGTTCTTGGTGCGGCGCGACAGCACCTGCACCACGCGCCGGATCTCCTGGTCCCGCCCGATGACGGGGTCGAGCTTGCCCTCCCGCGCGGCGGCGGTGAAGTCGGTCCCGAACTTCTCCAGGGCCTTGTACTGGCCCTCGGGGTCGGCGGTGGTCACGCGGCGCTGTCCTCGCGTCCTCTGGAAGGCGGCCTGGAGCTTCTTGGCGTCGGCCCCCTGCTGGGACAGCACCTCGCCGGCCGCGCCGCCCTTCGCGGCGAGGGCGATCAGGAGGTGCTCGGTGGAGAGGTACTCGTCCCCCAGGTCCTTGGCGCGGGACTGCGCGTCGGCGACGACGGCCAGCATCTCTCGGTTGGGCTGGGGCGGTGCGACGGTCGACCCGGTGACGCTCGGCAGCCCGGCGAGCACGCGCTCGGCTCCGGCGCGTACTGCGGCCTGGTCGGCGTCGACCGCGGCGAGCAGGTCGGTGATGTTCTCGTTGTCCTGTCCCTGGAGCAGCGCGAGCAGCAGATGGGCCGGGGTGAGGTCGGGGTGCCCCTCGGTCACGGCCCGGTTGCTGGCAGCGTTGATCGCATCCCGGCTCCGGTTGGTCAGCTCGGCGTCCACGTTCGCGTTCTCCTCCTTGCACTGACCCGAACGGCTTGCACAAAGTTGAGTCTAGTGCACTCAAGGACGGTTCCGGGAGGCTCGGGGGTCTAAGTTCCGGGGCATGGCGACCAAGTACTCCGTCGACCCCGGCGCTCCGGACCCGTCGTTTCTCAGCTTCTGGCGGGAGCGGCACCTGTGCACCCTGACGACTCCCCGCCCGGACGGCACTCCGCATCTGGTACCCGTCGGGGTCACATACGATCCCGAGGCGCGTCTGGCTCGGGTGATCACCAACAGGGCGAGCGCGAAGGTGCGGTACGTGCGGGCGGCCGGGGACCAGGGGGCGGCCGTCGCCGTCTGCCAGCTGGAGGGCCGCCGCTGGGCGACACTGGAGGGCCGGGCCTTCGTCCACGACGAGCCGGACCGGGTGGCCGAGGCCGAGCGGCGCTACGCGGAGCGCTACGGCAGGATCCCGTCACCCAACCCGGCACGCGTGGTGATCGAGGTCCACCTGACGCGGGCGATGGGGCGAGGTTGAGCGAAGTGAAAATCCACACCGGTGATCGACTGGATCCGGCCACCGCCGAATGAGGTCGATACCCGGAAATGTCCCCGGAAACTGCAGCGGCGTCACCGTGTTCAGGTCACGGTGACGCCGCTGCGGGGGGAAGCACCTGAGCGATCTGTTACGACGGGGGAATCGCGTCAGGCACTGCGGGGGGTGGCAGAGATGGTCCTCGGGGCAGGGGAGTCGGCCTCCACCTGCTGGTGGTCCCTTTGGTCCAGGTTCACAAAGATCATTCCGTACCGTACGGCACATCGCACTGGCTGCGGCGCCCCCCGAGGCCGCCGCAGACACCGGTAAGCCCGTACGTCCTCGTCCTCGTCCCGTGTGACGACCACCGGCTCGCCGAACACGGTCACCATCAACGAGTCACCACTGTGGGGGATGGCGGTGACCAGGTCGATGAAGTGCCAGCCGGAGCGGTAGGCGGTGGCCATCTCGCGGCGGAAGGAGCGGTCGTCGGGTGGAGTGGTCACGGTCAGCTCCCGGATCCGGCTGCCCCGGAGCTCGGCCAGCTGCTGTTCTCCGCTCCGTGAGCGCTGTTCACGGCGACGGACGGCCAGCTGCTGTTCGCTTGAACATCATCCTTCACATCGGAGAAGCCACTCAGCACACCGAGGGCCACAACGGCGGAGAAGGCGGCGACAAGCACCGAGCGAAGCATTCTGTTACGCATAGTCGGCTTCGTCCTCACTTGAAGGTCCCCTTTTCCCCCGTCGAGTACGACGATGGCTCATTCGGGCACGTCATGGCCACACAATCGATGCATCATGTTCCTGCATGTTCAGGACCCTGGGGGGTGGAGATTTGACATCGAATCGGACTAAGGAGACACATCCCCATGCGATGACCCAGTGGTGCGACGAGGGCGGCCGTCTGTATGCCGCCGCACTGCGCGCCGGACGCATCGCACGCGAGGACGTGGCGCCCGCTCCGTGCCTGATGGAGTTCGCCCTGCTCCACCCCGACCCGGACGACCCGAGCTGGCTGCGGCCGGTGCCCCCCGCGGTCGCCCTGTCCCGGCGGCTCAACCCGCTGGAACAGGAGATAGCCGACCGCCGGCGCCTGGCGACCGGCCTCGCCGAGACCTTCGAGCCGTTCATGGCCCTGGGCACCCAGCTGGCCGCCACCAGTGACGCCATCACTGTGCTGGAAGGCGGCGAACGAATCAACGCCGCGCTCAACATGGCCACTTTCCAATGCCAGACGGAGATGCTCACCGTCCAGCCCACGGACCGGATGTCCGAGCGCAGCCTCCTGCTCGGCCTGGAGCGCGACCGGCCGCTGATCGAACGCGGCGTGCGCATCCGCACCCTGTACCAGCACACCGCCCGCTACAACCCCGAGCAGCTGGCCTACGCCGCCCAGCTCTCCAACGGCAAGGCGGAGTACCGCACCATCGACGAACTCGTCGAGCGCCTGATCATCTGCGACGAGTCCGTCGCCTTCATCCCCGCCCGCGACGATCAGCAAGTCGCCCTGGAACTGCGCCACCCCGGTCTGGTCCGCTACCTCATCAAGCTCTTCGAGTACTTGTGGGACCGGTCGGTTCCCCTCAGCACCGGCACACCGTACGAGACCGCCCGTGACGGCATCTCGGAGATCCAGTACTCCATAGCGAAGCTCCTGGTCGAAGGACACGTCGACGAGGCCATCGCCCGGCGCCTCGGCATGAACGTGCGCACCTGCCGGGCCCACATAGCCAAACTCGCGTCCGCCCTCGGCAGCGGCAGCCGCGCCCAACTGGGGTACCTCATCGCCCAGTCCGGCATCCTGAAGCAGGACGAGGAAGGAACCGCCGGTTGACCGCACGGGCCCGGCTCGGGGTTCTCATCGGACGCTCGGGGATTCTTGACCAGGAACGTTGAGGGGCGTGGTGGAGTGCTGCGGGCCGTCCAGGCCTGCCTGGGCGATGCGCACCCCCAGCTGCGTACGGCTCGCCGCCCCCAGCGTCTCGGAGAGGCGCGCGATGTGCGCCCGGCAGGTCCGGACGCTTATGCCCAGCCGTTCCGCGATGACGGCGTCCTGATGCCCTTCCGCGAGCAGCGCGGCGATCGACTGCTCCCGGTGGGAGATGCCCTCGATGCCGGTGTCGGGGAGCGGGGCCTTGAGGGGGATGGCCAGGCGCCACAGCCGGTCGAAGACCGTGACGAGGTACTCGACGATCGCCGGATGCCGTAGCTCAAGGGCCATCGTGCGGTCGGTGTTGGCGGGGATGAACGCCACCGTCCGGTCGAAGAGGATCAGCCGGTCGATCACCTCGTCCAGCGTGCGCGCCTCCACCGCGTCGCCCATCAGCTCCAGGTAGGTCAGCAGCCCCTGCCCGTGCCGGGCGACATGCGTGTACAGGTCCCGCATCCGCACGCCCCGGCCGCGCAACGCCAGCGCCCGGTGCAGGCCCTCGGAGAGCTCCGCCTCGCGGCGGATGCCGCCGGGCTGGACCGTGAGCACCTCGGCCGTGCACGCCCGGGTCGCCTCGTCCATCGCGGCCTGGATCCGGGCGAGTCCGTCCAGGACGCGAATGGCCGGGCCCTCCGCCGCCGGTGCGGCCGACCGCACCTGGTGGCCCAGCCCGGCGTACCACTCGACGGCCGTGACGGCCGAGCCCAGCCGCCGCTGGCTCGCGCTGACCTCGTCATACATCCCGCGCAGCAGCCGGGTCATGACCTCCTGCGGGGAGGTCGGCACCAGCCAGTCCATGTCGTCGGGGTCCGGATGCAGCAGGGCGAGTTCCAGCAGGCAGGGCACCGGATCCGCGTCCCGGCGCGGCACCCGGCCACGCCGTACGGCCCGGGAGTACACGCGGTCCCCGGTCTCGCACAGCCGGTCGGCACCATGGGGATGCTCATCCGCCCCGTGCCCGGCCATCGCCCATCCCACCCCCGGTTTCGCCGTCTTTCCGCAGCGCAACTATGCGCGGACGGGACGTGCTCCGCAACACGGCTCCCCGCGCGACGGCCACCGGAAACCACCGGTGCGCACCGGTATCTCCGGGCCTCGGACCGTCCTGTCGCGGCAGCCGGACAGGACGTGGGTGAACCGGCTCGATGCGCGCCGGGGGCGTGGCTACTTCGGGCCGATGGCGCGGCTACCGCTACCTCAGGCCGATGGCCCGACTACCGCTACCTCGGGCCGGTGGCGTGGCTACTTCAGGCCGATGGCCCGGCACGCCGCCTTGTACTCGGCCGTGCAGATGTCCGACAGCTTGTAGACGTCGTCCGCGACCACCGTGTCCTTGATGTTCTCCTTGGTGAGCGCGACCACCGGCACGAGCTGCGCCGGGATGCCCTTGTGGGTGGGGCTGTCGACCTTGTCGCGGGTGAGGGCGGCGAACTGGATGTCCCGGCCCTGGACCTTGGCGACGGCCATCTCCGCGGCGTTCTCCGCCTCCTGCGGGTAGGACTTGTACACGCTCATGTACTGCTCGCCGCTGATGATCCGCTGCACGGCCGGCAGCTCCGCGTCCTGCCCGGTGATCGGCGGCAGGTCGGTCACGCCGGCGGCCTCCAGCGCCTTGACGATGCCACCCGCCATGCCGTCGTTGGCGGAGTACACCGCCGCGATGTCGCCCTTGCCGATCTTCTCGATCGCGTCGGCCATGTTGGCCTGGGCGTTCTCCGGCTTCCAGTCCTTGGTGTCGAAGGACTCGGCGATCGTCACCTTGCCGTTCAGCTCGGACATCGCGCCCGCCTTGAACTGCTTGGCGTTCGGGTCCGTCGACGAGCCGTTCATCATGACGATCTTGTCGGAGAGGCTCGCGTCCTCGCCGATGGCCTCCAGCAGGGTGCGGCCCTGGACCTCGCCGACCAGTTCGTTGTCGAAGGAGATGTACGCGTCGATCGGGCCCTCGGCCAGCCGGTCGTAGGCGATGACCGGAATGCCGGCCTCCTTCGCCTTCTTCACGCCGCTCGCGATGGCCTTCGAGTCGACGGCGTCCAGCAGGATCACGTCGACCCGGTCGTCGATCATCTGCTGCATCTGGCTCGCCTGCTTTTCGGCGCTCGCCTCGGCGTTGGCGTACTCGACGCGGCCCTTGTCGTTGGTGAGCGACTCGACCTTCGTCTTGATGATCGGGTAGTCGAAGTTCTCGTACCGCGTGTTGGCCTTCTCCGGCAGCAGCAGCCCGACGGTGATGTCGTTGCCCTTCGCCGGGCTCGCGTCGTCACTGCTTCCCGTCGCGTTGAGCACGCCGCAGCCGGCGAGCGTGACGGAGATCGTGGCGGCTGCCATGGATATGGCCATACGACGCATGCGGGGGCTCACTTCGCGTGTGATTCGGACGTGGGCGCAGTTTTGGTGCCCATGTGACTGAAAAGCCAACGCGGGCGGGACCTCAGCGTCAAGCGGAACCACTTAACGAGATGACAACACCACGCTCCGCAGCAGTTGTGAAGACTCTGCGGAACCGGCTTCAAGTGGCGTGCACCACCTGGTCATCCACGGGAGGCCCCGCGAAACCGGGGCAAGGCCTGCACAAAGGACGAAAAGGGCCGGGAGTCACCTCCCGGCCCTTTCACGTGTGTGCTGCGTCAGTCGGACTGCTGCTGCCGCTTCGGCCGCCACACCACCAGCGCGCTGGTCTGCTGCACCTCCTGGTACGGCACCAGGTCGCGGCGGTACGACGCGTGCACCGCCGCCTCGCGCTGGCGCATCGCCGCCGCCGCGCCGTCGAGCGCGTCCTGCATCTCGGCCACCCGGGCCTGGAGCGCGGCGACCTGGTTCTCCAGTTCGATGATGCGCTTGATGCCGGCCAGGTTGATGCCCTCGTCCTGCGACAACTGCTGGACGGTGCGCAGCAGTTCGATGTCGCGGGCCGAGTAGCGCCGGCCCCGGCCCGCGGTGCGGTCCGGAGACACCAGCCCCAGACGGTCGTACTGGCGCAGGGTCTGCGGGTGCAGGCCGGACAGCTGGGCCGCCACCGAGATGACGTAGACCGGGGTTTCCTCGGTCAGTTCATACGGGTTGCGTCGACGACCGTCCATCTGACTCATGCTCCCTTCGCGGCCTGGAACAGATCCGCCCGCGGGTCCTCATCCGCGGTGGCCTCGCGATACGCCTCGAGCGCGTCACGAGCCTTCCCCGTCAGGTCCTTCGGAACACTCACCTCGACGGTGACCAGGAGGTCGCCGCGGGTGCCGTCCTTGCGGACCGCGCCCTTGCCCCGGGCGCGCATGGTGCGCCCGTTGGGCGTGCCCGGGGGCAGCTTCAGCGTGACGGGCGGGCCGCCGAGCGTCGGCACCCGCACCTCGCCGCCGAGGGCCGCCTCGGTGAAGGTGACCGGGACGGTGACGGTGAGGTTGTCGTCCTTGCGGCCGAACACCGCGTGGGAGTCGACGTGCACGACGACGTACAGATCGCCCGCCGGGCCGCCGCGCTCGCCCGGCGCGCCCTTGCCGCGCAACCGGATCCGCTGGCCGTCGCTGACGCCCGCGGGGATGCGCACCTGCATGGTCCGGGAGGACTTGGCCCGGCCGCTGCCCTTGCAGACCTCGCAGGCGTGCTCCGCGATCAGGCCGCGGCCCTTGCAGTCCGGGCAGGGGTCGGTGAGGGAGAAGCCGCCGCCGCTGCCCCGGGCGACCTGTCCGGTGCCGACGCAGGTCGGGCACACGCGCGGTGTGCCGTTCTTGTCGCCGGTGCCCGAACAGGCCTTGCAGGGCGACTGCGACGACATCCGCAGCGGGACCGTCGCGCCCTCGATCGCCTCCGTGAAGCTGAGCGTGACCTCGGACTCGATGTCCTGGCCGCGCCGGGGGTGCGTACGCGTCCCCGGGCCGCCAGCGCCGCCGCGGTTGAACAGGCCCCCGAAGACGTCACCGAGTCCGCCGCCGAAGCCGCCGGCTCCCTGGCCGCCGCCCTGAGGGGCACCGCCTCCGAAGAGGTCGCCCAGGTCGAAGTTGAAGGAGCCGCCCGCGCCGCCCGGCCCCGGGCGGAAGCCGCCGTTGCCGAAGAGGGCGCGCGCGTCGTCGTACTCCTTGCGCTTCTTGGGGTCGCCGAGGATGTCGTTGGCCTCGGAGATCTCCTTGAAGCGCTCCTCCGCCTTGACGTTGCCCGTGTTGGCGTCCGGGTGGAACTCGCGGGCGAGCTTCCGGTAGGCCTTCTTGATCTCGGCCTCGGTGGCGTCCTTGGGGACGCCGAGGACCTTGTAGTAGTCCTTCTCGATGAAGTCCTTGGTGCTCATCCCCGACGCCCCTCCTTCCCTTCGTTGATGACGTCAGCCCTCGTCCGGGCCACCGCTCTCCTTGTCGTCGGCTTCGGCGGACTCGTCCGCCTTGACCGTCTGCGCCCCCGGCTGGGGTTCGGCCACGGCCACCCGCGCGGGGCGGATGGTGCGCTCGCCGATCCGGTACCCGGGCTGCAGGATCGCGACGCACGTCGTCTCGGTGACATCCGGTGCGTAGCTGTGCATCAGGGCTTCGTGGATCGTCGGGTCGAAGGGCTCGCCCTCCTTGCCGAACTGCTGCAGGCCCATCTTCGCCGCGGTGCCCTCCAGCGACTCGGCGACGGACTTGAAGCCGCCGACCAGTTCGCCGTGTTCACGCGCGCGGCCGATGTCGTCGAGCACGGGCAGAAGCTCGGTCAGGAGGTTCGCGATGGCGATCTCCTTGACCGCGATCCGGTCGCGCTCGACGCGGCGGCGGTAGTTCTGGAACTCGGCCTGGAGGCGCTGGAGGTCCGCCGTGCGCTCGCTGAGCGCCGTGCGGGCCTGGTCCAGCTGGGCCACCAGGGCCGCGTCCTGGCCCGTGTCCCCGGCCGGGGCCGCCCCCTCCTCCGCGGAGGGGGAGGCGGCCTTCGGCTCGGCGTCGTCGGAGGTGGCGCCGGAAGGGACGTCGGGCTGCTGCTCGTCGAAGCCCGGGGTCTCCTCCGTCACGCGGCACCATCCTTCCGCTCGTCGTCCACGATCTCGGCGTCGACGACGTCGTCGTCGGCGGCCTTGGCACCACCGGCGTCGCCCGCGTCACCGGCGGGGCCACCGGCGGCCTGGGCCGCGCCCGCGTCCGCGTACATGGCCTGGCCGAGCTTCTGGGAGACGGCCGCGACCTTCTCCGTGGCGGTGCGGATCTCGGCGCTGTCCTCGCCCTTGAGCTTCTCCTTCAGCTCGGCGACGGCCTCCTCGACCTCGGTCTTGATGTCGCCCGGGACCTTGTCCTCGTTGTCCTTGAGGAACTTCTCGGTCTGGTAGACGAGCTGCTCGCCCTGGTTGCGGGACTCGGCGGCCTCGCGGCGCTTGTGGTCCTCCTCCGCGTACTGCTCGGCCTCCTGGCGCATGCGGTCGACCTCGTCCTTCGGCAGCGAGGAGCCGCCGGTGACGGTCATCTTCTGCTCCTTGCCGGTGCCGAGGTCCTTCGCCGTGACGTGCATGATGCCGTTGGCGTCGATGTCGAAGGACACCTCGATCTGCGGGACGCCGCGGGGCGCCGGCGGCAGACCGGTCAGCTCGAACATCCCGAGCTTCTTGTTGTACGCCGCGATCTCGCGCTCGCCCTGGTAGACCTGGATCTGCACGGACGGCTGGTTGTCCTCGGCGGTGGTGAAGATCTCGGACCGCTTGGTCGGGATCGTCGTGTTCCGCTCGATGAGCTTGGTCATGATGCCGCCCTTGGTCTCGATACCGAGGGACAGCGGGGTGACGTCGAGGAGCAGGACGTCCTTGACCTCACCCTTGAGGACACCGGCCTGCAGGGCGGCGCCGATGGCGACGACCTCGTCCGGGTTGACGCCCTTGTTGGCGTCCTTGCCGCCGGTCAGCTCCTTGACGAGCTCGGCGACGGCGGGCATCCGGGTCGAGCCGCCGACCAGGACGACGTGGTCGATCTCGCTGATGGAGATGCCGGCGTCCTTGATGACGTTGTGGAACGGCGTCTTGCAGCGCTCCAGCAGGTCCGCGGTCAGCTGCTGGAACTGGGCGCGGGTGAGCTTCTCGTCGAGGTGCAGGGGGCCCTCGGCGGAGGCGGTGATGTAGGGCAGGTTGATCGACGTCTCGGTGGACGAGGACAGCTCGATCTTCGCCTTCTCGGCGGCCTCGCGCAGACGCTGCAGGGCCATCTTGTCCTTGCCCAGGTCCACGCCGTGGCCGGACTGGAACTGCTGGACCAGGTAGTCGACGACGCGCTGGTCCCAGTCGTCACCACCGAGGTGGTTGTCACCGTTGGTGGCCTTCACCTCGACGACGCCGTCGCCGATCTCCAGCAGCGAGACGTCGAAGGTGCCGCCACCGAGGTCGAAGACCAGGATGGTCTGGTCGTCCTTGTCGAGGCCGTACGCCAGGGCGGCCGCGGTGGGCTCGTTGACGATGCGCAGCACGTTCAGACCGGCGATCTCACCGGCCTCCTTCGTGGCCTGGCGCTCGGAGTCGTTGAAGTACGCCGGGACGGTGATGACCGCGTCGGTCACCTTCTCACCCAGGTAGGACTCGGCGTCCCGCTTGAGCTTCTGGAGCACGAAGGCGCTGATCTGCTGCGGGTTGAAGGGCTTCCCGTCGAGCTCGATCTTCCAGTCCGTGCCCATGTGGCGCTTCACGGAGCGGATGGTCCGGTCCACGTTCGTGACCGCCTGGCGCTTGGCCACCTCTCCGACGAGCACCTCACCGTTCTTGGCGAAGGCGACGACGGACGGCGTGGTCCTGGCGCCCTCGGCGTTGGTGATGACGGTGGGCTCGCCGCCCTCCAGAACGCTGACGACGGAATTAGTCGTGCCCAGGTCGATGCCGACCGCACGTGCCATGGTTGATTCCTCCAGCTGACTTGAGTGGAACGGACTCAAGTGTGCACGACGGCCCCCAACCGGTCAACAGAGCTGAGTCGAGCAGGCTCAACTCTTATCCGTTCCTTACACGCAATGGGGCGACGACCTGCGAAGATACGGTGCGTCGACGTCCGTGTACAGAGACACGGGAGAGGGCGAGCACCATCACGAGCGCCCCTCCCACCACCCACCACAGGGCACCGGCCCCGATCCGGCCGGCATGCGCGAGTACCCCGACGAGCATCCCCGACAACGCCCCGGTTCCCAGCAGCACACACGCCCCCGGCGCGGTCAGCCCGAGCCGCCGCAGCCGGTGCGCGAGATGATCGGGCCCACTGCGGAGCACCCCCCGCCCGCCCAGCCGCCGCGCCCCGAGCACGAGCACGGCGTCGGCACCCACCAGGGCGGTCAGCGCGAACAGCACCCCCGCACTCTCCGCGACCCCGAACCCGGCCCGGGCGTACACGGCTCCCACGGCGATCACGAAGCCCGCGGACATGGACCCGCAACTGCCCAGCGCCACGCGCGCGGGATGCCAGTTGTGCAGCAGGAACCCGGTCAGGGCGGCGGCCAGGACGCTCATCAGCCCCGCGACCCCGTCCATCACCTCGACGGCCGCACAGGCCGCCACCCCGAAGGCGGCGACGACCCCGGCCGTACCGGCGAGCCCGTCGGCGTGATCGAGCCCCCGCAGCCCGAACACCACCGCCACGACCCACGCGACGGCCAGCAGCCCGGCCCCCACCCCCGTCTCCCCGTACGGCACGACACACGCGGCCGCCACGCCGGTACCGGCGACCAGGACCCGCCGCCGCAGCCGCCACACGTCGTCGACGAGCCCGAGCAGAGCGACGGCACCCGCGGCGACGAGCATCCCCCGCGTGCCGTCGGCCGGTGGTGCGACACCCAGCCACTCCCCCGCCCCCACGACCAGCCCGGTGACGAGCACGACGGCGACACCCCCGGACAACGGCACGTCACGCTGCCGCCGCCGCTCGACCAGCCGCAGCCGCAGGGCCGGGGCCCGCAGGGCGGCCGCGAGCAGGACGGTGAGGAGAAGGGCGGTGGCGGCGGCACTGATCCCGTAGAGCACGGTTATAAGTTAGGCGGGACTATGACATTTCGGTATGAATAACACGGATGAATAACACGGCAGAAGCACGACCTCATCCCGGCCGGATCGCGATCTCACCCCGGCCGGATCGACGACCTCACCCTGGCCGGATCGCGATCTCATCCAGGCCGGATCCGGTCGGTTTCTGAGGCAACCCTCAGCGATTCAGATCACTGCCCACCCGGCTACAGTGCGGCGGAGGATGAGGGTAGTCTCAGACGGACTGCATAAGTTACCGCTTAGTAATGTCGGGGAACCTGGAGAATGACAGGTCACCCCGCCGAAACCCCTCGCAGGCCCGAGGAGCCCTCATGCAACTCGCCGCGATCATCGTGTCGCTGGTTCTGACCGTGGTCGGCGTCGCGCTGCTCGCACGCGCGACCGGCCAGTTCGTCCGGTACTTCAAGCTGGGCCAGCCGGTCCCGGCCGGTACCCGGACCGACAACCCCTACCAGCGCAGCGTGACGCTGGTGAAGGAGTTCCTCGGCCACACGCGTATGAACCGCTGGGGCATCGTCGGTGTCGCCCACTGGTTCGTCGCCGTGGGCTTCCTGACCCTCCCGCCGACCCTCGCCCAGGCCTTCGGCCAGCTGTTCCAGGCCGACTGGGTGCTGCCGGTCATCGGTGAGTTCCTGCCGTTCGAGATGTACATCGAGTTCATCGGCGTGATGACGGTCCTGGGCATCGCGGTGCTCATCGCGATCCGCCTGCTGAACCTGCCCAGCCGTCCGGGCCGCAAGTCCCGCTTCGCCGGCTCCAAGGCAGGCCAGGCGTACTTCGTCGAGTACGTCATCCTCACCATCGGCCTGGCGATCTACGTCCTGCGGGGCCTGGAGGGCGCGCTCCACCACGTCGACCACTACGAGGCGTCGTACTTCGCGTCGTACCCGCTGGTCCTCGCCTTCAAGGGCCTGTCGGTCACGGCGCTGCAGAACCTGGTCTACCTGGTCGCGATGATCAAGATCGGCACCTCGTTCGTCTGGATGATCGTCGTGTCGCTCAACACCAACATGGGTGTCGCCTGGCACCGCTTCCTGGCGTTCCCGAACATCTGGTTCAAGCGCGAGGCGAGCGGCGGCACGGCCCTCGGCGCGCTCCAGCCGATGACCTCGGGCGGCAAGCCGATCGACTTCACCGACCCGGGCGACGACGACGTCTTCGGTGTCTCCCAGGTCGAGCAGTACTCCTGGAAGGGCCTGCTGGACTTCTCCACCTGCACCGAGTGCGGCCGCTGCCAGTCGCAGTGCCCCGCCTGGAACACGGGCAAGCCCCTCTCCCCCAAGCTGCTCATCATGTCCCTGCGGGACCACGCGCACGCCAAGGCGCCGTACCTGCTGGCCGGTGGCGGCAAGACGATGGAGGGCGAGGAGAAGGCGTCGGCCGAGGCCCTCAAGGACGTCCCGGCGTCCGCGCTGGCGGAGGCCGAGCGCCCGCTGGTCGGCACGCTGGAGGAGAACGGCGTCATCGACCCGGACGTCCTGTGGTCCTGCACCACCTGCGGCGCCTGCGTCGAGCAGTGCCCGGTGGACATCGAGCACGTCGACCACATCGTCGACATGCGCCGCTACCAGGTGATGATCGAGTCGTCGTTCCCGTCCGAGGCGGGCACGATGCTCAAGAACCTGGAGAAGAAGGGCAACCCCTGGGGCCTGGCGAAGAAGCAGCGCCTGGAGTGGCTCAAGGAGGTCGACTTCGAGGTCCCGGTCGTCGGCAAGGACATCGAGGACCTGTCCGAGGTCGAGTACCTGTACTGGGTCGGCTGCGCCGGCGCCCTGGAGGACCGCGCCAAGAAGACCACCAAGGCCTTCGCGGAGCTCCTCCACATCGCGGGCGTCAAGTTCGCGATCATGGGCGGCGACGAGAAGTGCACCGGTGACTCCGCCCGGCGTCTGGGCAACGAGCCCCTGTTCCAGGAGCTCGGCATGGAGAACGTCATGGCGCTGAACATGGCGTTCGGCGAGGAGACGGACGACGACGGCAAGGTCACGCCGGAGTCGGCGAAGCCCAAGTCGGCCAAGAAGATCGTCGCCACCTGCCCGCACTGCCTCAACACCATCGGCAACGAGTACCCGCAGCTCGGCGGCGACTACGAGGTCATCCACCACACGCAGCTGCTCCAGCACCTCGTCGACGAGGGCAAGCTGATCCCGGTCACGCCGGTCGAGGGCATCATCACGTACCACGACCCCTGCTACCTGGGCCGCCACAACAAGATCTACACGCCGCCGCGCGACATCATCGCGAGCGTCCCCGGCATCCGCAACGAGGAGATGCACCGTCACAAGGAGCGCGGCTTCTGCTGCGGTGCCGGTGGTGCGCGGATGTGGATGGAGGAGCGGATCGGCAAGCGCATCAACAACGAGCGCGTCGACGAGGCCCTCTCCGTCAACCCGGACATCGTCTCGACGGCCTGCCCGTTCTGCCTGGTCATGCTCACGGACTCGGTCAACGGCAAGAAGAACGAGGGCAAGGCGAAGGATTCCATCACGGTCGTGGACGTCGCCCAGCTCCTGCTGGACTCGGTGAAGACGCCGGTCCCGGCGGAGTCCGCCGACGACGACTCGGACGACGACGACGAGCCGCCGGCGGGCACGTCGGACTCGGAGAACGCACCGGAGCCGGAGCCGGTGAAGTAGGCGGTCCCCGCGGTTCGTCCGACTGCTGCGACGCCCCCTGTTCCGAGTCATCGGGCGGGGGGCGTCGGCGTTCCCCCTACGGCTTACGGCCCGGGCTCCCGGCTCTCGGCTCCGGGATCCCGCCCTTCGGCTCCGGGACCCTGCCCGTCGGCTCCCGGCTCCCGCCCTTCGGCTCCCGGCTCCCGGATCCCGGATCCCCGGCTCTCTGCAACGCGGAGGATGTCCCGCAGGGCCTCCGTGAGGCGCTCGGCCAGGAAGCGGAGTTGCACCTCGGTGGCATCGGGGAGCAGGTCCTCGGCGTGGGCGAGGAGTTGGACGCCCATGTCGAGCTGGGTCGTTTCGGTGACGTCGGCCAGCCGGGACAGCCGTCCTCCACGCTCGTCGGTGATCAGGTAGCTCGCCTTGCCCTCAGGGCCGGACCAGGGCAGGAGACGCGCTGCGCGCAATCGCGGCCCTCCTCCGGGCTGTGGCGATTCCAAACCCGCGCTCATCAAGCGACCTCCGTCCGCTCGATCCAGCAGGATCCCGGCAGGTCCGGTCTCAACGACACAGCGGTCAGCTCATGACGCCTTCGGCGTTGCTCGTGAGCGGCAAGGTAGGGGCGCACGGTGACGGTGGAAGCGCCGTCGAGAAGAGTGTTCAGCCCGTACGGACTGCGGTGTGCGGGAAGCGGCGCCCACTCGGGGAAAGGTGCGGCGGGCGTGGTCCCCGGTGGATGAGCGGTGGCGCGTCGTCTACGGGAAGGAGGGGCCAAGAGCCCCACCCACACCAGGAGACTGCGGATAAAGTCGAGCACGTCATCAGCTCCGATCGGCTTCGCTGGTGGCCACGCCCCCGGACGGCTCCACCCGTCGCGGGGGTTCTGCGTTTTGCAGTCGCGGTCTACCGCAGTCTACTGCGGTCGCGCGGTCTACCGCAGAGTTTTAGCGTCCACTGCATGAGTCCCGAGCTTGATCGCACCCGTCCGGTCTGGCGGCAGGTAGCCGCAGTCATCGCCGATCGCATCGCTGACGGGTCGTACCCCGTGGGCAGTCGGGTGCCGTCCGTCGTCGAACTGTCCACCGAGTTCGGCATCGCCGCCTCGACCGCGCAGAAGGCGTTGACTCACCTCAAGACGGAGGGACTCGTCCGGGCCGAGGTCGGACTGGGGTCGTTCGTCGCGGAGCGCTCCGAGAAGCCCGCGGACGAGGAGGGGGTGTAGGCGGAGGCGTTGTGGCGGTCGGGCGCCTGGGGCGTCGAATCGCGTGAGGGGGTCGACGGTGTTTCCCACTCGTCTGGGGTGAGGTACTCCCAGACGTCGTTCACCGAGATGTCGTTCACCGTGATGTCGTTCTCGGTGGCGATCTTCTCAGGGGCCAGCAGGGAAGCGGCTTCCAGCAGCTTGGGGACGTCCATGCCCTGATTGAAGCTCATCGACGAAGGCGTCAATGGCGTCGAGCGTGACGGTTATGACCCGGTGCAGCTCCGGTCGGAGATCATGCCCTGCTCGGCGGGCCGGGGCACTGGGCGCCGGCCCGCCTCGGGGTCAGCGACCCACCCTCACGACCTCCGACGTCGCGCCGCGGAACGACTCCGTCTTGTCGAACTGCGCACGGTAGTGGCCCCGCCGCCCGTCGGTGACGTCCGCTGAGAAGGCGTGCCCCTCACCGGACCAGCTGGCCTGCACCGTCGCCAGGTCCGTCCACCGCTTGCCGTCCCGCGAGTGCTGGATGCGCACCGGGATCTCCGCGGGCGTCCAGCCGTCGGGGAAGTCCATCGCACCCTCGACGTGCACGCCACCGTCCTCGCTGCGGGTGGCCGAGAACGAGGTGAACACCGAGGCGCGCAGGACGGTGATCTCGGCGCTGTTGGCGGAGGCTGGGGCGATGAACGGGTCGTCGCTGTGCGAGGCCACGCGGAAGGTACCGGTCTCCCCCGGGGTGTGGGCGAAGGTGGCGGACTTGCCGTCCGCTCCGGTGGTGAAGTAGCCGACACTCGCCCAGTGCGTGCCGGAGGAGGCCTCGTAGAGGACGCCACCGCTCTGGCCCTCGAAGGGGACCCAGCCCTGCGCGGTCTCGCGCTCCAGCGTCCCCGTGACGGTGACCTGCTCTCCGAAGTCGATCGTCCGTGCTTCCACCGGGGTCTCGAACGTCCAGCGCGTGGCCACCTGACGGATGTCGATCGAGGTCGAGGCGGACTCGCCGTACACGACGTACGGGTTGGCGTTGTCGTGGCGGTAGACGGCCTGGACCGGCACCGCGTCGTTGACGGTGACCGTGCCGGAGAAGCGGCCCTGCGCGTCGGTGCGGACGGTGTTCTCCGTCCAGTTGTCGACGTCGAGGTCCACCCGGTGGTCCGCGAGGGGCTTCAGCTCGCGGGTCGCCGGCCAGCGTCCCTTCAGGGTGCCGTCGACGCGCACCTCGCGGTGGTCGGTGTCGATCTCCGTGCGGTCGGGGTGCACATCCTCGAACACCGCCGCGACGTAATAGGCGAGCGTGCCCGCGGAGTTGTCGACACCGCGGTCGCCGTCGGCGTCCGTGGCCTCGATGCGGACGGTGTAGCTGCCCAGGCCGGGAAGGTCCAGGGGCTTCTCCGTGCGCCACACTCCGTTGTCCGCCGTGCCGGAGACGAGACCGAAGGCGTCGGTCTCCACCACGGCGACCTCCTGCTCCGTGGCCGCGGAGACGAGATGGGCCCGGATGCCCGTGATGGCGCTGTCGGAGCTGATGCCGACCTCCAAGGTGCCGAGATCGCCCGAGGCGCTGTGCGCGTACCGCACATCAGGAGCCTGCGTGTCCGCGGCGTTCGCCGCCGGCGCGGTGGTCACCAGAAGCGCGACGACACCAATGGCGGCCGAGGCCGCCCGAGTTCTGAACAAGGTCCCCCCCACAGGGATGCGTCGAAGCCGCTTCCACGGCTGAACGCCTTTTCTATCGCACGGCGTTGGCGGCAGTCGTGTGGGTTTCCGAGTGGATCAGCGACGGTGACCTGGGCGAACCACGGGTAACCGGTCGCGGTGCGAAGTGGTGATACAGGGGGCGCAGATGGGGGCGCTCGATATTCGCGAATGCACCCGGTCCGACGATTCAAGCGCCACCTCCCCTTCTCAGTTTGTGAAGATCATCAAGTCCTACACGTTGCCAGGCATCGCAGTTGAGGCCGCGTCAGCCGCCAACCAGCGTTGCTCTCGCCACACTTCACGTATCGAAACAGTAAAGAGGGTTCCGTTCAGCGAATTTTTGTTGAACCATGAAGGTCCACAAATGAGGGGGGTTTGTGAAGATCACCGGTTGCGCTTTGCGCACGGTCGGGCAAGGGGGCCCGACCGTCCGGTGACGCGGTGATGGTGCCGTTCCCACGCCGCTTCTCACGCAGTACCACGCCACGGCCGCCTGCCTCAGGAACAGGTTCGGCCGTACTTCAGGGGTGAGGAATCCACCATGCACATATGTGTGCTGGGGCAGGGCTATGTCGGCCTGCCCCTGGCCGTGAGGGCCGCCGAGGTCGGGCACACCGTCACCGGCTACGAGCCAGACCGGGCGCGCTGCGAGGCACTGGCCGCCGGGTCGTCGTACGTCGAGGACATCGGCGACGACCGGCTTCAGGCGGTGCTCGGCTCGGACACGTACTACGCGAGCTCCGATCCACAGGACCTCAAGGGGTTCGACGTCGCGGTCATCACCGTGCCCACGCCGCTCACCGACCGGGCCCCGGACCTGAGTTGTGTACGGGACGCCGGCCGCGTGCTCGCCGAGTGGATCGAGCCGGGCGCCACCGTCGTGCTCGAATCGACGACCCACCCCGGCACCACCCGTGACGTGCTCGTACCGCTGCTCGAGGAGGGCTCCGGCCTCGTCGCCGGGCGGGACTTCCACGTCGGGTTCAGCCCGAGCGCATCGACCCCGGCAACGCCGACTGGGGCCTGGAGAACACGCCGAAGATCGTCGCCGGGCTGACCGAGGGCTGTCTGGAGCGCGTGAAGGCCTTCTACGACACCGTCACCGACGTCACCGTCCCCGCCTCCGGACTCGAAGAGGCCGAGCTGGCCAAGGTGTTCGAGAACACTTACCGGCACGTCAACATCGCGCTGGTCAACGAACTTTCGCGGATGGCCCACACGCTCGGCGTGGACGTCTGGCACACCCTGGAGCTGGCCGCGACCAAGCCCTTCGGGTTCACGAAGTTCCTGCCCGGGCCCGGGGTCGGCGGTCACTGCCTGCCCATCGACCCGGTCTACCTCAGCCACCACGTCAAGGCACGGCACGGGCAGACCTTCCGGCTCATCGAGCTGGCCCAGGACATCAACGAGAGCCAGCCGGACTACGTGGTGCGGCGGCTGCAGGACGCCCTCAGCCGGCGGTTCCGGCGGAGTGTGCACGGGGCGCGGATCCTCGCACTCGGCGCCACGTACAAGCCGGGCACCTCGGACGCCCGTCAGTCACCGGCCGTCGAAGTCATCGACCGGCTGCGGCAGATGGGGGCGGAGGTCACCGTCGCGGATCCGTATCTGCCGGAGGCGGAGGGGGCTTGCCGGGAGATTCCGTTCGAGTCGGCGACAGGGACGGCAGCGACCCTCTCCGACTTCGAGGCCGTCGTCCTGCTCACCCCGCACCCCGAATTCGACCTCGTCCGGCTCGCCGCCGAGGCCCCTTACGTGCTCGACACCCGCGGCGTCATGGCCGACGCACCACACATCGAACGGCTCTAGAGAGCCCCGGAAGGAAAGCAGGGACAACATGTACGGACAGAACGGTGTGGGCGCGGCGATCGGAACCGCCACGGGCGGAGCGGCCCTGGCGGCGACCGGCGGAACGGCGCTCGGATGGATCGTGCTCGCGGCGATGCTCCTCGTGATCGGTGGTGTCGCGGTGTTCCGCACGGCGACCCGCGGCAAGCGAGTGACCGCTTGAGCGCGTTCCACGACCGTGCGCCGCGGGTGAGGCTCACCGTGGTGACCGCTGTGGTGGTGGCGGCTCTGGCCGCTGCCACCGTGGTGGTGCACGCCCAGTCGAAGAGCCCGATCCTGACGTTCTACTGGTGGCTGGGCGTGGCCGTGATCGTGCTGTGCCTCGTGTCGTTCCTGAAGGGCCGGTCCTTCACGCACCTCCCGGTGGCCCCGGGCCGGACCGTGGCGATCATCCCGGCCTTCGAGGAACCCACGGAGAACCTGCACCGCACGGTGCGGTCGCTGCTGGCTCAGACCCACCCGATCGACGAGATCCACGTCATCGACGACGGCTCGCGGCAGCATCCCGTCGAGCCCTTCGACCACCCCCGGGTCTTCTGGCACCGGCAGGAGAACAAGGGCAAGCGCGGGGCCCAGGTCACCGTGCTGCGGCACCTCCAGGAGCAGCACAAGCACTTCGAGTACGTGCTCACCATCGACTCCGACGGCGAGCCCTTCCCGGACGCGCTGGAGCAGCAGCTGCGCGCCATGAGCAACCCGCGCATCCAGGCCACCACCGGCATGATCTACGTCCGCAACTTCGAGGAGACCTGGGTCTCCCGGGCCGCGGACATCGACATCGGCACCTCGTGCGTGATGATGCGCTCCTCGCGCTCCATGCTCGGTGCCCTGGAGACAACCTCGGGCGCCCTGGCTCTCTACCGGGCCGAGCTGCTCTACGACCACCTCGACGCCTATGAGGTGGAGTGCGGCACGGGCGACGACCGCTGGCTGGCGCTCAGGGCGCTCATGCGCGGTGAGGTCGTGGCCGTGAACGAGGCCGGGGTCGTCACCGACATGCCGACTACGCTGCAGAAGACCTACCGGCAGCGGCTGCGGTGGGCCCGCTCGTGGTGGTGGATGCTGCCGTTCGTGTACGCGCGGCTGTCGCCGAAGCAGCTCATATCGCCGACGTTCGGGCTGCTCCAGCTTGTCATCACGCCGGTGATGCTGGCCTGGATCGTCGTCATGACGCTCCTGACGCTGGGCGGGCGATACCACAACCCCGGGATCGCCCTGGTGTATCTCGCCGTGTACCTGGTGGTGCGCTTCGGCCAGTCCGGGCTCTACGTCCTGATGCGCCCGGACATGACCGCCCGGCAGCGCTGGCGCTCCTGGCTCGTCGGCACCCCGGCGGCCGTGTTCATGAACATCGTGCTGCTGTGCCCGACGCGGTACTGGGCCCTGTTCAAGCTGCGCGACAACGCATGGCAGTCGCGGGGGCTGACGGCGAAGACGGCGCTGCCCGCGGGACGGCACCGAGCGCCTGCGGACAAGCCGATCGGGGCATGAGCGCCCACGTCCCGTCCGGCCCACGGCACGGGTCGCTGGGTTCATCTGGATGCTCGCAGGTGTCCGCGCCAGGGCGAGGGGGCCGGGCCGCCGGGCCGCCGGGTCGCCGGGTCGCCGGGTCGCCGGGTCGCCGGGTCGCCGGGTCGCCGGGTCGCCGGGTCGCCGGGTCGATCATCCATGCTCAGAGGCGTCTATTTCGCCGCTGGGCGTCTCTGGTGGTGAGTTGGCGGGGCCCGAGTCGGACCGGGTCAGCCGCGGGGGGACCCAGGCGTGGTGCCGAAGGATCATGTGCGCTGCTACGCGGGAGGGTGTCAGCCGCATCGCCGTGTTGCGCAGAGTCACGGCCAGTGGGTGGGAGAGCTGCTGGCCCATCCGCCCGGCCTGCCGAGCAGCACGCGCGACCGCCTGGCTGCGCGGCCGGCGCTCGGCGTCGTAGCGGGCGAGCGCGGATTCGACGGTGGACTCGGCGGCGAGTGCGGCGGCCAGGGTGACCGCGTCCTCCAATGCCTGGCAGGCACCCTGGCCGAGGTGAGGGGTCATCGCGTGTGCCGCGTCACCGAGCAGCGCGATCCGGCCGACCGTGTACGAGAGGAGCGGCGTGCGGATTTCGTTGACGTCATGGTGCAACACGGCGGCAGGCCGGGTCGCGTCGAACAACGCCGGGACCGGGTCGTGCCAGCCACGGAACCGTCGGCGCAGCTCGGCCAGCGGGTCGGCGAACCGCACCCCGGCGGGCATGTTGAGGACGGCGTGCCATTCGGCCCTCCCGTCACGAAGGGCAATGTGCCCGAACTCCGACCCGTGCCCCCAGGTCAACTCGAAGTCGTTACGCAGTTCGACCGTCTGCTCGGTGATGGCTCGCAGCACCGTCGAGCCGCTGTAGACCGGTCCGGGGTGGGCTGGGAAGACAAGGCTGCGCACCTTGCTGCCGATGCCGTCGGCGGCCACCACCAGATCGGCGTCAAGGACCGTGCCGTCACAGCCGACTCGAACCGTCTCAGAGCCGATCTGCCGGACCGAGTCGGCCTCGGAGCCGATCAGCAGTGCCTCGGTGGGCAGGGCCTCGCGAAGCAGCCGGTGCAAGGTGGAGCGAGGGATGCCCATGATCGGCGTGCCCACCGCCTGTTCCAGCACCGCGCCGTCCATCCGGGCCAGCCAACCGCCTCGCGGACGCGGCTCTCGACGCACTCGCCGACGAAGGGATCCGCGGCCTGACCCACCGGGCAGTCGACCGTAGAGCGGCCCTGCCGCCAGGTACCACATCTGCGTACTTCCGCACCCGGGCCGCGCTGCTCACCGCACTCGTCACGCACCTGGTCCAACTCGACCAGGATGAACTGCAGACAATCGCCGAGCACCTCCCTCCCGTCCGCACGGCCGAGGAACTGGTGGACGGCATGGTGTTGCTCACTCGGCGGCGCCTTACCGGCGCAGGCCGCCGCCGCTCACTCGCCCGGTACGCCTGCGCCGTGGAGAGCGTCCGCGACCCTGAGCTGCGCGAGATCCTCGTCCCCCGCGAGAACGCCGGCCGGGAGGCCGTCCGGCTGTTCCTCGCCGGTCAGGGCGTGACGGATGTCGAAAGCCGTACACACACCCTGCTGACCTGCATCGACGGGCTGGTCTTCGACCGGCTGGTGAGCGGCGGTGAAGTGCCGCGCGAGCCCTTGGAGGGCCTGGTCACCGCCGCCCTGCGCCAGGACCCGGCCCTCCACGTTCGACCCGAGTAGCCACGGTGGAGAGCCGAGTCGACCTAGCCGCACGCCACAGGCGCCCACTGGCGCGGGACGTCGATTGTCCCTGTCGGTACGCCGAGCCCGGTCACCGGCTCAGTCGTGCCCCCATGGCCGTAGTGCGCAGGCGGCCCAGGAGAAGCTGCGCAGTCGAGCCTGTTCGACGAGGGTGGCTGTGTCGCCGTAGCTGAGGTTGAGGTGACGGCCGAGAACGACGATGACCACGGTGCCTGCGCCTGCCGCTTTCAGGGCCGCAGCCGCGGACTGGGCGTGGTGGCCTGTGGTCCAGGTGTCGTCGACGAGCAGCACATTCTCGCCCCAGAGCGCCGAAGAGGTGTAGCGCGACGAGGAACCCCTACGGCCGAGGGCTGCCGCCTCTGACGTCGGAGTGAGCATGTCGCGATAGCGCCCGCGTGTCGCGCCGACCATGTCCGCGACCATGGTGCGCAGAGGGTGCGACTCCCGGCCGCAGGTGCTGGGCACCGTAGTCACGACACTGAAGCCGGGTACGGCGCAGTGGGCCGCGATGCAGGATTCATGGAGGGCGAGAAAGCGCCACAGGACGGCTGCCAGACCCGTGCGGAAGTGGTGCTGCTGCGCACCACTGGTGTTCTTGTAGCGCCACAACTCGTTGGCGTACTGCTCGTTCTTCAGCGCCAGGCTCACCGGAACCACGGCATCCGCGACCCTCGAGCCTAAGATCCTCCTGGCCTCCTGGCACTGCCAGCAGGTGGGGTAGCCGGGCTTTGCCGTGCCGCGGCAGACCTGACAGACGCCTGGTCCCGGCAGCAGCGGGTGTACGAGAAAGTTCGCGTAGCGGGCGGACAGCTCGGAAACGGTTGCCACGCGGTACGCCTGTCTATGCCCAGGTGAGCTCGCCCGTGGTGGGGACGAGCGAGTCGAGTTGGCTGAAGACGTCATCAGGACCGTCGATGACGGTGGTGTTGGGCCGGCTCGCGTACTCCCGCGCCCATTCGTGCGTCATGAGAGAGCGCATGAGGAATACGCGGCGTCCATGTTCAAGCGCCAGGCGTGCCTGCATACGAGCGCCGCTGCGGTACGCCGCCTCCACCACCACGGTGGCGAGGCTGTATCCACTCATCACAGCGTTACGCATGGGGAATGACACTTTCGAGGGCGGTGCGTCAGGCCAGAACTGGGAGACCACAAGCCCCCGCTCGACGATTTCTCTCTGCAGGTCGGCGTTCTGCGCCGGGTAGGTTCGCCGGAGGCCGGTGCCGATGACGGCGACCGTGCGTCCGCCGACAGCGAGGGCCGTGCCGTGTGCGGCGGTGTCGATTCCGGCGGCCAGGCCGCTGACAACGGTGACGCCACGCTCGGCCAGCCCGCCCGCGATGGCACGGGCATGTGCGATGCCCTCCGGGCTGGGGGCACGCGTACCGACGACCGCGACCCGAAGGTCGTCCTCGACGGGCGTTCCCCGAAGGAACAGGAACGGCGGACGCTGGTGGACCAGCCTCAGGTACAGCGGGTAATCGTCGTCCAGGATCGTCACCAGCCGCATGCCCTCGTGCTCCCAGGCCGAGATCTCCGCGGCGACGGAGTCCAGATCCACGGCAGGACCGGTGTCGAACAGGGCGCTCTGCCCCGAGGCGTCAACGGCATGCTCGAGAACGTCGCGGGCGCTTCCGACCGACTCGATCTGGTCGGTCAGCTCGGGCCAGGGCCGGTCGCCACGCCGCAGCAATGCGACGAGGGCGGCTCGCTCCAGCTCGTGGTCCATGTCGCAAGTATAGGAAGAACGTCCGCGGCAGCCGGTCACTCGCGGATTCGGGGTCACTCGCGGATTCGGGGCTCGCTCGGCGTCGGCGGAGAGGATGAGCGCAGTCCGATGAGTTTCCGGCGCGGGAGCGGTCATGCAAACGCAAGGCAGTCCCAGTGCCCCGGCCCTTGGAGCCCAGGAGCGCACCCGTGCGGCTGGAGCCGCTCACCGGGCAGGACCGCATGACCTCGGTCGACATGCGGTACCGGCCGACGACCGCCGGACCCTCACCCCGACGACCGCCGGCCCCTCACCGCACACCCCGAGCAGCACCGGAAATCAACCGAACTCACGTACAACCCTTACGCCCCTCCGCAGGTCTCTTGATCGCCGACCAGCCGTGAACGCCCGGACAACTCCCGGCGAACACGGACGACCCGGCCCTCCATCGACTGTGGATGTCCGCCAGGCATCCCCCGCATGCAGCAGGAGACCCGCATGCAGCAGCACGAGCGCCCCTGCGGGCGCCGGCACGTGTCCGCCACCGGCGCCCGGCAGCTGAAGGCCGGTGTCATCACCGGCGCGGTCCTCTACCTGCCGTCCGACGGCACGAGGATCACCGCGACCGGTTCGCGCACCGTCTCCCCGAGCGCCTCGGGCGTCTCGACGACGGGCTACCCGAACTTCGGCGCCAACTTCGCCGACTGAGACGCCCCCGCATCTCCCGGGCCGGGCCTTCCAGGTCCGGCCCTCTCCCACCCGGAGCCCCACCTTGCGCAAGCGCACCCTCCTGCCGGCCGCCGCCCTCGCCACCGGCCTCCTCTCCGCCACCCTGGCCGCCCCGGCCACCGCCGCCCCCTCCGGCCTCGCCGGGGACTTCAACGGCGACGGATACCGCGACCTGGCGGCCGGCGCCGCCTGCACCGACGTCGGCTCGGCCTCCTGCGCCGGCGCGGTCGTCGTGCTGTACGGCTCGGCGTCCGGGGTCTCGGCCGCCCGCAAGGCCGTCATCACCCAGAACACCGCCGGGGTGCCCGGCACCGCCGAGTCGGGCGACCTGTTCGGCTCCGCCCTGGCCACCGGAGACCTGGACCGGGACGGCTACTCCGACCTCGTCGTCGGCGCCTCCAACGAGAGCATCGGCGACCGGGACGGCATCGGCTCCGGCACGGTTCTGTGGGGCGGCAAGTCGGGTCTGACCAGCGGCAAGGGCCTGCCGCAGCCGTCGACGCTGTCCGAGTACGGCAACTTCTCCCGGGGCATCGCGACCGGCGACTTCGACGGCGACGGCGACACGGACGTCACGCTCACCGGCCAGAGCCACACCCGTATCTACCGCGGCCCCTTCACCCGGGCCGCGGGCCCCTCGTCCCACTCCGTCGTCGGTGAGGTCGGCACGACGTTCGAGGTCATCGCCGGTGACATGACCGGCGACGGCGCGGCCGAACGCGTCTACCCGTTCAACGTGGACGGCGACACCGGCGGCCAGATCGACTACTTCCGCTGGACCGGCACGACGTACAAGATGGCCGATCTGCCGAACGCCGACGGCTACCCCGGTTCCATCGGCGACATCAACCGCGACGGCTACGGCGACCTCGTCCTCGGCGACCACACGGACCCGTACGACCTCAAGCCCGGCGGCCACAAGGGCGGGCAGATCACCGTCTGGTACGGCGGCCCGAACGGCCCCGACCCGGCGCAGCAGCCGTCCGTCGTCCACCAGGACACCGCGGGCGTGCCCGGCGCGGGCGAGACCGGGGACGGCTTCGGCAGCGCGGTGAGCACCGGCGACATCAACGGCGACGGGTACGCCGACGTCGTGGTCTCCGCCCCGGGCGAGGACGTCGGCTCGGCGAGGGACGCGGGCTCGGTGACCGTGCTGTTCGGCTCCGCCACCGGCCTGAAGACCAGCAGCGGCGTGAAGTCGTACACCCAGAACACCGCCGGGGTGCCCGGCTCCGCCGAGTCCTGGGACCGTTTCGGTTCCGCGGTCGGCCTGACCGACGTGACGAAGGACGGCAGGGCGGACCTGGTGGTCGGCGTCGACGGCGAGAACTCCACCGGCGGCCTGTGGACCCTGCGCGGTTCCGCCTCCGGCCTGACCACGAGCGGCGCCCAGGGCATCACGGCCACCGCCGTCGCCCTGAAGCCCGGCACCGGCTTCGGCTCCGTCGTCGCCCAGTGACGCCCCGTCGACTTCTCCCCTGTGAGGCCCGCACTCCCATGCGCACCCGTATCACCGCCGCCGTCCTCGCCGCGGCCCTGACCCCGCTCGCCCTCACCCTCTCCGCCCCCGCCGCGCACGCCGTGACGCCCGCCGCCCCCTACGACTTCAACGGCGACGGCCGCACCGACCTCGCGATCGGCGCGCCGGGCGCCACCGTCGCCGGACAGGCGAAAGCCGGTGCCGTGTCGGTGGTCTACGGCAGCACCAGCGGGCCGAAGAGCTCCACGCGCACCCTGCTGACCCAGAACACCGCGGGCATGCCCGGTGCCGCCGAGGCCGACGACGCGTTCGGCTCCGCCCTCGCCTCCGCCGACCTGAACACCGACGGCTATGCCGACCTGCTGATCGGCACACCCGGCGAGGACGGCAGCGACACCAACGACGGCACGGTCACCATCGTCTGGGGATCGACGTCCGGCCTGTCCGGGGCCCGCTCGCTGTTCAGCTTCTTCAGCACCGACTACGACCGCTACGGCCGGACGCTGGCCGCGGGCGACTTCGACGGCGACGGCGACGTGGACGTCGCCGTCGGCTCCACCGGCCCGGTCACCCTCTCCCTCGTGAACGGCCCGATCACCAGGACCAGCGCCTCCAACGGCGGTTCGGGCTCGCGCAACGACTGGTGGTCGTCCTCGCACGGCATCACCCACCTCTCCGCCGGCGACGTCACCGGCGACGGCCGCCCCCGCGTGGTCCTGCACGGCCGCGCCGCGCACAACGGCGCCGCCACCACCTCCCTCGCCGACATGAAGATCGGCAACTACACCGACTGGCTGGAGAAGCTGCCCGCGGGGTTCGTCTCCGCCGTGGGCGACATCGACGGCGACGGCCACGACGACATCGCGGTGGGGAACGACCGGGAGGCCTCCGCCGACCCCGAGGGCGCCCTCGGCGGCAAGGTCACCGTCGTCTACGGCGGACCCGACGGCCGCGACAACGGCCGCGCCCCGCTCGTCCTCACCCAGGACACGGCCGGCGTACCCGGCGCCGCCGAGAAGGGCGACCGCTTCGGCAGCGGCGTCGGTCTCGGCGACGTCAACGGCGACGGATACGCCGACCTGGCGATCGGTACCGCGGGCGAGAACGGCTCCGCCGGTGCCGTCACCGTGCTGTACGGCTCGGCGTCCGGCCTGACCACCAGGGGCGCCACGTCGTACACCCAGAACACCACCGGGGTGCCCGGCGCCTCGGAGCAGGGCGACCGCTTCGGCGAACGCGTCACGCTCACCGACCACACCGGCGACCGCCGCGCCGACCTGTCCGTCTCCGCGCCGGGCGAGAACGCCGGCGACGGCGCGATCTGGTCCCTGCGAGCCACGGCGACCGGCCCGACGGCCACCGGCTCGACGAGCTTCGGCCCGGGCACGACGGGCGTCTCGACAGCCGGCGCGCCCGGCTACGGCACCGCACTCAACTCCTGATCACCGACAACGGGGAATCGAAGATGCGCAGACGCACCCTCCTCCTGGCCGCGGCCCTCACCACCGGCCTGCTCACCGCCCTGCCCGCCACGCAGGCCGCCGCCGCGCCCTCCGGCCTGTCCGGCGACTTCAACGGCGACGGCCACCGCGACCTCGCGATCGCCGCGCCGCTCGGCAAGATCGCCGGCAAGACCGCAGCGGGCTACGTCGCCGTCGTCTACGGCACCGCGAACGGCCTCGACAGCTCCAAGCGCCAGATCATCAGCCAGGCCACCGACGGCATCCCGGGCGTCCCGGAGTCGCAGGACTACTTCGGCGACCGCCTGACCACCGGCGACCTTGACGACGACGGCTACACCGACCTGATCGTGGGCGTGCACGCCGAGCGGATCGGCTCCACCGACGACTCGGGCGTCCTCACCGTCGTCTGGGGCGGCGCGAGCGGCCTGAAGACCGCGACGGACCTGTCCGCCCCGCTCCCCGAGAACCGCAAGGAGCTGGGCTGGTCCGTCGCCACCGGCGACTTCGACGGCGACGGCGACACCGACCTGGCCGCCGCCAACATCGCCTACCCCGAACTGAACGTCTTCGAGGGCCCGATCACCCGCACCGGCAAGGCCGCCGAGCTCACCGGCGTCGACACCTCCGCCCAGACCGGCATCAACACCGACCGGGTCGTCGCGGGCGACGTCACCGGCGACGGCCGGTCGGACCTGCTGGTCATGGGCCAGGAGGCGGCCGGCGACGGCTACCGCACCCGCAGCGTGCTGTACAAGGGCTCCGCCACCGGCCTCACGCCGGGCGGCAAGGCCGCCGGGGGGTACGACGCCGTCATCGCGGACGTGAACAAGGACGGCTACGGCGACATCGTCACCGGCAACTTCATGGAGAAGTCCGCGGAGGAGCCGAACGGCGGCCCCGGGGGCGCGGTCACGGTGACCTACGGCGCGGCCGGCGGCCTGAGCACCCGCACCCCCGTGCGCATCACCCAGGACACCGCCGGCGTGCCCGGCGCCGCCGAGCGGAACGACCGCTTCGGCTGGAGCCTGTCGGCCGGCGACACCAACGGCGACGGCTACACCGACATCGCGGTCGGCACCCCCTACGAGGCACTCGGCTCGGTGAAGCAGGCCGGCATGGTCACGGTCCTGCGCGGCTCGGCGTCCGGTCTGACCGGCAACGGCGCCAAGTCCTTCTCGCAGAACACCGCGGGCGTCCCGGGCACCGCCGAGGCGTACGACCACTTCGGCTACGCCGTGCGGCTCACCGACGCGAGCGGTGACGGCCGGGCGGGGCTGGTGGCGAGCGCCTCCGGCGAGAACACCGGCGACGGTGCGGTCTGGCTGCTGAAGTCCGCCTCGTCCGGCGTCACGGCCACCGGGTCCAAGTCCTTCGGCGCCGCGACGGTCGGCGGCCCGGCGGCCGACGCCGCCTTCGGAGACGTACTCGCGGGCTGATCCCGCGGACCATGACCCCACCACCTACCAGGAGGAACACCTCATGCGCAGGAAGACTGCGGCCACCCTCACCGCCGCCCTGCTGACCGCAGGTCTCACCCCGCTCGCCCTGGCGGCACCGGTCTCCGCCGCCCCCGCCGAGTACGCCGACGACTTCAACGGCGACGGCTACCGCGACCTCGCCACCGCCGCGCCCTACACTCCCGTCGGCGGCAAGACCGACGCGGGCGCCGTCGTCGTCACCTACGGCTCCGCGAACGGCATCAGCGCCACCCACCGCACGATCCTCACCCAGGACACCGCCGGCATCCCCGGCACCGCCGAGCAGGGCGACCGCTTCGGCAAGTCCCTCACCTCCGGCGACCTCAACGCCGACGGGTACGCCGACCTCGTGATCGGCAGCGTCGGCGAGGACATCGGATCCGACGTCGACGGCGGCTCCGTCACGGTCGTCTGGGGCGGCAAGAGCGGCCTGTCCGGCGGCAAGGGCGTCCCCGACCCGGCCGTGTCGGCCCACGACGAGTACGGCATGTCCGTCACCGTCGGCGACTTCGACGGGGACCGCCGCCCCGACCTCGCCGTCGGCGGCACCGGCAGCGACATCTGGATCCACGAGAGCTTCACCAAGACCTCCGGCCCCGCGGCCCGCCACGAACTCGCCACCGGCCTCCAGACCGGCAACAGCATCTACGGCGCCCAGGACCTCTCCGCCGGCGACCTCGACGGCGACGGCACCGACGACCTGGTCGTCACGGGCAGCGAGGCGTCGACGTACGACGACGGCAACATGATCTACCTCGGCTCCGCCTCCGGCTTCACGTACCAGACGTTCCTCAGGAGCGGCGGCTGGGAGCTGGCGACCGTCGGCGACCTGAACGGCGACGGCTACGACGACGTCGTCTCGGCGGCGTACGGCGGCGACGGCAAGAGCCTCGGCGGTTCCGTCAGCGCCTACCTCGGCAGCGCGAACGGCGTCCGCACCCAGCCCCAGACCACGATCGACCAGGACACCCCCGGAGTCCCCGGCGCCGACGAGGAAGGCGACTGGTTCGGCAACGCCCTCTCCATCGCCGACGTCAACGGCGACGGCTACGGCGACCTGGCCGTCGGCGCCCTCCACGAGACCATCGGCACCACGAAGATCGCCGGCATGGTCACGGTCCTGCGCGGCTCGGCCGCCGGCCTGACCGCCACCGGCGCCCAGTCGTTCACCCAGAACACGGTCGGCGTCCCCGGCACCGCCGAGTCCGCCGACCGCTTCGGCGCGTCCGTACGCCTGTCCGACCTCACCGGCGACGGCAAGGCGGACCTGTCCGTCGGTGCCGACGGCGAGAACCACCCCTCCGGCGCCGTCTTCGGCCTGCGCGGCTCGGCCTCGGGCGTGACGACGAAGAACGCGATCAGCTTCGGCCCCGGCTCGCTCGGCATGTCGACGACCGGCTACCTGAGGCTCGGCCAGGACATGCTCGGCTGACGCCGCCCCGAGGGGCCGTGGCGCCGCCCGTACGGCGGAACCCTGACCGCCCACGGACGCCCAAGGCCCCTGCCCCTTAAGGGATGTCACAGCTCGGCCGCAAAGCCGGGCCCGGAAGCCCGGGCCCGGCACGCCACCGCGCGGGACCAGGTACGTTCGAAGACGTGGCTGGATTCAGGATCGGACGCGGCCGGAACAACGGCGCTCCTCAGACGCGACCGCAAAACCCCCCGTACGGGCAGCAGACGCCGCAGGGGCCGTCGTACGGCTCCCCGCCGGCGCCGCCGCAGCCGTACCCGCGGCAGCCGCCGCCGTACGGCAACGGCGGCGGCCCGGCATGGCCGCAGCCGAACGCCGCGCACGGCGGTGGCTACGGCGGCCAGGGCGAGCCGGAGTACTTCGGCGACGGCGCGTACCCGCCCGGCCCGCAAGGCCCGCAGGGTCCGCCCGACCCGTACGCGGCGAACAACCCGGGCCACACCCAGGCCTTCTCGGTCGGCCAGGACCCCTACACCCAGGGCGACACCTACCGCGCCGGCTCGGCCGCCCCGCCGCCCGGCCCGGTCGGCCCGCGCCTGCACTGGAAGGCCCTGCTCCGGGGGATCGTCCTCGCCCCCAACCAGACGTTCCTGCAGATGCGGGACTACGCGATGTGGGGCCCGGCCCTCATCGTCACGTTCCTCTACGGCCTGCTCGCCGTCTTCGGCTTCGACGGCGCCCGCAAGGACGCGATAAACGCCACACTGTCGAACGCCGTCCCGATCGTCCTGACGACGGCCGTCGCGATGGTGCTCAGCGCCTTCGTCCTGGGCGTGGTCACCCACACACTGGCCCGCCAGCTCGGCGGCGACGGCGCCTGGCAGCCCACGGTCGGCCTGTCCATGCTGATCATGTCCCTCACGGACGCGCCGCGCCTGGTCTTCGCGATGTTCGCGGGCGGCGACGCGATGTTCGTCCAGCTGCTCGGCTGGGCCACCTGGATCGCGGGCGGCGTCCTGCTGACCCTCATGGTCGGCCGCTCCCACGACCTGCCCTGGCCGAAGGCCCTGGGCGCGTCGGCGATCCAGCTGATCGCCCTGCTGTCGATCGTGAAGCTGGGCACGGTCTGAGGCCGTACGGCACGAAAGAGGGGCTCCCGACGGGAGCCCCTCTTTTTCTGTCCGGCCCTGCCGGAGCGGGCACCCGACGACGTCATCGCCCAGGCTGTGGTGGCGGGTCTCATCACGCCACTGGCGGTGGCCACAGGTCGGCTACCTACCGGTCGACTACCGACTACACCTGATCAATCCGCTTCCGTATTCGGCTTCGCCGCTTCCCCAGAGGCGTGTACCGGAGGCAAGACACTCCACGGGAAGTTGATCCAGTCGTCGGTGCGCTTCCACACGTACTCGCACTTCACCAGCGAGTGGGACTTCTCATAGACCACGGCGCTGCGCACCTCGGCGACGGTGTCGAGGCAGAAGTCGCGCACCAGCTTGAGCGTCTTGCCGGTGTCGGCGACGTCGTCGGTGATCAGCACCTTCTTCTGCGAGAAGTCGATCACGTTGGGGACGGGGGCGAGCATGACGGGCATTTCGAGGGTCGTCCCCACACCGGTGTAGAACTCGACGTTCACCAGGTGGATGTTCTTGCAGTCGAGGGCGTAGGCGAGGCCGCCGGCCACGAAGACGCCGCCGCGGGCGATGCTGAGGACTATGTCAGGCTCATAGCCGTCGTCGACGATGGCCTGCGCGAGCTCACGCACGGCGACGCCGAACCTCTCATAGGTCAGGTTCTCGCGCACGTCACTCATACCTGCGTCGCTCCCTTCGGCTCGCTGACCTTCGGCTCGCTGACCTTCGGGTCGCTGACGATCGGGTCGCTCACACCTGGGTCCGGTGGAAGTTGAGGAAGGACCGGGAGGCGGTCGGCCCGCGCTGCCCCTGGTACCGGGACCCGTACCGCTCGCTGCCGTACGGGTACTCGGCGGGCGAGCTCAGCTTGAACATGCACAGCTGCCCGATCTTCATGCCCGGCCAGAGCTTGATGGGCAGAGTGGCGAGGTTGGACAGCTCCAGGGTCACGTGCCCGCTGAAGCCGGGGTCGATGAACCCTGCGGTGGAGTGCGTCACCAGTCCCAGGCGCCCCAGCGAGCTCTTGCCCTCCAGCCGGGAGGCGAGATCGTCGGGCAGGGAGATGACCTCGTACGTGCTGGCGAGGACGAACTCCCCGGGGTGCAGGATGAACGGCTCGTCCCCCTCCGGCTCCACGAGCCGGGTCAGGTCGGACTGCTCGATGGCGGGGTCGATGTGGGGGTACCGGTGATTCTCGAAAACCCGGAAGTAGCGGTCGAGGCGCACGTCGATGCTCGACGGCTGCACCATCGTGTCGTCATAGGGATCGATCCGTACCCGCCCGGCATCGATCTCGGCCCGGATGTCCTTGTCTGAGAGAAGCACGCCCCGAGGATACGCAAGACGCGCGGAGCGACCACAACCGGACGTCTCCGCGCGCCTTGTGCCTATTGCCTTGTGCTTATTGCCTTGTGCCTTGTGCCTTGTCCGTTACCGCTGTCGCTACCGCTTCTGATAGCTGACGGGCACCACGCTCCGGAGCCGCGCACATCGCGGGCACCGAAGCAGCCGCCCGGGGCCGAGCCGCTCGGCCTGCTGCATCGGGAACGAAGCGGTGGTGAACACGTGCCCATCGGCACAACGGACGACGGTGCGCTCCATCAAGTCCAAGAGTCCCTTCCCCAAGAGCCGCGTCTGGCTGTTGCTTGCCTGACGACAAAAGCCACAGTACGGGATCAAAGGGACGGCCCTCCAGGCGGCACTCCGGTCCCGCCCGGGCCCTCTTACGCCCCACCACCGTACGCCCCAACTCCGTTCCCCCGCAGCCGCATCCCATCCCTGAAACGCGCTCAGACCTCGCGGCACGAACGCCGGAGGTCTGACATGAGGTAGAGTGAGCGAGCATTCGACACCGACCCCGATCGGCGTCTTACGCGGGTGTAGTTTAATGGTAGAACATCAGCTTCCCAAGCTGAGAGCGCGAGTTCGATTCTCGTCACCCGCTCTTCTTGAAGCCCCAGGTCAGCGGCCTGGGGCTTGTTTCATTGGGAGTCGTCGCTGCGTTTTGCGAGTACTCCTGTACCCGAGATTGGGCACGTAGAGGGCACGCGCGCCTTGAGGGGCGCCCCAATCACCTCGCAGCGCGGCGCTGACCTGCACTTTCACGCAGAGGAGCCGGAGGCGAGCCCTCAGCCCGCTGTTCTTGGGCGATGGCGGATGCCCGTCCTGCACGTAATTCGTCGTGGGCGGCACACACGCCCCTTGTGGGAGCGGGCGCTTGACGGCCGAGGGTCCTGTGTCAGAGCGGGAGGTCCTCGGGGAGTACCCGGAACGCCTTGTAGCGGCCCAACGGGCGTACGGCCCGGAAGTCTCGTCGGTCGAGGGTGAGAATCGCGTCCGTGTCGTAGTCGGCGGCAAGCGCCACGTTCACCGCGTCGGCGAGGTCGAGGTCCAGCGCGCGGTAGCGGACACGGACGGACTGGGCGGCGCCCAGGTGGTCCTCCGTGATCTCCGGCATGACGACACGACCCCGGCCCATCCAGCGCCGCAGGTCGTCGACCGCGCTGAGGGCAGCCTCCCTGCCGAGCTCACGCGTCGCCACGTGATCCAGTTCGGCCAGCAGGAGCGGGGACATGACCAGCAGGCCCGCCGCCATGATCGCCTCGTTCGCCGCCCGGTGTTCCGGATGGGCCGAGTCCAGGGCCGCCAGAAGGCCGGACGTATCGGCGATGACAATGATCACGCGGCGGATCCGGGTCCCGGGCCGTCTTCACGCCGGACTGCCTCAGCGACCGTTTCCCGGACCTCCGGCTTGGGCAGCGTGCGCCCCGGCCCTTCGAAGGTGCGGGAGAACAGCGGCTCGTCCCAGACCCGGTTCGCCATGGCTGCAAGGTGGATGCCCTGGCGGATGATCTCGGCCTCGCTTATACCCCGGCGCTTGGCGGCCTCCTTGATGATGGCCAGGTCTTCGGGGTCGGCGTAGACGTTGGTGCGCTTCATGGATATGTACCAAGGGTAGTCCATGTACCGGATTGATGTATCCGCGTACCCCATGTCCCGTCGACGCCGACCCCGAAGACCCCGTCCGGGTGCCGGACCTTCCCCGGGGAGAGGGGACGTCATGGGGTCGGTTTCCGTGCCGGCGCGCCTGGGATGAGGGTGCGGGTCTCCACTCGCGGAGTGCGCACCTCGATCGGGCCACGTGCGGCGAGGCTCAGCGGGGGCAGTGGCGACGCCAGGATGCCGAGCGGACTCGGCCCCCTTTTACGCGCCGAGTTCCCTCGGCGGCAATCGACGGCGCACCAGTACGCGGCGTACGACGCGATCTCGTACGGTCGCTCCGCCTGTCGCGCAACCGGACCGGGCGCGGCGTCAGGCGGAGTGGGCTCAGCAGAAGGCGGAGCACGATGCCGCCATCGCTCAGTTGTGCGAGCCGAGGTGGCGGATGACAAGCAACTGGCTATCTTTCAGGGCCTTTTCGCCTCCCACCTGGTCGCCCCCCCCCACCCCACGAATGACGGCTTGGCCCGCGCCGCCCTCGCCATCCGCGAACTCCCCGACGCACACGGCCTGCTCTCCCTCGGCGCCGCTGTCGAGGTCCTCGACCCGTCCGAAACCCACGCCGAACTCACCGCCGTGGCCACCGAGCTCGCCGCCCTCTACGGTGCGCGGGCCTGACGGCACCGACCGACGTGCGCAGAACGGCAGGTCAGCATCGAGACCGCCACGCGTCGGGCTGAGCCAACCGGTCTTGCCACCCCTCTGCCTGTCGGGCCGTCCTGTTCGCGGCGATCGGTGTTCGGAAGGGTCGAACCAGTTGTCGGGCCGGATCCATGACCAGGTACTCGGCGAAGGGGGCGGTTGGTGAAGCGTTCGCCGGTTTCAGAGTGAAGACCGCCACCAGGACCTCGGCAGCGAGAGCGGCGGGCGCTTCACATCGGCCTGTTCGCCTCACCTTGGCACTGGCGGTCAGCCGGCGTCGAGAGCCTATCGGGCGCGGGCGAGCAAGCCGCGGAGTCCGTGCGCACTCGTTGCTGCCCTTCGCGCTTCGAAGCCGCGCCGACACCGGGAATCCACGCAGGTCAGCAATCGTGCGGTCCGCACAAGCGCCGTCACTTCCCCAGCTGCTGCGTCCGTGTCGTCGCGGCGCACGTTCATCGCGACCAGCACCGTCGTCGGCGGTGCGATCGACACCACGACTCTGCTTGATACTTAGTATCAGCTAGGTGTACAGTCTCCTCATAAGACTTCACCTCGAACGGAAGTGCTTCCCATGAGCAAGATCTGGTTCATCACCGGCTCGTCGCGCGGCTTCGGCCGCCAGTTCGTCCAAGCGGCCCTGGAGCGCGGCGACCGGGTCGCGGCCACCGCCCGCAACACCGACTCCCTGGCGGACCTGGTGACCGCCCACGGCGCGGCAATCCTGCCGCTGAAACTGGACGTGACCGACAAAGCCGCCGCATTCGAGGCCGTCAAGCGGGCGCACGAGCACTTCGGCCGCCTGGACGTCGTCGTCAACAACGCCGGACACGGTCTGTTCGGCGCGGTCGAGGAGCTGACGGAACAGCAGGTCCGCGGCCAGATGGAGACCAACTTCTACGGCGCCCTGTGGGTCACCCAGGCCGCCCTGCCCTTCCTGCGGGCCCAGGCCAGCGGCCACATCGTGCAGATCTCCACGGTCGGCGGCGTCGTTTCCTTCCCCAACCTGGGTGGTTACAACGCCTCCAAGTGGGCCCTGGAGGGCCTGACCGAGGCCCTCGCTCAAGAGGTCGCCGGATTCGGCATCAAGGTCACCCTCGTCGAGCCCGGCGGCTTCGAAACCGACTGGGCCGGCTCCTCCGCCACCTTTGCCACGCAGCTGCCCGCCTACGACGGCCTGCGCGCAGCCGTGGCTGCCGCCTGGGGCGATGTCGAATCCGGCGACCCGGCCGCTGCCGGTCCGGCCCTGCTGAAGATCGTGGATGCCGACAACCCGCCGCTGCGGGTCTTCTTCGGCGCCGCCCCCCTCCACCTCGTCCCGCAGGTCTACGCCGAGCGCCTGAAGACTTGGGAGGAATGGGCCGACATATCCATCCAGGCCCAGGGCAACGCCGCATAACCCGTGTGTCGGCAGCGCCGGCCAAGGCCGGCGCAGGCCCCCACGACCACGGGAGCGGCCGGCGGGCGTGCGCACGTCCACAGCGAACAACCGCACACGCGCCGGCCGAGGTTGTGAAGTAGCCACCTGTCCTCGGATGGTCATGTCCTTGAGGCGGCCGGTGACGGGTCGCCGGCGCCGTGACGCCCACCTCGACCAGCGAGTCCACGGCGGCGTCCACGATCCCGGCCCGTGCGGTGGCGCGCCGATCGCCCGGCCTCCCATGGGCGCCGCCGCGTCACGGTCAGCGCTGCTCTGAAGCAGCGGGCCGTCCTGAATCACTGCTCGTCAGTGGTCACGGGAGACCACTCCGCGCGGCGGAGGCCGGGCCGACCGGCGGCTGCGCGCGACGGTCTGCGCAACGCGCTCCGAGGCCGACCGGGTCGTCGAGCCGAGCGGCGGACGAAGCGGCTCTGTCGTGCCTGCTGTTCACCACCGCACGGCACCCCAGTCACCCTCAGCCCCGGTGGGTTCAGTCCCGGACGCGGCGCGTACAGGAGCCCGAGCCGAGCACCGTTCGTACAGCCCCACACGCAAGCACGAGGGCGGATCAAGGCCTACCAGGGAGACCGCGCATCATTTCTGATACTCAGTATCAAGTTGAGCCATTGCTGTATCATTCTGGCATGAATGAGAATGCCCGTACCACCGACCACCCCGCCCGCAAGCCGCCCGGCCTGCGTGAGCGCATGCGGGCGACGGTTCAGGCAGAGGTGGTCGAGGTGGCGCACCGCCTCTTCATCGAGCAGGGGTTCGATCGGACGACCGTCGACCAGATCGCCGCCGAGGTGGGCCTGTCGCGCGCCAGTCTGTTCCGGTATTTCGGCACCAAAGAAGAGATCGTCCTGGGACGCCTGGTGGACTCCGGCCGTCAGATCGCGGAGGCGCTGGCCGCCCGTCCCGACAACGAGCGGCCCTGGGAGGCGCTGCGCAGGGCGTTCGACGTCCTCACGCAGGCGAACGAGCAGGCGCCTCAGCAGACACTTGCCTATCTGCGCATGCTGCAGGAGACGCCGTCCCTGCGCGCCGGGCACTACGAGAAGCAACTGAGCTGGCAGGAGCTGCTGGTGCCCGAGATCGCCCGGCGGCTGGGGGTCGAGCCGGACCGGCCCGAGGACACCAGGCCGAGTGCACTGGCCGCCGCCGCACTCGCCTGCCTCGACGTGGCCGCCACGGCTTGGGTGGCCTGTGAGGGTACTGTCCCGCTGGCCATGCTGCTCGACCGGGCAATGGGCGCGTTGAGGGACTAACCCGACCGCGGAGTCCTACCGGACAGCGTCTCGTGTCCCTGCTGATGTGGGCGCGAGACCTGACGACCACCGGCAGGCCGGCCCTGACAGCCTTCACGCTTGGCCGCAACATCATCGGTTGCGGCCGCATCACCGCCACCTTGGACGGCGCCGCCCCGCCGACCGGACACGGTCCGCACCGCCACTTCGTCGTGGCGCACGCAATCGGCGACGTCGAGAGGGCGTCCGGGAGGCGTTGCCTGGCGCGCGGCGAGTGCCGGCCGAGGTGCCTCAGGCTCGGCTGCCGCCGAGCAGGTCGCGGGCGATGTCGGTGATCGTACGAGATGCTGTCCTTCTACGTCCGCACCCCCTCCGGCTTCGACCTCGAATACCGCTGGTCGTCGACCTCGAACATGATGAGTGCAGCCCGTCAAACGCACGAAGATTGGGCACGCGGAAGGCACGAACGTCGGACGGCAGCCGCACATACAACGCTTCCGGCGTCAGAACAAAGCGTTGACCTGCGGATTCATCGTTCGCTTCGCGATCTCCCCGCATCAGAGATCTCAGTCTGTCGTTCCCTCAGCAAGTCCGAAGGGGTGTCGCGTAGCCAGGGGAGGCGACGGCTGCCGAAGTCCCTTTCGGCAGTGGGGACTTCGAACCGGCAGCCCTCGTCACAGCGGCAGGTCATCGAGCAGGACCCGGAATGCCTTGTGCCGGCCCAAGGGCGGCACGGCACGGAAGCCGCGTCGGTCGAGGGTGAGGATCTCATAGTGCGCGGCCAGCGCCACGTTTCACCGCGTCAGCAAGGTCCAGGTCCAGGGCGCGGTAGCGGACGCGGACGGACTGGGCCGCGCCCAGGTGGGCTTCTATGACGTGGCTGTGGGGTCGATGACGCCCGCGCCTCCTGCCCGCCCCTTCTTCGAAGCCGTGCCCACAGCGTGACCGCGAGAGCGGACAGCCACGGTCAATCGCGGTGCGATCATGCCCGGGCAGCAGGGCCAGCACATCGAATCCGTACAGGCCAGCAGCGCTGCAGCCGCCCAAACGCCGGGCGGCCGGCGCCCTCCGGAACCGGTTCGTGCAGATGGAGGGTGACGCCGGCAGGGCGCCGAGGTTTCCTCAGTGGATGTGGGATCCGCCGTTGACGTCGTATGTCGCACCGGTGAGGTAGCCCGACTCGGGACGGGCCAGGAAGGCGATGACGTCGGCCACGTCCTCGACACCGCCGATGCGGCGTACCGGAACCTCCGCGATCATGGCTGCCTTGCGCTCCTCGTCCAGCTTTCCCTGCGTGATGTCGGTGTCGATCAGGCCAGGGGCGACGGAGTTGACCGTGACCCCGGACGGGCCGACTTCGCGGGCGAGGGCCCGGACGAAGCCCAGGAGGGCCGCCTTGGCCGCCGAGTAGGCCACTCCCCCGAACACTCCGCCCCCGCGCTCGGCCGAGACGGACGACAGGAAGACGATGCGGCCGAAGCCGCGCTCGGCCATCCCGGGAGCCACGCGGTGGGTGACCAGGAAGCTCCCGCGGACGTTGACCTCGAAGATCCGGTCCCATTCCGTGGGCGTGACGTCGAGGAAGCGGGTCGGGGAGGTGATCCCCGCGTTGTTGACGAGAGCGCCGATCGGCGGGAGTGCCGCTTCGGTCTCCCCGATCGCGGCGTCGACCGCGTCGGCGTCAGTGACGTCCGCCGCGAGGCCGAGGGCTTGTACCCCGTGCCGGGCGGTGACCTCCCGGGCGGTGTCCTCGGCCGCCTCCTTGTCCAGGTCGAGGACGGCTATGTGATAGCCGGCGGCGGCCAGGGCGTGCGCGGTGGCGCGTCCGATGCCTCGCAGGGAGCCTGCGCCGGTGACGACGGCGGTGCGAGGGGTGTGGTCGGTGACCATGGAGTTCTCCTGATGAGTGGGAAGTGGGGCGAGCCCGGTGCCGTGCGCTGGGGCTCAGAGTTCTCGGCGGACGCGCTCCTTGATCGCCGCGACGGAGAGGCCGTAACGGTCGTGGAGGGTGGGCAACGCGCCCGCGGCGAGGAACTCGTCGGGCAGTCCGATCGGGACGATGCGTGCCGTCTGCTGCGCGAAGGCCAGGCAGGAAGCCACGGACTCGGCGAGACCTCCGGCAACGCTGTGGTTCTCAAGGGTCACCACGAGGCGTCCCCTGGCGGCCTCCCGTAGCACCGTCTCGCGGTCGAACGGCTTGATCGTCGGCACGTGGAGCACGGCGACGTCCACGTGGTCGCCTTCGAGTTCCTGGGCCGCGGTCAGGGCTCGTACCGTCATCAGGCCGGTGGAGATGAACAGCACGTCACGTCCACCGCGCAGCAGAGCCGCCTTTCCGACCTCGAACCGGTAGTCGTACTCGTCCAGGACGGTGGGTACGGCTCCGCGCAGCAGCCGCATGTAGGTCGGGCCGGGGTGGGCGGCCAGTGCCGGGACGGCCTGTTCGATGTCCACCGAGTCCGCGGGGTCCACGATCGTCAGGCCGGGCATGCCGCGCAGGATGGCCAGGTCCTCGGTCGCCTGGTGGCTGGGGCCGTAACCGGTGGTCAGGCCGGGAAGGGCGCCGACGACGTTGACGCCCAGCTGCGGCTCGGCGATGTCGAGACACAGGAAGTCATAGGCGCGGCGGGTGGCGAAGACGGAGTAGGTGGAGGCGAACGGGGTCAGGCCCACCTCCGCCAGTCCCGCGGCCGCGCCCAGCATCACCTGTTCCGCCATGCCCATCTGGAAGAAGCGGTCGGGGTGGGCCTCGCGGAAGATGTGCATGTCGGTGTACTTGGCCAGGTCCGCGGAGAGTCCGACCACGTCGGGGCGTTCGTCGGCGAGCCGGGCCAGCGCGTGTCCGAAGGGGGCCTTGGTGGTGCGCTGGCCCTCTTCCGCGATCGAGGCGATCATGGCGGAGGTGGTGAGCTTGCGCTGCTTGGCCTCGGGCGGCGTGGCTGCGGCCTGAGTCGACGCTGAGGTGTTCATCGAACGGGTCCCTCTCCCTGGGTGATTGCACGGTCCGAGCCGGATCCCTCTAGATGACGCTGTGTCAACTCATTGCGAGCCAGTTGCCATTCGTGTTCTTCGACGCGCATGAAGTGCGCCTTCTCCCGCGTCTCCAGCATCGGTACGCCGCACCCGATCCGGGTGTCGCAGATGAGCACGGTCGGTGATCCGCGGTGCCCGCGCAGGCTGTCGAAGGCTGCGAGGAGCGCGTCGATGTCGTTGCCGTCCACGCGGATCGCGTGCCAGCCGAACGCCTCCCACTTGGCCATCACCGGCTCGGTGCGCAGCACGCCCTGGGTCGGGCCGTCCGCCTGGAGGGCGTTGACGTCGACGACGGCGGTGACGTTGTCCAGCCCGTGGTGAGCGCAGGCGAGCGCCGCCTCCCAGGTGGAGCCCTCGTCCAGTTCACCGTCGGAGAGCAGGTTGTACACGTGCGCGTCGCTGCCCTGGTGGCGCAGGCCGAGTGCCATACCGGTGGCCACGCCCAGGCCGTGTCCCAGGGAACCTCCGGAGATCTCCATGCCGGGTGTGTAGGAAGCCATGCCCGACATGGGCAGGCGCGAGTCGTCGCTTCCGTAGGTGGCGAGTTCGGCGACGTCCAGCACACCGGCCTCGGCGAGCGCCGCGTAGAGGGCGATGGCGTAGTGGCCGATCGACAGCAGGAACCTGTCGCGCTGCGGCCAGTCGGGTTCGCCGGGACGGTGGTTGAGGACGTCCTTGTAGACGACGGCCAGGATGTCGGCCACGCCCAGCGCCTGTCCGATGTAGCCCTGGCCCTGGGTCTCCCCCATGTCCAGCGCGTGCATACGGATGCGGTAGGCGGAGTCCTTCAGGGCGGCAACGCGCCGGGTGAACGACATCCCTGTTTCGGGCGCCTGAGTGGACATCACGTTGATCCTCATCTCTTGATCAGTGGGCGGCGGGCAGGGCGGGTTCGGCGGATGTGGTCGCGGCCAGGTCGGCTTCGCGGCGCTCCTTCACACCCCACGTCTCACGCGTCAGCAACGCCGCCACGAGGCCCAGCAGCCCGTAGAGACTGAAGAGAACCGCGGGCCCGGTCCACCCGGTGGCGGAATAGAGCGCGGTGGCGATCAGGGGGGTGAACCCGGAGACCACCGCGGAGAGTTGGTAGGCCAGGGAGGTTCCGGCGGTTCGGGTCCTGGTGGCGAACAACTCGCAGAACCAGGCCCCCTGGACACCGGCCAGCGAGTTCTGGCAGACGGCATAACTGATCACGAAGGCGATCAGGATGAGGGCCGCGGCTTCGGTGTTGACGAGCAGGAAGAGCGGGATGCCCCATGCGGCGCTCACCGCACAGCCCAGCAGGTAGACCGGGCGGCGGCCGACCTGGTCCGACAGACGGCCCCAGAGCGTCGTGGCGGCGATGCCGATGGCGGCGGCGGTGACCAGGGCGGTGAGGCTGGTGGTGCCCGAGACGTCGGGCGCTTCGTCGTCGTCCAGGTACGACAGGACGAAGGTGACCGAGACGGCGTACCCCGCGGTCTCCGTGATCCGCAGGCAGAAGGCCCGCAACACGTTGCGCCAGTCCTCCCGGATCACCACCAGCAGCGGGTTCTTGACCACCTCTCCGGACTCCTTGAGCGCCTCGAACTGGGGCGACTCGTCGATCTTCAACCGGATGAAGATGCCGACGGCGATCAGGACCGCACTGAGCAGGAACGGCACGCGCCAGGCCCAGTTGTCGTCCAGGGTGTGCCCGCTGAGCAGGAAGGCGAGGTTGGCGAGCAGCAGACCCACCGGGAAACCGGCCTGCGTGATGCCGGTGTACAGGCCGCGCCGTCGCCACGGGGCGTGCTCGAAGGTCATCAGGATGGCGCCGCCCCACTCGGCGCCGAAGGCGAGCCCCTGGATGACGCGGACGACCACCAGCAGGATGGGCGCCCAGACCCCGACCATCTGGTAGGTGGGCAGGCAGCCGATCAGCACGGTTGCGATGCCCATCAGCAGCAGGGATCCGACCAGTACGGGTTTGCGGCCGACGCGGTCTCCGAGGTGACCGGCGACGATGCCGCCCAGCGGCCGTGCGGCGAAGCCGATCCCCAGGGTCGCGAAGGACAGCAGGGTGGCTGACAGCGGGTCGGAGTCCGGGAAGAACACGTCCCCGAAATAGAGGGCGGCGGCAGTTCCGAAGCCGATGAAGTCATACGTCTCGATGGTCGCGCCCACGCCGCACCCGACGGCGACTCTCAGACGTTCCGGCGACCCGTGCGCCGCCTGCTGCGATGCCTTGGACTCAGCCATGCCGATCCTCCTTGATCGTAGGCGGGGCAGCCGTCCCGGGCTGCCCTGGCTGTTGACTGTTAACAGTCGAGAGACGATGCTGAGCCCGCCGGCAAGACGTGTCAACCCCCACTGGAGGGATCGGTACAGAATCTGCCGACTGTCAACAGATGACCCCTGTTCGGGCTAATATGATCGCTCGTGGAGTCAAAGGAGGGTTCGACCGTGTCCGGTCAGGCGCTGTCCAGTCTCACCCGCTCGAAGACGCTCCGGGAGCGCGCGCTCGTGGCCCTGCGGACGGCCATCACCACCGGCCAGTACCGCCCCGGTGACCACCTCGGAGAAGTCGAGATCGCCGAGCACCTGTCGGTGAGCCGCGGCACGGTACGGGAAGCCCTGCGCCACCTCCAGCAGGAGGGGCTCGTCACCGCGGGAGCCCGCGGCATGCTGCGCGTGTCCCAGCTGACGCCGACCGAGGTGCGGGAACTCTTCCAGGTCCGGGAGGCCCTGGAGGGGCTCGCGGTGGCGCAGATCATCGCGTCACCGCGCAGGCAGGAAGCGGCCAAAGCCCTGCGCCAGGCCTTGGAAAAGCTCCACGACGCCTTCGAATCGGGCGCCGACCTGGCGGCGAAGGTCGAAGCCGATCTCGGCTTCCACCTCCTGCTGTGCGAGCTGTCCGGCAACTCCATGCTGGTCAGGACGTGGCGCCACCTGGAAGGTCCCATCCGGGTGACCGTGATAAGTGCCGGCAAAGAGCAAAGCCGCCTTCCCATGTCCGCCGCCCGGCACGAGCCGATCGTCGAAGCCATCGAACGCGACGACGAAGCCGGCGCGCTGGAGGTGCTGCGGGGGCACATGGCTCTCGCCAGTTGCCAGTTGGCCACCCCCGACGATCAAACCTGACCAGGAGGACGCCCGAGGCGGGTCGCCTCACCAACATTCGCGGGGGTCCACGTGTGAGCGTCGGATCCGGCATGCGCAGTCGCGACGGACACTCCGGATCAGGCCGAGAGACGACGCGTTCCGTTCGGCGCAGGCATCGCGCGCGCGGGTGACCCGGCCGCTGGTGGCGCCCGTGCCCACAGCGTGCCCGTAAGAGCGGACAACCACGGTCAACAGCGGTGCGATCCGACCCCCACGAGCAGTCCAAGAAGTAGAAGTCCACGCAGGTCACGGCCGTAGAGCCGGCCCAAGCGCCGTCGCTTCCCAAGCTGAGAGCGCGAGTTCGATTCTCGTCACCCGCTCCATGCGAAACCCCAGGTCAGCGGCCTGGGGCTTTTTCATTAGGGAGCTGTAGCTGCGTGTCACGTCGCAGCGAGGCACAAACCCCTTGCCGAAGCCGGCACTTGACGGCCGAGGGTCCTGTGTCAGAGCGGGAGGTCGTCGGGGAGTACCCGGAACGCCTTGTAGCGGCCCAACGGGCGTACGGCCCGGAAGTCTCGTCGGTCGAGGGTGAGAATCGCGTCCGTGTCGTAGTCGGCGGCAAGCGCCACGTTCACCGCGTCGGCGAGGTCGAGGTCCAGCGCGCGGTAGCGGACACGGACGGACTGGGCGGCGCCCAGGTGGTCCTCCGTGATCTCCGGCATGACGACACGACCCCGGCCCATCCAGCGCCGCAGGTCGTCGACCGCGCTGAGGGCAGCCTCCCTGCCGAGCTCACACGTCGCCACGTGATCCAGTTCGGCCAGCAGGAGCGGGGACATGACCAGCAGGCCCGCCGCCATGATCGCCTCGTTCGCCGCCCGGTGTTCCGGATGAGCCGAGTCCAGGGCTGCCAGAAGGCCGGACGTATCGGCGATGACAATGATCACGCGACGGACCCGGAACCCGAGCTGGTCTCCCGCCGGACGGCCTCCGCGACCGTGTCGCGGACCTCCGGCTTGGACAGTGTGCGCCCCGGCCCCTCGAAGGTGCGTGAGAACAGCGGCTCGTCCCAGACCCGGTTCGCCATGGCTGCAAGGTGGATGCCCTGACGGATGATCTCAGCCTCGCTTATGCCCCGGCGCTTGGCGGCCTCTTTGATGATCGCCAGGTCCTCGGGGTCGGCGTAGACGTTGGTGCGCTTCATGGACATGTACCAAGCGTAGTCCATGTACCGGTTTGGTGTATCCGCACGCTTCCCCTTGTTCCACAGGCCCCGCCAAAGGAACCGGCGACCGCCGCGCATGACGGCCTCCGAGGCCGAAGGTCGCCATGTCCGACTGACCCGTCCGACGCGGCGACCGCGGCCCCGTCCTCCCCAGCCACCGGGGTGGACGGGGCCGCGGCGTCAGGCCCGCAGGAAGGCGAGGACCGCGAGGACCCGGCGGTGCCCCTCGGTGTCCACCGGCAGGTCCAGCTTGTTGAAGATGTTGCCGATGTGCTTGTTCACGGCCGCCTCGCTGATGAACAGGTGCTTGGCGAGACTGGCGTTGGTGCGGCCCTCCGCGATCAGCGCGAGCACCTCGCGCTCGCGGGCGCTCAGCCGCTCCAGCGGGTCCTGGCGCAGCCGCACCAGCTGGCGAGGCGACGTTCGACTACGACCCCTCCGCGGGCCGGTACGGCGTGAACGGCATCACGGGCGTGAAGAGCGTCCAGCTGACCCGCGTTTCCGTGTAGGGGGTCGTCGGCGCGGGTGCGTGGCGGAACGCACGGATGCCGCCGTCACCCGCGCGGCGATCCCGGCGCGCCACATACGCCCAGGTCAGCAGCCATACAGGCCGAACAAGCGCCGTCACTTCCCAGGCTGAGAGCGCGAGTTCGATTCTCGTCACCCACTCCATGAAGAAGGCCCAGGTCAGAGACCTGGGCCCTTTCGCTGTCCGTCGTGATCAGTGGTCGCGTGCCAGATTCGTGCCAGAACGCTGATCGTCTGGATCACCGGTGTCTTCATCTGGCACGGCCGCAGCTTCCTGGCGTGCCTTGAGAAATCCCGACTTCGGCATCGACACGTCCGAGGGCCGGACGCTACTCGCGAGAGTCCGACGCCACCGGAGATGGGGGTGGCCGGGTCGTGGTGGCGGCCCCGCCCACGCGGGCCTCGAAGCACTCCCGTTCGCCGTCGGTGGACGCGGGCCGGAAGCAGGCCCGGACGGTGCTGCCGGGACGGACTTCGGCCATCCCGGTATAGACGAAGGTCGCCGCATCGCCCTTGGTCCTGATGCGCACGCCGTGGACCGGTCCGCCCGCCGTGACGTCCAGCCGGTCGCCGATCTCGGTTCCCCAGGTCCGGGCCCAGCTCGCACCGCACTTCTTGCTGTGGCGCAGCTCGACGTGGGCGCCGGTGGCCGTGCGGTACGAGGCGAGGGTGTCGGGGCCGATGCCGCAGATCAGGCGCATCGGGTCCCGGCCTTCGCAGGCGGCTCCGTGGCACTGAGGAGCGAGGGAGAACGGGACGGAGGCCGGCAGCGGTTCGTCCTTCTGAGCCTTCGAGTCCGGCAGCAGGAGGAACAGCAGCGCCGCGACACCACCGACGATCACTGTGTACGCCGACGCCAGCACCACCAGGAGCCTGCTCCCGCCAAGTCTGCGCCGCCAGGTCCCGGCGGGTGGTGGCGACTCCTGAGGGTGCGGCCGTGGCGACTCGTCCGTGGGAGGGGCGGGTGCGGCGGCCACTGCGCGTCCGCTCCAGTGCGACTCGGCGATCTCCCACAGGGCCAGCAGCCGCCCGTCCGGTTCGTTCGCGAGCCGGCACAGTTCCCGTACGGCCTGGCGAGGAGGCAGGGACTTGCCGTTGAGGTAGCGCTCCCACGAGGACTTGCTGTAGGCCGTCCGCTCCGCCAGCGCCGCCAGGCTCAGCCCCGCACCGGCCCGCAGCTCCCGCAGCGCCGCGATCAGCCGGGTGTGTTCCGCGGTCACTTCGGATCCGCCTCCCGCAGGGCCTGCCAGGTGGGCGGGTCGATGACTCCGTTCACGACCAGTCCGTTCCGCTTCTGCGTGCGCTCGACCGCTCGCCGCGTCATCGGGCCGAAGACGCCGTCGATGTCCCCTGGCGCAGCGCCCGCCCGGCGCAGCAGGCACTGCGCCTCGGCCACTTCGAGCCCCACGTGGGTGTTGGACAGGAGGAGGTCCGTGGTCCTGCTCAGGCCCGCGTACCAGCGGCCGTCACGCTGCTCCAGCCGACAGGTGTAGATGACCGGCACCATGGACTCCGACCAGGTGGCCGGGGCCGTCGCGACAGCATCGTCGCGGTCGCGCGCGAGCTGGGCACGGGCCTCGGTGAGCCGCACCGCCAGCACGAGCGCCACGGAGACGGACAGCACCGTGACCACGGCTCCCGCCGTGACCGCGAGGCGCAGATGGCGCCCGTGGGGCTGCGGCTTCGCGGGGGTGTCCGCCGGTGTCGCGGCGGGGTTCTCGGGGGCGCCGGTGGTGACCGCCCGCCCCTCTGCCCAGCGTTGGACGGCGATCTCGTGCAGTGCCAGCAGCCGGGTCGGATCGTCACCGCCGATACGGGCCATCGCCTCGACGGCGTCCCGCGGCGGCAGGGACCTGCCGTTCAGGTATCGCTGCCACGACTTCGCGCTGTACCCGGTCCTCGCGGCCAGTTGCCGCGTGCTCAGTTCGCTGCCGTCCTTCAGCCTGCGCAGTCGCACGATCAACTGGCGGACGTGTGGATGCAGTTCTGCGGGCAGTTCCTTCCAGCGCGACACGCTTCCCCCACTCGCGTTCGGGACCGCAGACCCGGTCCCCCCGTGTCCCGGCCTCATTCTGCATCAGCGGTCACGGGGATCACAGGGCGGGCACGCCGCCCTGGTGCGACCCCGTCCTGGCGCGGAATCAGCCGTTCCCTCTCGCCGCAGTCCCGCCGCAGTCCCGCCGCAGGGACTCAGCGGGCAGCGTCTCAGCAGGTCAGCGCGCGGGACGTCCCGGGATGAGGTCACTTCTGCGTCGGCTGTGGCCGGACAACGCGCCGAACCCGCAGTCTCGTTGCCGGAGCCGGCCGGTGCGGTCGGCTCCGGCCAACGCACGTCAACGGAGGGAAACAGCATGCGAGCTCTCACCAAGGCACTCGTCAGTGTCACCACCGCGGTCGGGATCGCCGCCGGCGGCCTGGCGACCGCGGGAACGGCCATGGCCGCTCCCGCGCAGGTCAAGGAGCAGGCGGTGAGTGCCAAGGCCGTCGCGCCGCTCGCGGTGGTCAATCTCGGCCTGAGCGAAGCGCAGGCCAAGGACGTCCAGCGTGCGCTGAAGGCTCGCTGGAGGTACACCGGCGTGATCGACGGGCAGCTCGGCACCAACAGCTGGAAGGCGATGCAGCGCTTCCTCGAGGAGCACTACGGCTACACGGACACCATCGACGGAATCGTCGGACCCAACACGGTGAAGGCGTTGCAGCGCTACCTCAAGAGGTTCTACGGCTACACCGGTCCGATCGACGGAGTCGCCGGATCCGGTACCAAGGCCGCGTTCAAGCGGGCGGCCGATGTCTGCCCCGGTGGCTGCTTGCTGACCTGACCGACAGCACGGACATGCCGCGGCCCGTCCTCCTCTGGGGGAGAGGACGGGCCGCGTGCGTCCCCTCCGGTCCACCCGGTGATCCGGACGTAACCGCCTGGCTGGTCCCGTCCTTCTCGACGACGCAGGGGCCCGGGCAGCAATCCTTGCCGTCGTGATGACCCGTCAAGGGCCGCAGGCGGCATTCGGTGAACGACAAGCATTCCGAGCCCTGGTCGGCCCGCCCGGCTCGGCGTGCCACAACAAAGAAACGGGATACGGGGAATCATGTCTCTTCGCAGTCGACTCGCGCGCCGCGTGCAGGTCACTCTCATAGGCGTCGCCGCCGGAGGTGTCGCGGCCGCAATCGCCGTCACACCGTCGCTCGCCGACACCGACTCCTCGAAGCTGGCGACGGTCGCCGCCCAGATGGAGACCGGCTACGGACTCGAGCCCGAGGCCGACAGCAAGCTCGTCACCCAGGTCGGCTCGCCGTCGACCATGGCCTCAGCCACAGCCACGCTCTCGCCCGACACGATGATCGACCGGGCCCGTACCTGGCTCACGGCCAACAACGGGGCCCCGGTCCCCTACAGCATGGAGCGCACCTGGAAGGACGGCTACCGCCAGGACTGCTCCGGTTATGTCTCCATGGCACTTGGACTGGGGAAGCCGGGCCTGAACACCGTCGGGCTGGCCGACTCGCGAAACGGCGTCACCACGCGGCTCAGCAGCATGAGTCAGCTCAAGAAGGGAGACCTGCTGATCGACTACAGCACCACTGACGGCGATTTCCGTCACGTAGTGATCTTCGAGAAGTGGGCCAACACGTCGCACAGCGCCTACTGGGCGTACGAACAGCGCGGTACGTACGGCACGACCCACCGGCAGCTCAGTTACGGGATCGGCAGTGACAACTACGCCCCCTTCCGCCCGGCCAAACTGGGTGATGGCGGTGGCGACGGGGAGCTCCCGTCCCCGGGTGTCTCCTGGCCGATCCTCCAGAGCGGTTCCGAGGGCGCGGACGTGCGGTCCGCCCAGCAGCTGCTGACCGCACGGGGCTACACGCTCGAGGCCGACGGCATCTTCGGCCCGAACACCCGCTCGGCGGTGATCCAGTTCCAGAAGTCCCAGTCCCTGGCCGCTGACGGCGTCATCGGCCCGAACACCTGGTCAAAGCTGATCAAGACGGTGCAGTACGGCTCGTCCGGCCAGGCGGTGAAGGCAGCGCAGACGCAGCTGAACGTCTACGGCTACGGCCTCACGGCCGATGGCGAGTTCGGGACGAAGACGAAGTCGGCGGCGGTCGCCTTCCAGCAGAACCACGACTTGCAGGTCGACGGCGTCATCGGCCCGGAGACCTGGCGCGCCCTGCTCGGCACCCGCTGACGCGAGCGGTCCCGGCGGCCGACCGACGGCTCCTTCCCACTGCGCCCGCAGCGGGAAGGAGCCGTCGCTGTGCATCCGTGGAGGAGCCGATGGAGGCGTGGCAGCGTCTCAAGGCATCTTCCTCTGGTCCGCCCGCTGATCCGATGGGGACTACGATCCGGCGATTTCTTGCCGGAGTTGGTGGGTGAAGCGACGCAGGAGGTCCAACGTCTCCCGGAACTCGGCCCGGCGGTCGTCTCTGCCGTCGGTGGGCCGGGTGCTCCAGACCCGACGCGCGAGAGCATCGGCGAGATCGACGGTGCCGCCGGCACAGAGCAGGTAGAGGGCTGAGCGTGCTTCCTGCATCTGGTTCGCCAACTCGTTGGCTCCGGGACCGTCGTCACTCAGCTGTGTTTCCTTCAGGTGGTCCAGCAGCTGAACTACGGCCGTGTTGAAGCCGATCCCGGCTTTGAGCTTCTGCTCGCGGAGCCACATGCGGTCCTGTCGGCGCGCGGTGAACCACGAACCGAACACTGCCCCTATGAGGCCGATAGCGGCCCCGATGGCCACGGACAGGATGTTCTCCACGGTCAGCTCCCCCCGACGTACAGCGCCGCCAGGCTACAGAGGAACCTGGCAGCCCTCCGGCGCGCCGGGCGCGGAGGGAGGCGGTCCAGGTCGGGGCCGGTTCGGACCTGTCGCTCGTCCCACCAGGTGGCACCGGCGTAGTGCACGGGGCACCGGTTCCGTGGCCCTGCGAAGAGCCCGAACGCATGGACGAACTCCGCGCGGAAGTCGGCATCGAGCCCTTCGACGAGTACGTTGCCAGGTTCGCGATGGCCTGACGTCCGTTCTCAGCGGCGTCCGGCGGATCACCGCCGGGCTCACGGCTGGCGTCCCAGCGCCGTTTGCGGCTGCCGACGCGGCTCTTCCCACTTTCCCGGAGTGTCCCTGCCCCCTCCTCTGGTGGTCGTCCCGTGCACGGTTGCGGGGCGGGACCATCGGCTCTCCTTGCTTCGTACGCCTGCCGTAGGGGCTGGTTTCCGGCCAGGCGCCCCGGGTACCCCGGTCGGCGTGACAGGCGCACCGGCGCCCATCCCCTTGCCGTACTTTGACGCGGCCCGTTCGGGTACGGCGGCGCTACCGCCTCCAGCCGGTGCAGCGATCCCCGCGATGAGAGAAGAGGGGGATTTCCCCATGTCCAAGCCCGCCCAACAGCAGCAGCCTCCGGGCACCGAAGCGGACCTGCGGCCTCAGGCCGACCACGGTGAGCACAGCTACCGCGGATCAGGTCGGCTGGCCGGCAAGAAAGCCCTGATCACCGGCGGTGACAGCGGTATCGGCAAGGCCGTCGCGATCGCCTACGCCCGCGAGGGCGCCGATGTGCTCCTCTCGCACCTGAACGAGGAGGAGGACGACGCCCGCGACACGGCGCGCTGGGTGGAGGAGGCCGGCCGCGAGGCGGTTCTGGTGCCCGGTGATCTGAGCGATCCCGCCCACTGCCGGGAGGTCGTGGCCCGGGCCGTCGAGACGTTCGGCCGCATCGACGTCCTGGTCAGCAACGCGGCGTTCCAGATGTTCCGCGACTCGATCGAGGAGATCCCCGACGAGGAGTGGGACCACACGCTGGCGACCAATCTCAGCGCCATGTTCCACCTCAGCAAGGCGGCGGTGCCGCACATGAAGTCGGGTGCGTCGATCATCGCGTCCACCTCGGTGAACTCCGACTCGCCGCCGCCGGGCCTGCTGGCGTACAACGCGACGAAGGCGGGCATCGCCAACATGGTCGGCTCCCTGTCCCAGTCGCTCGCCGAGCGGGGCATCCGGGTCAACAGCGTCGCCCCGGGGCCCATCTGGACTCCGCTGATCCCCGCCACCATGCCGCCCGAGCAGGTCGAGGACTTCGGCGGCCAGACACCGCTGGGGCGTGCCGGGCAGCCGGCCGAACTCGCCCCCGTGTACGTCATGCTCGCCTCGGACGAGGCCGCGTACGTCTCGGGTGCGCGCATCGCCGTCACCGGCGGCCAGCCCATTCTCTGACGCTCAGTCAGAAATGCCTTCCCGTCAGGAGTCAGGAGCGGCCGTGGACTGGTACCCCTTGCGGCTGACCACCCCGGTCAAGCAGCACGTCTTCGGCGGCCGGGCCCTCACCGAACGGCTGGGCCGTACCGGCCTGCCCGGCGGCCCGGTCGCCGAGACCTGGGAGGTCAGCGATGTGGACGGCGAGGGAGCACGGGTCGCGGACGGCTCGCTGGCCGGCCGCCCGCTGCGCCGGCTCGTCGAGGACCACCCCGACGAACTCGTGGGGCGCGGGTGGCGCGGTCCGCGCTTCCCGGTGCTGACCAAGTTCATCGACGGCACCGGTGCCCTCCCGGTCCATCTGCACGCCGACGACGACACCGCGCGCCGGCTGGAGGGCGAGCCAAACGGCAAGACCGAGGCGTGGCACGTCCTCGACGCGGCTCCGGGAGCCACCGCCCTGGTGGGGGTGAAGACCGGTGTGGACCGGGACACGCTGCACCGGGCCCTGCTCGCACAGGACTTCGACGCGGTCATGCGCCGGCTTCCGGTACGGGCCGGGCAGACCGTCTACGTGCCTGGCGGCACCCTGCACAGTTTCGGCCCCGGCATCCTCGTCTACGAGATCGAGCAGACCTCCGACATCCAGCAGCACGCCATGCGCCGGCACATGGAGGACGATTCGGAACTGGACGACGAGCAGTGGCACGCCAACCTCGGGCGGCTGCTCGACGAGTGGCGTCCCGGTCCACGCCCCGAGTTCCACTCCGGCCTGAGCGTCCAGGTCGACGACGGGGTGGAGCGCACCGTGCTGTGCGCCGGCCCGTACTTCGCGCTGGAGCGGTGGCGGGCGGGCACCACGGCCCCACTGGTGCATGACTTCTCCACCGCGCTGGTCGTCAGCAACGCCGGTGCCCCGGTCACCGTGGAGTCCGGTGGCCGGTCCGAGCGGCTCAAGCGCGCCCGGAGCCTGCTGCTGCCGGCCGCGCTGGGCCGCGTACGGATCAAGGGGCCCGCCGACGTCCTCCTCGGCTACCTGCCCGACCCGGAGCAGGACATCCGCACGCCCCTGCTCGCGGCGGGGCACGGGGCCGCCGCCGTGGCCGCGCTCGGTGAGGGCCTCGGCCGCCCCACTCACGTAGAAGGCACGTAGAAGGAGATCCATGGGCACCATCACCACCAGCGACGGCGTCGAGATGCACTACGAGGAACAGGGCACCGGCCCTCCCCTCGTCCTGCTCCACGGCTGGGGCTTCAGCGGCCGCTTCTTCACCCGCAACGTGGACGCCCTCGCCGAACACGCACGCGTCATCACCGTCGATCTGCGCGGTCACGGCGACTCCGGCAAACCCCGCCACGGCTACCGGGTGTCGAGGCTGGCCAAGGACCTGTTCGACCTTCTCGACGAACTCGACCTGCGCGAGGTCACCGTCCTGGGCTGGTCTCTCGGCTGCCCGGTCATCTGGAGCTATCTGGAACTGTTCGGCGGCCACCGCCTGGCCCGCGCGGTGTACGTCCAGCAGGCACCCCGCCAGTACTACGCGCCGGACTGGCCGCACGCACACGCCACCTGCTACGACGAGCCCTCCCTGGCCGCTCTGCAGACCCAGCTCACGTGCGATCCCCCGGCCTTCGACGAGGAACAGATCCGCACCATCCTCGCCACCGAACCCACTCCTGAGGAGAGGGAGTTGCTCCTGGCCGAGATGGCCAAGTCACCCACGTACGCACGCAACGCCCTGATGGCCGACCACACCCGCCACGACTGGCGCGACCTGCTGCCCACGACCCGGATGCCCAGTCTGGTCCTGGTGGCACGTCAGGACCAGGTGTTCCCCTGGCAGGGCCCCGCCTGGGTCGGCGAGGCGCTCCCGGGAGCCCGGACCGTCTTCTTCGAGCACAGCGGCCACGCGCTGTTCTTCGACGAGCCGGAGAAGTTCCACCGCACGGTCACCGGCTTCCTGACCGACAGCAGGAACGACACGGAAGTACTCGTATGAGCAGCCCCACACCTCCGTTCCCCTTCCCCTACGGCGTCAACCAGTTCACCACCATGCCCTGGTCCTTCGAGGAGGATGTGACGCACTACTCCGACCTCGGTGTCGAAGCGATCGAACTGTGTGAGACCAAGCTCCACAACGACCAGGACCGCGCCAAGGCGCAGCTCGCCTCGGTCGCCGAGGCGGGACTGCCGATCAGCTCGGTCCAGCCCGTCGTACGGACCGTGTTCCCCAGCGAGACCCAGCCGGGCCCCGCCTCCCGGCACGACCGGCTGGACCGCTTCCGCAGCAGCGTGGAACTGATCGCACCGTTCGCCCCGGGCGCGGCCTTCGTCACGAACACCGGGCCGGCGCCCGACGGGAACCTGCACGAGGCGATCCGCCAGGTCGTCGCTCATCACCGCGAACTGGCGGACATCGCCGCCGACCACGGCGTACGGATCGCGCTGGAACCCCTCAACCCCGTCCTGCTCAACGCGGAGACCGCCATCTGGACCTACCGGCAGGCGCTCGACATCGTCCAGGAGGTCGACCGTGAGAACGTGGGCGTCTGCCTCGACCTGTGGAACCTGTGGCAGGACCCGGATCTCGTCCCCCGCCTCGCCGACGCTCCCGACCGCCTTTTCCTGCTCCAGGTCAGCGACTGGCGCACACCCCGCTCGCGGATGGACCGGCGCGGCGTCGGCACCGGCGACATCCCGGTCGGCCAACTGCTGCACGCCGCCCACAGCGTCGGCTACCGCGGCCCCTGCGTCCTGGAGATCTTCTCCGACAACGTGCCGGACTCGCTCTACGAGACGGATCTGGACGATCTCCTACGCGCCAACCGGACGGCCCTCGCGTCGGCCTGGCGAACCGGCTGAGCGCGGGCGGGAGCAGCCGTCCGTGTCTCGGCCCAGCTCGCGGGAGTCCCTTCGAGGGCCACGTGCTCCGATTGGGACGTCGCACCGTTTGCTGCCGTCGGCTGCCCCCGCGATCACAAGTGCCCACAGAATGCCCGAGGTGGCGTCAGCGCCGCGTGACACGCTGACCCCGGCCCGTCCCACCAGGCTCACATTCGTGTGCGTCTGCGACCGGGGCTGCCCCATAGCCGACTACACCTCGTTGAAGCCACGCGATGCGTCGTAGATGTCAGCTTCGATGACGATCACGAAGAAGCTCGTCACGACGTAGTGGACCATGACGCAGTCTTCCCAGGCCGCGCGCGTCACAGTGTCGGTCGTGTAGGCGAGGTGGCTGTCGGCGCCTTCAGGCTCAGCTGCGATCCGGTCGACGAGGCGCAGGAACTTGTCCCGATCTGCACTCGGCATGTAGTCACGGAACCGCACAACCTGCTCGGTGAACTGCACGCGTCTCTTCATCGAGGCAGGATGCTAGGGACATGGCGCATGTCCCCGCAGGAAATATCGGCCGGGGCCTACTCGCCTGCAGGTAGCTCGGACGAAGGAACCGTGCCAGTCGCGTGGGGGACCGTGCTCGGGAGCCACGGGGAACAGCGGGCACTGGCCATTGGTGCGGCCAGGGCTGCAACGTCATCACTGCACGTGAGCGCAGCAACTGCCCCCAGAAAACCAGGCTTCTTAAGCTGTGAGCGCGAATTCGATTCTCGTCACCCGCTCCACGAGACCGTCACCACGACCACATCGCCCTGGGCGGCGAGCCACTGTGCGCCGTGCACGGCGCCCTCGCCGTCCGTGTGGTCGCCGCCGTGCAGGTACACCATGACGGCCGGGGCCCGGCGGAGGCTGTACGCGGGGTCGTGACGTTGACGAAGAGGCAGTCCTCGTTGTCGGAGTAGGGCCCGGCCGGCGGCACGACGCCCATCTGAGGGCAGGCGGCACCGGGTTCGGCTTTACCGTTCGACGGGAAGTACGGCTCGGTGCTTCGAGCCGAGTGCGCCGCCGGCCCCGGCTTGTGCGGGGACGGCGCCGGCACCCGCCGCCCGTACCGGCCCCGGGCCGCTCGTCCGCCGCACCAGGCGTCGGTAGAGGTCCGCCAGACGGATGTAGAAGCGGTCGGGGAGGAACACCGCGTCCGCGACGATCATCGCCCCGGAGAAGAGGGGCAGCCCCATGAGTACGGCGATGCCGAGGTGCATGCCCAGCAGCATGGTGAGAACCGGGTACTTGAGCCTGCCGAAGAGTACGAACGGGAAGGCCACCTGAAGGAGCACGGTCAGGTAGCCGGCGATGGCAATCACGAGCGTGTGCTCGTCCACGAAGTTCGAGAGCGCGGGCCAGGGCCGGAAGAGTTCGAGGTTCAGGGCGTAGTGGAGAGCAGTGCCGTTGCCCCAGGTACTGCCCTGTACCTTGTACAGACCGGCTGATCCGTACAGAAGACAGACCTGCGCCGCGATGAGGAACATGCCGCAGTTGTGCACCGCCGTGACCAAGGTCGTCCGGCTGTCGCGGAGTTGCCGTGCGAGGGGGCTTCCCGGCGCGCGCGGCCCGCTGTCGGCAGAAGCCGACTTCCTGTTCCTGCGCGCGTCCAGAGACAGGCGTCGGCCGCAAGCGGTGAGGACGAGGTAGAGGGCCATGAGCAGGATCAGGTTGTCGCCCCCGTCGGTCATGAAGATCGCGCGCGCATGGAACGAGGTCACCATGCCGGCGAAGAGGACGGACATGATGCGGGTCCGCCAACCCAACGTGAACAGCGTGGACGTGACGAGGGCCAGCACGTAGCAGAGCTCGAAATAGGCCCGGCTGTCGGACAGGGCCAGAACGCTGACCCAACCCGTCTGCTCGAAGAGCCGGCCGGCCAGGGCGGGCGTCCAGGGAGATCCGGGGCCCCAGATCTCGTCCCGGTGCGGGAACTCACGCAGCAGAAAGATCAGGTAGAGCAACCCGTAGCCGATGCGCAGCACCGACGCGGCATACAGGGACACCGGACGCCCGGTCAGGAGGTCCCACCCCGCGGTGACCCGGTCGGCGAGCCACCGGTCCGCGGCGTGGAGCGCTGTCCTCCGCTCCGCTTTCCCGTCCTTGGCCACATTCGCCTCATTCGCCTCATTCAGCATGGCGGGGCACCTTCCACCAGGGCAGAAGCCGGCTCTCGGCCGGCTTCTTCGGGCGGTCGCCGGCTGATGATGATCCGGGCGCGGCGACGGGCAGTGTGACGGCACGGAGCTGAACGAAGTCGAAAGTGCCGCCCTGCTGGGCGGCGAGACGGTCCGCCGCGATGTTGGTCAGGTACTTCCGCATCATCACGGCGCGTTCCGTGCGCGCACTGTCGTCCCCTCCGTGCGAGTCGACATAGCCGGACCATGCACGACGCAACATGTTCTGAGCCGTGTGGCTCGGAAACACATGATGTTCGACCGCGGAGCCGTCCACGGCGGTGAGATCGAACCAGGGGCTCACCTCGAACGAACCATCGGAATCGGTGCGGGCAGTTCTCGCCAGGATCTGCCGGTTCACGGATTCCGGATCCGGGGCGAAAAGCCGCCAATTCTGTTCGAAAAAGGGGAACACCCATGCATTGATTTGCGAGCTGAACCGCTTCGAGACGGTGTTGGCCGGTGCCACATGAAGAAACACCAGAAGCACGTGGACGACACTCGCCACCAGGCACAGGACCACCACGGTACACAAGCCCGTCCTGAGGAAGCGCGCACCTGTCGGCAACTTGGGCGGAGCGGCCGTGGCGTCATGGAATTCCTGGACGTCCGGACCGGGTCCGGAATGCTGGATTTCTTTCACGTCCGCCGCATCGATTCCGCTCGACATCGCCTACCGCCTTTCTCACATCAGCTGCCCATGCCTTGCGGCGGGGGGGGGGGGGGGGGGGGGGGGGGCCGCCCCCCCCCCCCCCCGCGCCGTCACCGGGTGAGCGTGCTGACCGCAGTACGTTGCCTAGCCGTCGTGGCGCTTGGAGTGGTCGTCGCCCTTATGACCCTCGGGCGTGCCGTCGTGGCCGTAGCTCTCGTGGGGCTGCTTGCCGAAGCCGTACTTCTCGTGGGGCTGCTCGCCGTAGCCGTACTCCTCGTGGGGCCGCTTGCCGTGGCCGGAGTCGTCACCATGGCCGGGCTTGCCGTGTCCGTGCCCGCCGTCGTGGCCCGGCCTTCCGGGCTTGTCGTCATGACCCGGCCTTCCGGGCTTGTCGTCATGACCCGGCCTTCCGGGCTTGTCGTCATGGCCCGGCCCGCCCGGTCCCTGGTCGTGACCGCCGCCGTTGTCTCCGCCGTTCCCGCCGGTGGTGTTGCCGGCCGTGTTGCCGGCGGTGTTCCCCGATGTGTTGCCGGCGGTGTTCCCCGACGTGCTGCCGGCGACGTTGCCCGAGGTGCTGCCGGGCGAGGCGATGGGTCCGCCCAGGAGACCGCCGGTGACGAGGCCGCCGCTGACGAGACCGCCGCCGAGGAGCCCTCCGCCGGTGGTCGTGCCCGTGGTGGTTCCGGTCGTCGTGCCGGTGGTGGTTCCCGTCGTCGTTCCACCCGTGGTGGCGCCGGCGCATCCGCCGAGGAAGATCCGGTTGTTGTCGAGCGTCACAGAGCCGTTACGGGCCAGCGCCCGGCCCTCGATGTTCGTTCCCGTCGTCACGCTGATCGAGGTCAGCGCCATGATCGTGCCGACGAAGACGGAGTTGGTGCCGAGGGTGGCCGAACTGCCGACCTGCCAGAACACGTTGCAGGCCGAAGCGCCGTTCGTGAGGAGGATCTGGCTGGACGTTGCCGTGATCAGAGTCGACGGGATCTGGAAGACCCAGACGGCGTTGGGGTCTCCGTGGGCGTCCAGGGTCAGGGTGCCGTTGATCTGGACACCGCCGGATTCACGGGTGTAGACACCTGGGTCCAGCGTCTGGCCCGCACCGATCACCGAATCGAGCGCGAAGTCCTGTGCCTGGCCGGCCGCGTTGTTGTACGCCGTGACGAGGTCCGCCTTGGCCTGAAGGGCCTGGGCGTCCCCGCGGTGCACCGCACCGCGCACCTCACCGGGCGGGAATCCGGTCACAGCCGGGTTCGGGGAGGTCCCGAGGTCGTTGTAGAGCACGGTCGGGCCGGTGTTGGTCACACCCTGGCCCGCCAGGACGGAATAGGTGGCCGCTGTGCCCAGCCCCGGAGCCGTGGCGATCGCCACCGCCGTCGTCGGCGTCACAGCGACCAACACGGCGGCGACCGTCGCAGCGAGGGCCGAGACCAGGACGCCGGACACGGAACGCCGGCCAGCCACTTGAGGGATTTTCAGCTTCATCGAAATGCCAATCCTGTGAGGACCGTGGCGTACCGGGCCGTACCCATCACCCGGGAAGCCTTACCGCTATTACGCAACGGCATATTACGCAGAACTATCGTTGTAACCGACTTGAACAAGACAGAAGAATCTCCACTCATTCAAACGGCGCACAGCACTACGAAAATAGCTTGAATTCGAGCGAGCGGAGCCGAATGCAGTATTTTTCCTACCGGCACTTCCGGGTGTCCGTGTGACTGCCCCCACCCACAGAGTGACACCACGGAATCCCGGTGATCACCATGTTGATCGACGCCTGCGCTCGATAGCGACGGGGCGCGTGGCGGCACAGCCATCACCCACTGGCCGACGGGCTTCACCGGTGAGAGGGGTCGGCGCCGACTCGATTACGGGCGACGCCCGACAGGCTTGCGCCGCCGGGCTCCAGCTCAAAGCCTTTGAATGCCCCAGAAGGCGGCGATCAGCACGGCGACGACGGCTGCCACCAAGCCGACCGCCAAGCCGATACGACGTACCCAAGGACTCACACTCCATTGATGCCCGGAGCAAGTGACGCCACACCGCATGACTGACCCGCACACGGCTCCGATCACCCCCGCAACGGCGACCAGGACTGACTCCCACTCGTCTGCTTTGCAGGCATTACGGATGAAATGCAGCAGTGGTGCCTACGATGGTGAAGGGTCACCTTTCTGCCCAAGCTCTGCTCGGCAAGGGGCGCTCGGGACGACATGCCACCCATGGCGCGATCGGCTCGCCATCACCCAGGAACGAGGGGAAGCAGCAGCGATGACGGACGGTGGGCGGCGGCCGGACAAGGTCGGGGTGGACCGGTCGGAGGGCTTCGGCGAACGACTGCTGGGCGTGCTGCTGGACCGTGCCCACGAGATGCCGCCGGACTTGATCGCCCCACTCGTCGCGGAGGAGGTGGCCAGGGTCGGGGGGCGGGAGGTCTCCATCCTTCTGCAGGACTACGAACAGGTGCTGTTGGTGCCGCTGCCGGGTCGGAGGCTGAAGGTCGGCGGCCCCGAGTCGGTCGAGGGCTCCCCCGCGGGCCAGGCGTTCCTGAGCCGCAGAACGGTGGAGGTGCCGCAGCGCGGCAGCGTGCGGATGTATCTGCCACTGCTGGACGGCAGCGACCAGATCGGGGTCATGGCCGTCACCCTGGACAGCATCGATGACGACGACCGGCGGCTGCTGCGGAGACTCGCCGGTCTGGTCGCGGACATGATCGTCACCAAGGACGCCTACACCGACCTGTTCTTCCAGGCCCGCCGCAGCGCCCCGATGAGCGTGGCCGCGGAGATCCAGTGGTCGTTGCTGCCCCCGCTGTCGATGACCGTTCCGCAGGTCGAGGTGGCCGGAATCCTGGAGCCCGCCTACGACGTGGCCGGCGACAGCTTCGACTACGCCCTCAACGGCGACATCCTTCACGTGGCCATGCTCGACGCGATGGGCCACGGGCTGGACGCGGCGACCATGGCGACGGTGGCCGTCGGCGCCTACCGCCACACGCGACGGGCCCACACCGATCTGTCTCAGGTGTACGCGTTCATGGACCGGGCCATCAACGACCAGTTCGGCCCTGACCACTTCGTCACCGCGCAGATGATGATCCTGGACGTCACCACGGGCCGGCTGCAGTGGGTCAACGCCGGCCACCCGGCTCCGTTCCTGATCCGTGACCGCGCCGTGTTGGACCGGCTGGAGAGCCCCACCACGCTGCCCGTCGGCTTCGGCGGCGAGGAGCCGGTGGTCAGCGAGCGGATGCTGCAACCGGGCGACCGGCTGCTGTGCTTCACCGACGGTCTGATCGAGGAGCACCAGGTCGGCGGGCAGCAGTTCGGCGAGGAGCAGCTCATCGAGTGGACCGACCGGATCCTGCGCGACCGCGCCGAGGTACGGGCGGTGGTGCGGTCGCTCTCGCACGCCCTGAAACACGAACGGGGCGGCACCACGACCGACGACGCCACCATCCTCCTCGTCGAGTGGCGAGGCGGCGACGCCGATCACCTCACGGCCCTCGACTGAGCCTCCTCGGGAGACCGACGTGTTGGCCTCCGGCCGGTGGAGGACTCGTGGACCAGGAGAGCCGAGCCGGTGATCTCGATGATGCGGGCCGTGATCGGCGGCGGACGGCGCAGCCGGAGGATCGTGGTGGACGAGCCGTCGTGGCCGAACCGGGTCCTGCCCCGCGGCGTGCCGGGTACGAGGGTGTGCGGGGTGGTCGATGGAGGGCCGTTCCACGAGCCCCGGTCGGCGAGCATCGTGGTGGACCGGCCGTCCGGGGATGCACCACGGACCGGACAGGTAGTGCGGTCAGTTCCGCCCGCCGGATGGCGGGCCGGGCGAACCTGCCGGAAGGGTGGGGCCCACTGCTTCACGGGCGCGCGGGCGAAGTCGCCCGCTCACGCCGGGCCGAGGTCGGTCGGGGCGGCCGGTGCCGCTCGTCGCCGCCCTGCCGCGGGCCCTGCGCCGAGCCGACGGAGCCGGTCCCGCGACAGGCGTCCCGGTGCGGCCGTAGTGGATGGCGGCCATGCGGTCGCCGTGCTGCGAGTTCAGCAGGCGGATGAGGAGCGCCCCGACCACGATCAGTCCCGTGATCACGGCCACGGTAACGAAGGTTTCCACCATCCTCACCTTCCCATCGGCTGCTGCGGCACCGTGCCGGTCATGGCCGGCACCCGTGGAGGTGCGGCCGAGTCGCGTGACCCGTGCCCTCCTTCGGAGTCCCAGACCGCTTCCTCGACGCGGTCGGCGTCGCGCAGCGTCCGCAGGCGCGCCGCCTCCTCCATCAACCGGCTCGCGGTCGACGTACCGCGCGGGTCACTCGCGGCGGCCATCAGCCATGCGGCCGAGTCGGGAGCCGTCTGCGGCGGGACGACCAAGAGGTTCCAGCGGCCAACGTGGTAGGAGAGCAACAGCAGTTCATGCGGATCCTGCTCGTCCCGGAACCAGCCCACGTTCACCACGTGCCCGGCGACGGGAACCCTGCGCGGGATGGCCGGCCACTGGATGGGATTCACCGTGACCCTGGTTATCCGCCCCCACAACGGATCCAGTACGGCGGTCAAGGACGGGAGTTCCGCCCCGAGATCACGGGAGCGGGGCCACCACGCGCCGTCCAGCAGAGCCGGCTCGGAGTCGGCGGGAGCCAGCGACAGACGCGGAGAGAGCGAGGAGGGCCGGTCATCGGCTGCGGTCGTCGGCGGGTGGGAAATGGTCGCCATCATCACGCGAACCCTGCCCCGGACCGACCGAGGCCGGCCCGGAATATTGAATCGCCGAAAACGACACGAGCCTGAAAGCCGGTGTCCGACATATCCTCGGTAAATCCAGCGTACTCCTCGACCAGGCCCGACGGACCGTAGCCGGCCTCACGCTGCGAGGAACGCCGGAAACGGAAGAGGGAGGGTGCACCCCGCGAAACGCTGAGCGGACGCCACAGTCGGCCCAGGCTTGGGCGGCAACGGCGCTCGGGCGGGCTCCCCGGTCTCTCCGGCCGGCGGGAGCGGGGACATGGCCGGCAGGCCCTCAGCAGCCGCAGTGTTCACGAGGCGGCCACGGCCGACGACGGGCGGCCAGGCACCGCCTCTCCCGCCGGACGGGTCAGGATCGCGGCGAGCCGGTCGGTCATCTCCGGGACCAGCCAGTAGTAGACCCAGGTGCCACGCCGCTCGCAGTCGATCAATCCCGCCCGCCGGAGCAGCTTGAGGTGATGGGAGATCGTCGGCTGAGACAGGTCGAAGGCCGGGGTCAGGTCGCACACGCAGACCTCGCCACCCGCACGTGAGGCGATCACCGACAGCAGACGCAGCCGCACCGGATCACCCAGCGCCTTGAACACCTTGGCCGGCTCCACCGCCTGCCCCTCGTCCAAGGGAGTCGTGAGCAGTGCGGGGCAACAACCGCCGGCCGCAGCGTCCTGACCGAGCACGACGAACTCTTGATTCGACATCTCTCTATGTTGACATCCTTCAATTCAGGGCGCAATGTTGCATCGACAGACATCAATGCAACCCGTTGGGAGTCGTGCCATGTCTCGCCTTCAGCTCGCCCTTCGCGTCAGCGACCTCGAAGCGTCGATCAACTTCTACTCCAAGCTGTTCGGCACCGAACCGGCCAAGCGGCGCGAGGGCTACGCCAACTTCGCCGTCACAGAGCCCCCGCTCAAGCTCGTCCTGATCGAGGGGCAGCCCGGCGAGGAAACGCGCCTGGACCACCTCGGCGTCGAGGTCGAGTCCACCGAGCAGGTCAACGCCGCCACCTCTCGCCTCAAGGACGCCGGTCTGGCCACCTTCGAGGAGAACGACACGTCATGCTGCTACGCCCTCCAGGACAAGGTGTGGGTCCACGGTCCCGGCCGGGAGCCCTGGGAGGTCTACGTCGTGAAGGCTGACGCCGACTCCCTCGGCAAGAGCGCCGACGCCAGTGCCTCCCGGGACGGCTGTTGCACCAGTCAGGACGCCGAAACGAAAGCCGATTCCGCCGCGACGGCGTGCAGCTGCGGCTGACGACTCACGCACAGCGAGCCGCCGGTGGTGCGGGGCGCCGGCCGGGGTGCGGTCGGGCCGCCGCACGCAACCCTCTCGACGTCGGGCCCTCGGGGCTGGTGTCGGAGCGGTGCGACGACGCATGACGCGTGCCGGAAGCGTGGCGGATCGCGCGGGGCAGGACTCGGTCCTCCCCGTCACAAGCCCGCAGGGGTTCAGTCGTCGGACGCCCGCCCTCTGCGCGGCACCTGCGCTGACTTCGCGGCCTCTGCCTCCGCCTTGGCGTCGCTCACCGCTGCGGCGGCCTGCTTCCCGGCCTCGTCGGCGGCCGCTGCTGCGTCGAGGGCGACCGTCGAGCCCGTGTCGAGCTGCGGGATCCCGGCCCCTTGCGCGGCATCGTCGGCGGTGGCTGCTCCCTCGGGTTGCGCGGGGTGGGAAGGGCCTGCCGTCGACTCGTCGCCGAACGCCCGGGTGACGGTCCGGACCGCCTCGGTCAGCTCGCCCGGGATCACCCAGAAGGTGTTGTTGTCGCTCTTCGCCAGGTGCGGGAGCGTCTCCAGGTACTTGTAGGCCAGGATCTTGGGGTCGGCGTTGTTGCGGTGGACGGCCTGGAAGACGAGCTCCACCGCCTTGGCCTCGCCGTCCGCCCGCAGGATCATGGCCTGTTGCGTGCCCTGTGCCTCCAGAATGTCCTTCTGCTTCGTGCCTTCCGCGGTGAGGATCTTGGCCTGCCGCTCTCCTTCGGCGTGCAGGATGGCCGCCCGCTTGTCACGCTCGGCCCGCATCTGCTTCTCCATCGCCTCCTTGATGGTGTGCGGTGGGTCGATGGCCTTGATCTCGACGCGGTTGACGCGGATGCCCCACTTGCCGGTGGCGTCGTCGAGGACGGCGCGCAACCGGGAGTTGATCTCCTCGCGCGAGGTGAGCGTCTCCTCCAGGTCCATGCTGCCGATGACGTTGCGCAGCGTGGTCACGGTGAGCTGGTCGATCGCCTGGAGGTAGTCGGCGACCTCGTACGCCGCCGCCCGCGGGTCCGTGATCTGGTAGTAGAGAACGGTGTCGATGTTCACCACGAGGTTGTCCTCGGTGATCACCGGCCGGGGGTCGGACGAATAGACCTGCTCGCGCACGTCGAGTTTGGTGTTGATGCGGTCGGCCACCGGCAGGACCAGGTTCAGGCCGGGCTGCAGCGTCCGGCGGTACCGGCCGAACCGCTCGATGTTGTAGCGGCGGGCCTGCGGGACGATCCGCACCGTGGAGGCCACGAGGAAGACGATGACGAGGGCCGCCACGAGGATGGGGATGACAACTGGATCCACAGTGCCTCCGTTGCTGTGTGTTCAGCCGTTCAGGGAAGGAGCTCGCGGGGGTAGACGATGGCGGTGGCGCCTTCGATCTCCATGACGTCCACCAGCGCCCCCACCGGGATCACATGGCTCTCGTCGAGGGCTCGGGCGGACCATTCCTCACCGGAGAGTTTGATCAGGCCGTGGGTCGCGGTGACCTCCTGCACGACCTCGGCCCGCTTCCCGATCAGCGCGTCACTGCCGTCGCGGGTGAGGGGCTGCTGTGCCATGTGCCGCAGCGCGACCGGACGGACGAGGACGAGGCCGGCCGCCGCCGCTGCCCCCAGGGCCAGGAGCTGGCCGAGCAGGCCGACCCCGACACCGGCGACCACGGCGGCGACCAGCGCGGCACCCGCCAGCAGCCCGAAGACCAGGGTCAGGGTGAAGAACTCCGCGGCACCCAGCGCCGCGGCAGCGAGCAGCCACAGGAACCACGGCATCGATTCGCCCTTCTTTTGGGGCTTTCTTAACCAAACTACAGCCCGGACACGCCGGGCAGAACAGACACGGCAGCCGTGGTTCTCGCGCGTCGGTGCGGTTCGTCCTGGCCGGAGGAGTCCGGTCCCGCCGGCGAGCCGCTCTCCTTCAGTGCGGGATCAGCGGGGCTCCGGGGCGCGCCTGGGCGTGGCAGCGGGGCCTTCCTGCTCTCCGGTCGTGGCCTTTGGCGCGGCGTCCTCGACCGGGGGCCGGGGGCTCGGCAGCCGCGGGGAGGGCCTCGGGGTGGTGCGTACGAAGCCGTAGATCACCGAGGTCATGGCCAGGATGAGCAGGGGCCCGGACACCTCCGGGTACGCGGCCATCTGCGTCGGCAGACAGCGGTAGGACACCAGCAGCGCGGTGAAGACGGCGGTGCCGTAGGTGACCAGCAGGATTCCCGGCCGGTCCCAGCCGCGGTCGAGTGAGCGCAGGGCCGCCTCGATGGTGAGGGCGAACACCACACCGGCGATGAGGTCCACGCCGTAGTGGTAGCCGAACCCCAGGGTCGCGGCGAGGGTGACGACCAGCCAGAACGTACCTGCGAGCCGCAGCGCCCGCGGCGCCCTGCGGGTGTGGACGAAGATCGCGACAGCCCATGCCGTGTGCAGGCTGGGCATGCAGTTGCGGGGGGTGATCCCGTCGTACGTCATCGGCTGCGGGGTGGTGACCGGCAGCGGGGTGTGCGGCCACAGGTCGGCCGCCGCCCACTGCACTCCGCCGGTGCCGGAGGCGCCCGGGCCGTAGGCGAAGACCGGGCCGACCACCGGGAAGATCATGTAGATGGCCGGTCCGAGAAGGCCGATCACCAGGAAGGTGCGCACCAGGTGATGGCTCGGGAAGCGGCGCTCGACCGTGACGTTGCGCAGCTGGTGGAAGGCGACGACGACCGCGGCCACCGCGAGCTGGCCGTAGACCAGTTGGAGGAGATGGGTGCTGAAGGGGTCGGTGGCCTCGACGATCCGGCCGGCCGGCCAGGAGGGGTTGCCCAGTGCGTGGTCGGCGGTCGCCACGTACTGGTCGAGCACCGTCGGGCGGGTCTTCGCCGTGATGAGCAGCCAGGTGTCGCCGATCTTGCGGGCGGCGACCAGCAGCAGGCCCAGCCCGACGCCCTTCAGCAGCAGGACGCGTTCGGGACCGGTGCGGCGGGTGACGGCGATGGCCGCGGTGCCCAGCATCACCCACAACGCGCCCGTGCCGAAGACGTGGCCGCCCGTCATGTCGGCGTCCGCCGCCCACCGCACCAGCAGGAGGACGCCGTCGATACCGAGCGCGGCGCCGGCCGCGATGAACCGCTGCCGCCAGGTGAGCACGACCATCATGAGCCCCAGACCGCCGTACAGCGGCCCCGGCTTGGGGGCGAGGACCAGTGCCTTCACCTGGTTGGTGATCGGCCCCGGTTCGCCGTAGCGGCGTGCGGCGACCTCCAGCGCGATGAGGAACCCGAGCGTGACCACGCCCGCCGTGACCCACAGCAGCACGCGCCAACGGCGCCGCTCACCCCACGCACTCATGTCGCCTATTCGCGAAAACACCCGCGATGCTCTGGCTATCAATCTTTTGGCCGATTCATCCGAATGGCTGGGCAGATGGAGAGCGATGGAGGGACCATCGCGAGTTCGAACATGTTATCGGCGTGTTGTGGTTCGGCTGCCGTGTCGGCCGACACGCCGGTCGGGACGCCGGTCCAAGCCGGCCGGAGCGAGCGCCGCGCGGCGGGTGCGGCGTTCGTCGGCCTCGACCGCTTCGAGTCGCCCGCGACAGCTAGGGCTGCGCGATCCCCGCTGGGCGCCCCCGCCGAAGTGAAGCTTCTCGGCGACGGCGACGAAATACCACAACTCCCTTGTCTCCACGCCGTGATGGTACTGCTCAGAACTAGGCCGATACCGGTGCGGTATCGCCGCCCGTCCGATCGGCGCCGGCCCGCCACCACCGGGCGCGGACAGGATCGGCGGAGGAGTCCCGCCGCCTTCACTTCCGGACCGCCGCAACCGGTCGGTGACATGTGCACGTAACCACTGCCCAGGGGCGGTCGGAACGGCTGGTGTGACCTTCGTCGCGGCAGGGACGTTCCGGCGTCACCTCCGCCCTGCCGGGCATCGGCGGAGGTCACAGGGCCGGTGCGCGGGTGGGCGACAGGAAGAGCCGCGCCTGCGGGGAGCAATATCTGTGCCCGCAAAATGAGAAATAGAAGCGGGGCCCGCCGAATATTCCCCGATCGCACGCCCAAACGGATTTTCAGAGCCACGCAGCGCCGAACGCACCGTGCTACTGTCGATCTCAGTTGCAGGTGTGGTTGCCAGAAGGTTCATTTCCTACGGGGTAATCATCACGGCGACACGGAATTCGCAGAAAGTGAATTCCCGAAACCGCCTCCGAAGGAGAAATAAAATGGCTACTGGCACCGTGAAGTGGTTCAACGCGGAAAAGGGCTTCGGCTTCATCGAGCAGGACGGCGGCGGCGCTGACGTCTTCGCCCACTACTCGAACATCGCCACCCAGGGCTTCCGCGAGCTGCTCGAAGGCCAGAAGGTGTCGTTCGACATCGCGCAGGGCCAGAAGGGCCCGACGGCCGAGAACATCGTGCCCGCCTGACATCCGCGCTCGCGCAGATTTCGCAGCTGGGGCCCGCACCTCTGGGGTGCGGGCCCCAGCTCGCTGTTTTTTCCCGCCGGCCTGGCCCGGCCCCACGACTTCGGCTCGTCTCGAGATTCTCTGCGCTGCTCCTCTGCTGCGGGATTTCCTTGCTACGCGCCCTCAAGGAAGGTCCCGCATGAAGCGTGCCCACACATCCCGCGCATACGACCGCTTCTCAGGAGGCGACGCCACCGGCCGCCGCTCCGGTGGTCCGCGCCGCTCCACGAGCTACGGCACACGCCGTGCTCCCCAGGGCGAGTTCGCACCGCCGAAGACGATCACGCCCCCGCTGCCGGCCGTCGAGTCGTTCGCCGATCTCGACATGCCCGCGCGGCTGCTGGCCACCCTCGGCCACGAGGGCGTGACCACGCCGTTCCCGATCCAGGCGGCCACCCTGCCGAACTCCCTGGCCGGCCGTGACGTACTCGGCCGTGGTCGCACCGGCTCGGGCAAGACCCTCGCCTTCGGCCTCGCCCTGCTGGCCCGGACCGCCGGGCGGCGTGCCGAGCCGCGGCAGCCGCTCGCCCTCGTCCTCGTGCCCACCCGTGAGCTGGCCCAGCAGGTCACCGACGCGCTCACGCCGTACGCCCGTTCCGTGAGCCTGCGGCTCGCCACCGTCGTCGGCGGGATGTCCATCGGCAGGCAGGCCAGTGCGCTGCGCGGCGGGGCCGAGGTGGTCGTCGCGACGCCCGGGCGGCTCAAGGACCTCATCGACCGGGGCGACTGCCGCCTGGACGGCGTCGACATCACGGTCCTCGACGAGGCCGACCAGATGGCCGACATGGGCTTCATGCCGCAGGTCACCGCCCTGCTCGACCAGGTGCGCCCCGGCGGCCAGCGGATGCTGTTCTCGGCCACCCTGGACCGCAACGTCGACCGGCTGGTCCGCACCTACCTGCACGACCCGGTGGTCCACTCCGTCGACCCCTCCGCGGGCGCGGTCACCACGATGGAACACCACGTCCTCCATGTGCACGACGCGGACAAGCACCGGACGACCACCGAGATCGCGGCGCGGGACGGCCGGGTGATCATGTTCCTCGACACCAAGCACGCGGTGGACTCGCTGACCGAGCACCTGCTGAAGAGCGGTGTCCGCGCCGCGGCCCTGCACGGCGGCAAGTCCCAGCCCCAGCGGACCCGGACCCTGGCGCAGTTCAAGAGCGGCCACGTGACGGTCCTGGTGGCGACCAACGTCGCCGCCCGCGGCATCCACGTCGACAACCTCGACCTCGTCGTCAACGTGGACCCGCCCAGCGACCACAAGGACTACCTGCACCGCGGCGGCCGTACGGCCCGCGCCGGCGAGTCCGGCAGCGTGGTCACGCTGGTGACCCCGGGCCAGCGTCGCGGCATGAGCCGGCTGATGACGTCGGCGGGCATCACCCCCCGGATCGCCCAGGTGCGGTCCGGCGAGGCGGAGCTGACCCGCATCACGGGTGCCCAGGCCCCGTCCGGTGTCCCGGTCGTCGTCACCGCCCCCCGCGCGGAGCGCCCTCGCGGTGCGTCCGCCCCGTCCCGGGGCAGGCGGGGCCGCCGTCCCACCGGCCAGGGCCGTCCCGCCGGCGAGGCGGCACGCCCGAGGGCGCAACGGCGGACGGGCTTCGGCTCCGCCGCGTAGCGTCCCGCGCCCACCCGCCCGCCCCTCTCGGCAGGAGACACCCATGACGCCGGTCCTGACGCAGCACCGAGCCACGGCTCACGCGCCCCACATCCGTGACGACATGACGGTCGAGGTGGCGCTGTCCCTCATGGCCGGTGCGCGGGTCGATCACCTGGTCCTGTGCGACGGGGACGACCAGGGCACGGGCGTGGTCACCCTCGCCCGGCTCTCCGTTCTCCGGGACGCCGCCACCTACACGGACCGGGTCCGCCTCCGGGACATCCCGGAGGGCTGAAGCACGGGCGGGTGACCGCCACCAGAGACCAGTGAGGGCCCTGCCGACGCGCGTCGGCAGGGCCCTCACCGCTGTGCCGGAGTCCTGCCGTCGATCATCGGGGGCCGTAGGACGTCGCTGTCCGGCGGATCGCAAAATCTGTCTTTGCCAGAGTAGACATTGCTCCTCACCGTGGTTAGCCTTCTTCTCGTAGACATGGTCAGAGCAGAACCGAGGAAGGACGGAGGAGCAGACGCCATCAGGATCGCCCGGCCGGGGAGTTCTCGGTCCGGGTACCGCAAGACCCCGGATTGGATGGTGGTCCCCGGTCACGCAGCCGCGATCCCCGCACCCCTCCCGCAGTCGGGCCGGGTAGCGGACACAGAAGGTCGGCGCAGCACAAGGGCCGACAGATGGTGTTGAATTTCCTTCGGGGCCCTGGTGCCGTACGGCACCAGGGCCCCTCGACGCGTTGCACTACGAGGTGACATGGCAGCTGATATCCCGCTCAGCAATCGTCTGGACGACGACGACTACCCCGCCTACACGATGGGCCGGGCCGCCGAGATGCTCGGCACCACCCCTGGCTTCCTGCGTGCCATCGGGGAGGCCCGTCTGATCACTCCGCTGCGCTCGGAGGGCGGACACCGCAGGTACTCCCGCTACCAGCTGCGGATCGCCGCGCGCGCCCGCGAGCTCGTCGACCGGGGAACCCCGATCGAGGCCGCCTGCCGCATCGTCATCCTCGAGGACCAGCTGGAGGAAGCCCAGCGCATCAACGCGGAGTACCGCCGCGCCGCGCGGGGCGCGGCCGGAGTACCCGATCACGGTCCGAGCTGATCGGGCCGAACACCGGCGGGCCCTGTCACCCGCGCCATGTGACCCCAGGTCGGCGACCTGGGGTTTGCTGCTGCCCCGGGTCGGTCCGGAGCCCGGCCGGGGTGAACCGTCCTGCCCCGGTCAACAGGTCAAACGTCCCGGACTCTTGACTCATCACGCGGTAGTGGCGATTCTCGTCGCACACTTTGCGAGGTCATGACAACGCGACCGAGCGATCCGACGACCGAGGGACGTGGGCTGTGACCAGTTCCGGACGCCCGTACCGCCGACGCAAGAACCTCACCGTTGTGTCGCTCCTCCTGCTCGTGCTGACGCTCGCGCTCGGCGCCGCCCCGAGTTCGGCGGCCGGGAACGACTGGTGGGACCCGACCGCACGGCCCGCGCCGGACTCCCGGATCAACGTCACGGGTGAGCCCTTCACCGGCACCGACGCCGCGGGCGAGGTGCGCGGGTTCGTCGACGCACACGACCACATCTTCTCCAACGAGGCCTTCGGCGGCCGTCTGATCTGCGGAAAGCCGTTCTCCGAGCAGGGCGTGGCCGACGCACTCAAGGACTGCCCCGAGCACTATCCGGACGGCTCGCTCGCGGTCTTCGACTTCATCACCAACGGCGGCGACGGCAAGCACGACCCGAACGGCTGGCCCACCTTCAAGGACTGGCCCGCGCACGACTCGCTGACCCACCAGCAGAACTACTACGCCTGGATCGAGCGGGCCTGGCGCGGCGGCCAGCGGGTGCTCGTCAACGACCTCGTCACCAACGGCGTCATCTGCTCGGTGTACTTCTTCAAGGACCGCTCCTGCGACGAGATGACGTCCATCCGGCTCCAGGCCAAGCTGACGTACGACATGCAGGCCTTCGTCGACAAGATGTACGGCGGGCCCGGCAAGGGCTGGTTCCGGGTCGTCACCGACAGCGCGCAGGCCCGCAAGGTCATCGAGCAGGGCAAGCTGGCGGTGGTCATGGGGGTCGAGACCTCCGAACCGTTCGGCTGCAAGCAGGTCCTGGACATCGCGCAGTGCAGCAAGGCCGACATCGACAAGGGGCTCGACGAACTCCACGCGCTCGGCGTGCGCAGCATGTTCCTGTGCCACAAGTTCGACAACGCCCTGTGCGGGGTGCGGTTCGACTCGGGCTCGCTCGGGACGGCCATCAACGTCGGGCAGTTCCTGTCGACCGGCACCTACTGGAAGACGGAGAAGTGCACGGGCCCGCAGGCCGACAACCCGATCGGCAACGCGGCGGCGCCCGCGGCCGAGGAGAAGCTCCCGGCGGGTGAGGAGGTGCCTTCCTACAGCGCCGATGCGCAGTGCAACGTGCGCGGGCTCACCGACCTCGGCGAACACGCCGTGCGCGGCATGATGAAGCGCGGCATGATGCTGGAGATCGACCACATGAGCGTCAAGGCCACCGGCCGGGTGCTCGACATCTTCGAGGCCGAGTCCTACCCCGGCGTGCTGTCCTCGCACAGCTGGATGGACCTGGACTGGACCGAGCGGGTCTACGGCCTCGGCGGCTTCATCGCCCAGTACATGCACGGCTCCGAGGGCTTCGTCGCGGAGGCGAAGCGGACGGAGGCCCTGCGCGACAAGTACGGCGTGGGGTACGGCTACGGCACCGACATGAACGGCGTCGGCGGCTGGCCGGGACCGCGCGGGGCGGACGCGCCGAACAAGGTCACGTACCCGTTCAAGAGCGTCGACGGCGGCTCGGTCATCGACCGGCAGACCACCGGCGAGCGCACCTGGGACCTGAACACCGACGGCGCCGCCCACTACGGCCTCGTCCCGGACTGGATCGAGGACATCCGCCGCGTCGGCGGCCAGGACACGGTCGACGACCTGTTCCGGGGCGCCGAGTCCTACCTCGGCACCTGGGCGGCCTCCGAGAACCACGAGTCCGGCGTCGACCTCGCGGCCGGCTCCGCCGCGTCGGCCAGTTCCTCGGAGGGGAGCCTGTTCACGGACTACGGGCCGCACCGGGCCGTCGACGGCGACCGGCGTACCCGCTGGGCCAGCGACTGGAGCGACGAGCAGTGGTACCAGGTCGACCTCGGCTCCACGCGGACCGTGGGGCGGGTCACCCTCGACTGGGAACGCGCATACGCGAAGTCGTACCGGATCGAGCTGTCCGCCGACGGCGCGAGCTGGCGGACCGCCTGGTCCACGACCGCCGGTGACGGCGGTCTGGACACCGCGCGCTTCGCCGGAACCCCCGCCCGCTACGTCCGCGTCCACGGCCTGGAACGCGGCACCGGCTGGGGCTACTCCCTCCACGAGGTCGGCGTCCACAGCCGCTGACACCACGAGAGGGGTTCCATGGCACGGCTGCCGTCCGCCGAGCGGCGGCGACAGCTCACCGAAGCGGCGATCAGGGCGATGGCCCGGGACGGCGTCCCCAGGACGACGACCCGGTCCATCGCCGCTGAAGCGGGCGTCTCGCTGAGCGTCTTCCACTACTGCTTCGACTCCAAGCAGCAGCTGGTCGAGTCCGTCATCACCACCATCACCGGGCACTACGTGACGGTGGTGAAGGACGCCATACGGCCCCGAGCCACCCTGGAGGAGACCGTCCGGGCCGGCTTCCAGGCCTACTGGGACCACGTCCGCGCCCACCCCGACGAGCACATGCTCACCTACGAGCTCACGCAGTACGCGTTGCGCCGGCCCGGTTTCGAACACCTGGCACGCCGTCAGTACGAGTTGTACGCCGAGGCCTACACCGAGCTCATCGACCAGCTGCGGCAGAGCATGGGGCTGCGCCTGCGCGTGCCCGTTCCCGTGCTGGCCCGCTACCTGGCCGCCATGACCGACGGTCTCACGCTCAACTACCTCGTGCTCGGCGACGACGCGGTCTGGACGGCCATCCTCGACACGGTCACCGCGCACGTCGCCGGGCTCGTGCAGGAGAACTGACAGGGCCCGCTCGCGAATCGGGTGTCATGGGAACGCCGCAGAGGGGCATTCGAACAAAACAAGTCGAAAGTGAGGAGAGTGCGGCCCCTTCGGTCCGTGCCATCGACAACTGGGAGTTTTCCATGGCGAGTTACGGCGGTTCCTCTGCCGCGTCCTCCGGTTCGCGCACCAATGGTCTGGCGATCGCGAGCCTGTGCTGCGGCATCGTCGGCCTGTTCTTCCTCAACATCGTGCTCGGTCCGCTGGCCATCGTCTTCGGCGCAGTCGCCCGTCGGCAGGCGTCGGTGAAGAACGGCGCGGGGATGGCGAAGGCCGGCATCATCCTCGGCGTCGTCGACGTGGTCCTGTGGCTCGTGCTTCTGGCCGTGGCCACGAGCAACGGCGGATTCAGCTGGTACGTGGGCGGTTAGGGCCTGTCGTTTGGATCAGGCCGCAGACGCGGGGTGTGCGGGGTGGACCGGTCGGCGGGGCGCGGGGTCAGTGAGCCGCCGGGGTCTTCCTGCGTGCGCGGTACGCGGCTGCCTTGATCTTGTTGCCGCAGGAGTCCATCCCGCACCACTGCCGCCGCAGGCCCCGCGAGCGGTCGATGTAGACGCGGGTGCAGTCCGGGTTCCCGCACTCCTTCAGCAGGGGCACGTCCGGACCGCTCAGGAGCTCCACGGCGTGACGCGCCACCATGGAGAGGGCCTCGCCGGGCGTCGCCTGTGTCCATCGCCCCGCCGGGGTGAGCTGCGGCACGGCGGGCGGTGTGCGGGCCGCGTTGTTCACGACGGTCAGCGCGGCCCCGTCGTACTCCTCCCCGAGCCGGCGGGCGGTGACCAGCCGGTAGACCGCTTCCCGTACGGCCCTCGCCCGCTCGACGTCGGCCTCCTGACCCGTCGAGACCGCGTCGACCAGGCCGGACTCCACGTACCAGGCGGTGAGCCGGTCCGGTGTCACGAACATCTCGAAAGGCGCCGACCGGCGTGCCCGGAGCGTGGCGGCGAAGTCGAGCGCCGGGTTTCCGCAGACGAAGACGTGGTCCGGATTCACGTCACCATCTTGACCGGTGACCACACTCTCGGCAAGCCTGAGAGGTGATCGGCGTCGAGGACGGCCTGGGCGCAGGCACCGGGGCCTCCTGGGGCACGTTGTGGCCGATGCCCGGCAGGGTGCGGTGCTCGTGCAAGTGACGTCGAGGAGAGGGCGGCGGCTGCGCGTCAGGAGTCGTACCGTCCGTCGCCTGCCGCTGATTCGGACCCGGGATGGCCGGAAGCCAGGCGGCGGTAGGCGGCGCGGGCGTGGACGAGGCGGGCCAGGGCCGTGCCGATGAGGGCGGCGGTGAACAGGCAGGCCAGCCAGGTGGTGTCGCGGTGGCCTGCCCAGGTGAGGGCGCCCGCGGGCGGTATGGCGAAGCCGTTGAGGAACAGCCAGCACAGGAGTGCCGTGCCGGGGGCGGCTGTGAAACGGGCGCACAGGCCCAGCAGTGCGGCCAGCAACGACAGGGCGGACAGGGCCAGTTCGGGCCGGTACGGCCCCACCACGGTGTTGACGAGCGCCACCAGCACCAGTGCCCCGACGCAGGCCCCCGCCCAGACCACCGGCGTGGCCACGGGCTGGGGAACGGGCCTGGCTCCGGTGCCCAAGGGCTTCCACTCGATCATGCTGGCGCTTCCCTCCGGTCCACCTGGATTGTCCCCCGGTCTCCCTGCCGGCCCGCGGGGTGCTCGCCAGGGTCCCACCGAGCCGCCTTCCGGGAAACAGCCGATCCGGACAGCACGAGCAGCGAACCCACAGCGCGTCAGGGCCGTCGGCCGGGCGGTGAGAAGGCTCAACGGTGCGCGGATCGGGGCCGGTTGGCGAGCCGATGACCGTGCGCGACCGGTCGCGGACACCGCCCTCACCCGGGACCCGTTACCCGAGGGGTCAACCGTGTGCGGCAGCCGTCTCCTTGGCGGCCTCGGCGGTCGGTGGGGCCGGGGGGCGAGGGCGGCGGTGGGTGGCGCGGCGGGCCAGGGGTTCGGTCCAACGGGCCGCGAGAGGGCCGAGGATGACCAGGATCAGGACGTAGGCGGTGGCCAGCGGGCCGATGCGGGGTTCGGCGCCGACCGCGAGCCCGGCGATGACGATGGAGAACTCACCGCGTGCGACCAGCGTGCCACCCGCGCGCCAGCGGCCCTTCGGTGAGATCCCGGCCCGGCGGGAGGCCCAGTAGCCGGTGGCGATCTTCGTCAGGGTGGTGACGGCGGCCAGGGCGAGCGCGGGCAGCAGCACGGGCGGGATGGCGGCCGGGTCGGTGTTCAGTCCGAAGAAGACGAAGAACACCGCGGCGAACAGGTCCCGCAGCGGGGTGAGGAGGCTGCTGGCGCCCTCGGCGACCTCGCCGGACAGGGCGATGCCGACCAGGAACGCGCCGACGGCCGCGGAGACGTGCAGCTGCTGCGCGAGCCCGGCGACGAGCAGGGTCAGGCCGAGGACGGCGAGCAGGAGCATCTCGGCGTTGTCCGAGGACACGGCGCGGCTGACCAGGCGGCCGTGCCGCAGCGCCACGTACAGGACGGCGCCCACGGTGCCCAGCGAGATCAGCAGGGTGACCGCGCCGCCCGCGAGACCCGCCCCGGCCAGCAGGGCGGTGAGGATGGGCAGGTAGACCGCCATGGCCAGGTCCTCCAGGACCAGCACACCGAGGACGACCGGCGTCTCGCGGTTGCCGAGCCGGCGCAGATCACCGAGCACCTTCGCGATGACCCCGGACGACGAGATCCAGGTGACCCCGGCCAGGGCGACGGCGGCGACGGGCCCCCAGCCCAGCAGGAACGCCATGGCCGCTCCCGGCACGGCGTTGAGGACGAAGTCCACGGCCCCGGAGGGGTATTGGGTCTTCAGTGTGGTGACGAGTTCGGAGGCGCTGTACTCCAGGCCGAGCAGGAGCAGCAGGAGTATGACGCCTATCTCGGCGCCGGTGGCGACGAACTCCTCGCTGGCCTGGAGCGGCAGGATGCCGCCCTGGCCGAAGGCGAGTCCGGCCAGCAGGTACAGGGGGATGGGCGAGAAGCCCACCCGTCCGGCGAAGCGTCCCAGGAGTCCCAGGGCGAGGATGATCGCCCCGAGTTCGATGAGCATGGCGGTGGTGTCGTGCACGGGCGTCTGACCTCCGTTGATCGGGTCTGCGGCGTCTGTGCCAGTGGGCGGATTGCCCGTGGGTACGGCTCGGTGAGCGGTGGGACGGGGCGTGCGACCTCGTGTCGAGGCGGCGGGGCCGGACACGCGGTGCTGCGGCGTCGGCGGCGTGCTCCGCCCCGGACGTCAGCGGCGCTCGTACGCGTGATACGCCACGCCCCTGGACATCAGGCGTCAGGCGTCGACCGTCACGCGTCGGGCGTCAGGCGTACACCTCAGAGAGGAGACCGCTCACGCGGAGCGGTCGGTATCAGGGACGCCGTCACGGGCGGCGTTGTGGACGCGGACAGGCACCACTCGCCCCATGTCACGCCCCCTCACACACCGGCCCGGAGAGCCGGGCGGCCACTGTCGACGAACCGAGCGGCCGGCGCGACTGTGCGCGGCTCCGCTCAACCGAGCATAAGAGCTCGGTAAAGAATCCTAGCGCACGCTGACGCTCGGTGATCGCACAAAGGTACAGAAGCCCCTTAGGGGTCCTTTCACATGAGCGTCCGAAGACCCCTAAGCGCCCGCGGCCTGCCGCACGGCGCGCGGGGACGCGCCGAGTTCCCTGCGGCAGGTCTTGTTGAACGCCTGGAGGTCGGGGATCCCGACCGTCGCCGCGACGGCCGGGATCGCCAGCGTCGAGGCGATGAGCAGGTGACGGGCGCGCTCCATGCGGCGGCGCCGGAGGTAGCCCACAACCGTGCGCCCGGTCTCCTCGCGGAACAGCCGGGTCAGGTGCGTGTGCGACACCCCGGCGGCCCGGGCGATCCCGGGAACGCTCAGCGCATCCGCCAGGTGCTCCTCGATATGGGCCATGGCCGCCCGCAGCGCCGGGTGCCGGGACCCGGAGGGTGTCTCGGCGGCCTCGGCCAGACCGGTCGTGCGCCACAGTGCCGTCCACAGTTCCGCGGAGGCCCGGGCCGGGGACTGCGCGCACGCCGCGATCGTCTGGCGCAGCAGTGCGCTCAGCGATCCCGCCTCGGCACCGGCGTCCTGCATCGCCGGGACCCGGTGCCGCTCCCCGTCACCCGGCAGCCGGAAGTGGGCGTACAGGTGCTCGCAGCGCGGGGCGTCGTAGTGGAAGTGCACCTCCGTGCCGGGCGGTACGAGACTGAGGTGCCCGGGGCGGATCGGGTGCCGCGCGCCGCCGAACTCGAGGGTGCCGGAGTACCCGTAGAGGTGGAGCTGCCACAGGCGCGGGAGGCGGAAGACCTCGTGCGGACCGGCGGAGCCGTGCACACCCACGCCCGCGTGGACCAGCTCGGGCGGCAGTTCGAGGGGCAGCTCCACGAAGGTCGGCATGGTGGAAAATTACCAGTGGTTGCCGATTACACCCCACGACAGCCCACTTCTGCGCTTCTACGGTTGCGTCATGCCAACCACGAAACAGCTGCTGGGCTCCGCCGAGGTGGCGCGGTTCACGGCCCACGGATTCCTGCGCCTCGACGGCGTCGTGCCCCGGGAAGTGAACGAGGAGGCGCTCGGCGCGTTCGCCGCCGGGGCGCTGCCCGCCGTGCCGTACGGAACTCCCGTACCCGCGGCCTTCCCCGAGGGCTCCCTCACCCGCCGCCTTCTCGGACTGCCTTCCGTGGAAGGTGCGTTGGAGAGCCTGGTGGGTCCGGACCCGACCGTCGACCACCATTTCGTCCACACCCGCCTGCCTCACGAGGGCAGCGCGCAGCCGTTGCACGCCGACGCCCTCATCGATGTGCGGGCCGACGCGTTCGACGTGCAGCTCATGTACTACCCGCAGGAGGTCACCGCCTCCATGGGCGGCACGCTCGTCGTCCCGGGCAGCCATCTGCGCCGGACCAACGAGTCCGACACCGGCCGCTACCAGAACCTGCGCGGCCAGACCCGGCTGACCTGCCCGGCCGGGACCGTGCTTCTGCTGCACCACGGCATCTGGCACGGTGGGCGGCGCAACGACAGCGACACCGTCCGCCACATGTACAAGATCCGCTTCAATCCGACCGTGCCGCAGGTGCGGCTGTGGGACACGCGGGACCTGGACTCCCCCGCCGTCCGCGAGGAGTTGCGGCGCACCTTCCCCTGGTACGAGCAGGCCACCGCCCGGCTGGAGATCCACAACCGGATCCTGCTGTGGCGCTCCCTGACCGCCGACCCCGGCTTCGACATCGACCACTGGGCCACCCGCATCACCAACCGGCCCGCCGCGCACGCCGCACCGAGGAGAACGGCATGACCGCCACCCGGCAGCAGGTCCTCGTCCTGTACCTCGACACCTCCGCCCTCGACTCCAGGGTCGTCGGGTGGGCCCGCTACGACGGCACGGGCTCGGCCCGCCCGACGACCGGCGACAGTGACGAACCGCCGTACGACACGGGGGTCGGCGCCCTGGAGGACGGCTGGCGGCTGTTTCAGGCGTCCCCGCTCGTGCCGCCGTATCCGGGCGCGGAGCACGCGACGTCGTTCCTCAAGCACGAGTTCTTCTTCGAGAAGCTCGTGCCTCGGTGAGGACGGCCGACGGCGCGCGGACTCGACGCCGCGCCCGCCGCATGTCACGGGGATGCGGTTCGGGCGCCTATCGCTTCTGCGCCCGGTAGCGCTTCATCAGCGCGGTGGTCCGCGTCTGGTCCGCCTGACCGTTGAGCTCGGCCAGGAGGTCGTCGGGGCACAACTCATAGAGGTCGCCCCACCAGCGGCGCCCCCGGTTGTCCCAGATGCGGTAGCCGCCGGGCACCCCCCTGGCCACGTAGCGTCTCCTGCTCACCGTCCCGACCGTACGGGGCCTGGGGCCGGGCGGCCACGCAATATGCCCGCCGGCAGGACGAAAACCCGGCCGGAGCCCCGGGGTTGATCCGTGCGGGCGCGCGGGTCCGGCCCGGCGCCGGACGTGCCGACGCCCCGTTACGGTTCGCCAGTCGGGTCGCACGAGACTGGGGGGCGTACGTCGCCATGGGCATACGCGGGAAACTACGCGGGGGCTGGGGGCGCGGCCGGGTGCTCACGGCGGCCCATCCGCTTCTGGTCGACATCGGCGTCGCGCTGCTGGTCCAGGGTGCGATGACCATGCCGTTCCTCCTGCCGCGCGCGCCCGGGCTGCCCCCGGCGAGCTGGGCCGCGTACGGGCTGAGCACGCTCACCGTCGTGCCCCTGGTCTGGCGCAGGCGCGCTCCGCTCGCGGTGCTGTTCGCGGTGCTGGCCGCAAGCCTGCTGTACCGGCTGACCGTCGACGGGCCCGGGCAGCCGCTGCCGTACACCGGGCTGGTGGTCACCTACAGCATCGCCGCGCTGGCGGCCCCGCCGCGGCGGCTGATCGCCGGGCTGGTGCTGGTGGTGGCCGTGCCGGTGGGCGTGTGGCTCAACACCCGGTCGGCACGTGAACTGACCTTCTCCGTCTTCGTGTTCGCCGCCGCCTACGTCTTCGGGCGGCTGACCGACGCCCGGCAACGGGCCCACCGCGTCGAGGCCGAGCAGGCCGCCGCGCGCGAACGGGCCCGGATCGCACGGGAGATGCACGACATCCTCTCCCACGCCGTGAGCCTGATGATCGTGCAGGCCGAGGCCGGGCCGGTGGCGGTACGGGCCGCGCCCGAGCGGGCCGAGGCCGCCTTCGACGCCATCTCCGCGACCGGGCGGGACGCCATGGTGCAGTTGCGTCACATGCTGGGGTTGCTGCGGGACGGCGCCGACGAGGCCGACGGCACCGCCCCGCGCGAGCCGCAGCCCGGGCTCGCCGCACTGCCCGGTCTCCTCGACCGGGTGCGCGGGAGCGGGCTCGACGTGGTGTACCGGACCGCCGGAGACGCCGGGCCGGTGGCCGACGGGATCGGGGTGACCGTCCACCGGGTGGTCCAGGAGGCCCTGACCAATGTCGTCAGGCACGCGGATGCGCAGACCGTGACAGTGGAACTGATCGTTGGGGAGACCGAGGTGGAGGTCACTGTGACCGATGACGGGCGAGGGGCGCAGGCCGTGTCGCGCCGGGGCGGGCACGGGCTCGTCGGGATCCGGGAACGGGCCGCGGCCCACGGGGGCGGTGCGGTCGCCGGGCCGGGAGCGGACGGGCGCGGCTTCGAGGTGCGGGTGCGGATCCCCCTGGCCGCGGCGGAGGTGCAGACGTGACGATCCGTGTCGTGGTCGCCGACGACCAGGAGCTCGTGCGCAGCGGCTTCGCGATGATCCTGGACGCGCAGCCGGACATCGAGGTCGTCGCCGAGGCGGGTGACGGCGGCGCTGCCGTCGACGCGGTGCGCAGGCACGCGCCCGACATCGCGCTGCTCGACATCCGGATGCCCCACATGGACGGCATCGAGGCCTGCCGGGCGATCAGCGCGGCGAGCGGCTGCCGGACGGTGATGCTGACGACCTTCGACTCCGACGAGTACGTGTACGACGCGCTGCACGCGGGTGCGAGCGGCTTCCTGCTCAAGGACGTCCGCCGGGACGACCTCGTGCACGCCGTACGGGTCGTCGCCCGGGGCGACTCGCTGCTCGCCCCGTCCGTGGCCCGGCGTCTGGTCGAGCAGTACACGCGGCCCGCCACCGCCCGGGCCCGCCGGCCCGACCCCCGGCTCGACGCCTTGACCGCCCGGGAGCGCGAGACGCTGCTGCTGCTCGCGCGAGGTCTGTCGAACGCCGAGATCGCCGCCGAGCTGGTGGTCAGCGACCACACCGTCAAGACCCACGTCGGCAACGTGCTCGCGAAGCTGGGCCTCAGGGACCGCATCCAGGCCGTGATCTGCGCCTACGAGACCGGCCTCGTCGCGGCCGGGGATCCCCCGCCCGGGGGAGCGGCCGGGCCCGGGTCCTCCCCCGCCCCGGCGAGGAAGTGACACCGCGGAACCACCGGCGGGGGCGATCCGCGGGACGGCGCGGCTGCGGAGGATGAGGACATCGCCCAACGCCGCCTCGCCTCAACGGAGTCCGCATGAAGTTCCGTACCAGCCTGCTGACCGCCGCCGTGCTCGTCGCGGGGATCGCCGTGGGGCCGTCCGCGCTCCCTGCCGCCGCCTCCGCCCCCGCCGCGCCGACGGCCGCGCAGTCCCCGGACCCGGCCCTCGAAGCCGCCGTAGCGGGCCTTCCCCGTGCCGACGCCACCGCCGCGCTCGTGCGGGTGGGCGGCAAGGAGGGCACCTGGCGGGGCAGCTCGGGCGTGCACGATCTGGTGACCGGCCGGCCCGCCGATCCGGCCGCCCGCTTCCGGGCCGGGTCCGTGACCAAGGTCTTCACCGCCGCGGTCGCCCTGCAACTGGCCGAAGAGGGACGGCTGGACCTGGACCGCAGCGCCCGGTCGTACCTGCCGGAGCTGATCCCGGCGTCGTACGAGGACGTCACCGTCCGGCAGCTCCTCAACCACACGCACGGCATCCCGGCCCCGGACTTCCCCGGCACCACCGTCGAGGAGTGGTACGCGAACCGTTTCCACGTCCACGACCCCGAGGACATGGTCCGCTCGGCGACGGCCAAGAAGCCCGAGTTCGCGCCGGGCGAACACCAGCACTACCTCAACATCGGCTACACCGTCACCGGCCTGCTCATCGAGCGCGTCACGCACAACTCGTACGAGCGTCAGGTCGCCCGGCGGGTGCTCGGGCCGCTCGGGTTGCGCGACACCTACCTCCCGGGGCCCGGCCCTCGCATCGTCGGGCCGCACAACCACGGCTACCAGACCATGCGCCTCGACGACGGCACGACCGGGCTCCGGGACGTCTCCGTGTGGAGGGCGACGGACGGCTGGGCGGCCGGGGACATCATCTCGACCACCGCGGACCTGGAGCGCTTCACGGGCGCCCTGTTCCGGGGGCGGATCGTGCGCGGGCCGCTGCTGGAGGAGATGTTCACCCTGCCGGAGGTGACCGACTTCGGGACCGGGAAACCGGCCGCCTACTCCGCCGGCCTGTCCATGATGGTGCTGGGCGGGCGCGAGGTCTGGGGCAAGACGGGCGGACGCTGGGGGTACAACGCCGCCATCGCCTCCACCCGCGACGGCGCCCGCACCCTCGTCTACAGCGTCAACGCCACCGACGCCAAGGGCCGGGGCATGAACAGGACCGCCGAGAGCATCTGGGTGGCAGCCTACGGCAGGCCGTGAAGCACCACGCCACGCAGTCGATCAAGACGCCGCACGACCGGGCGGGCCGCTCCGCCTCCGACGAGATTGCCGGGCCATCCGGCCCGGCCTGTGCTACCTTGGCTCGCGTTGCAGTTTTGGTTCCCAGAGACTTCGAGTGCTCTATCGACCTTTTGTCGACGAGCACTCTTTTTTGTTTCCGAGGATTCTCGGATCTCCTTAGGGTGATCAGATCGGCGACTACGGGTCCGCAAGGTGCGGGCCCTGAGTACTGCCCTCAAGGGAGATTCATATGGCTACCGGTACCGTGAAGTGGTTCAACTCGGAAAAGGGCTTCGGCTTCATCGAGCAGGAGGGTGGCGGTCCGGACGTGTTCGCCCACTACTCGAACATCGCCACCTCCGGCTTCCGTGAGCTCCAGGAAGGCCAGAAGGTCACCTTCGACGTCACGCAGGGCCAGAAGGGCCCGCAGGCCGAGAACATCGTTCCCGCCTGACGCGTACGCGAACGCCCTGAACCGGGGCCCGCACCCTCGCGGTGCGGGCCCCGGCTCGTTTTGCTCTTCTCCGGCTCAACTCTTGCGAATCCTGCGGCCCTCCGGCGCCGCCGCGCATTCCTCGACGCGTGCCGCATCGAGGAAGGTTCCTCATGGACCGCACAGCTCGCAAGAACAACGGCTCCCCGCACTCTCGCGGCAACGGGCACCGGCCCCGCAAGTCCGGCGGCGCGGGTAGCGCCGCCCGCCCCTCGGGCGGCGGACGCGGAGGACACCGCACCGCCCCCAGCCGGGACTTCGCACCGCCCGCCACCATCACCCCGGCGCTGCCCGCCGTCGAGGCGTTCGACGACCTCGACCTGCCCGAGCGGCTGCAGGCCGCGCTGCGCGCCGAGGGCCTGACCGCGCCGTTCCCGATCCAGGCGGCGACGCTCCCCAATTCGCTGGCCGGCCGTGACGTACTCGGCCGTGGCCGCACCGGCTCGGGCAAGACCCTCGCCTTCGGCCTCGCCCTGCTGGCCCGCGTCGACGGGCAGCGGGCCGAGCCGCGGCAGCCCCTGGCCCTCGTCCTCGTGCCCACCCGAGAGCTGGCCCAGCAGGTCACCGATGCCCTCACCCCCTTCGCCCGCGCGCTGCGGCTGCGGCTCACCACGGTGGTCGGCGGCATGCCGATCGGCCGGCAGGCGAACGCGCTGCGCACCGGCGCCGACGTCGTCGTCGCGACGCCCGGCCGCCTCAAGGACCTCATAGACCGAGGTGACTGCCGCCTGGACCACGTCGGGATCACCGTCCTCGACGAGGCCGACCAGATGACCGACATGGGCTTCATGCCGCAGGTCACCGCCCTGCTCGACCAGGTGCGCCCCGGCGGCCAGCGGATGCTGTTCTCGGCCACCCTGGACCGCAACGTCGACCGGCTGGTCCGCACCTACCTGCACGACCCGGTGGTCCACTCCGTCGACCCCTCCGCGGGCGCGGTCACCACGATGGAGCACCACCTGCTGCACGTGGAGGACGACGACAAGCACGCGACCACGACCCGCATCGCCGCCCGCGACGGGCGCGTGATCATGTTCCTGGACACCAAGCACGCCGCCGACCGCCTCGCCAAGAAGCTGCTGGCCTCCGGGGTGCGCGCCTCCGCCCTGCACGGCGGGAAGTCCCAGTCGCAGCGCACCCGGACCCTGGCCCGGTTCAAGGACGGCGAGGTCACGGTCCTGGTGGCCACCAACGTCGCCGCCCGCGGCATCCACGTCGACAACCTCGACCTCGTCGTCAACGTGGACCCGCCCGGCGACCACAAGGACTACCTGCACCGCGGCGGCCGTACCGCGCGGGCCGGCGAGTCCGGCACCGTGGTCACGCTGGTCCTGCCCCACCAGCGGCGCGAGATGACGCGGCTGATGGCCGACGCCGGCATCACTCCGCAGGTCACCCGGGTCCGCTCGGGCGAGGCCGAACTGAACCGCATCACCGGGGCGCAGGAGCCCTCGGGTGTGCCCGTCGTGCTCGCCCCGCCGGCCGCCCAGAAGCCCCCCGCGCGCACGGGTTCGGCCCCGAACGGGCGGCGGGGCAGGCCGTCCCGGGGCCGCCGCCGCTGAACCGGGCCTGAAGCCCTACGCCGTGGGCGCCAGCCGCAGCACCGTGCCCTCCCCGTTCGACGACAGGAGCAGGGAGCCGTCCGGGGCTGCGGCCAGACCGGCGAAGCGAGGGGCCAGGCCGGGGCCGCCGTGGGCGAAGAGGGCCGGGTCGGGGCGGCGCTCGACGCCCGGGGGAAGCCCGACCGCCAGGTCCTCGGCCGCGACGCGGCGCTCACCCGTGGTCAGGGAGACCGACCACAGTCTGCGGTGCTCCACGTCCACGGTGAACAGGTCGTCGCCGTGTACGGCAAGGCCCTGCGGGGCGCCCAGACCGTCCGCCAGGACCACCGGCTCCCCGTCGTCGAGACGGAGCACCGCGCCGAGCCGGTCGTCGCTGACGTAGCAGCGCCCGCCGGCGTCGAAGGCCACGTCCACGGGGTGGTCCAGGCCCTCGGCGAGAACGGTGACCGTGTCGGCCGCGTCGACGCCGACGACCCGGCCGGCGCCCGTCTCGGCGACCACGAGCCCATGGCCGACGCCACAGGCATCGCGATCATCGCCGTGGACCCGGCCTACACCAGCGAGTGGGGCGCCCAGCACTGGCAGAAGCCGATGACCGGCCCCACCCGTAAGACCACCCGGCACGATGCGGCGAGCATCGCGATCGGACGACGCGCCCAGGGACACCCGATCCGGCGACGGACGACACCGTCCCGTGCACACCAGAGCGATGTGCACGGGCATCGGACCGTCCAGGCCGACCGGAGTGCCCCGGCGCGTGAGGGGCCCCGCCCCCGCATCCCCGGACCACGGACACGATCCGTGCCGCCGGACGCGGCGAGTACGCGGGCAACCAGGACATCCACAGCCGTTCGGGATGTCCGCAGTGACCAGGCATGGGTCCAAGACTCACTCCTGCTCACTGATGAGGAACGGTGCACTCGGACTGGAACGCGTACAGGTCGGCCGACTTCTCGCGATCGTGGCCACCCTGGCGTCCTCCGCCGCGGCCGACGGTTCCACGCAGCGGGCCCCGCGCCGGTGCGCCTCCGCGATCACCTCGGCGACATGACCGGCCTGTTCGTCCAGGACGTGCACGTAGTTCACTGAGCTCGCGCTCTGTACCGAGCCGAGCATGAACAGGTTGGGGAAGCCCCGGCTGTAGAAACCGTGCAGGGTCCGAGGGCCGGTCGCCCGCCAGGCGTCGAGCAGGGCGACACCGTCCCTGCCGTACGCGGGGAGCCGCCCGGGCAGCAGCCCGGAGACGCCGACCTCGAAGCCGGTGCCGAAGACCCCGCAGTCGACGTCGTACTCCACCCCGCCGACCACGACGGCTCGTTCGGTGATGCTGGGCAGCGCCCGGTGCCACCCCCGCCCGGGACGCCGGACCGAGCAACGCCCGGGACCACCCCCGTTGACGAGGTCAGACGCGGGAGCGGCGCCCCGGCCCCGCAGCCGCCGAGGACGGGGCGTCGCCTCACCGCCCGGGCCGCGGCGCCGCCGTACTCGCCCGCCGCACCAGCCGCGTGGGCACCAGCGTCGTCCCGTGCTCCGCCCCGTCCTGCCTCATCTTGCTGAGCACCCCCTCCACACAGAGCCGCCCCACCTCGGCGAAGTCCTGGTGGATGGTGGTGAGCGGCGGGAGGAAGGACGCGGACTCGGGGATGTCGTCGAAGCCGATGACGCTGATGTCGCCGGGGACGCGGCGGCCCCGTTCGTGCAGGGCCCGGAGCAGGCCCAGGGCCATCTGGTCGTTGGCCGCGAAGACCGCCGTGCACTCCGGCTCGTCTGCAAGGAGCAGGCCCGCCCGGTAGCCGGATTCGGCCGACCAGTCGCCGCGGACCGGGGCCGGAGGAGTGCGGCCCGCCTCGGTGAGGGTGGTGCGCCAGGCGTTGGCGCGGCGCTGGGCGGCGAAGGAACCCTCCGGGCCGGCCAGGTGCCACACCGTCTCGTGGCCGAGGTCCAGCAGGTGCCGTACGGCGTCCCGGGCGCCGCCCGCCTGGTCGGTGTCGACGACGGTGTAGCGGTCGCCGGCGTCGGAATCGGCCACCACGACCTGCACGCCGGGCGGGAGGGAGACCGTCGCCGCGTCCAGCAGGTGGATCTCCATGATGACGATGACGGCGTCCACGGCGAGCTCGCCCAGCCGGGAGAAGGCACCGTTCACCTCGTCCTGGGTCGGGACGGCCACCGGCAGCAGGGTGACGGCGTACCCGTGCTCGGCGGCGGAGGTGGCGATGGCCTCCAGGGTGCGGATGTTGCCCATGGTGGAGAGGGAGAAGGTGATCACGCCGAGGGTGCGGAACTCTCCCCGGCGCAGCGCCCGGGCCGCGCTGTTGGGGCGGTAGCCCAGCTCCCGCATGGCGGCCAGGACCTGCGCGCGGGTGTCCTCGGTGACGCCCGGGAAGCCGTTCGAGACGCGGGAGACTGTCTGGGAGGAGACCCCGGCGAGCTGGGCGACGTCCGCCATCGAGGCACCCTGGCGGGGCCGGACCGCACGCCTTCTCGTACGGCTCGCGCCCCCCGGCTCCCTCTCCCCGTCCACGGTGCCCACCTGCCCCTCGTTCCCCTCGCCGCGCACCCGGCGCAAATTTCGGTCCGGAACGAGTCCTTGACCCCTGAGATTCGGACAGTGTAGACATCCCGCCAGTGGATGTTTACGTAAACATTGCCTAGTCGAAATCGTACGAGAAGGCGCCGAATCCGCACAAGTCGCACCACGTAGGCCCCGATCTCTGTGTCCGCCGGGACGCGCGGCACGCAGAAGAGCTGGAGTACCGAGATGGCACAACGCACCCGTAAGAGAAGGCTCCTCGGGGCCATCGGCGTCACCTTGGCGACCGGAACCGTCCTGGCCACCGCCGCCCTGCCCGCCGCGCACGCCGAGAACGCCGGCGCCGAGGCCGCCGCGGCCGGGGTCACCGTCCGGCCCGACCCCTCGTACGCCGGGGACAGGTTCGAAGGCTGGGGGACGAGCCTGGTCTGGTTCGCCAACGCCACCGGCGACTACCCGCCCGCGGTCCGCGAGAAGCTCTACAAGCTCCTCTTCGGCGACGACGGTCTCGCCCTGAACATCGCCCGCTACAACATCGGCGGCGGCAACGCCCCCGACGTCAAGGACTACCTGCGGGCCGGCGGCGCCGTCGAGGGCTGGTGGAAGGCCCCGGCGGGCACCACCCGCGAGGACGTCGACTGGTGGAACGCCGACGACCCCGCCGACTGGAACAACAAGGCCGACAAGACGCAGCGCTGGTGGGTCGACCGCATCAAGAAGGACATCACCCACTGGGAGACCTTCAGCAACTCCCCGCCCTGGTTCATGACCGAGAGCGGCTACGTCTCCGGCAACTTCGACGCGGGCAAGGACCAGCTGAAGCCCGAGTCGGTCGACGACTTCGCCAAGTACCTGGTGGGCGCGACCGAGCGGCTGGAGAAGGCGCACGGCATCAAGGTCGACACGCTCGACCCGTTCAACGAGCCGAACACCGACTACTGGGGCACCAAGCTCGGCCCGGACGGCGAGCCGACCGGCGGCCGCCAGGAGGGCGCCCACATCGGCCCCGAGCTCCAGCAGAAGGTGCTCCGCGCGCTGGCCCCGGTCCTGAAGAAGTCCCGGTCGGACGCGGACATATCCGCCATGGACGAGACCAACCCCGGCACCTTCGCGACGAACTGGAACTCCTACCCCCAGGAGGTCCGCGACCTCGTCGACCAGATGAACGTCCACACCTACGGCACCGGCCAGCGCACCACGGTCCGCGACCTGGCCAAGGCCGCCGACAAGCCGCTGTGGATGAGCGAGGTCGAGGGCGACTGGGGCGACGGCCAGAGCTTCACGGACATGCGGCCCGGCCTGGGCCTCGCCCAGCGCATGGTGGACGACCTGCGTGAACTGGAGCCCAAGGCCTGGGTGTTCTGGCAGCCCGTCGAGGACTACGACAACATGAAGCCGGGCGGCGAGTCCGCCAAGGGCGGCAACTGGGGAGAGATCCAGCTCCCGTTCAGCTGCACCTCGAAGGACACCCTGAAGTCCTGCCCGATCTACACCAACACCAAGTTCGACACGGCCCGCAACTTCACGCACTTCATCAAGCCCGGCGACCGGCTGATCAAGACGAACGACACGTCCAGCACGGCGGCGGTCTCCCGCAAGGGCGACGCGGCGACGGTCGTCCACGTCAACAGCGCCACCGAGGCGCGCGAGATCACGCTCGACCTGTCGAAGTTCGGCCGGGTCTCCTCCCGGGCCTCGGTCACCCCGGTGGTGACCAGCGCCGACGGCAAGCTGGAGAAGCTGAAGCCCGTCCGCGTGAACGGCAAGCAGGCCACGCTCACGGTGCCCGCCCAGTCCGTGACGTCGTTCCTCGTCAAGGGCGTCTCGGGAGTCGCCAAGGACGCGGCCGAGCTGCGCAAGGGCCACACCTACCGCCTGACCGGCGTCCAGAGCGGCAAGGACCTCACCATCGCCGGCAACGGCACGGGCCTGGTCATCAAGACCCCGAACGCCTCCGACCCCAGCGGCCGGCAGTGGCGGGTGGAGCAGATCCGCGGTGAGGACAACCGCAAGCGCTACGTCCTCACCGAGACCGGCGCGGACAAGCGTCTGGCCATCCGCGACGGCGCCCTGGTCGCCGAACCCGACGAGGGCCGCCGCGACGCCGCCGCGCAGTGGATCGCGTCCACGACGGGCGACGGCACGTGGACGCTCGTGAACGCGGCGACGGGCCAGCTCCCGGACGTCGGGGGCCAGTCCACGAACGACGGCGCCTCCGTGGGTGTGTGGCAGCCGAACTCCGGGTCCAACCAGCGTTGGAAGGTCACGGAGGTGGCGGCCGACTAGCGCTTTCGCGTCCGGCCCGGTCTTTCCCCGGCGCCCCCGCCCGCCATCGGATGTCGATGGCGGGCGGGGGCGCCGTCCCTTTTGCTCCTGCCGTCACTCTCAGCGGGCCGGCGGGACGCACTCCGGCTGGTCCAGCCCCCGCAGCCGGCGGGCGTTCGGCGAGCCCGGCAGTGCCGCGTAGCGGTCAGCGTCGGCCGATGACCTCCGCGACGCGGATGAAGCCGTCCTGCCCGTGGCCCAGCCCGACGGCGCGGCGGGCCATGCCCTCGGCCGCGCGCATGACACCGGCGTCGATGCCGTGCGACTCGGAGACGTGGACGATGTGGGACATGGACGACACGGCCGAGGTGAGGGGGTTGCCGTCGCCGGAGTAGGTCCCGGCGTCGGCGTCCGCGGCGGTCTCCGCGAACACCGGCGGGAGGATGGCGCCGATGCCCTGGGCGAAGGGCGCCAGCTCGGTCGCGGTGACGCCCTCGGCCCGGGCCACCGCCAAGGCATGCGCGTAACCCGCCATCGCCGTCCAGAAGATGTCGAGCAGGGCGATGTCGTAGGCCGCGGCCCGGCCCGGATCCGCACCGAGGTGGGTGTGGGTGCCGCCCAACGCCTGCCGTACGGCGCCGGCTTCCTCGTAGAGGTCCCGCGGACCGCTGTACAGGAACACCGCGTCGGGCGTGCCGATGGTGGTCGTCGGGGTCATGATCGCGCCGTCGAGGTAGCGGACGCCGTGCCCGGCGGCCCACTCGGCGGTGTCGCGGGCCCGGGCAGGGGTGTCGGCGGTCAGGTTCACGACCGTACGGCCCTTGAGGGCTGCCGCGACCTCGTCCTGGCGCAGCACGGCGTCGGCGGCGTCGTAGTTCACCACGCAGACGACGGTCACCTCGCTCGCCGCCACCGCTTCGGCCGCAGACGCCGCCCCCGCCGCACCGCGGTCGAGGAGCTCCCGGTCCCGGCCCGGAGTGCGGTTCCAGACGGTGGTGCGCAGGCCCGCGTCGACGAACGCACCGGCCAGGGCACGGCCCATCGGGCCGAGACCGAGGACGGTGACCGTAGTGGCCGGGTGCTCGGCGGGCCCCCGGGCGGAATACGCCGGGGCCGCGGAAGCGCTGTACGAAGGCATCGTGAACTCCTCTGGTAGGCACGACAATTGAGCTGCACGGGAGTGATCTGCACGGCAATGCACGGGAAAAGGGGGCGGACATGGCGCGTCGGCGGCAGGATCCGGACGTCTGCGGAGTGACCGCCGCGATCGCGGTGGTCGACGGCAAGTGGAAGACGGCCCTGCTCTGGCTGCTGGAGTCGGGCCCGCACCGCCCGGCGGAGCTGCGCCGGCAGCTGCCGGGCCTCTCCGAGAAGGTGCTGACCGAGGCCTTGCGGGAGATGGCCGCGGACGGGCTGGTGCACCGGGAGGTGTACGACGTGCTGCCGCCGAAGACGGTCTACTCCCTGACCGCTTTCGGCCGTGAACTCTCCGAGGCGCTGGCGCCGTTGGCCGACTGGGGCCACCGGCACCTGGAGAATCTGGCCCAGGCCGCCCGGTCGGCCTCCTGACGCGGCTGCCACCTCCGTCCCTTCCGGATCCTGTGCCTCACGGGCCGCCCACCACCAGGTTCGCGCGACACCGGCGCACTGCCAAGTCCCCACAAAAAGGTGGGTACTCCCGTGCGTCGGGCACCTTCTGGCCCTTGCCGGCCGGCCCCGGCGGGCCGGGCACCGGTCAGATGGTCCGGCGAGCCGCCGCCACCCGTTCCCGGAACGGACGCCGTCCCACCGCCTGAGCCACCTCGGCCAGCACCTCCCCCAGTGGCATGGTCAGTTCCGTGTCCAGCTCCGCCATCGCCGCGGCCGTCGCCTCCCACTCCGCCTCGATCCGCGGCAGCAGCGCCCGGGCCTCGGGTGTGAGGCCGACCAGCCGGCGGCGGGCGTCCAGCGGGTCGGGGGTGTGGGTGACCAGGCCCGCGCGGGCCATCTGGGCCGCCGTCTGGCTCGCTGCCGAGTGCGTGACACCGATGGCCCCGGCCAGGTCGCGCACGGAGAGCGGACCTTCGGCCACGAGCGCGCGGACGACCGGGGAGAAGCGGGGCCGGTACTCGGCCATGCCCTGCTCCTCGTAGACCGCGGCCACATCGCCGTCGAGCAGCTCCAGGACGTGACGCAGCAGCGTCCCCACGGCGACCGGATCCGGTTGATTCCTCACCTTGATAATCTAACAGCGCTGTTACATCACGAGTCGTCCGTGGCGTGTCAGGAGAGGACATCGCGCATGCCCGAGCTGTATCCGCCCGGTATCGAGCCGTACGCGCACGGCATGCTCGACGTCGGCGACGGCAACCGCGTGTACTGGGAGGCCTGCGGAAACCCCGCGGGCAAGCCCGCCCTCGTGCTGCACGGCGGGCCCGGGTCCGGGGCGGGGCCCTTCTGGCGTCGGCTGTTCGACCCGGCGGTGTACCGCATCGTGCTCCTCGACCAGCGCGGGTGCGGGCGGAGCACGCCCGACGCGGCCGATCCGGGGACCTCGCTCGCCGCCAACACCACGCACCATCTCATCGCCGACATCGAGCGGTTGCGGCAGCACCTCGGCATCGAGGAGTGGCTGGTGCTCGGCGGCTCCTGGGGCGTGACCCTCGCCCTGGCCTACGCCGAACGGCACCCCGGGCAGGTGTCCGAGCTGGTCCTCTTCAGTGTCACCAACACCACGCGCCGCGAGGTGGAGTGGGTCACCCGGGACATGGGGCGGATCTTCCCCGAGGAGTGGGCCCGATTCCGCGACGCCGTGCCGGAGGCCGAGCGCGAGGGGAGCCTGGCGGACGCCTACGCCCGGATGCTCGCCGACCCGGATCCGGCCGTACGGGAGCGGGCCGCGCGGGAGTGGTGCCGGTGGGAGGACGTGCACGTCTCCACCCTGCCGGGGCACCGGCCCGACCCGCGCTACGAGGACCCGCGCTTCCGGATGCGCTTCGCCCGGCTCGTCACGCACTACTGGCGGCACGCCGCCTTCCTGGAGGACGGGGTGCTGCTGCGCGACGCCGGGAGGCTGGCCGGCATCCCGGGCGTGATGATCCACGGCCGGATGGACATCAGCGGGCCCGCGGACATCGCGTGGCACCTGGCACAGGTGTGGCCGGACGCGGAGCTCGTGCTGATCGGCGGCGAGGGCCACGGGCTGTCGGGCACCTCCATGACGGCGGCCGTGGTGGCGGCGACGGACCGGTTCCGGGGCCGGTGAGAGCTCCGCCGCCCGCCGTCAGCGGGCCGCCGAAGCCCCGCCCGGCGACGGGGACCGCCCACAGCCCCCGGTTCCGGGGCCCGTGAGAGCTCCGCCGCCCGCCGTCAGCGGGCCGCCGAAGCCCCGCCCGGCGACGGGGACCGCCCACAGCCCCGCCCGGCCCCGCCCGACCCGGTGACGTGGACCGCCCACGACCCCGCCCGGTGACCGACCGCCCCCAGCCGCCCTCAGTGCGCACCGGCGTCCCGCTTCGCCCCGCACGTCCCCAGGCTGCACCACCTGCGCCGCCCGCTCTCGTCGAGGAACAGCCAGCCGCAGTCCCGGCCGGGGCAGCCGCGGACGGTGAAGCGGCGGGGCTCGGCGAGCAGTTCGCCCGCCGCGCGGGCCACCGCGTACAGGGGCAGGCGCAGCCCGGCGGAAGGGGACGGCTGCCAGCGTCCCAGGCCGTCCTCGCCCCGGGTGAAGACCGAGAGCCCCGCGGCCTGCTCCACCACCCCGGCGACCGTCTTGAAGGCCCGGCCGTCCTGCGGGTCGGTCAGGCAGGCGTACAGGTCCGTTCGGAACCGCCGGGCCTCGTCTAGGGCGGCGGCGGCCTCGTCCGGCCGGCGCCGGGCCTGCTGCCTCAGCAGGGCGGTCTGCCGGTCCTCGATCAGGTCCAGGTGCCCGGCCCACACGGCGAGCGTGGCGTAGCCGGGCAGCCACTCCGACCCGGGCAGCCGGTCCCCGCCCCACCCGGCGTAGGTGTTGCAGAACTCCAGCGCGGGGTGTCCGCTGGTGCTCCAGGGGAGCCACTGGTCGTCGACCCGTACCGCGTAGACCGGCCCGGGCGGCCGGTCCAGCCGTGGGTCGCCGCTCAGCATCCGCTCGTGCAGGGTGCGCAGTTGGCGGTCCGGTTCGATGCCGAGGTCGGTCGCGAGGAGGGCGCGGGTACGGCCGTAGAGCCGGAGCGCTTCGGCCCGGCGGCCTGTGCGGTGCAGGGCGGTCATCTGCGCGGCGACCAGGCGCTCGCGGGTCGGATGCTCCTGGAGCAGCGGCGTCAGGTCCGCGACGACCCGCTCTGGCAGACCCATGCCGAGCTGGGCCTCTGCCCGTCGTTCCACCGCCGACAGCCGCAGTTCGCCCAGCCGGCCGTCGAGCCGTGAACGCAGCCGGTCGCCGGCGACATCCGCGAGCAGCGGGCCGCGCCAGAGCGCGAGGGCACGCTCGTAGTGGCCGATCCGCTCCGCCGGGTCACGGGCGTCGGCCGCCTGCCCGACGAGCCCGGTGAACTCCTGTACGTCGATCCGGTGCGGGCCCCGCTCCACGGCGTAGCCGTCGTGCCGGGTCTCGACCGACACCTCGTACGGCCGGAGTGCGGCGCGCAGCCGGCCGACGTAGGTGTGGACGGTGGCGCGGGCCGAGGCGGGCGGGGCGTCGTCCCAGAGGAGGTCGATGAGGCGGCCGGTCGGGACGGAGTGGCCGGCGTGCAGCAACAGGACCGCCAGCAGGCACCGCTCCTGACGGCGGCTGCCGAGCAGCACCGACCGCCCCTGGTGACGGGCGGCGAACGGACCGAGCAGCTGGAAATCCATGACTGACCGGCAGCGTAGCCGGGCGGCCGGGCCGGGGGCGGGCAGTGGTGAGGCTTTGGTCAGAAGCAGGGGTGAGACTTCGGCGCACCGTCCTTTCGCCCCTTCGCACAGGGAGAACCATGCGCCGAACCGCCCTCGTCCCACTGGCACTTGTGGCCGTGCTCCTCGGCTCGCAGCCCGCGTCCGCCGCGGCCGGGCCCGGATGGGAGCCCGCGCCTTCCGCACCGTGGGACGTCGCCGCCGGTGTGCGGTGCGACTTCCCCGTCCACGGCGAGCCCGTCGTCGACGAGGTGGTGCGGCGGGTGCTGAGCACCTACCCCGACGGTTCCGCGCGGCGGGTCGCCTACCAGGGCGATCTGGTCATCCGCGTGACGAACACCGGGACCGGGGCCGCCCACGACGCCGACGCGAGCGGCTCGGCCGTCGTCGAGTACCGGCGCGACGGCTCACAGCGCTGGGCCGTGCACGGGCCGGTCTTCGTCGGCGTCGGGGAGGGCGGTGGCACCCTGCCGCGCGGCCTGTACATCGTCGACGGCGTCTACACGATGGACATCAGCGCCACCGGATACAAGTCCGTGCACCTCGTCCACGGGAGCACGGACGACCTGTGCGCCCGCATCGGCTGACGCGTCACCCACGAGGCGGTACGCAGGCGATGCTCCTGCGGCCGGGGTGATCGACGGACGGCGCGTCGAGGAGGCCGGTGGGCAGGGACGGGAGGGCGCCGGCGGCAGCGGGCGTGACCGATCCCTCACCGGTCTCTCGCGCACGGCACTGGCCCCGCCGCCCCGTCCCACCCGATCGTGGGCACCATGAACGATCACGGTGACGAGCCCGACGACATCCGCCGCTTCTGGGGGCGGCTCGGGCTCCCCGGCCTCGTCGACGTGCACACGCACTTCATGCCCGAGCGGGTCCTGGACAAGGTCTGGGAGTACTTCGACGCGCTCGGGCCGCTCACCGGCGGGCTGGAGTGGCCCATCACCTACCGGGAGGCGGAGGCCGAACGGGCCGGGATCCTCCGGGGGTTCGGCGTACGCGCCTTCACCGCGATGCTCTATCCGCACAAGCCCGGCATGGCCCGCTGGCTGAACGGCTGGGCGGCCGACTTCGCGCGCCGCACCCCCGACTGTCTGCACACGGCGACCCTGTTCCCCGAGCCGGACGTCGAGACGTACGTCCGGGAAGCCGTCGCGGCGGGCGCGCGGGTCTTCAAGGCGCATGTGCAGGTGGGGGCCTACGACCCGGCCGACGACCTGCTCCGGCCGGCGTGGGGCGTGCTGGCGGAGGCCGGCGTGCCCGTGGTGATCCACTGCGGTTCCGGTCCCGCGCCCGGCAAGCACACCGGCCCCGAACCGATCGCGCGGGTGCTGGCGGAGCACCCCCGGCTCCGGCTGATCGTCGCCCACATGGGGATGCCCGAGTACGAGGAGTTCCTCGACCTGGCCGAGCGGTACGCGGAGGTGCGGCTGGACACGACGATGGCGTTCACCGACTTCACCGAGCGGCTCGCGCCGTTCCCCCACCGGGCCCTGCCCCGGCTGGCGGACGTCGGCGACCGCATTCTGCTCGGCTCCGACTTCCCCAACATCCCCTACCCGTACCTGCACCAGCTCCACGCCCTGGAGCGGCTGGGACTCGGGGACGAGTGGCTGAGGGCGGTGTGCCACGACAACGCGGTGGAGCTGTTCGGCCTTTGACCGCGCCCGGCCGGGCCACGCCCCGGAAGGAAGACGACCACCACCGCCGCGCACCCGCCCCGGCCCGACCCGTCGGTGAACGACCGCCGCAACTACCGCCGGGTAGTGGGGAGATCGCGTGACAAGACACCCACAAGGAGGACCGAGAGCTCGTTCTCGCCCCTCTTCGCTCTCCCGCGTGAGCTAGAAATTTCAACAAGCCTTGACCGCACCCAGGCGTGCGCCGCGGCACACGCACCCGAGGGGAAGCCACTGTGACCACACGAGACCACGGATCCAGCCGGTCCGGTACCCGGGCGCGCAGACGCCTGCCGCGTCTGAGGATCGCCGTCGCCGCCGCCGTCTCCTTCGCCGTCGCGGGGACCGCCGCGCAGGTGATGGCGGCTCAGCCGGACGAGACGGACAAGCGGCCGGCCGTGCCGTCCCTCGCCTGGTCCGACTGTCAGGACGGCTTCGAGTGCGCGGACGCCGACGTGCCCCTGGACTACCGGGACCCGCAGGGCAGAACCATCACCCTGGCGGTCATCCGCAAGAAGGCGGCGGACCCGGCCACGAGGAAGGGCACCCTCTTCCTCCAGCCCGGCGGGCCCGGCAACTCGGGCGTGGACTTCGTGCGCGGCAACCACGCCGAGCTGCCGGCCGCCCTGCGTGACTCCTTCGACGTCTTCGGGTACGACGTGCGCGGCGTCGGGCGCAGCTCGCAGGTCCAGTGCTGGGACGACCCGACGTACACCCGGGCCGTCACCGCGGCCAAGGGCGCCCCGGGCCCGGACGCCTACGAGCCCGCCGTGCGCCAGGCCGCCGAGTTCGGCCAGGCCTGCCTGGACAACGCGGGCGAGCTGCTGCCGTACGTCGGCACCGGGTACGTCGCCCGTGACATCGACCTGCTGCGCCAGGCCCTCGGTGAGGACCGGCTGACCTACTACGGCCGCTCGTTCGGCAGTTACATCGGCACGGTCTACGCCGCCATGTTCCCCGGCCGGGTGCGTGCCCTCGCGCTCGACGGCGCCTACGACCCGGAGCACTACGCGAACCGGCCGTACGCCTACGACCGGCCCCAGTACCTGGCCCTGGACGGCGCGATGGGCCGCTTCCTGGACTGGTGCGAGGCGGACCAGGCCACGTGCGGGTTCGGCGACGGCGACCCCCGGGCCGCCTTCGAGAAGCTCAAGGCCGACCTCGACGCCGACCCCGTACCGACCGCGAACGGCGGGCAGGCGAACGGCTACACCCTCGTCTACCGCATCCTGTTCAACATCAACGAGGGCAAGGTGATCTGGCCCTCGCTCGGCGACGCCCTGCACAAGGCCCAGCAACGCGACACCACCTCGTTCCTGCTCCGGCCCCCGTCCGCGGCCAGCTACGACTTCCTCAACCCGAACATCGCCGTCGAGTGCACGGACAAGGCCTACCCGCGTGACCCGGCCCTGCTGAAGCGGAAGGTGACCTCCTTCGCGGAGGACGCGCCGCTGCTCGGCCCGGCCCTCGCCTACGGCCCGCCGCTCTACGACCACCAGCACGCCACGACCTGTGCGCAGTGGAAGGGCGAACGGGTCAGCCGTTACGGCGGTTCCTTCCGTGCGGAGGGCTCCGCGCCGATCCTCGTCATCGGCAACACCGGCGACCCGGACACCCCGTACCAGGACGCGGTGGCCCTGTCCCGGGAGCTCGACAACGGACGCCTGCTCACCTTCGAGGCCGAGGGGCACACCGCTTTCGGGCGCAGCGCCTGCGCGACCGACGCCGTCACGAACTACCTGGTGGACCTGAAGGTCCCGGCACGCGGCACCACCTGCGCGGACGAGACCCAGCCGCCGTCCTCCACCCCCAGGACGGCCCCGCCCGGCACGACGCTCGGCGAGCTCCGCAGCGGCGTCAACGAGCGGCTCGACCGCCTCGGCGTCCTGCGCTGACCGTCCGCCTCCACGGCACCCCGGGTTCCGGGCCCTCCACGGCCCGGCACCCGGGGTGCCTGCGCGTCCCGGGGTGTTCGCGTATCCCGGGGTGGGCTGCTGCACGGGCCGTAGGGCGTTCAGGAGCCGATGTCCACCACCCGGGCCCACGCCGGAGGTGTGTCCGGGACGTACTCGGGGTCGGACTCGTCGTAGGCGTGACTCCGGTACTGGCGCGGGAAGAGGCCGATCACCGTGCGGCACGGGGGCCGGGTGCCCGGCCAGGGGGTCTGGCCGTCGGTGAGGGCGACGATGACGTCGGGGGCCGGGCGGGTGCGCAGGGCGCGGGTGAAGCCGGCCCGCAGGTCCGTGCCGCCGCCGCCCGTGAGGGGGATGCCCTCGGCACGGCACAGGCGACGGGCGAGACCGGCGGAGGCGTCGCAGGGCACGACGGTGACCAGGTCACGGCGGCCGCCCACGGCCCGGGCGATCGCGGCCACTTCCAGGAGGGCGCTGCCCAGTTCGGCGTCGCTGACCGAGCCGGAGGTGTCGATGACGACGGAAACCCGGGGCGGGCGGCGGCGCAGGCTCGGCAGGACCGTGCCGGGCAGGGCGGTCGAACGGCGGGCGGGGCGGCCGTAGGTGTAGTCCTCGCCCGCGCCGGGGGCGGACGCCGCCGAGCGGACCGCCGCGCCCAGCAGCTGCCGCCACGGCTGGGGCGGGTGGAAGGCCTCCTCGGCCCAGCGCCGCCACCCCTGTGGGGCATGTCCGGGGCGGCCCGAGATGCCCTGCGCGACCCGGAAGCGGACCGCGTCCCGCTCCTGCCCGCTCAGGCCGTGCGCGCCGTCCGGGCCCAGTTCCCACTCCCGGTCCAGGCCGTCGGCGCCGCTGCCGCAGTCCAGCCAGGCCAAGTCCTGCGACCGGGGGCCGAGGGTGAACTGCCGCAGGTACTCCTCCATCAACTCGCCTTCGGCCAGGCCGAGATCGCCCGGTTCCACGACTCCCTCCGGGCGGGCCAGGCCGTCGCCGTAGACGTCGTCGTTGATCTCGAAGTCCGCTGCGATGTTCATCCGCAGCCGCTCCCCCGGGCCGTTCAGGCCGCGCTCGCGGGCGACCCGGTCGCTGCGGGCGTGGTGGTCGCGCAGCAGGTGCGACACCTCGTGCACCCACACACCGGCCAGTTCCTCGACCGGCGTGCGGTCCACGAACGCCGGCGACACGTAGCACCGCCAGTAGCGGTCGACACCCATCGTCGGCACCCGCCGCGACTCGACGACGTGCAGGGCGAAGAGGGCCGTGGCGAGGTAGGGGCGGACGCGGGCGGCGTGCAGGCGGGCCGTGAAGAGCTTGTCCCGGTCGAGGGCCCCGGGGGCGGTCCCGGGCGCATTGGGCGCATTGGGCGCATCGGTCGTCGTCGGCCCGCCCCGGCCCCTCCCCCGGCCGCAGCCTCGGCTGTCCGCCGTCACCGGCCCGCCTTCGCCGCGGCGGCGGCCGCGACCGCGGCCGTGGTCCGGTCCGCCCGCCGGGACAGGGACACCACTGGGGCCAGGCGCTCGACGGACGCCGGGACGTCCCAGTCGTCGCGCCGCAGGGCGGCGAGCGTGGTCGCGGGGACGACCACCACGTCCGGGGGGCCGGTCTCCAGCGCCTTCACCAGGAGCGCCCAGGCAGCGTCCCAACGGAGCCGCTCCGGGCGGTTGCGCACCGCGGCCACGACCGCGTCCAGCGCGGCCTGCCGCAGATCACCCCGCTCCGGCAGCACCGCACCGGCCGGGTCGGCCAGCAGCGTCTCGGGGTCCGGGAGGTCCATCCGGTCCAGGCTCGCCAGCAGTTCGAGACCGGGCCCGTCCCCGACGGTGCCCCTCACCAGCAGGGAGAGGACGTCACGGGAGGAGCCGGCCGCGGTCGCGAAGGCGATCAGGTGCAGCGTCATCTCCCAGCTGCGCGGAGACGGCCACGGCCCGCCCCGGCGCGTCTCGCCGCTGGGCAGCCGGTGCGCGAGCCCGGGGCGTGCGGCGAGCAGCCCGCACACGGCCCGGCGGGCGAAGTCCACGGCCTCCGGGAGCCTGTCCGGGGCGAGCCGGGGCAGGGTCGCCCGGGGCCAGGTCCCGCCGAGGCCGCGGACGACGACGTCGGTGTCGTGCGTCCACTGCAGGTGGACGAAGCGGTTGGCGAGGGGCGGGCTCAGTTCCCAGCCGTCGGCGGCCGAGGAGCGCGGGTTGGCGGCGGCCACGATCCGCACGCCCGGCGGCAGTTGCAACGCGCCGATCCGCCGTTCCAGCACGAGCCGGAGCAGGGCGGCCTGCACGGCGGGCGGCGCGGTGGAGAGTTCGTCGAGGAACAGCAGCCCGCGCCCGGCCCGCACCAGGCGCACGGCCCAGTCCGGCGGGGCCATCGGCACGCCCTGCTCGGCGGGGTCGTCGCCGACGATCGGCAGCCCCGAGAAGTCGGACGGCTCGTGCACGCTCGCGATCACCGTGGTCAGCGGCAGGTCCAGGGCCGTGGCGAGCTGGGTCAGGGCCGCGGTCTTGCCGATGCCCGGTTCGCCCCACAGCAGCACGGGCAGGTCGGCGGCCACGGCCAGGGTGAGGGCCTCCAGCTGGGTGTCGGGGCGGGGTTCGGTGGTGGTGTCCCGCAGCAGGGCCAGCAGGTCGCCGGCCACGTCGAGCTGGGAAGCGGGGCCGGGCGGGAACGAGGTGTGAGAGCGCATGTGTGATCACCTGTGTGCCGGTGGTGGGCCGTCTCGGTGGGATGAAGGGCGGGGCGGGGCAGGGCGTTCGCCCGGTCGGGTCGTGCCGGGTCACATGTGGCGTGGGTGCGGGCCGTCGTCGCGGGAGCGGCGGCGGTCCCAGGGGCGCAGGCTGCCGGGCGGGGGGCCGTCCAGGCCCGCGCGGTAGAGCCCGTGGGCGATGCGCCGTCGTGCGGCCGTCTCCAGCGCGTCCCGCAGCGGGCCGTCGCGCAGCACCGCCTCGGGGCCGAGCAGGCTCTCGACCGCGGCGAGCGCGCCGGCGGTGTCGCCGTGGTGGAGGCGTTCGCGGACGCCGGGGAAGCATTCGGGCCGGCGGTGGGCATCGTCGACGGCGCGCAGACAGGGCAGCGGCGGCCCGCCGAAGGCGGCGAGCAGTTCCTCCCGCCGGATCTCGGCCGGGTCGTGGTCGAGGGCGGCCTGCGCGCCGTCGACCAGGCCGATCCGGTGCCGGGCGCCCCGGCACTCCACCACCCGGGGGTCGCCCGCCCGCTCCGGCACCCCGGGGGTGCCCGTCCGCTCGGCCCCCAGGGCCGAGGCGACCAGCGGATGCAGCCGCCCGGCGTCGATCGCCCCGGCCCGCAGCAGCTCCAGGTCGGGCAGCACCCAGGTCGCCGCGTCGGGCAGCACGGGGAGCGAGGCGTCGGGGGCGCGTGCGTACGACATCGCCGCCTGCTCACCGCCGTCGGACACCTCCAGGACGACCCGGTGCCGTGCCCCGAGCCGCACGGAGACCCTGCCGCCGGACCGTCCCCCGGCGCGCAGCAGGATCTCCGCCTCGGCCGCCCATCGGTCGACGGCGCACCGCTGTCCGTACGGCGCCGGCCCGGCGGGATCGGGGCCCGCACCGCCCTCGCCGGACCGCGCCCGCAGCTCACCGGCCCGGCGCGCGTCCCACAGGTGACGGTGCAGGTCGAGCCGGAAGCGCCGGCTGGGGCGCGGGTGCGGATGATGCCGGTGGGCCTCCCGAGCGCGGGAGGCGTCCCACAGGGCGAGGCTGATCCGCTGACCGGCGTCCGCCCAGGCGGGCGGCGTTCGCGCCACGAGGTGCAGTGCTCCCGGGCCGGTGGTGCCGTAGCGGGACAGGGTGATGGTCAGGCCCGGCCGCAGCAGCCCGTCGGGGGCGATCCTCGGCATGTGCCAGCGCAGCAGGTCCGGGGCGAGGTGCCGGAGGTCGGCGCGGAGCCGGGCGGCGGCCTCCCGGCCGTAACGCCGCGCCACGAGACGGGGCCGGACGTCGACGTCGACGTTCGCGGCGGCGCAGGCTCCCGCCCAGTCACCGGCACGGCGGCGCGCGGTCGCGGTCTCGATCATGGAAGGCGGCACGGCGAACTCGCGCACGCGCGGCCAGAAGGAAAGCGAGAAGTCCCCGTTCGCGAGGTCGGTGAGCATCAGCACTCACCTTGCGCGGACGGGTCCCCCAATCTGTTCACAGAGTGAGTCGTCATCGCGAGGGATGCTAGCCGCCCCGACTCCCGCGCGCATCAGGTTATGTGGGGCCAGGTTGTTCCGGCCCCCCGCGACGGCTTTGCCATCTCTTTACAACCCGTCTCGGCGCCGCCTCGTCTCTCCGCACGATGTGTCACCCCGCCCGACCGTCGGGCGGACCGACGAAGGAGAGCGATTCCATGCGCCGAACCGTCCTCAGTGCCCTGGCCCTCGCGGGCACCGCCGTACTGATGGGCACGGGGCCCGCGTTCGCGGACGGGGCTGCTGCCCCGAGCCCGGTCCCGGCGTCCGCCGCGCCCACCACCCAGCCGGAGGAGAGCGCCGAACCGACCCGGGTGGCCGAACCGGCGCCGGCCAGTGCCGAACCGACCCGGGCGCCCGCCGAGGGGCAGGTCTCCGTCGTGCCGAGCGGCGCGCCCGACACCGGTGTGGCGTCGTCCCCGGCCTCCGGGAACGACGGCGCGGCGATCGGCGCGGGCGCCGCCGCGGTGCTCGCCCTGGGCGGCGGCACGGTCTTCGTCGTACGCCGCCGCCGGGCGACCGGGGCATGAGCTCGTTCTCCAGGCGCGCCGTCACCGCCGGGGCACTGGCGTCCCTGCTGACGGCGTGCGCGGGCCACGGGACCACCCCGCCGCGGCCGAGGACCACGGCTTCACCGGTCCCGGCCGACAGGGCACGCCCCCTGGCCCGTTCGGCCCCGGTGCGGCTGCTGATCCCGGCGATCGGCGTCGACACCCCGGTGATCCGGCTCGGGCTGGCGGCCGACGGCACGGTGCAGGTGCCGCCGGTCACGGCCCACGACCGGGCGGGCTGGTACCGGCACTCGCCGACACCCGGTGAGTCGGGCCCGTCGGTGCTCCTCGGCCACGTCACGGTCGGCCCGTACGGCGACGGCGTCTTCCGGCACCTAGCCCGGCTGCACCGGGGTGAGCGGATCACGGCGCGCCTGGAGAACGGCACGGCGGCGGAGTTCGCCGTCACGGCGGTGCGGACCGTCCCCAGAACCGACTTCCCGACGGACGACGTCTACGGCGACGTGGACCGGCCGGAGCTACGGCTGATCACGTGCGGCGGAGCGCGGACCGGCGACGGCTACGCGGACAACGTCATCGTGTTCGCGGCGCTGAGCGGTGCGACGTCATCCACCCCGGGAGAGCGTTGAAACGGTCCCGCGAGAAGGCAGCGTCCGAGCTGTTCGCCGCCCTCTATCCGCGCCTCGCCGGCTGGTGCCGTCGGCTCGTCGACGACGACGGGACGGCCCACGAGATCGCCTCGGAGGCGTTCACCCGGCTCTGGGCCCGCTGGACGACCGTGGAGGAGCCGCGCGGGTTCCTCTACGTCACCGCGGCCAACCTGGTCCGGGACCACTGGCGCAAGCTGGAGCGCGAGCGCCGGGCCCTGCACCGCGTCACCTCGGAGGCCGCCGTACGCCCGCACTCCGAACAGGCCGACCCGTCGGTGCGGATGCTCGTGCAGTCGCTGCCGGAGCGACTGCGCGTCCCGATCCTGCTCCACTACTACGCTGACATGCCGATCCGGGAGGTGTCCGCACTGACCGGGCGCAAGGAAGGAACCGTCAAGGCCGACCTGCACGCGGCCCGGGAACTGCTCCGCGTCCACCTGAGGAGAAGCCTTGACCACACGCCTTGACGACGACGGCCCGGAGCCGGGCCCCGACGACCCGCTCGCCGTGATCCTGCGCCCCTCCTCCCCCGACCACCTGGGCGCGCCCCCCGGCCAGTACCGGGCGATCCGCCGCCGGGCGACCCGCCGCCGTCTGCTGCGCACCGCGACCGGGGCGGGCCTGTGCTGCGTCGCGGCCGTCCTCATCGGCATCCCCCTGCGCCACACGGCACCCGAACACCCCACGACCCCGACGATCCCGATGGCCCCGCCCACCACGCGGACGGCGCCGCCCACCTCCCCGGTGTCACCCACCCCGGTACCGTCCCCGTCCGAGTCGCGCGCGTCCCCGGGCCCGCGCCGCCCGGCCACCGACGCCCCCCGTACGACGGAGCCCGGCACCCCCGAGAGGCGGGCGACCGGCCCGGCGGAGGCGTCCCGCGCCCCGTCGGCCACCCCCACCTCGATACGCCCCGCCCCCTCGGCGGCCCGCCCGAGCACGGACCGGTCGGCCACCGGCAGCCGCTGACCGGCCCGCGTCAGTCGCCCCGCCCCCGCCGCCGCACCCGCTCCGCCACCTCGCCCTCCTCCGTCTCCCACCAGGGCCGGACCAGTACGGCGGGCCCCTGCGCGGGGGCGGCGGGAGCGAGTTCGCCGTCGAGACGCCGGTCCAGTACGGCCGTCTGGGCCCGCTCGGCCCGCGCCCACTGCGCGAGGACCACCAGCAGGAAGGGGAGCGCGACCAGTTCGGAGATGCCCAGCATGGCGCCGCCGCCGAGCTGCTGGTCGTGGTGGACGTCGGGGGACCAGGGCGGCGCGTGGTGCAGGTACCAGGCGCCCGCGATCAGGGTGCCGTGCGTCATCACCACCAGCCCGGGGAGCGCGTCGACGATCCCGTCCAGGAAGACCAGGGCCGCCCGGACCGGGTGGGTGCACCAGGCGGGCAGGGCCTGCTCGCGGGTGAGCACCGGCAGCACGAACAGGCAGCCGGCCGCCAGCAGGTGCAGGTACATCAGCTCGTGCAGCCAGCCCACCCGCAGCGCGGTGGCGAAGTACGGCGTGAAGTAGACGGTCAGTTCGGTGGCCAGCACCAGGGCCGTGCTGACGAGGGGGAACGTCAGCAGCCGGACCGTACGGCCGGACAGCACCCGCCGCACCCGGCCCGCCCCGCCGCCCGGCAGCGCCTCCACCGCGAGCCGCAGCGGATCGCCCAGGGCGAGGCCCAGCGGAGCGAGCAGATCGAGCCCGACGTTCTGCACGGCGGCGGGCCAGAACAGTTCACGGTCGTAGACGGCCAGGCCGGACATCGTGGCCAGGACGATCGTCCCGAGCCCCAGGAGCACGAAGGCGGCGAGCCGCGCCGGCGGCCAGGACCCGCCCCGCCGGCGCACCCGGACCACACCCCAGCCGTAGAGCCCGCCCAGCACGGCGACGAGCAGGAGGGCGGGGACGTCCGGCTGCCACGACCCCAGCAGCCGTCCGACGGTCGGTTCCGGCAGGTACACAGCCGACAGTTCGCTCACCAGCGGACGATAACCGCCGAAGTTGAGGGGGGTGGAGGCAGGGTGGGCCGGTGGCCGGCCTCCGGCGGGCGGCTCGTCGTGACCTGCGGCGGCGCCCGGTAGCCTGGCCGTATGGCTCTGGCATGCAACGCCCTGCCCCACTGCTTCCTCTGACGCCGCGGTGAGGACGGCGACGTGGGTTGTCCACGTCGCCCTCCCCGGCGTTCCCGCCTCCGCTGCCGGTTCGCGGCAGCCGTCCGGCGGGCGCCGACGCCCACCGTCCGCCGTCCGCGGCGCACCCGGCTGCCCGGCGGTGCGCCGCGCTCCGAGGAGCACCCATGCCGTCCGACCGACTCCTGTCCGTCCTGACCTGCCCCCAGTGCCCGGCCGGTCTCGAACCCGTCCGCGGTGCCCTGCGCTGCGCCAACCGGCACACCTTCGACATCGCCCGCCACGGCTACGTCGGTCTGCTGACCGGCCACCGGCGCGCCCCGAGCGCCGACTCCCCCGACATGGTCCGCTGCCGTGCCTCGTTCCTCGGCGCCGGGCACTACGACCCGCTCGCCCGCACCCTCGCACGCCTCGCCGGGGAGCTGGCCGCGCCCGACGCCACCGTGCTGGACGCCGGCGCGGGCACCGGCCACTACCTCGCGGCCGTCCTGGACGCCCTCCCCGAGGCCTTGGGACTGGGACTGGACAGCTCCGTGCCCGCCCTGCGCGCGGCGGCCCGCGCGCATGCCCGTGCGGAGGCCGCCTGCTGGGACGTGTGGCGGCCGTGGCCCGTGCGCACCGGCTGCGCCGGCCTCGTGCTCAACGTCTTCGCGCCCCGCAACGGGCCCGAGTTCGCCCGCGTCCTCGGCCCGGACGGCGTACTGGTCGTCGTCACCCCCACGGCCCGGCACCTGCGCGAACTGCGCGATCCGGTCGGGCTGCTGGCGGTCGACCCGCGGAAGGAGGAGCGCCTGCGCCGGACCCTGGACGCCCACTTCCGGCTCGATCGCACCGAGCCGCTGGAGTACACGATGCGGCTCACGGCCGAGGACATCTCCCGCCTGGTGAGCATGAGCCCGACCGCGCGTCACCTCACCGCCGCACAACTGCGCGGCCGGACCGAGCGGTTGAGTGCGCCGGTGCCGGTGCCGGTGACGGCATCGTTCGCCGTGTCGGTGCACCGGCCGCTGCGGCCAGGTCAGTAGGCCCGGCCGGCGACGTGCTCCCGCTGCGCCGTCGTGAGCGTGTGGATCATGAGGGCGGCGGCCCCGGCCGCGACGACGATCACCAGGTCGGCGGCGAGCAGGGGCAGAACGCCGCTGTAGGCGCGGGCGATGACCTCGTCCGTGTCGTCCGAGTAGATGATCCCCACGCCGCCGGCCAGACCGGCCAGCCACAGACCCCACCACCAGTTCACGACGGCCGGCAGCCGCCGCTCGGGGAAGACCGAGCGGTGGACGTCCGCGACGACACCCCGGGGTATCCACAGGTTCACGACGGGCAGGATCCAGCCCAGCCAGAGCCAGGGGTAGCCGTAGCGCGGGTCCGTGCCCGAGAGGGCCTTGGCGTTGTCCCGCATCCGGTCCAGCCAGAGCAGGAACACGATCACGCAGACGGCCGTGACGGCGCTGCCCACGGAGGCGACCAGGTGGTAGGAGTCCTCCAGGGCGTTCGGGGGCCGGTGCACGCCGTCGCCCTGGTCGAGCGGGCCGGACGCCGGCTGCCCGGCCACGGCGAGCCGGATGTGCCAGACCGCCCGGGCCACCCAGGCGGTCCCGGCGAGGGCGAGGGCGGCGATGGCGCAGCGGGCCGCTCCCCGGACGGGGCGCAGAGCGGGGTCGGTGGCGGGGTCGGGGGCGGCCGGGGTGGAGTTCTGTTCGATCACCCGGTCATCCTGCCGTACGCAGTTCCGAGGCCCGGCCCTCCTCGTCGAACCGTACCTCCAGGACGTGGTCGACGGCGTCCCGGTCGAGGGGGCCGAACACGTGCGGGAAAAGGACGTCCCCGGCGACCCCGGGGGGCGGGGCGGGGGCCGCCGCCTCCCACTCCACCCTGGCGGCGAGCCGCGTCTCGTCGAGGGCGAGCACCAGCAGGGGCCGGGGCGCGTCCCGGTAGAAGGCGTTGACGACGGCCACTGTGGTCACCTCGTCCGGGGAGCAGTGCACGAAGCCCTCCTCGGCGAGGGAGTCGGGCGCGTAGGTCCGGCCGGTGGCGCCGGCCCAGACGGTGCTCGGTACGACGTGATAGATCATGGCCCCGTTATAGACGGCGACGGCGGCCCCGGGAGCCGCAGGGCGGCGATGGTCCGCCGGGTCGCCTCGGCGACCAGGGCGTCCGAGGGTTCGGCGTCGCGGCCGGGCCGGTCGGTCATGACGGCCAGGACGAGCGGCTCCATGCGGGGCGGGTGGACGACGGCGATGTCGTTGGCTCTGCCGTAGTCGCCCGTGCCGGTCTTGTCGGCCACCTTCCAGTCCCCGGGGAGTCCGGCCCGGATGCGGCGGGCCCCGACGGCGGTGGCGTTGCGGGAGAGCCAGTGCATGAGGAGCCTGCGTTCCCGGGCGGGCAGGGCGGTCCCGAGGAGGAGCCTGCGGAAGTCGGTGGCGATCGCCTGCGGGGTGGTGGTGTCGGCGGGGTCGTCCGGCGGTACGTCGTGCAGTTCGGGTTCGTAGTGGTCCATGCGGCTGACCTCGTCGCCGAGCCGGCGCAGGTAGGCGGTGAGCTTCGGCGGGCCGCCGATGTCGCGCATCAGCAGGTTGCCTGCCGTGCCGTCGCTGAAGCGGACGGCGGCGTCGCAGAGCTCACGGAGGGTCATCCCGGCCGCGACGTGCTTGCCGGTGACCGGCGCGGTGGAGCGCAGGTCGGCCTCGGTGTAGGTGACGCGCCGGTCCAGGCCGCTCAGGGTGCGCTGGTGCAGGACCGCCGCCGCGGCCAGGGCCTTGAACGTAGAGCAGAACGCGAAGCGTTCGCCGGCCCGGTGGACGACCGTGGCGCCGGTGCCGGTCGCGAGGGCGTAGACCCCGACGCGGGCACCGTACTCACGCTCCAGGTCCGTCAGCCGGGGGCGGTGGACCGGGGCTCTTCGCGACGGCGCGCCGGAGGTGGTGGGAGTGCGGTCCGGGCGGCCGGCGGGGCGGTCGTCCGTGCCGCATGCGGCGAGGGGGAGCAGTCCCGCGGCGGCCAGCAGGGCGCGGCGGGGCGGGGCGGGGCGGTCGGCGGCCATACGGCGGGCTCCTTCAGGGCGGACCTCGGCGCAGCTCCGGGTGCGGCGTCCGGCGGGCCTGCGGAGTGCCGCGGCATACCGGTCGCCCGGGACGGCGGCGAGCAGAGCGCGGACGGCCGGCCCGGCGGAGCCGCCGCCGGTGCCGGCTCCGCGGCGACGCCGTCATCGGCACGGCGGCCCGCCCGGCCGTGGGCACCCCGCGCACTCCCTGAGCGGCCCGCCCGGCGTGGGCGCCGCGCGCACTCCCTGAGCGGCCCGTGGTCCGGCCCGCCGGTCAGAGCTGGAACTCGGCGGGCGACACCCCCAGCGCCGCACAGGCCTCGCGCAGGACCGTCGCCTCGGCCTGGGAGAAGTGGCCGTCCGCACCGGCGATGACCATGCCCGTCTGGATCACGGCCCGGGCCTCGGTGGGCTTCTTGGTGGCCTTGGCGATCTCCTGCATCGCCTGGGTCTTGCCGAGCTGGAAGTTGGCGGTCAGCTGGTCCACATGCTTGTTGAAACGCGTGCGCAGCTGCTCCGGCGGGAAGTTCTGCAGCACGTCGTTGCTGAGGATCATCGACTCGACCTGCTGGCGCTCGGCCGGATCCACCTGCCCGTCGGCCGCCGCGACCAGGGCGCACATCGCCATGCTCGCGTCCCGGTAGGCACCGCTCTTCAGCTCGTTCTTCAGCGACCCGAGCTGCGTCTTCAGCACACCGACCAGCTGGGCCTTGCTGCCGCCGCCGGACCTCGCCCCGCCGCTGTGCCCACCGGTCGTCGCACCCCGGCCGCCCTGATTCTGCTGGAGGGCCTTGGCCTGGTCCTTGAGCCGGTCCCACACTGCCATTGCGTCCACCTCGGTACTAGTCGGCATCACCTGGCGCACCCGCTCACGCGCGCACACCCCTCCAACGCCCGACCCCCGGGCAAAGGTTCCGCAAAACGAGACGGAGACCGCCTCGCAAAAAGAGACGGGGACCGCCCGCCCCCGGAAGCCGGTGGCGGGCAGTCCCCGTGGCCGGGCGTCAGGCGTCGTCGCGCGAGGGGAGCTTCAGGCGCGGGGCGAAGCGGAACGCGGCGAAGCCCACCGCCGCCAGACCCGCGGCCGCAGCGAGGAGCAGGCCGATGCCGCCCGCGCCGGTGGAGGCGAGGCTGCCGTCGAGGTTCGTCGACGTGCCGCCCGTGGTCGAGGTGCCGTCGCCGCCGGTCGTGCCGGAGCTGGTGGAACTGGTCGACGGGCTCGGCTCGGCGGAGGGGCTCGAGTCGGCCGTGGGGCTCGGGGACGGGGACGGAGAGCCGGACTCGTCACCCGGGCCGGGCTCCTGCGAGCCGTCGCCGGGGACGACCTCGACCGCGAACTGGGTCATGGCGTCACCGACCGAGGCGGCCACGGTGTACGTGCCCGTGCCCTCACCGGCGGTCAGGGCCGGGGCCGTCGCCTTGCCCGAGTCGTCGGTCTTCACGCGGACCACCCGGTCCTCGCCCTCGAAGAGGGGAGCGTCCTTCGCCGTGTCCTCGACGCGGAACTCCACCTCGGTGCCGGCCGGTGCCGTCTTGCCCGACTTGACCACCCGGGCGACCAGCGCGTCGGCGAAGTCCTGCCCCTGCTCGGCCTTCTGCTTGTCGCCGTCCGAGGCGCTCACGACGTACGGGGACTCCTTGACCCGCACGGTGAAGGCCGTCGACGCGCCCAGGGTCGTCGCCCGGACGGTGAACGAGCCCTCCTTGCCGCTGCCCACGTTGATCCACGGGGTCTGCGCACGGCCCTGCGCGTCGGTCGCCACGACGGTCTCGTCGTCGTCGGGGCCGCCGGTGAGGTAGAAGAGCGGCTTCAGGCCGTCCGGGTCCTCGATCGTGTACGTCACGGACGCGTCCGCGACCGGCTTGCCGTCCTTGCCCTGGGCCACCACGGCCAGCGGCCTGACGTCGTTACCCGGCTGGGTCGTCACGTCGGTGCCGGACACCCGGGCCAGCCGGTCGACGGGCAGACCCTTCCACTGCAGGACGATCCGGCCGGGGCCGCCGGGCGCGTTGGCACCGCCCTCGGCCACACCCGAGTCGATCGGGTTGTCGGAGGAGGCCCAGAACGGGTCGTTCTTCTCCGGTGCCTCGGTGCCGCTGCCGACGACGAGCCGGGCGTCGTCCACCCGGGCCGGTTCGGCGTAGCTGGAGCCGCCGCCACCGCTGCCGGTGGTGGGGTCGTTGCCGGCGGACGAGCCGGTCTCGGCACCCGTGCCGCCGCCACCGCCCGCGTAGCCGGCACCGCCGCCGCCACCGCCGTAGCGGCCCGTGCCGCCTGCCCCGCCGGCACCGCCCTTGGCGTGGTCGGCGCCCGCCGCGCCGTTGCCGGTGCCCGCACCGCCCTTCGCGCCGGTCGCGCCCTTGCCGCCACGCCCCTTCTCCGAGGCGTCCTGGCCGGACTCGCCACCGGCGGCGCCGGCCTGACCGTGGGCCATGTCGCCGCCCGCGCCGCCCCCGCCGCCGGCGACGACCAGCGCCGAGCCGCCGCTGGTGCGGATGGCGCTGCTGTTGCCGCCGCGGTCTGCGCCGCTGCTGCCGCCCTTGCCGCCGAGGGCGTCACCGGCGTTCAGCCCCGCGACGGCGATGCTCAGCGCCTCACCGGGGCTGACCTTCACGGTGCCGGCGACGAAGCCGCCCGCACCGCCGCTCGCCATGGAGTTGCCGGCGCCGCCCTCTCCCCAGGCCCGTACGTCCAGGCCCGTCACGCCGGACGGCACCTCGAACTCCTGCTTCGCCGTCGTCGGATCGAACAGCCGGCAGCCGGAGAAGCCCTCTGTCGGTGTGCACGCCTTCCCGGCGAGCGCCGCGCCGCCGGCGGCCGTCGCGGCCGGCGCACCCGTCAGGGCGGTGCCGGCGGTCAGCGCCACGAAGGTCAGGGCCGCGGCGCCGCGCCGGAGTCTGGCGCGGCGTGGCACGGCGGAACCGTGATGCATCAAGGAAACTCCCCAACTCGTCACAAGCTCCCCCCCCAGGGAGCCATGAATTGCTCGATCAGAATCGAACACGACTAGTGGGACAGCTGATCAAACCTGAGACTCTTGGTCAACCGAGAATGGTTGATTCCGGACGCGGGAGCCTCGGGGCAGAGGGCACGGACCACATGCGCGGCGATGGCGTCGTCGATCGGGTGCGACTTCGGACGGCCGTTCTCGTCCAGCTCCTGGTACTTCATCAGGTTCTGGGCGAGGGCGAGCTGGCGCTTGCCGTCACGGCTGGACAGCGCGATCGTGCCGGCGCCGAACACCGCCCCGTCGTGGCCCCAGAAACGGCCGCAGCCGCGCAGGTCGAGGGCGTAGATGCCGAGTCCGTAGTCCATGCCGGAGACGGGGACGGTGCGCGTCATCTGGTCGAGGGACGTCCTGCCGACCAGCTTCCCGCCGAGCAGGGCGCGGTAGAAGCGGTTCAGGTCGTCGGTGGTGGAGACGACCGAACCCGCGGTGGACGCCCAGGACATGTCGTAGACGCTGAAGTCGCGGGGCGGGTCGAGCAGGCCGAACCACGACTCGTACATCCGCGGGTGCGGGCCCTTGATGTACGGGGTGCGCGGCAGGTACGTGTGGCGCAGCCCGGCCCGGTCGATGACGTGCCGGGTGAGGTAGGCGTCCGCCTTCTGGCCGGTGACCTTCTCCAGGAGCAGCCCGGCGATGACGTAGTTGGTGTTGGAGTACGAGCCGGGCACCGAACCGGGGCCTCCGGTCGCGGGGGCCTCGAGGCCCATCCTGACCAGTTCCGCGGGGCGTATGGAGCGGAAACGCTCCTCCTCCAGGCTGGCCGGGGAGTTCCGGGTGAGGGAGGGGAAGGCACCCGCGACGAAGTCGCCGATGCCGCTGGTGTGGTTGAGGAGCATGCGGACGGTGATCTCCCGGCCGCGCTCCCCGGGTATCAGTTCCGGGAGGTAGTCGCCGACGGGCGCGTCGAGCCGGATCCGGCCGCGCTCCACCTGCTGCATCACACCCACGGCGGTGAAGGTCTTGCTGATGCTGCCCACCCGCTGGCGCATGCCCGGCGTGACGGGCCGTCCGGTGGCCACGTCGGCCACACCCGAGGCGCCGGTCCACCGCTCGCCGCCGTCCCGGACGGACGAGAAGACGCCGTACATGCCCGCCTCGTGGACGGCGTCCAGCGAGTCGCGCAGGGCCGGCCCGTCCAGGGACGCGGCGTCCCGTGGTGCGGCGGGACCGGCCTGCGCGGGCGCGGTCAGTACGGCGGTGGTGGTCAGCAAGGTGGTGCCCAGGACGGTTCCGAGGAGCCGTGCGATGCGCAACTGCTTGTCCCTTCCCTGGTGTTCGAGTACGTCGATATCCAAGTACGCCGTTGCCCGAGTGACTTCGATATCCGCGTACGTCGATGTACGACCGTGTCGGTTTTCGACTCGGTCGTGTTCGAACAGGTCGGGATCATCGTCTTGGGCGGCGGACGGTCCTTACATCCTTCCGAGGGATGATCGAAAACCGGCCGCCGCCAATCCCTGAGTTACCGTCAGGCCGCTTGTGTGCCCGCCGTGATGCGCAGCGCCTCCACCAGCTCCCGGTACAGCGCGTCCGTCGCGAGCAGCTCCGCATGACCGCCCCGGGCGCGGACCCGGCCCGCTTCCATCACCACGATGGTGTCCGCGTCGATCACGGTCGACAGCCGGTGGGCGATGGTGACGACCGCGCCGGTCGCCGCGCGGGCGCGCACGCAGGTCTGCACGGCGGCCTCGGTCAGCCCGTCGAGCTGGGCCGTCGCCTCGTCCAGGAGCAGTACGTCCGGAGTGCGCAACAGGGCCCGGGCCAGGGCGATGCGCTGCCGCTCACCGCCGGAGACCGCCGCGCCGGACAGGGGGGTGTCGAGTCCCTCGTCCAGGGCGTCGACCTTCTCGGTCAGCCGCACCTCGTGCAGAACGCGCCGCAGTTCCGCGTCCGTCGCACCGGGGCGGGCCAGCAGCAGGTTGTCGCGGATCGTCCCGGGCACGACCGGGGTGTCCTGCTCGACGTACGCCAGGCGCGAGCGGATCTCGTCGTGGGAGTGGTCCCGATACGGGCGGCCGTCCAGGAGCAGCTCGCCGCCGGTCGGCTCCAGGAAGCGCAGGACCAGGGAGAACAGGGTCGTCTTGCCCGCGCCCGACGGCCCGACGATCGCCGTGTGCCCGTGCCGGGGGATCACCAGGGAGACACCGCGCACAGCCGGGTCGGCGCCCGGGCCGTAGGCCGCGGTCACGTCCCGCAGTTCCAGTACGGGGGTGTCGTCCTCGGCAACCGCCGCACGCCGCGGCGCGGGTCCGCGTACGTCGGCCTCGGTGTCCTCCGACTCCAGGGCGTCGATCTCCCGGATCCGCTCCGCTGCGGCGATCCCCGACTGGAGCGACGTGATGTTCTGGCTGAGTTCGCTGATCGGGTCCATCAGCCCGAACGCGTAAAGCAGGAACGCGATGAGGCTGGAGACCTCCAGGGCACCCTCGGAGACCCGCCAGGCGCCCACGCCCAGGACGAGGATGATCGCGAGCTGGATGCCGGCGACCGCGATCGTCCAGGCCAGGGCCTCGCGGCGGACGGCGCGGACACCGTGCTCGGCGGAGGTGCGGGCGTCGGCCACGATGTGCTCGGCCGTGCGGTCCTCGGCCCGGCCGGCCTTCACCGTCCGGATCGCGCGCAGCGCTCCCTCCAGGTTCCCGCCGAGCCGGCCGAGGTGGTCCTGGGCGCGCTGCTGCGCGGTCGCGATCCCGGGCATCAGGACGGCGAACAGGACGCCGACCACCGCCACGGCCGCCGCGACCGTTCCCAGCAGCACCAGGTCGAGGACGCCCATGAGGATCAGGGTCCCGACGAGCATGACCACGGCGTTGATCAGGCCGACCGGGGCGCCGGTGGCGGCCTGGTGCAGCAGGACCGTGTCGGAGGTGACGCGGGTGACCAGCTCGCCGGGCGGGCGCCGGGTGACGGCCGGGACCGTGGCCCGCAGGAAGCGCCGCACCATCGACTCACGGGCCCCGAGCACCACGCGCTCCCCCAGCGCGCCGAGCAGCGTCCACTGCCAGTACATGACGGCACTGCCGACGACCAGCAGGACGAGCAGGGCCAGGATCGGCCCGCGCAGCGAGTCCGACCCGCCGAGCGCGTCCAGCACACCCTTGGTGACCATCGGCGTGGCCAGTCCCATCCCGGAGCCCACCAGGGCGAGGACGAGGGCCAGGACCAGCGCGCCCCGGTGCGGCCGGGCGAACGACAAGAGGATCCGCAGCCGCGGGACGGACAGCTTGGGGGCCGTACTTTCCGGAACAGTCATGATGCCGAGTGGAGCATTGATGTTCCATAACGGTCAATCGATTTTCATCCCGGAAGGCGCGCTACCGTATGCGGCATGGGTGAGGAGCGGGCCGTGGCGGCCGAGAGCGGGACCCGGGCACGCACGCGTCGCGCCATCGTGGATGCCGCCGTCACCCTGCTGGCCGGCGACCCGACCGCGTCGCTCGGCGATGTCGCGACGGCGGCGGGTGTGGGGCGGACGACGGTCCACCGCTACTTCCCCGAGCGGTCCGACCTGCTCGCCGCGATCAGCTCGGACGTCCTGGACAAGGTCGAGGCGGCGACCGAGCGCGCCCGGCTCGACGACGGCCCGGCCGCCGAGGCGCTGGAGCGGCTCTGCCAGGAGTACTTCGAACTCGGCGACGGCCTCACTCTGATGTTCGACACGCCGCAGTTGGCGAACTGGTCCGACTGGGACGAGGAGACCCCCGCCGACCGGCACTTCCTGCACACGGTCCGGCGCGGTCACGCGGAGGGCAGCATCGATGCCGAACTCCACGAGGAGTGGGTCCGCAACCTGGTGTGGGCCCTGCTGTACACGGCCTGGGAGCACACCCGCACCACCGGCACCCCCAAGCACTCGGCTCTGACCCTGTGCCTGCACACCCTGCGCAAGGCCATCGCGCCCTAGGTGTGCTGTGTCATGGCCGCGCCGCCTGGCGCTGTGGGCGCAGCCGCCGACGGCGACCGGGAGCGGGAAGACCGGGCCCGGCTCCCGAGCGGCACACGCGGGGACGCGACGGCCGGACCCGGTCTTCCTCTGGGCGCAATCTGCCACCCGCGGGCCCCGCCCGCCTCCGGGGCGGGCCCGAACGGGGACGGGCGGGGCGGCGGACGGGCGGGGTGGCGACGGACGGGGTGGGACGGCCGGGCGGGAACGGGACCGGTCCGGCCAGGCGGGTGCGACCGGTCCGGGCAGGGGAGTGCGACCGGTCCGGACAGGCGGGCGGAACCGGTCCGGACAGGCGGTTGCGACGGGCAGGGGTGGGACGGCCGGGCGGGACCGGGCGGGCGGGCCAGGGGCCGGCGGGTCTGTGATGATGTGCGCATGTCGACCCTTGCCACCATCGCGGTACTGGCCCTCGCCGCACTCCACGCCTACATCCTGGTGCTGGAGATGTTCCTGTGGACCACGCCGCGGGCCCGGGCCGCCTTCGGCACGACCGCCGAGTTCGCCGCCTCGACGAAGGCCCTCGCGGCCAACCAGGGCCTCTACAACGGCTTCCTCGCGGCCGGTCTGGCGTGGGGAGCGGTGGCGTCCGACCCGGTGGGCTTCCAGGTCACGGTGTTCTTCCTGGTGTGCGTGGCGGTCGCGGGGCTCTACGGCGCCGCGACCGCGAGCAGGAAGATCCTCTTCGTCCAGACCGTCCCGGCCCTGGCCGCCCTGGCCCTGGTGCTGCTCGCGCGCTGAGTCAGACGCCCCGCGTGACGGCCCGTTCCATGACCCGACCGGCCTCCGCCTCGTCGGTGGCGGGCGGCACCACCAGCAGGTCCCAGCGGCCCATGCCGGGGGCGAGCAGGCACACGGTGTGCGGGGCGGTCGGTGAGTCGGTGCGCCCCACGTGCACCGCCTGACCAGCGACGACCATCCGCTCCGGGCAGTCCGGCCAAGTGTCCCCGTTGACCAGGACGCTGCTGATCCGGCCCCAGGCATCCGGCAGTCCGCCGAGCAGCACGGGCAGTTCGGCGGCCAGGTCGTACGAGCGGGGCCACCATGCCCCGTCGATCCGGCGGGCCGGGCGTGCCTGGTCCGCGATCCGTAGCCGGACCTCGGACGGGGCGGGGACGGACGGCTGGGGCGAAGAGGCGGACGTCATCGAGGGGCTCCTGCTGCGGGGGGCGGCGAGACCGGTTCGGCCACCGGGTGCGACATACCCTCGGCATATCCACGGTACGCCGTACGCCGCGGGGCGGTACGGGAGCCGGGGCCGCCCGCACCGCCCCTGCCGGTCACAGACCGTAGCGGCTCTTCAGATGGCGCCAGAAGTCGCGCAGCATCCACGTGTCGAACTCGGTGATCTGCGTGGCGCTGCCCGCCTTCATCAGGAAGCAGCACTGGCCGGTCGGCGACCAGTCGTAGAAGTCGTCGAGGCCGAAGGTGTGGCCGACCTCGTGCAGGTAGATGTGGATGTTCTCCTGGTTCAGCGCGCCGGTGAAGTACTCCTGGCCCATGCGCTGGCCCCAGTCACCGCCCGCGCCGCCCTGGAAGCCCTTGGTCAGCCACAGCGACTGGTCGTAGTGGCGGGCGGCGCCGCCCGGGCACTTGGAGTAGTTGCCGTCCTGGTGGAAGAAGCGTCCGCAGTCCGGGGCGCACTGCGGTGAGCCGCCGTCGTCGAGGACGCCCGCGTAGATGTCGACGGAGTTGTCGCTCCACTGGAGGGTGGAGCGGTTCTTCACGGCCCAGCCGACGATATTGACGGGCACTGTGGTGTACGGCCAGGCGTTGTGGCCCTTGCCGTTCACCACCATCGCGGACATCCACTTGCCGAACTGCTTCTTCAGCGCCGCGTGGATCCGGTCGCGCAGGGCGGCGCTGACCGGGGCGTCGGACTCCCAGCGCACGCAGTAGTTGACGCTGCCCCGGTTGGCCATGACCTGGTCCCAGCCGTAGTTCCGGAAGCCGTACAGGTTCCCGTAGGTCGACTCGACGTGGTTCCACACCTCGTTCAGGGGCTGGGCGAGGTGGGCGGGCGGTTTCCAGTCGTCGGCGGCCTGCGCCTTGCCCGAAGCCATGCCGGGAGTGGCGAACGCCGCGGCCAGCACGGCGAGCACGGTGAGCAGCCGCGCCAGGTGTCTGCGCATGGTGATCTCCTCGTGGGGGGGGGGAGGTGTCACCCTGAGGTCGTCGCCGGCGCGGCCGGGGTTGCCTGCCCATGACCCGGAGGGCATTCCGGGCGCTTTATCCCATTCCGTCGGTGATACTTGGGGCATGAGTACGGCAACGTATGCAGAACTGGCGGCGTCGTCAGATCACGCGGTCGCCGTGACCATCGCCTTCGTCGGCGGGCTGATCGTGGCCTGCGCGCTGATCTGGGCCGTGCTGGTCGGGATGCGGGTCATGGACAAGGACACCCATCACCCCTCTCCGGAGGAGCAGCCGCACATGCCGGACACCGGTCCGGTCCGCGAGATGCGTGAGATGCGCGAGCCCGACGACGTGCCGGTCGTGACGCGCGACGGTCAGCGGATCATGCCGCATGAGCTCCACCGTGCGAGCACCAAGACCGGAAAGGACCAGAAACCGCGCCGCTGGTCGCCCGGATCCAGTGGATCCTTCGGCGGCGGCGGGCTCGGCCGCACATGAGGCCGTAGGCCGTAGGCAGTAGGCCGGGGCCTGTGGACCGTAGGGAGGCGACATGACGGCCCGCCACCGGACGCGCTGGGCGACGGCAGGGGCCGCCACGGCGCTGGCCCTGTCCGCGGCGCTCGCGGGCTGCGGCGGTGACGGCAGCCCCGCGGACGCCGCGAGCAAGGCGGAGTCCGCGGTGGAGTCGATCGCCTCGGAGGCCGGCGAGGCGGTGGAGTCGGCCTCGGCCGAGGCGCAGCAGCGGCTCGACGACATCCAGGACGGCGCCGACGTCAAGGGCGACGTGACGGCCGGGACGCCCGTCACCGGCTCCGACGGCCGGGTCCGCACGGACGTCACCGTCCGCAACACCGACGACTCGGCCCGGTCCTTCGCCGTCCAGGTCGACTTCCGCGACGCCGGGGGGCAGCTGGTCGACACGGTCATCGTCACGGTGGACCACGTGCAGGCCGGCCACTCCGCCACGGCCACCGCCCGCAGCACCCACGACCTGTCCGGTGAGGTCCGCACCGAGGTGGCCCGGGCGGTCCGCTACTGAGCCTCGTCGTCCCGGGCGACCGAGATGTCGACCTGCTCGCTCATCGCGCTCACCCCGTTCAGGGTGGCGACCGCCTGCAGCCGGTTGGCACCCGCCGGGAGACCGGCCCCCGGGGTGCAGGCCCAGGTTCCGTCGGGGGCGGCGGTGGTCGCGCAGGCCTCCTGATCGTCCTTGTCCCTCACGGTGACCTGTGCTCCCGGATGGGCGGTGCCGGAGATCTCCGGCCGGGCGGCCAGCGCCACGCCGGACAGCGGGCGGGTCAGGGTCGGCCCGGCCAGGCCCACGGTCACGGCACACCGGCCGACGGCCCGCGGCACGCCCCGCCCGTCGGTGAGCCGCAGGAAGCAGTCCCGCAGCCGGGTGCCCGGAACGGCGTGCGCGGGCACGGCCAGCACGAAGGGGAACACCCGGTCCTGCCCGGCCGCGCCGCCGGTGACGGTGTACGTGGCGCTGCGCCCGTCGGCGGCGACCGAGCCGCGGTGGCCGGACGCGTCGAGGGGCGTGCCGGTCACGCGCGTGCCCCGGGGCGCGGTCAGGGTCAGCGTCGCACCCGCGGCCGTCTCCGGGACGCCCGCGACCTCGACGATGCCCTCCCGGCCCGGCGCGATGGTCACGGCTCCCCACAGGCCGCCGTCCCGGGCCGCCGCGGGCGTTCCGGGAAACGCGAGCGCCCCCACGACCAGGGCCCCCGCCACGGCTGCTGTCCTGCTGTACCTGTTCATCGCGGGCGGGACTCCCTGTCCGGACACGGTCGGTACCCCAACCGTCCCACCCACCCCCACCCCCGGCCCGCCCTACTACGCCACGCGAGTGGGCCCACGCCCCCGAAGGGGCGCGGGGATCTGCGCGACCAGCCACCACACCCCCGCAGACACACCACAACCACCCCCGACCACACCCCCTAGGGACGCGAGGAACTGCGCGATCAGCCACCACGCCCCCGCAGACACACCACAACCTGTCGCGGCACCACCCGCGGAGCGCTCAGCGGCCGAGCCACACCGTCGTGTCCGGCCCGACCCGGCCGTCCTCCAGCGGCGCACTGCTCAGCAGGACCTCACCGGTCGGCAGGTCGACCGCCGCGCCGGACAGGTTGGTGACGCAGCGCCAGCCCGCGCAGCGGTCGAACCGGAGCACGCCGTCGGGGGTGTCCGCCGCCCAGGTCAGCTCCTCACCGTCGAGGAGCTTGCGGCGCAGCCGCAGGGCCGTGCGGTACAGCTCCAGGGTGGAGCCCTCCACTCCGTCCTGGGCCTCGACGGCGTAGGCGGCGAAGCCGGGCGGCTGCGGGAGCCAGGCCCCGCCGGGCCCGAAGCCGTACGACGGTCCGGACGTCGTCCACGGCAGCGGCACCCGGCAGCCGTCGCGGCCCTTGCGAACGTGACCGGTCTGCTCCCAGATCGGGTCCTGGAGCACCTCGGTGGGCAGGTCGGCGACCTCGGGCAGGCCGAGTTCCTCACCCTGGTAGACGTACGCCGAGCCGGGCAGCGCCAGCATCAGCAGCGTGGCCGCCCGGGCCCGGCGCAGCCCGGCCGCCTCGTCGACGGCCGGGGCGTGGCCGCCGGAGAGCAGCCAGGCGTTGAGGTCGGTGCCGGGCGGCAGCGTCAGCCGGGAGGCGTGCCGTACGACGTCGTGGTTGGACAGCACCCAGGTGGCCGAGGCGCCCGCCGCCCGGGCCGTGGCGAGCGAGTCGGTGATGACCTGCCGCAGCTCCCCGGCGTCCCAGCCGGCCTGGAGGTACTCGAAGTTGAAGGCCTGCCCGAGTTCGTCCGGACGGGCGTACAGCGCACGCCGTGCGCCGGGCACCCACGCCTCGGCGACGGCCATCCGGGGCGGGCGGTAGGCGTCGAGGATCTTGCGCCAGTCGCGGTAAATCTCGTGCACGTCGTCACGGTCGTAGAAGGGGTGGGTGCCGGGCGGCAGCGCGGTGAGCGCCTCCTCGCGGCTCAGCTCGGGCCGGCCGAGGTCGCGCAGGGGTTCGCTCAGGTCCTTGACGAGGGCGTGGGCGACGTCGATGCGGAAGCCGTCGACCCCGCGGTCCGACCAGAAGCGCAGGGTGGTGCGGTAGTCGGCGCGGACCTCCTGGTTCTCCCAGTTGAGGTCGGGCTGCTCGGGGGCGAACAGGTGCAGGTACCACTGACCGTCGGGCACCCGCTTCCAGGCGCTGCCGCCGAAGACGGACTGCCAGTCGCTGGGCGGGAGTTCGCCGTGCTCGCCGCGGCCGTCGCGGAAGACGTAGCGGTCGCGGGCCGCCGAGCCGGGCCCCGCGTACAGGGCTTCCTGGAACCACGCGTGCCGGTGCGAGGAGTGGTTGGGCACGATGTCGACGATGACCTTCAGGCCGAGGCGGTGGGCCTCGGCGACCAGCGCGTCGAAGTCGTCGAGGGTGCCCAGGCGGGGGTCGACGCCGCGGGGGTCGGCGACGTCGTAGCCGCCGTCGGCGAGCTCGGACGGGTAGAAGGGGCTCAGCCACAGGGCGTCCACGCCCAGGGCGGCGAGGTGGGTGAGGCGGCGGGTGATGCCGCGCAGATCACCGAGTCCGTCGCCGTCGGCGTCGGCGAAGCTGCGGGGATAGATCTGGTAGACGACGGCCTGGCGCCACCAGTCGGGGTCCCGGGACGACAGGTCGAGGGTCGAGCGCTCGGTCACGCGGTCTCCTTCGCAGGGCATACGGGCGACAGCATTGAATCTGTCCAGAATGCCGGAAAAAGGAACCATCGCGTTGATCGGAGTGATCCATTCCCGCTGTGATGAAAGTGTGATGGCGACGCAACTTCCTTTGTATCGCCGCAGGTTGACAGTGTGCTGCGGCCCAGCCACGATGGGGCCACTGAGGCACATGTGACCAATGAGCCCAGTGTTCTCTCAGACCACTCACCCCCGGTGCGGCCCCGGCAACCGCGTGCGTCACGCTGCCCGCCTGCCGTCATCCGGGTCGGCACACGCCAAGAAATGGGATACGCATGTCCATAGCGAGCCGTGTCACCGCGCGACGCCTGCTGGGGACGGGTGCCGCGGCCCTCGCCCTCTGCGCCGCCTCCGCCACGACCGCCTTCGCCACCGGAACGCCCGGCGGCGACGGCTGGTCGTCCGGCGGCAGCTACAAGCCGGGCACGGGCGCGGGCACGGAGACCGGGACCGACCGCTGCCAGTTCTCGCTCGACGGCACGAACTTCTACGACTCGGTCAAGGTCGACGACCAGAACCTGAAGCCGAGCGAAGACGGCAAGGTACACGTCAAGGTCCGCACCGCGGGTGACGCGGCCACCTGCACGGCTTCCCTGGCGTCCTACCTCGCGCACGGCGCGACCTTCGCGACCTCGGGTGAGCAGGTGTTCGTCGACTTCGACACGGTGACGGTCAAGCCGGGCGCCACCGAATCGCTCGACATCGCCATCCCGGACAAGGGCTGCTTCGGGCAGATCGACCTCTACCGGGGCGCGGTGAAGTTCGACGGCGAACTCGACGCGAAGGACGGCTTCGAGCACGGCGAGCTGCCCAAGGGCCCGGACCGCCCGGTCATCAAGGACAAGCTGATCGCGGCCTGGAACGGCGGCACGAAGGAGTGCACGACCCCGCCGCCGGCGGAGGAGGAGCCGCCCGCCTCCACGCCGCCCGCGAGCCCGTCCGAGCCGGCCGAGGAGACGACGCCCCCGGCGTCCCCGTCGGAGCCCGCCGAGGAGACGACGCCGCCGTCCTCCGAGACGGACACGCCCACCCCGAGCGCCTCCGAGTCGACGCCCACCGCCCCCAAGCCCAACGGCGGTGGCGGCGACCTCGCCGAGACCGGCGCCAACAGCAGCACCGGCCCGATCGCCCTCGGCGCGGCTGCCCTGCTGGCGGGCGGAGCGGCCCTCGTCGTGATGACCCGCCGCCGCGCGGCCAAGCGCGGCACCACCGGCGCCTGAGCCCGCCCCTTCGTGAGCCCCGCCCTGCCGACACCCCACCGGGACCACGGCAGGGCGGTCCGCGAAGATTCCCGCGACGGGCCTCTCCGGTCCGGGACAGCAACACCAGGGCCGGGCGCCTAGAGGTACGCAGCGGTTCCGGGCCGGCAGTCCGTCGGACGACCTGCGCGGATCACACCGTCTCCAGGTACAGGTTCACGTACCGCTCCACGTTCACGTCCAACGCCACGTCCACCAGCGGCTGTTCGCGCGTGCCCTCGTGTATCTCGGACTCGCCGGGACGTGGCCGGCGGTCGACGATGGTCTGGCCGCGGGCGGGTCCGGGGGCGAGGACGACCTCGACCGGCAGGCGCTCGGTGGTGATGCCCTTCGGGTCGACGACCGCGCAGACCGCGCCCGCGTCACCGAGGCCACCCATGGGGGTGGGGTCACCGGAGGTGGCCGGGTCCCGGTGGGCCAGCAGTTCCCCGGCCATCCTCAGGCTCGGTTCCGCGCTCGTCCGCAGCCGCTGCACCTCCCCGGCGGGCACCAGGACCCTCTTGAACACGTCCAGGCCGTACATCGTGATCGGCACGCCCGCGCTGAGCAGGACCGCGGCGGCCTCCGGGTCGTGCCACACGTTGAACTCCGCGACCGGCGTGGCGTTCCCGGCCGCCACCGCGCCGCCCATGAACACGATCCGCTCGATGTTGCGGGTCACCTCGGGATGCGTCCGCAGCAGCAGCGCGATGTTCGTCAGGGGTGCGATCGGGATGAGGGTGACCGGCCGCGGCGAGGCGAGGATCTCGCGGCGCAGCAGCGTCACCGCGTCGACGTCGACCGGCACCCGGGTCGGCGCGGGCAGCCCCAGATCCGCCATCCCGTCCTCCCCGTGCACATGCCGGGCCGTCCGCACGGGTTCGATCAGCGGCCGCTCGGCGCCCCGGGCGACAGGAATGTCACCGGCACCGGCCATCTCGAGCACGGTCAGGGTGTTGCGGACGACGCCGTCCACGTCCGTGTTCCCGGCCACGCAGGTGATCGCCCGCACGTCGAGCGCCGGGTGCCGTACGGCGAACAGCAGGGCGAGGGCGTCGTCGACGCCGGTGTCACAGTCGATGATCACCGGGATGCGCCGTTCGTCCGTCACGGCGGACTCCTTCCAGTGGTTCCGCGGGAAGCTGCCTGCCGGCGACCCTACGGCCTGCCCGGCGGCCCGCGCCCCGCCCGAGGTCCGAGGTCACCGGCCGCACCCCGGCTCCCGGCGCGAGCGCGACCGGCGACGGCGGCGGGTCCGGCCCTGGACGGCGGACCGACCGGCGCCGTACGGCGGACCGGCCCGCGCGAACGGCGACACGAACGGACGCGGCGATGATTTCGGCCCCGGCGGACGGTCGTTACGGGTAGGAGACGACGAAGGAGTCCCGCCATGCCCGCACCGCGACCGACGACCGAGCTCGACGCCCGCTACAGCTCCGCGCTCAATCCCCGCCCCGGCGCATCGGAGGTGACGGCCACCGAATGGGCCGAGGCCCAGCGGCGGCTGGAGGCCGCCGAGATCTTCTGGGTGTCCACGGTGCGGCCCGGCGGCCGGCTGCACGTCACGCCCTGCATCGCCGCCTGGCACGACGGGGCGCTGTACTTCTCCACCGGCCGCGGGGAGCAGAAGGCGAAGAACCTCGCGCACGACGCGCACTGCGCCCTGACCACCGGGGCGAACTCCCTCACCGACGGGTTCGACCTGGTGGTCGAGGGCACGGCCGAGGCGGTCGCCGACCATGCGCTGCTGGAGGAGGTGATCACGGCGTTCGAGACGCAGTACGGGCCGCACATCACCTCCCCCGAGGGCACTTTCCACGGCATCGGGGACGAGTTCCGCAGCGGCGACGCGGTGGTGTTCGCGGTGGCCCCGGACACGGCGTACGGCTTCGGCCGGGACAACGGGGTCTACAGCCACACGCGCTGGACGTTCTGAACCCGTCCCGCCGCGTGGCGATGCCGCTCTGAACCCGTCCCGCCCCCGTGGCGATGCCGCTCGATCGGGGTGATCCCGCGCTACGACGGATCCCACAGGCCGGGCCCGCGGGCCGCCACCCGGTCGCCGATACGGCGCAACAGCTCGGCGCCGGGCAGGGCGTCCGGCCGACGGCCGTCGCGCAGGCGCGGTGCCACGAGGCCGGCGGCGGCCTCCCGTCCGCCGATCACCGCCTGGTAGGGCACCAGCCGGGCCGCGCGGATCCGGGCGGCGAGGGTGCCCTGCCCCGGGCCCGCGGCCTCGGCGCGCAGGCCGAGTTCGCGGGCGCGTCCGGCCAGCGCGTCGGCGGCCTCGGCCTGCTCCTCCCCGACCGGCAGGACCGCCAGCTGAAGCGGGGCAAGCCATGGCGGGAAGGCGCCGCCGTGCTCCTCGACGAGGTGGGCGACCGCGCGCTCCACGCTGCCGATGATGCTGCGGTGGACCATGACCGGGCGGTGTTTCGCCCCGTCGGGGCCGATGTAGTGCAGGTCGAAGCGTTCGGGCTGGTGGAAGTCGATCTGCACGGTGGACAGGGTGGCCTCCCGGCCCGCCGGGTCGGTGATCTGCACATCGATCTTGGGGCCGTAGAAGGCCGCCTCGCCCTCGGCCGCCTCGTAGGGGACGCCGGAGCCGTCCAGGGCCTCTCGCAGCAGGGCGGTGGCGCGCCGCCACAGCTCCGGGTCGGCCACGTACTTGCCGCCCTCGCCGGGCAGGGACAGCCGGTACCGGGACGCGCGGATGCCCAGGTCCGCGTAGGCGCGGCCGATCAGCTCCAGCGCGGCCCGGGCCTCCCGGACGGCCTGCTCCAGGGTGCAGAAGATGTGCGCGTCGTTGAGGGTGATGGCCCGCACCCGGGTCAGGCCGCCGAGGACACCGGACAGCTCCGAGCGGTACATGCCGCCCAACTCGGCCATGCGCAGGGGTAGTTCGCGGTAGCTGTGGGTGCGGGAGCGGTAGATCAGGGCGTGGTGGGGGCAGAGGCTGGGGCGCAGCAGGACCTGCTCGGCGCCCACGTCCATCGGCGGGAACATGTCGTCGCCGTAGTGGTCCCAGTGCCCGGAGATCTCGTACAGCTCGCGTTTGCCGAGGACCGGCGAGTACACGTGCCGGTAGCCGGCCCGCCGTTCCGCGTCGCGGATGTACTCCTCCAGGGTGTGCCGCACGATCGCGCCGTCGGGCAGCCAGTACGGCAGCCCGGCGCCCATCAGCGGATCGGTGTCGAACAGGTCCAGTTCACGGCCGAGCCGGCGGTGGTCGTGCATGGTGACTCCTCGCGATCGGGGGAAGGCGAGCACCACGCGACGAAGCCCCGGGGCACTCGCCCCGGGGCTTCGGACATCAGCTGTCAGCGCGCCGGGACACTCTCCGGCGTCGTCGTGGCGGACGGGTACGACTGGGCGCGCTGCATGGGCGTGACCGTAACAAGGGGGCCGGGGGCGGGGCGACGGGTTTTCGGACGGTGGCCGCGGGTGTCCCGGTCCGCTCACCCGGACGGCCCGTATCGCTGGTGGGCGGGCGGTCGCGGTGGTGCCGTAAGAGCATCCGCCCGATCCTGGAGGGACCGCTCCGCCCGGAGGCGCCTCCATGAGCTCCTCGCAGGAGGCACCCCGATGACCCACCCTCCGGCCGCCCGCGCCCTCCTCGCCTCCGCGCTGTCCGTGACCGCCCTGCTGGCCGGCGCCGGCTGTGCCGTCGACGACGAGCCGCGGCCCCGGTGGTTCTCGGCCTCGGCGTCCGCCTCCGGCGCGTCGCCCGCCGTCGAGCAGCCGGCCGGTTCGGGCGCCGCCCTCACCGAGGCGCAGGCCCAGGCGGCGCTGGTCACCGAGGCCGACCTGGGTGAGCCGTGGGGGCCGACCCGGGGCGCGCGGACCTGGCGGGACGGGCTGCTCAAGGGGACCACGGAGGACCGGGACTGCCAGCGGCTCCTGGACGCCCTCTACACGGAGGAGCCCTTCGGCTCTCCGAAGGGGCCTCAGGCGACGTCCGCGCTCGACGACGGCGACACCGACGCCCAGCTGCGCTACCGGGTCGCCGCCCACCCTCCGGCGGACGTGGACCGCGCGCTGGACTGGATGAAGTCGCTGCCGGACCGCTGCGGCCAGTTCACCGTCACGACGACCCGTGGCGTCGTCCAGGGCGCGGAGGTCCGCGACCTGCCGCTGCCGCCGGTGGGGGACGCCCGGCAGGCCCTGCGGGTCACGCTGGCCGGCGAGACGGAGGAGGGGGAGCTGACGTACCTCACCATGGACCTCGCCGCCGTCCGCGTCGGCGAGGAGGCGATTACCCTCACCAACGCCGGCCTCGACGAGGTGTACGCGGAGGTCACCCAGCAGGCCGTGCGGCTCGGGGCGCAGCGCCTGGCCGAGATCAGGAAGCAGGGCAGGGCGCAGATCTGACACCCCGGGCCGCGGGAGTCACGACCGGTCGAAGCGGGTGCGGTGGGCGATCACGTCCCGCGCCACGTCCAGGGCCGTACGCCCGTGCGCGAAGGCGTCCGCCCGCAGCCGCGCTAGCGCGTCGTCCGCGACCACGCCGAGCTGCGCCATGATCATGCCGACGGCCTGGTAGACCTCGTCGTGGTCGGCGGCCAGGCCGCTCAGCCAGTCCTCCCCGTCCGGCGTCCCGGACTCGTCATCGTGCGGCAGCGCCATCAGGGCCACGGTCATCACCCCGGCCACGATCCGGGCCACGTGCAGCTGGCGGTCGGTGAGCCCGCCCGGGCGGTCGCGGTACAGGTCGAGCGTGCCGACGCACACCGCGCCGCTGCCCAGCGGCATCGCGTACACCGCCCGCACGCCGGCCTCCGTCGCCTGCTGGGCGAAGACCGGCCAGCGTCCCGCGTCCCGGCCCGAGGTCAGATCGCTGGCGAGCACCGGCGCGCCGTCCTCCAGCGCGCTCTGGCAGGGACCGTCGCCCAGGGTCGCCTGGATCTGCGCCAGGTGCGCGGCCTGTGCGCTGCTCGCGCTCAGCTGCACGGGCATGCCGTCGCTGCGCAGGGACACGCTCGCGCCGGTCACCGGCAGCAGTTCCACCGCCGCCTCGCACAGCCGCCCCGGAACCTCTCCGGGCTCGGCGCCCCGCACGCCTCTGGCGATCACGTCGGCGGCCCGGACTCCGTCCGGGTCACCGCCTCCGGTACGGCCGGGACCCGGGTCGCCGTCGGGGGCTCCTCGGGGATCGTCCCTGGGCCGCACGGCCACCGCCTCCTTCGCACCGCGGCTTGCGCCACCGCCGTTTCCGGGGGCGTCCCGCCGGTCCAACGGCCGAACCGTCGGGCGGCCCCGGTGCCCGCGCCGCCCGAATGGCGCCTCCGGGCCCTCCCGGAATGGTGCCCCGACTACCCGTAGCCAGAGGGGCAAAACACCTGTGCGGGGCCGTCGGCGTGGCGCTCGGCCTCAGCGGTTCTCGTGGGGACTGTCCGGCTGCGGCACCTGCCGGACGGAGCCGGCGTCGATGACCGGTGGCCGGGCCGAGCCCGCCGTCGGGGTGCCACCCACCGGTGACCGTCACCCACGTGCCGGCCGTCGGAGCCTGCGCACCGCGTACTCCGGCCTTGGCGCCCGTGGCTCTCACAGGGGAGGCTGCGCGGGCGCGGGCCCGAGGGTGGTGGTGCCCGGCGCCGTACGGTGCCCGAGGCCCGTCCGGTAGGCGTCCAGGGCCGCCTCCACCCGCCCGGTCCGCCGCAGCAGGTCCCCGAGCAGCCGGCACAGGTCGGCCAGGTCACCGGCGGCGCCGGCCCGCTCCAGCAGGCTCAGCGCGCGGACGTAGTGCTCCTCGGCCTCCTCCGTGCGGCGGGCGTCCTCGGCGATGATGCCGAGCAGCCGGTGCGCGGCGGCGGAGTGGACGGCGCCGCGCTCGGGGGACAGGTGCCCGAGGACGTCGTGCAGCAGGGCCGCGGCCTCGTCGGACCTGCCGCGCCGGTGCAGTACGTCGGCCAGCTCGACGGCGACCTGGCTGCTGTAGAGGGCGGCCCGCTTTGCCGACAGCATGCCGAGGGCCTCCCGCAGCTCGGCCTCCGCCCGCTCCAGCTGTCCGTCCTGGGCGTAGACGTAGCCGCGCATCCAGTGGCAGTTGGCGAGCTCGGTGCGGATCTGCAGGCCCCGGTACAGCTCGGCGGCCTTGGCCAGGGAGGCGTCGGCCTCGGCGAGACGGCCCTCGGCGACCAGGGTGCGGGCGACGGACCGGTGCATGCGGGCGACCAGGGCGGGGTCGCCGGACTGCGGCGCGAGGGCCAGGGCGAACTCGGCGGCCTGGGCGGCCCGGGCGTGCGCGCCCATGTCCATGTACGGGCCGATGGCGCTGGCGTAGAGCAGCAGCAGGGCGTCCGGGTCGTGCAGGCCGCCGCGGTTCAGTTCGTCGAGGGCGGTCTCCAGCAGGTAGACGGCGTACCGGAGTTCACCGGCGAGGTAGTGCGCCACGGCCCGGCCGCGCAGGGCGGGGACACGGGCGGGCAGCGGCGCGCCGGCCAGACACTCCTCGGCCCGTTCGAAGTACTGCCGGCCCGCCACCAGCTCGCCCGTCTCCAGGGCGCACTCGCCGAGGCCGAGCAGGGCGGCGGACCGCTCGGGGGCCAGGCCGTGCGTCTCGGCCTCGGCGAGCAGCCCGGTGTACTGCCCGGCCGCCGCCTCCGTCTCGCCGACGGCGAGGGTCCGCTGGGCCTCGGTCAGCCGCAGCCGCAGCTCGGTCGCGAGCCGGGCGGAATGCCCGCCGGCCAGCTCGTCGAAGGCGACACCGAGCCGGTCCGCGAGATGCCGCAGGGCGTCGTCGGAGGGGCGCACCCGGCCCGACTCCAGGGTGGAGATGTAGGCCGGTGTGTACACGGGCTCCGCCAGCTGGCGCTGCGTCAGTCCGCGTTCCGCACGCAACCGCTGCACCCGGCGCCCGATGGTCCCCGGATCGTCACGCTCCCCCACGCCAACTCCCCCTGGCCCTCTTGCCGTTCGACCTGAACTGCCCCTAGGTTAAACGGAGTGTTAAGCCGGAGTGTCGAACCCGCTTAACCCGTTGCCGCCGTAGTCACCGCCCCAGTTGCGAGGTCGCCGTGCTGGAACGCACACGCACCGCCGAGCGGTACGCCCGAGGCTTCACCGCCGCCCTGGTCGCGGTGGCGACCCTGCTGCTCGCGGCGAACGCGGGCCCGGCGAGAGCGGCGGAGCCGACGCCCGCACTCGGGGCACCCGGTCCAGCGGCTTCGCGGCACGGCTGAGGGCTCCGCCACTCGCCTCCTCCTGGGGCCCGGGGGCGTCGAGCACGGCTCGGAATCGTCGAAACAGTCTTCTTCGCACGTTCACGGTGGGCACACTGTGGCCATGACGCACTACGCGGAGTTGTTGCTGGACGACAGCACGGTGATACGCCTCGAGCTGTCGCCGGTCGGGGGACCGCAGGCCGACGGCCAGGAGCACGGCTCGAGGGAGTACGGAGAGCGTGAGGAGTTCGAGGACGTGCCGGACGGCATACGGGGCGCGGAGCCGGTGGGCCGGCTGCGTGAGGCCGGGCGGGTCCTGGCCGGCGGGACCGTGCGCGGCGTGCTGAGCCCCCTCGGGCCGCTGCTCCGGGAGGTCCACGCCACCGTCACCTCGGTCGAGGATCCGCCGCAGGAGTTCAGTGTCGAGTTCGGCCTGCAGCTCGGGCAGGACCTGAAACTCGGCATCGTGGGCGTCAACAGCGCGAGCAGTCTGAAGGTCACGGCGACCTGGCGGCCCGTCCAGGGCACCGCCGTCTAGGGCGTCGCCTTGCTGTGGTTCTCCTCGCCGGGCCCGTCCCGCCCGGCGACCGTTTCAGTGTTCCCCCGTTCCGGGGAGAGGGGCAGCGTCGGTGCCGGCGTTCTGCTGCCCGGCAGCCGCGTCCTCACTGCCGCACACGTCGTCAACCTGGCCCTGGGCAGGAGCGACAAGTACGACGCGGCGCATCCCGGCAAGGACACCGTCCTGAGCGTGCGGGTCGGTGGCCACTGGCAGGAGGCCCGGGTCATGGTCTGGATACCGGTGCGCGAGCGGACGAAGCTGTACTGGAAGGGCGATCTGGCCGTACTCGAACTCCCGCGCGGTCTACCACCGAACCTCGTACCGCCCCCGTGGCGACCGGTCACCGTGGGACTGCCTGTCTGCGCCTGGCATCCGGCGGGGCGGGCCGAGTTCTCCCTGGCCCGGAGCGAGGTGGTGGCGGTCGACCCCGAATTCGCGTTCGCCGTCGTGGACGGCAGCGACAACGGAGCGACCATTCAGCACGGCTACAGCGGTGGCCCGGTCTGGTTCGACGAGGACCGGGCTGTCGTCGGCATGGTCGTGGCACAGCTCAAGGGAGACGAGGAACGGGCCCACCACCCCGACCAGGTCCGCCGCCGCAGCTGGTGCCTGCCCACCCAGCGCGTCCGTCAGGAACTCGCCGCCGCGGGCGCCGCGCACCTGCTCGACGCCCCGCACGACGCGGACGAGCCCGAAACCTCCAGCGAGGCCTTCGACCTCGCGGACATCCTGAACCGGAAGGTGGACAGCACCAAGGCGCTCGCCAAGTGCGGCCGTGAGGTGGCCAGGAAGTGCGGCCTGACCCACCCCCGCGACGGTTCCGCACCGTCCGTGGAGGAGTTCGCACGCGTCCTGCTCACCTATCCCCGGGCCCTGGCCGAGCTCACCCGCGTGCTGTTCGCGACCAAACCCGGCGCCGTGACGGAACTCCTCGACGTGGGCGCGCGCATCCCGCACTGCACGCTGCTCACCCACAACGAGCGGAGACGTCTGACAGCCCTGCTGGAGTCGCTGCCGAACCAGATCATCACCTCCGTTCCCGCGCTCGTCCTCGACGCACTCCCCGACATCGACCTCCCCGCCGCCGTGCTCACCGATGAGGCCTGGCTGGATCCGGACGCGGCCACCGGCGCCCTGGAGGCGCTGCTCGACCAGCTGGAACGCAGCCGCCGTGCTCCCGCGACCGAACGGCCGAGCAGCCCGCTGCTGCCCGCCCTGGTCTGCTTCGTCCTCCATGTCGCCGCCGCGGCACCCGACGGCTGCGCGACCGAGCTGGTCGACTGGTGCGCCAAAGTCGTCCGGCGCACCCAGGGGCACCAGGCGGCGCTGGAGGAACGGCTGGCGCTGGCCAGGGAGCTGACCTGCCGGCTGCGGGCACCGAACCAGAACGCTCCGCGGCTGCTGGTGCGCCTGAGACGGGTCGATGGTGAGGGAGACACCTGCCGTTTCACCGTGCGCATGTGGAGACGCGAGACGACGACATGGCAGCGCGTCCGCACCGAGGAGGGACACGTCGGGGACCTCACGGCGACGGCCGCGAAAATCTTCACCGCCGCCTCCCAGCTGTGGCGGACCGGCACCCTGCCCATCGTCGAACTGCTCCTGGACCGTACGGATCTGGGCCTGGATCCCCACTGGTGGAAGGCCCCGGGCCCGCTGAACACCCGCCGGGCCCTGGGGGTGGACTTCCCCGTCGTGTTCACCTGCCCCGAGCTCGTCGAGCAGGGCAGCGACGCGGAATTCCTCCGGGAGCGGAAGAGGCGCCTGCACCGTGGCGACCTGGTGCGGATCGATGCCTCGGTCGGCAGTCTCGACGAGGTCTACGGGCGTCTTGCGGGCGAGATGGACGCCGTCGGCGCCGTGGTGGGAGAGGTCGATCCCCCCTTCCGTGAGGTCGTCGTGCAGTACTGCCTCGCGGCGGGCCTGCCCGTGGTGCTGTTCGGACGGGGTGAGAACGGCTGGCCGCACGCCGAGATCCGCCTCGCCGGCATTCCCCCCGCGGCGCTGCCCCACGAGGTGCGCCAGTACCGCAGAGGCATTTGGAACGAACCGGCCGTGCACGTCGGACAGCCCGTACTGGCCTGGTCGGACGACAACGGCCCGCTGCCCGAAGACCTCTACCTCGACGACCCCTCCGAGGAGCTCGCATGACATCCGACGCACCCTGGCGGCTCTTCCGAGGGGACGGCGTCCCCCGGGGCGTCGACCACCTGCCGCCCGCCCCGCCCTGGCGCCGCTTCGGCGACGGCCCGCGGTCGGGCACGAGCGCGGCCCCCTACCTCATCTCCCCCGGGCATGCCGATGTCGTCAACGCCGCGCTGCACCTGCGCCGCCCGCTGCTCGTCACCGGCCAGCCCGGCACCGGCAAGTCCTCGCTGGCCCGTGCCATCGCCCACGAACTCCAACTCGGAGAGGTCCTGCACTGGCCCGTCAACAGCCGCTCCACCGTCAGCGAGGCCCTCTACCGCTACGACGCCGTAGGCCGGCTGCGCGAGACCGCCTTGAACCGGGACCAGGAACGCGAAGAGCCGCCGATCGGCACCTTCGTCAGGCTCGGCCCGCTCGGCACCGCGATGGTGCCCCGGCCGCGGCCGCGCGTCCTGCTCGTCGACGAACTGGACAAGGGCGACGTCGACCTCCCCAACGACCTGCTCACGGTCTTCGAGGAGGGCGAGTACGAGATCCCCGAACTGGCCCGGCTGCCCGAGGACCAGTCCGTGGCCGACGTGCTGTCCGCCGATCCCGACACACGGGTCACAGTGACGCGGGGGCGGGTCAGGTGCGACGAGTTCCCCGTCGTGGTGATCACCAGCAATGGAGAGCGCGATTTCCCGCCCGCGTTCCTGCGCAGGTGTGTACGGCTCGAACTGCCGCCGCCCGACAGCCGGCGCCTGCGGCAGATCGTCCTGGCCCACCTGGGCGAGGAGGCGGCAGCCGATGTCGAGGATCTGCTCGACGACTTCCTGCGCCGTCAGCAGCGCGGCGGACTCGCCACGGACCAACTGCTCAACGCGGTGTTCCTGCGCGCCGGCGGCGTCGACCTGGACGTCGACGGACTGTTGGAGGCCGTGCTGCACCGGCTCGGCGGGACGATCTGAAATGCCCGGGGACGCCGGAGGGTCCGAGCTCCGGTTCGCGCTGGACGTGCTCGCCGACTGCGGGGTCGGCCTCTCGCAGGAGGAACTGCTCGACGCCCTGTGGCTGGCGCGACGGCTGACCGGCTCCCCCGATGCCCTGCCCCTCCAGCGGGACGCCACACACAGGGCCGGCGCCCGGCCCGCACCGCCCGTGCCTGACAGGCGCAGGCCGCGTGAGACGCCAGGGAGCAAGGCCAGTCTCTTCGGCGGCTCCAGGACACGACCCCGCCCGGAACCCGAAACCGCCCCGTCCGCCCCCGAACCGGAAACCGCACAGCCGGCTGTGACGCCCCAGGCCGAGGAGAAGCGGGCGATGCCGCTGCGCGTGCCCGAGGCCAAAGCCCTCACAGACGAACTGTCCATCGGCCGCGTCCTCAGGCCGTTGAAACAGTCCCGCCCCAGCAGCTCGCGCTACCACTTCGACGAGGAGGCCACCGTGCACGCCCTGGCGGAGACCGGGCTGCCCGACGTGGTGTTGCGGCCGGCCCCGGAGCGCTGGCTCGACCTGGCGCTGGTCGTCGACGACGGCATGTCCATGCTGCTGTGGCAGCGCCTCGCCACCGAACTGCACGCCCTGTTGCGCCGGGCGGGCGCCTTCCGGGTGATCCGCACCTACGGACTGCACACCCGGGGCGACGAGGTGTACCTGCGCGGACGGCCCTTCTCCGACGAGGCGAACCGGATGCCCACGCACCTGGTCGCCGACCCGACGGGCCGGACATTGGTCCTCCTCGTGAGCGACGGCGTGGGCCGGGCCTGGCGCGACGGCCGCATGCACAGCACGCTGAGCGGCTGGGCGCGGTGCGGCCCGACCGCGGTCGTGCACGCGCTCCCGCCTCGCATGTGGGGCGGCTCGGCGCTGCGCGCCCAGCGCTGGCAGGTGACCAGCGGACGACGCGGCTCGGCCAACGCCGAGTGGACCGTCACCGATCCGGTGCTGCCGCCGGACGTCATGGCCTTCCGCGGGGTCCCCGTGCCGGTGCTGGAACCCGCACCGGCCGCGCTCTCCGCCTGGGTGCGGCTGGTGGCCGCTCCGGCCGCGTCCACGACGCTGCCCCTGCTGGCCGCTCCCCGGTCGGGACCGTCACGGCCCGTCGACACGGGACTGCCCCGGCTGCGGCGCTTCCATTCCGCTGCCACTCCGGAGGCGTACCGGCTCGCAGCCCATCTGGCCGGAGTCGCTCCGCTGTCCCTGCCGGTGATGCGGCTGGTGCAGGCGGCCATTCCCTGGGCGGACACCCCTCATCTGGCCGAGGTGTTCCTCGGCGGGCTGCTGCGCCCGCTTCCGGTGCCGCCCGGCGAGTGCCTGCCGCCGCAGCACCAGCTCTTCGACTTCGACAGCGACATCGGGGACGTCCTGCTCAACGCCGTACCACTGGCCGACGTGGTGGAGACAGGCAGGACCGTGAGCGCGCGTCTGGAGCAACTGGCGGGCCGTTCCCCGGACTTCCCTGCATGGCTCGCCCACCCCGAGGGCAAGGAACGCATCCCGTCCTCGACCCGGGCCTTCGCGGCCATCGGCCCCCGCCTGGCCGCCCGTTTCGGCGTCGGCAGCCTGGAGCGGCGCATGGGAAGCATCTGGAGGCCGCTGCGGTCGGGCGACCCGTGGCGCATCGGGCCCTACACCGTGCATGCCCGGGGCCTCGGCGACGGGCCGTGCCAGAAGTTCCTCGGACGGGACCCGGGCGGTACCGAGGTCGTCGTCGTCACGGCCGAGCGCCGTTTCGAGGGCTTCCTGAGCACGGAGGCGCGCGCCCTGCGACGCCTGGCAGGCCGGTACGCGCCCCGGCTCATCGCAAGCGACCTCGATGCGACGCAGCCGTGGGTCGCCGAGGTCCCGCCACACTCGCCGGACGGTATTCCGGCCGAGCCTCTGGCCGCGGTCCTGGATCGCGAGGGCCTGGAACCGGACGCCGCCCTGGAGCTGGCCTGGCACCTCTGTGAGGCGGTCGAGACGAGTCACCGAGCGGACCTGGTGCACGGGAGCATCGACGTCCGCACTGTCCGATGCCTGGGGCGAAGCGTGCTCCTCACCGATTGGTTCTGGTCGTCACACGCGTCGGAACGCGTCCTCCACGCACAGGACATGGTGGCTCTGGCGCAGCTCGTCACCGCTCTGATCGCCTTCGCCCCCGAAGCGGACCTCGACGAACTCAGGGTGCTGCTGGAGGAGTGCGACGCCAGACTCCCGGGCGGGCCCACCGCGGGGCAACTGGGGGAGGTTCTGTCCGCCCGCCTGGGCATGCAGGGGGACGACGGAAAGCTCGTGGAGGCGATGGACGGGCCGGCGAGAGCCGAACTGATCCGTACTCAGATCCGCTCCTGCCGCAAGATCGCCGTCCTCGGTATGCCGGGTGCCATCGGCAAGAGCACCACCGCCGCGCTCCTCGCCACGGTCTTCGCCACCGAGCGGCGGGGCCGGACCGTCGTCGTCGACGCCGACCCCGGGCGCGGCACGCTGGGGTTCAGGGTGAACCAGAACCGGGGCAAGGGCATGTCCGCACTCGTCCGAGTCCTCGACCGGGTCAACGGGCGCCGGGACCTGGCCCCTTACCTGTCCACCATGGAGTCGGGGGCGGACGTCCTGACCGACCTGGTCGGTCTGCCCACGCCACCAGCACCCCAGCAGGTGAGGCGGGTCTGCGACACCCTGGCGCGGCACTTCAAGGTCCTGATCACCGACTCCCACACCACCGAGTTCGACGAGGGCAAGCGCGTCGTTCTGAGCCAGTCCGACCAACTCGTCCTCGTCGTGGACTCCCTCTCGCACCTGCTGTCCGGGGCGCACCTGGAGTACTTCAACCGCTTGCTGGGGCTCGGCTACAAGGAGTTGCTGGCGCGCAGCGTCATCGTGGTCTCGACCCCACAGCCCCCCGGAAGGGGGCCACGTGGACCGCACGGCATCATCGAGCGGGACGCCGACCTGCGCCATCTGTGCCGAGGCATCGTTGCGATCCCCTACAGCTCATACCTGGCCGACACGGGCGAAGCCCGTCTCGGCCGACTGGACGTCGCTCTCCGCGAGATCTACTACGACTTGGCGGCTCTCGTCGCCCAGTCCTTCACCTCATGAGACGGTCAGGTCAGCGTCTCGAATCCCGGTTCGCGTGTGTCAGTGGGGTGGAGCGCGTCCTCATCAGCGATCCACAGCTACTGCGAATTCTCACGTGAGCGCATGTAACGCCAGCCGAAGTAACACACCCCGACTGCTCCACCGGCGGCGCCGACCGCGCAGGTCGCCGTCGCCCAGGTGGCCATGTCCTCGGTGATCCACAGCAGGCTCACCACGACCAGCGCTATGGAGAACAGGAGGCGTTCTCCATAGCCCGGTCCGCGACGGCCGGTCAGTCCCTGGTGGCCGTGCACTTGTATGTCACGCCCTTCATCTTGATGTCACGCCATCCGGCCATCACCGAAACATCGGCGGGGGCGACATCGGTTCCACCGCCGCCGCCGCTTTCCTTCTTCCGGCAGTAATAGCCGAGTGCGTCGAGCTTCTTGATGTCACTCATCGCCTGGTACTTCTTGTAGGAGGCGATCATGGCCGCTCGCTTTTGCGCGGGCGTGGCCTCCTTCGCCTTGGTGTAGGCGTAGCAGCCGACGCTGGCGCCGATTCCCACCACTGAGGCGCCCCTGGCCAGGGCCTTGGTGAGGCCCGCCGCTCCGCTGCCGATCCCCAGGACCGCGCAGATCTCGTCCGCCCCGGCGCGCACTTCCGACTGTGCCGGAGCCGCCTGTGCGGCCTGTGCTCCGGCACCGCACAGCGCGCCGGTCATGGCGAACGCGATTACGGAAGAAATTCCCTTGCTTCGTACGCTCACGAAGTCCATCCCCGTTTATCTGTTGGTTTTGCTGAATTGCATGGTCAGTGCGGAATTGAGGCTACCGATGGGGGACGGGCGTTTGCAATGGAGAAACCGTGAACATCACCGGGAGGAAATTCAACCGGGTCGCCCGGGTCGACCCGGGCCCTGTCAGCCGGGTCATCCGAGTCAGCCGGGCAGAACCTTGTTCAAGGCCTCGTCGAGGTTTTCCGCCACCTGCGCGTCCCCCGGCGGCCTAGGGCCGTACAGGGCGCCCAGTTCGGTGATGAGGGTCTGTGTGACGGCGCCGTACAGCGGCGTGCGGGGGCGCTGCACGGCCTCGCGCAGGGCGGGCAGCAGGATGTCCCGGGAGTAGCTGACGCCGTCGGCGAGCTGGTCGGGTGCCTTGACCTCGGCGCTCTCGCCGGTGGGGGACGCCGAGGCGCCTGAGGAGTACGCGGAGGCGTGCCGGCACTCCGGGGTGCCGCCGGGAGCCTCGTAGGCGGAGGTGCGGGTCGCGGCGAACCCGGCGCGCAGCAGGCAGCGTTCGCTGTCCGGGTCGGTCAGGAACGCGATCAGCTCGGCGGCCTTGGCGGCCCGCTGCTCGGAGGTGTTCGAGGTGACGGCCAGGTTCTGCCCGCCGAGCACGGCCTTGCCGGGCAGCCGGGTCACACCGAGTTCCCCCTTGAACCTCTCGTACAGGGCCGGGTAGACGTACGGCCAGTGCCGCAGGAACGTCGTACGGCCCTCGGCGAAGGCGCTGAGCGACTCGGCCTCACGGGACCCGGTCGCCTCTTCGAGCATGTACGGCGACGCCGTACGCTCCCGCAGTTCGGTCACACCGGCCGTCAACTGCGCCTCGTCGGCGGCGTACCGGCCGTCCTCGTCGGTGAGGGCGAAGCCCGGGACGGCCGATGCGAAGGCCTCGATCGCGTTGACCGTACGGCCCTCGTAGGCGGCGAGCTGCGTGGTCCACCCCTCCTGGTAGTTCGCGGGCTTCGTGCTGTCGTCGTTGACGGCGTCGATCAGTCTCCGCAGGTCGGCCCAGGTCACTCCGCGGCCCAGGTCGGTCTGGGAGGCGCCGGCGTCCCGCAGGTGGTCCTTGCGGTAGTACAGCAGGCCCACATCGCTGTTGAAGGGGACGGCGTACCGCTCGCCGTCCCAGAACGACGTCCGGTCGACGGCCTCGATGATGTCGCCTGGCGACTTCACCGCCGCGCCGGTCAGCGGGCGGATGAGGCCGGCGGCGGCGAACTCCGGGATCCAGGTCACGTCCAGGTTCACCACGTCGTACTCGGCGCCGCCCGACTGGAGCGCGCCGAGCAGCTGGCTGCGCTGCTGGTCAGCGGAGCCGGGGAGCTCCACCAGGCGGGCGCGGTAGCCGCCTTCGCCCTCCCTGGCGTTCCAGGCGTCGATGAGCTGCTGGCGGATGCCGTTCTTGCCGGTGACGTCCTGGCCACTGGCCACCACGATCCGGGGCGGGTCGGCGGCGCCCTGCGGCTGCTGCGGCGCGTCCTTTCCGGTGCAGGAGGCGAGCGCGATCAGGGACAGCAGCGACAGTGCGGCGGCCGTGAGGCGGCGGGCCATCATTCCTCCCCCGTTCCGATGCGGGCGACCTCGTCGTGCAGGGCGGGCACGAGGTCGTCACCCGCGTCGAGACAGCGGCCCCGGCTCGCCTCGGCGATGCGGGTCGCGGGGCGGCCCTGGTCGCAGCCCGAGCTGCTCAGGGACACCATGGTCACCGGGACGCCCGCGCCGCCGGCCCGGTCGACGACCTCATCGAGGGCCTTCCGGGTCAGGCGGCCGTCGTCCTCGCCGTCGGTGAGGTACACGATCAGCTGGGGCCGGTCGTCACCGCCGCCCCGCTCCCGCATGAACGCCAGGGCGTCCAGCAGGGCGCCGGGCGGATCGGCCTCCGCGTCCCGCACCTCGGCGGCGCCCAGGGCGCGTTCGGCCTCGCGGCGCGCGTGCGTGCCGAAGGGCAGCAGTTCGGTGTGCGTACGGTCGCCGATGCCGTGCACCGCCCACACCCCGTACTCGTCCTTCCCGCCGAGCCCCGGCAGGGTCTGCCTGAGGATGCCCGGACCGCCGCTGGGGCCGTCCCACCGGCCGGCCATGGAGCCGGAGCTGTCGAGGAGGTACAGCACCCGGCCGGGTCCGTGGGCGTTGCCGTAGTCCGCCAGGGTCCGGTTCATCGTCTTGGGATCCGCGGTTCTGGCCGGGCGGAGGGACTCGGTGAGGCCCTCGGGTACCGATGCCGCGTCGAGCAGGCCGCGCTCACCCTTCGCGGACCTGAAGCCGTACTCGCCGAGCACCGCCCGGCCCTCCTTCCCGGTCAGCCAGGTGTGGAAGCGGTCCACCGCGTCGTCCCGCGCGGTGGCGTCCCGGTCGCCGTCCTCCCAGCGCACCCGTACGAACGCCGGTTCCAGACCGGGCACGTCGTCGGGGTAGGCGGCGACGCGCGGGGCACGGGTGACCGGGTGGCAGCCGATGCCGCTCTTCAGCAGGAACTCCGGGACGAGCGCCGCGCCGCGGTGGTCCACGGCGGTGCCACGGCCGGGCAGCGCGCACAGCAGCCGCACGGCCGTGGGCTCGGGCCGCTCGGTCCGGGCGAGGTCCAGCTCGGCATCGCGCGCGTCGGCGTCGCCGTACAGGCTCGTCGTGGCCAGCAGCGCCGCGTCGGTGAACTCCGGGTCGGGGCGGTGCACTTCGGCTTTGCGGTCGGCCCGTTTGAGGTCGGTGAGCAGCCGGGACAGCGACTGCCCGGTGGGTTCGAGGTCGGCGCGCAGTTGTTTCGGTACGGCCAGCACGACCGGCGAGTACGCGATCGGCTCGGCCTCCGGCTCCAGCCGGGCGAAGATCCGGTCCTCCTCGGCCGCGGCCGTGGTGACCCGGTCGATGTCGGCGCCGGTGGCGGGGATCCACACGTCCGGCTGCGGGCCGATGTCCCGCTGCGGGTTGTCGTCCTCCCGGGGCTGCTGCCAGGCGTCGGTCCGCTCGGCCAGGGCGTTCACCACGGCCGCGGAGCCCGCGCTGTAGACGGTGACGCCGCTGCGCCGGCAGCCCTCGCCGGTGGTGTTGGCGTCCGACGTGACGTAGTCGTCCGCCGCCGCCCGCACCGCCGGCTCGAGGTCGGGGTCGGGGAGGACGCGCAGCTCCAGGGCCGGTGCGCAGGGGCCGGAGTCGCCGGTCAGCACCAGGATGCCGTAGATGCCGGCGGCGGTGGCGAGCACGGCGAGCAGAGCCGCCAGCGCGGTACGGCCGGAGCGGGCGAAGGTCTCCCGGGCCCGGGCGACCAGGGGCCGGAGCCACGGGAACCAGCCGCCGGGCGCGGGCTCGGGCCGCTCCACCACGATCCCCGGCCCCGCGGCGAGCAATACGTCCGCCTCCTGCTTCCAGGGGGGAGCGAGCGCCTGCGGCCGCTGCGGGTCGTCGTCCTCCGCCCGGTAGTTCGCCGCCTCCATCCGCTCCTTCACCTTGGTGTACAGCTCGGAGAGCCATACCTCGCCGCCCTCGTCGAGGACGTGCGTCAGTTCGCGGGTGAACGGTGTCGCCGCGTCGGCGTCCCCGCCCAGGATGCAGCGGTTGGGCTGCACGCTCATCAGCAGCAGGATCTTGTGCTTCTTGCGCTTCGGATCGTCGAAGCGGTGCCAGATGCCCGCCGCGTTGCCGGCGTAGCAGCAGTCGAGGATCACCACCACCTGCTCGGCGTTGCTCTCGGTGAGCTCGCCGAGCACCTCGGTGAAACTCACCGAGCCGGGCAGCCCGTTGCCCGGGAGCACCCGCGCGGTGCGCATCTGCAGGTGCAGTTCGCTGCCGGAGGTGGAGGTGACGGCGTGCCCGGCGAAGTAGAGCAGCAGCAGCCCTCTGGCCTCTCGGCAGACGCGGCGCAGCTCCAGCGTGAAGTCGTCCGGGGCCGGTGAGGCCAGGGCCCGCACCTCGCCCGCGCCGAACACCCCGCCCCGGCGCAGCGCGTCCTCGAGTCCCGTCCGGTTGTGCCGCACGGCCGGGAGCTGGCCGCTCACGCCCCGGGGGTCGTCCGACGCCGTGTGGTCGTACTCGGACACACCGGCCAGCAGCGCCCGGTTCACCTTGCCGCGCGCGTCGAAGCGGCTCACCGGCCTACTCCCCGTGGGGGTCCAGCGGGCGGATCTGCGGCTCGGGATCGCCGCCCTGCAGCCTGCTCCGGTTGTTCGTCCAGGTCTTCACCGCGCGGGCGGTGTACTCGGTCAGTGCCGCGACCGTGACGACATCGCCGAGGATGGTCAGCACGAGTTCCAGATCGGGCCCGAGCCGCCCCGGGGTCCCGTCCGTGCCGGACTGCTCGTCGATGCGCAGGTGCCGCCCGGAGAGCAGCGCCTCCAACGGCTCGTCGCGCTCCAGCCACGTCCTCAGAGCTCTGACATCATCCACGGTCGCGCCGGCGCCCAGCCGGACGCGCACGCCTAAGACAGCCACTTGGTCCCCCTCTGTCATACCGACATCATGACACCGGGTCAGGCCTTGGCGGCAGACCTGTGACATGACCTGCGAAAGCGATTGCACGCCCCCTTCACGCCACGCGCACACGGCGCACGCGGCTCAGCCCTGGGTCTGCAACTGCCGCAGCTGCCGCCGCACATGATCCAGCGCCCCTTCGCGCCGCCCGGGCACCCGTCCGCGCAACGCGGCGAGCGCGGCGCCCAGTTCGCGGGCGGGGACGGCATCGCGGACCTGGCCCCACTGGTGGTGCGCCCGGTCCACGGCGGCCGCGACGGCGGGGGCGTTCGGTTGCCGTTCGACCTGAACGAGCGGGGGAGAGCCTGCCCGAGCCGGCACTTCACAGCGACGTGAGCGACAAAGACGACGTAGCCGGACGATGAGACGGTGAGGACGCCGGCCTCGGGGTTCTTCGAGTCGCGGACTGCTTGGAGCAAGTGCCCGACGGACAGGGCCTACCCGCTCGTTGGATGCCCGCCGCGCAGGGCGGGAATCAGCCAACGGAGTGATCACACACTCCCTGACTCTTCACCCGTGCTTCACATGGGGCACACTGTTCGGCTGCGGGGCCGCACCGGGGGTACGTCACCTCAGCGGCCTTCTGCCCTCATGAAGCGTTCAGGCCAATCCTTCCACCGACCGACCCGTATGTCGGCTCTTCGGCTATGTTCTACGCCTATTGCGATACGCACACGGGGCAGTACGACCAATCTGCCCCATCAGGCGCCCGCCTGACAGCCGGGAGCCTCACCAGGGGGAAACATCGCTCATGCCTTGTCGCTGCCTTATGTGCACGCCGATGTGACCTGTGGTGGTCCCTCGCCGGTGCACGCATGCCCAATTCCCGGCGGAGCGTCTGAAGATGACGCGTGCGGTCCTGAGCCAGCTCTTCCTCGAACAGGAGCACCTGACTTTATGCGCACATTGATACGTTTCATCGCCCCGGCGGCCGCCCTCGTCTCCGTTCTCGCCGTCACCCCGCAGGCCAGTGCCGCTGACCACGCCCCCTCGGGCAGCAGCATGCGCGTCCCTGGGACCAGTGTCGCGTTCTCCGAGAACGGAGCCCGTGACGCCCAGACGCGTGCGATCGCGGCGGAGAACCCTGCTGCCGTCAACGCCACCGCGACACTGTGCGGATCCGGGTACGAACTCGAGGCCGCCGAGCAGCTCCCGGACGCGCGCCGCTTCGGCACCCTGTTCACCTACACGAGATCCACGACCAGCGTGTCGGGGGCCTGCGCGGTGTTCGACAACAACCTCGGCACGGCGAAGCACATGAAGCTGAAACTGTGCCCGAACAAAACCGGCGTGGCCTGCAAGGTGGACGAGGGAACCTACTCACAGTACGCGGGCCCGGTCAAAGGCGAGGGCAACCACGACGCCGGCTGGAACAACTGCTCCCGGGTGACCGCGATCATGTGGTCGAGCGGTGTCGCGATCATCGACCGAGTCAGGTACGTAGCCCCCTGCGACTGACCATTCCGGGCGTCTGTGTTCACCGATCGAGTCACGGGGCCCAAGGGGTTCGACGCAACAGCAGACGCGTTCATGGAACGTCGCATGCCTGTGCCCGGGTACCTCATGGCCGGCAGAGACTGCTGCATCTGTAACAGCGGATGCCGGGTGCGCCCCTGCGGCGCACCCTAGCTGGACGTAGCTCGGCACCGCGGTCGTGGACGAGGTCTGCGCACCACGCATGCGCCTCTGAGCTCGCCCCGTCGACCTTCGCATCGGCGCTCGCCTTGAGAGTTGCCGCCCGGCGTGTAACCGGGCCGGCGAGCGGCCCTCACGCACCCGTCGACGTCCTTCGACGATGACAACGACAGCCCAGGACGCCACCTGACCGGCCCCTCGGCGCGACGTGCCGGCGCTTCATCAGCACCGCGCATGCCGGCCACGCGCGGCTCGGCACCTGAGCACCTCACGGCACTCGCACCCACAGCGTGCGAGTGCTCGCCGGGCAGGACGTCTCGTGCCATGAGCCGGCGTCGTCCGCCTCCGCGCCCCAACCCGTCAAGCAGTCCAGGAGATCCGACATGGCCGATGAGAAAGTCCTCGAAGCGCAGAAGTGGGTCAACTCGACCTATGCGAGCGTGTCCGGTTACCAGAAGTGCCCAGAAGACGGCAAGGTTGGCTGGCCCACGATGTATTCCTTCATCATGGGGCTGCAGAAGGAACTGGGCATCAGCCCCGTCGTGGCGAACTTCGGCGACGGCACCGTTTCCAAACTCGCAGCGCTCGGCGAACTCGGAAGCGGCTGGGCAAAGAACAAGAACATCGTGAAGATCATCCGATACGGATTGTTCTGCAAGGGTTACACCGGCGGGTACTCCGACACCGGCTTTTACGACCCGGACATCGAGCTTGCGGTCAAGAAGATGCAGAGCAATATGGGCCTCTCGCAGAGCGGCAGCCTCCAGGCGAAGGTGTTCAAGGCGCTGCTCAATATGGATGCCTACGTACTCACCGCCGGCGGGTCGGAGGAGGTCCGCTCCATCCAGCAGTGGCTGAACGGTCGCTACTGGACGAAGAAGACGGTCGACATCGGCCCGGCCGACGGCCACTACTCCCGCAATGTTCAGCAGAACCTGATGAAGGCCCTCCAGCTGGAAATCGGCATCGCCGAAGCGGACGCTACCGGCAACTTCGGGGCCGGAACGCAAGCCGGCATCAAATCCAAGGCCGGCGTCTCGCAAGGCTCGTCCGGAATCTTCGTTCAGCTGTTCTCCGCCGCGTGTGTCTTCAACCAGCCGATCGTCACCGTGAACGGAAACGGCGACACCGTTCAGACGAAGACGGTTTTCAAGACATCATTCGACAGCAATCTGACCGACTTCGTCACCACCTTCCAGCGGTTCTCCGAGATATCCGCCAATGGCCGTGGCGACTACGCGACGTGGGCTCAACTCCTCGTATCGATGGGAGACCCGGACCGGCCGGTCACCGCCTCCGATACCGCCTACACGATCACGGCGTCACGCGCCAAGAGAATGTACAGCGACGGGTACCGATATGTCGGAAGGTACCTCAATGAAGCATCTGCCGGCGGCGGTTCGAAGATGATCGAGGAAGGTGAAATCTCAAACATCCTCAATGGCGGACTTCGGATATTCCCAATCTTCCAGGACAACGGCAGGTCGCTGTCCGAGTACTACTGGGGCAACGGGTACGCCCACGCGAAGAAGGCCCACGACCAAGCCGTGCACTTCGGTTTCAACCGAGGGACGATCATCTACTTCGCCGTCGACTACGACGCCACCGACGCCGATATGCCGGCCATCCTCGAGTACTTCCGAGGCGTCGCGTCCGGGCTCGGGAGCAAGGGGAAGCGGTACGTGCACGGCGTATACGGCTCTCGACACGTATGCGCCGAGGTCACAAAAGAGACCTACGCCCGCTACTCGTTCGTGTCCGGCATGTCCTGGGGCTTCTCAGGCAACCTCGGCTATCCCCTGCCGGCGAACTGGTCCTTCAATCAGATCAAGGAATACCAGGTCACCAACGGAACAGACATCTTCTGGCTCGACCGAGACGCTCACCGCATCGGTAGCGACCCCGGCCAGAGCAGCGTCAACAGACCGTCGTCACCCGCGGATGAGTTCGTCAACTACATCAAGTCCCTCTATGACCTGGCCAAGGCATACGGCAAGGGCAACCCGAACCAGCTCGTCATGGAATACCTCCGCAGCGACGCGTACGACGACAACCAGTGGCGGGCTCTGATCGGGAAAGTGGACGCCGGCTTCGTCTCGTATGTGAACAGCCGAAACCTGAGTATCTGGCCGGAGTTCAAGGATCCGTTCACCGGTCAGCACTTGGGCATCGAGCACTTGATGGCCACGGCGAACGGCCAGTTCGTCAAACCCAACCCGGCGGGGGACATCAGTCTCGGTGACGTCGCCGGCTGGGGCGGCGACCTGATGACCCTGTACGGCGAATGGCGGCGGGACCACGACTCCTACGCCTCCGGCGCCACCTACATCAACGACAAGATGGGCAAGATCGGCGTCGCGTCCAGCTTCGGCTTCACCGACCTCGTCGAAGACGCCGACGGATACCTCATCGCGCAAGCCGTGCGTGGCGGTAAGACCATCGTCGACGCGGTCCGTGATCACTACCAGGGCAACGGCGGTCTCACCCGATTCAGGGACTACCTGAAGCAACGGTTCGGCGGCACCATCAGCGGGGCAGCCGCTCAGGCGAAGAAGATCCTCACGGACGAGCCCGCCAGCGGGGACGGGGTCATCCTGGTGGGCGGCCGCGCAAGCCTGATCCAGAAGTTCGGCGGCATACCCACCCTGATGCCGCACCACCTTCCTTCCGACCAACTCAACGCGTGGTGCAACGCGTTCGGCAACAACCTCGCCCAGCACGCCTCCACCGAAACGCTCCGGCGCGCGCAGTACCAGGCGAACCAGCGGCGTCTCCTTGGAGCGAAGTAGCGTCAGCACGCATGACGCTCTTCGCACTCTTCGGCCCGCCCGCGATCACGCTCCTCCTCTTCGTCATCGGAGTGTTTCCGTACGCGCTGTGGGTGACCAAGAAGAAGCCCTCGCGGACGGCCCGTCTGGCCGCGGTCGGGAGCGCGGCGGCTCTCGCCGCCTACGGTGCCGGAACCTTCTACGGTCTCGCCTACACAAACCCACTTGACCTCTGTGCGACGAAGACCGCCAGTGGCGACTACGTGGACTCCGGGCGGGACTACGGCCTGACGTCAGCGACCGTCCACCATTTCCCCCCATCCGTCACCTGCCATTGGAGCAGCGGATACAGCACCAACGATGTGTCGTTCTGGGTCACACCTCTGCTTTTCGCGGGGCTGGCCTGCGCCACCGTCTGTTTCACCTTGATACTCATCAACCGCTCTCAGCGCAGAAGGGCCCCCCATGACAACGAGCTTGACGCGTAGACGGGTTCTCGGCCTCGGGGCCGGGGCAGCCATAGCCGTCGTGGCCACCGGCCCGGCACAGGCCGCCGTCCCTCCTGCCGCCGACCGTGCCTGGACCAAGCGTGAATCGGCAAACGGCTGGCCCCTCCTCGATCACGCCGGGAAGTTCCGGGTCGAAGGCACCAACGTCGACGTCTCCCTGGCGGGGGGAGACGTCGCCACAGTTCTTCTCTACGTTGCCCGCCGGTTCGCCTACGAAGTCGACATGCTTTTGCCCGGTGACCTCCACGGGCACACGACGCAGCGTGAGATCGGCTCGGCATTCGAGTCGAACCACCTGTCGGGCACGGCCATCGCGATCCGGCCAACGCACTACCCGCTGGGAGCCGATGTCAAGAACACCGGCATGAGCGAAGCCGAGCAGATCGTCGTCACAGACATCCTTGCGGACTGCGCAGGCGTCATTGCCTGGGGCGGGCATCTGCAGCCGGTGAAGCAGTCCCATTTCCAGCTCGCCGTCGGGCCTGGAGATCTTCGGCTCAAGGAGCTTGCCGACCGCATCCAGGGATGGAACAGCGCACCGGGCAGGGGCGCGGGAACGATCGATGCCTTCGCGCCGGCGAGGCGTCGCCGGGCAGCTCGATTCACGTAGGCCGGGTGAACGCCGCCCCGTCCGAGATTCGTGTCCCGGCTCCGGCGGGCGTCTGCAACTGCCGCAGCTGCCGCTGCACATGATCCAGCGCCCCTTCGCGCCGCCCGGGCACCCGTCCGCGCAACGCGGCGAGCGCGGCGCCCAGTTCGCGGGCGGGGGCGGCGTCGCGGACCTGGCCCCACTGGTGGTGCGCCCGGTCCACGGCGGCCTCGACGGCGGGGGCGTCCGGGGCCTGCCCGGCGTTCAGGCGGGCGGTGGCGATCATCAGCCAGACGCGGCAGCTGCGGGCGGCGTCCCCGGCGAACATCGCCAGGTCGGCCCGCACCTCGGCCCAGTGCAGGGCCTCTTCGGAGGCGGGCCCGTGCGCGGTGACGGCGCTCCGCTCGTGCCGGGCGGCGAGCGCGTCGGCTTCGGCGTGCCGGCCGGACTGGACGGCGGCGGTGATGGCGGCGTGCGGATCCCCGGCCGCCGGGCCCGGCGTGCTCAGCACCAGGTCCGTGCCCGCGCTCTCCGGCGCGATCCGGGTCAGCGCCTGCTGGTGCAACTGCTCGGCCGGCGGCCGGAACCCGCTGCGCAGGATCGTCGCGACGGCCTTCATGTACGCCGGTTGCGCGACCGTGCGTCGGGACGGCGGTGGCGCGATGCGGCCGTGCACCGCGTTGCCGCGACCCGAGTCCAGCGGGGTGGCGCGCAACAGCTCCCAGGTCTCGGCGTCGGCGTGCAGGTCGAGCAGGAGGGTCGTGGCGCCGGCGGGTCTGAGCCGCAGCTCCTCCCGGAACCAGTGCCAGGGGAAAGCGGTGTAGCGGGCGGTGGAGGCGGTGGTGCGGGCCAGCGCGAGGTGGGGCAGGCGCTGCCGGCGGTCCAGCTGGAGCTGGCCGGCCACGTACACGGTGAGGGGCCCGGGGGCCGCGGCGGCGGCGCGCAGCCGGGTGAGGACGGCCTGCGGTTCCAGCGGGTCGGCCAGTTCGACGACGTTCGCGGTGTCGGTTCCGGACAGCACCGCGGGCGCCACGGCGGCGAGGACGGGGAGCACGGAGGCGGCGTCCACCAGGCGCCCCTTGCCCACCGGCGAGGCCGCGAGCAGCAGCACGGTTCCGGGCATCGCCCCACCCCCTGTGTCGATCACGTACGTCAGCACCGTAGCCGCTGCGGCTGCAAACGTGGGTCTCAGGACCGCAAACGTCCGCCTTCGGGGGCTTCGCCCCCCGGCCCTCCGGCGGCATGCCGGGCCGGTCTCCTGCGGACGGCGAACACGGTCGTGTCGTCGGCGAGGCGGCCGTCGCCGTGCCGCAGGGTGCCGTCCCGTACGAAGGCGACCAGGCGGGCCGGTTCGGCGATGCCCGGGTCCTCGGCGACGGCCCGGGACACCTCGTCGGCGAGCGGGTAGAAGGCCCCGGCGGCGTCCCGGGTCTCGGTCACGCCGTCCGTCACCAGCAGCAGCGTCTCGTCGCCTGCGACGCGCCACCGACGGCTCTCCAGCGGCCCGGGCGCGAGGTCCCGGCAGCCCAGCGGGAGTCCGGCCCCGGCCGGCAGGGTGCGCACCCCGCCCGGCCCGACGGCGAGCGGCGGCTCGTGCCCGAACAGCAGGACGTCCACCGCCTGCCGCTCGTCGTCGGGGAAGGCCAGCAGGACGGCCGTGGAGAAACGGTCGCCGTCCGAGCGGCCCAGGGCGACGGTGTGCCCACGGTGCCGGATCATCCGCGTCTCCAGCCGTTCGGCGACGGTCGCCAGGTCCGGCTCGTGGTACGCGGCCTCACGGAACGTGCCGAGCAGCGCGGCCGCCGCCTCCACCGCGCCCAGGCCCTTGCCCTGCACGTCGCCGACCAGGACGCGGGTGCCGTGCGGGCCGGGCTGGATGTCGTAGAAGTCGCCGCCGACGCGGGCGTGGGCGTCGGCGGTGAGGTACACACCGGCGTGGTCGAGGCCGCCCCAGCCCGGTGGCAGCGGACGCAGGACGGTGCGGCGGATGGTGTCGGTGACGTCGCCCATGTGCAGCGCGCGGCGCTCGTCGCGCACCCGGATCGCGCAGGCCAGGACGGCGAGGATGCCGCCCAGGGCGACGAGGACGAAGTCGCCGCGGCCGGCCCGGTACTCGTGCGGCCAGGTGCTGTCGGCGACGACGTACGTCACCAGGGAGACGATCGCGAACAGGGCCGTGCCCCACACCCCGCAGAGCGCGGCCGCGATCCCCGGCACCAGCACGATCCAGGAGATCATTCGGAACTCGCCGATGGTGTGGTAGTCGGCCACCGCGATGGCGACGAGCAGGAACAGCGGCGGCACCCAGGCCACGCCGCGGCCCCGCCACCGCAACAGCTCCTGCCGCCGCGCGACGTCCCGGCGCCCTGCCCGCGCGCGCCGGACGAGCGGGCCGTCCCTCATGCGGTGGCGGCTCACGGCCCCAGCGAAACACGGGGCGGCACCGGCCGCATCCCGTTCCGGCCGCTCCGCCGACTTGCCACCGGGTGCCCGCCGGTGTGCCCTGGATCCAGGGGCAGGGACAGAGAGGAGAGCTGTCATGGCTCATGCGGCACCCGCCTCACGCAAGATGATCACGCAACGCCGTAGGCCCGATGTGTTCGGCCCGCGGATCCACGCCGCCGTGAAGGCCGGCCTGCCCGTGGTGCTCGGACTGGTCTACGGCTTCTGGGCCGCGGCCAACCAGCGTCACGGCGGGCCCATCACCGGCTGGAACCTGCTGTTCGGTTTCGTCACGGCGCTCGTGTTCGCCGTGCTGTTCGCCGCCGTGTGCGCGCTGGCGCCGCGGCTGCCCCGCGAACTGCACGCGCTGTGCTGGTTCGTCTTCACGGGCTGCGCGGTCGGCTTCCTGTACAGCCAGACCGGCGCCTCCGTGTTCAGCTCCGGCGGTCTCGGGCTGCTGGTGGGGGCGGGCGTCCTCGCGATGGTGTTCTACCGCTACTACACGCACGAGGACGCCGCGGGCCGGCGGATCGGCTGACGAGGCTCGGGACACCCGTTCGGGTGAGTGTGCCGAGGGGCCCGTGACGGCCGCTTCTCGCAGGTGGAGTGGCCGCGGGGCGAGCGCCGAGCGGCCGGACGCCGTCGTTGCGCTCGCGGGCCGGGCCGGGGGCGACTTGCCTGGAAGGGTGTCCGAGCGCGACCGGGCGCCCGTAGCCGCGAAGGCGCCCCCACGATCACGGAACGTCCTGTCGGCCGTTCTGCTCTCCCTCGCGTGTCTGCTCCTGCCGTTCGGGGCGCTGGCGTCCTGGGCGGCCCACGGGCTCACCGACACCGGCCGGTGGGTGCGGACGATGGCACCGCTCGCCGCCGACCCGGACGTGCGGCGCTCGGTCGCGGACGCCGTCGGGGACGGCATCCTGCGGGAGGCCGGGCCCGCGGCCGCCACCGGCCCGCTGCGCGGGGAGATCGGCCCGTTCGTGCACGACGCGACGCGCTCCTTCACCCGCACCGAGGCGTATCGCACGGCCTGGGACGCGGCGAACCGGGCCGTGCACGACGCGGTGCTGCGCGCCCTGCGCGACGACAGTGCGCACGGAGCCCCGGTCACCGTCGACCCGGCCCCCGTCATCGCCCGGGTCAAACAGCAACTCTCCGACGGCCACGTGCCGTTCGCCCACCGCATCCCGGTCACGCACACGCGGGTCCCGGTGCTCCCGGCCGAGGACGTGGACCGACTGCGCAAGGGGTACCACGTGCTGGACACCGCCGCCTTCTGGCTGCCGCTCGCCGCCGCCGTCCTCGCGGTCGCCGGGATCGCCGTCGCCGCGTGCCGCCGCCGCGCGGTCACCGCCCTCGGCCTGGGCACGGCCCTGGGCGGCGCGCTGCTGGTCCTGGCCATCGCGATCGGCCGCCGTCTCACCCTCGCCGACCTGCCCGACGCCCTCCACCGCCCGGCCGCGGGCGCGGTCTACGACGCCCTGACGGCCACCCTGCGCACGGTGTCCTGGCTGCTGTGCGCGCTGGGCCTGGCGGTGGCGGGCGCCGCCTGGGTCACGGGCCGGTACGGTCCCCGGCTCGCCGCGCGGCGACGTGCGCGAGGGTCCGCAGTGCCCGTCGCAGATCCGGTTCCGGCGCCGACCCGAGCCCGAGCCTGACGGCGTCGGGCGTGTGCCCGGGGGCCACGGCGAAGGCGGGGCCGGGCGTGACGGCGATGCCGTGCGCGGCGGCGGCGGCCGTGAAGGTGTCCGCGCGCCACGGGGCGGGCAGCTCCCACCAGGCGAAGTAGGCACCCGGGTCGGACCGTACGGCGAAGCCCGCGAGTTCCTCGGCGAGGATCCGCTGCCGCCGCACCGCGTCCGCCCGCTTGGCCTCCACCAGCCGCGCCACCGTGCCTTCCCCGGTCCACCGCACGGCCGCCTCCAGCGCGAACCGCCCAGCGCTCCACCCGCCCGACCGCACGGCGTCGCCCACCGCACGGACCCGGTGCGGCGGCACGACGAGGAACCCGGCGGTGAGTCCCGGCGCGACCCGCTTGGAGAGCCCGTCGACGACGTGGGTGAGGGCCGGGGCGTGCACGGCGAGCGGATCACCGGGCTCCAGGAGGAAGGACCAGATGCGGTCCTCCACGACCGGCAGGTTCAGGTCGTGGACCAGCTGGGCGAGTTGCAGCAGCCGCGGCCGGCTCGTCGTCAGGGATGTCGGGTTGTGCAGCGTCGGCTGCACGTAGAGGGCGGACAGCGGTGCCGTGCGGTGCGCGGCGGCCACGGCCTCCGGGAGCAGCCCGGCCGCGTCCCCGGCCAGCGGCACCAGGGTGATGCCGAGCCGCGCCGCGATCTCCTTGACCAGCGGATACGTCAGCTGCTCCACACCGACCCGGCCGCCCGGCCGGACCAGGGAGGCCAGGACGGCGGCGATGGCCTGCCGGGCGTTGCCGGTGAACAGCAGCCGTTCCGGGGCCGGGCGCCAGCCCGGGGTGGAGAGCAGTGTGGCCGCGGCCTCCCGGGCGGCCCCGGTGCCGGTGACGGCGGCCGGTAACAGCGCCTCGGCCAGCACGTCGGGACGCAGCAGCGGCGCGAGGACGGGGGCGAGCAGCTCCGGCTGACCGGGCGCGACGGGGTAGTTGAGCTCCAGGTTCACGGGCGCGGCGGCCGGACCGGGCTCGGTGAGCGCCTGCCCCGCCGGGCCGTCGGGTGCGGCCCGTACGAAGGTGCCGCGCCCCACCTCCCCGACGACCAGCCCGCGCCGCACGAGTTCGCCGTAGACCCGCCCGGCCGTGGACGAGGCGATGCCCCGCCGCCGTGCGAACGCCCGCTGCGGCGGCAGCCGTTGGCCCGGCCGCAGCCGGCCGGTGGCGATGTCGTCGGCGATGCGGTCGGCGATGCGCCGGTAGTCACTCATCAGCCGGTCTCCCCCTTGGATTGCACCGAGAGCAAAGATCTTATTGCACCGAGTAGTTGGGCGGCCTAGGGTCGACGCCATGGCACCCTTCCTCGCATACGAGGACAAAGGGCCCGATACGCATCGGGTACCCCTGGTCCTCGTCCACGGCCACCCCTTCGACCGCACGATGTGGGCCCCGCAGCTCGCGGGGTTCCCGGGTACCCGCCGCGTCATCGCCCCCGACCTGCGCGGCTACGGCGCCTCCCCCACGACCCCGGCCGTCACGGACTTCTCGGGGTTCGCCCGGGACATCGAGGCCCTGCTGGACGAGCTGAACGTTCGGTCGTTCGTCCTCGCGGGCCTGTCGATGGGCGGGCAGATCGTCATGGACTGCTACCGCCTGTTCCCCGAGCGCGTCCGCGGCCTGGTCCTCGCCGACACCTTCCCGTCCGCGGAGACCCCCGAGGGCGTGCGCTCCCGCGACGCCATGGCGGACCGTCTCCTCGCCGAGGGCATGCGCGGCTACGCCGACGAAGTCCTGGAGCGGATGGTCGCCCCGTACGCGTCCGCCGAGGTCAAGGCACACGTCCACGGCATGATGACCGCCACCGCCCCCGAGGGCGCCGCCGCGGCCCTGCGTGCCCGCGCCCGGCGCCCCGACTACGGCCCCCTGCTGCGCCGCGTCCGCGTCCCGGCCCTGGTCGTCGTGGGAGCCGACGACACCTTCACGCCCGTCTCCGACGCCCTGGCCCTGCACGCGGCCCTCCCGGACGCGGAACTGCACATCATCGAGGGCGCGGCCCACCTGCCCAACCTGGAACGCCCGGAGGTGTTCGACCGGGCGCTGGAGGAGTTGCTGGCCCGGGTCGACGCCCGGCAACCTTCCCCCGCCCCACCTCGTCTTTGAGGGAGGATTCGCCCTTGAGGGAGGATTCGGGCATCCCACCCCGCGAACGGAAGGCCGGGCCTTGGACACCGCCGCAGCCGAGTGGACCGCCAGGGACGACGAGCGGGAGCACCGTCCGCCCGGACGGCGGCTCGGCGTCTGGTGTGCCGTTCTGCTGTTCGCCGGAGTGAGCGTGGTCGTCGGCTTCCGGGCCGCCGACAGCGACGGCATCACGCCCGTCCCGCAGTTCCTCGCCTTCCTCCCCTGGCTGCTCGTCCCCACCGCCGTGGCGCTGCTGCTCACCCTGCTGTCCCGCTGGTGGCCCGGCACGCTCTGGGGAGTGGTCCTGCTCGGCCTGCTGGCCTGGTTCATCGAGCCGTACGGCAAGGTCGGCGACCCCGTGGGCCGCCCGGTCGCCGAACTGCGCGTGCTGACCTCCAACGTCGAGTTCGGCCAGGGCACCGGCTCCTTCGTCACCGCCGTCCGCCGCGAGAAACCGGACGTCGTCTTCGTGGCGGAATGCGACTACGAGTGCGACGCGCTGCTGAAGCGGGACCTCTCGAAGGACTATCCGCACCGCCGGGCCGAGGCGGGCGGCGGCTCCGAGGGCTCCGTCATCCTCAGCCGCTTCCCGCTCCGGCCCACCGAGGGCGTGCCCGGCACGATGGGCATGCCCGGGGCGGTCGCCGACGTGGACGGGCGCGCCGTACGGCTCCAGCTCGCCCACCCGATGCCCCCGCTGCCCGGGCAGGTGGACCTCTGGCGCCGGGAGCTCGCCGCCCTGCGCGAGGCGGCCACCGCCGACCCGGGCACCCCCCTCGTCCTGGCCGGGGACTTCAACGCCTCCCAGGACCACGCGGCCTTCCGCCGCATCCTCGACACCGGTCTGCGCGACGCCTCCCGGCTGGACGGAGCCGACCGCACGGCGACCTGGCCGGCCCGGACGGCACCCACGCTCGGCGTGCAGATCGACCATGTCCTGGTCTCGGAGGACTTCGGCGCGAGCCGCACCCGCATCCTGGACCTGGCCGACACCGACCACCGCGCGGTCGTCACGGACCTCACGCTCCACGAGGGCCGCTGACCCGGGCCGGTTGCGCACACACGGATACGGCCGCCCCGCACAGCGGGACGGCCGTATCCGCATGGGGTGTCAACGGGCCGACTTCTCCAGTGCCTTGTCCATCGCCGCCGCCAGGCCGTTGGCCCACAGGCGGTTGACACGGGACCGCTCGGTCGCGTTCGGGACGGCGTTGGTGCAGGACGGGCCGGGCCCGCCACCGGACATCAGCTCACTGCACGGGCCCTGGTAGTGGTCGGGAAGACCGAGGACGTGGCCCGTCTCGTGGGCGGTGACGCGCGTGGAGTCGTACTGCTGGTTCTGCCGGTAGTCCAGGAAGATGTAGCCGTTGCCGCGGCCGTCGGTGGAGGCGTACGAGCCGCGGGAGTCGTTGCCCTCCCGGTAGCTGAAGTCGGCCGCCGACGCGGAGCCCGACTGGAGCTTAACGTTCGACACCGAGCTGTTCCATATCTGGGTGCTGCGCGCTATCTGCGTCCTGAACGTGGGCGCGCGGGAGGCGTCGTAGACGACGGTGACGGCCGCGGCGGCGCTCGGGTTCTCGGCACGCTTCTCGGCGACGGACGCGAGGACGGCCTGGAAGAAGGCTCTGCTCGCGTCGGAGTCGGCGGACTGGGCGGACTGCGTGGACTGGCCGACGAATCCGGCGTGGCGCTCCGCGACCGGGGCCGCGGTGGCGGGAACCGCCGTGCCGAGACCGGCCGTCACGAGGCCGAGGCCGAGAACCGCCAGGGCGGAAGTGGTCTTTCGCATCGAGGACTCCTTGGGTGGGGGTCGAGTCGTCACCGGTGAGTCTCGATGCCTGTGCGGTGCCTGTGATGATGGCAACCGGGGATAGGCCGGCCCTATCGGCTGCCCAATCAACCTGGTTTAGCGATGAATTATGTGGCTGGTTAACGCCGCGATTCCGCCTTAGCCTCACAGGACATGGAGCTCGAGGTGAGGCACCTCCGCGCGCTGTGCGCCATAGCCGACACCGGCAGTCTGCACCGCGCCGCCCGGCAACTGGGCGTTGCCCAGCCGTCGTTGAGCACGCAACTGCGCCGCATCGAGCAGGAGCTGGGCGGCGTGCTCTTCCTGCGCTCCCACACCGGCTGCCGCCCCACCCCGCTGGGCCGCCTCGTGCTGAGCCGCGCCCGGCCGCTGATGGCCGAGCTGCACCTGCTGGTCACCGAGGCGAGGGCGGCGGCGTCCGGCGGCACCGAGCTCCGCATCGGCTCGACGGCGAGCAAGGCCCTGGCGGGCTGGCTGCGCCGGCTGCGCGCCCACGGCCGAAACCCCAGCCTCCATATGAACGTCTCTCCCAACGCCCTGCTCCGCATGGTCGCCGACGGCCAGCTCGACGTCGCCTTCGTGCACGAGGTGGAGGGCTGCCCGCTGCGCATCCCCGCGGAGCTCCGGCTGCGCGTCCTGGTCGAGCGCGAGCCGCAGTGCGTGTCGCTGCCCGTCGACCATCCGGCGGCTCTGAAGCAGGAGGTGGAACTGGCGGACCTGGCCGGCGACCGCTGGATGATCGACCCCACGGTCGACGGCGAATGGGACGCCGTGCAGCGGATGTTCCGCGCCGCCCGCGTCCGCCCGCACGTCCTGCACGGCGACTACCACACGGCGGACGCCCTGGTCGCGACCGGCGAGGTCGTCACCGTCTGCCAGCCGACCCGCTCCCCCCGCCCGGACATGGCGGTACGCCGCCTCAAGGGCGACCCGCTCGGCGTACGGCTGTTCGCCGCCGCCCGGACGGAGACCGACCTGGACGGCGTCTACCCCGCACTGGAGGAGGCGTACGGGGAGGTGGCACGGCAGGCACCGGCGTACCGGGAGTGGCAGGAGCGGGAACGGCCGGCACCCGGCGGCCCTCTCAGGCCGTTCCTGTGGACGGAGAGGGAGTGAGTCCGTTCAGCCGCGCGCCCCGAACGGTCTCGGGCGAGCCGGTCCCCGGCGTACTCGACCCCGGGTGGCGACACGCATCCTGTGCGTGGTCCGGCCCGGGAGGCCAGTTCCCTTGCGACCTGGCCGGTTGGGTACGGCCGGAGGCGACGGGGAGGCCCTGAACCATCCTCTGGTGGAGCAGGGGCCCCGCACGCTGGCGCCGTACCCGGTGTCCCAGGTCGCACGATCACGTCAGCCCGATCAGCCCGATCAGCCCGATCAGCCCAGGACACCGCAAGCCCACAAGCGGACGATCACACGATCGAGCCAACTCAGCCGTTGTGTGCACTCCTTGGTGAGCAGTTCCAACCCCCGAGCCGGCCCTCCCCTGAACCACTGCCGCCGAACCGTTGCTACCGAACCGCTGCCGCGGGACGGCTCAGACGCCGATGTCGCACCCGTCGGCACGCCACACGGCCACGACGGCCGGACGGACGTGGGTCCCGGGCCCGTCGGGCCAGGTGCTGGCGGGCTTCTCCACGGACGCGCCGTCGATCTCGCCCGGGTGCTGCACGGCCACCAGGACACGCCGGTCCTGGATGATCGGGCCGCAGGTCTCGGCGCCCTTCGGCACGGTCAGGAACTGCTTGAGCTCACCGCGCCGCTCACCCCGGGTCGCCACACCGAACAGGCCGTCGTGCGAGCCGAGCTGGGCGCCGTCGGTGGAGATCCACAGGTTGCCGTAGGGGTCGAAGGCGACGTTGTCCGGGCAGGAGATCGGGCTGACGCCCTCCTTCGGGAACCCGGCGAAGTAGGTCGCCGGGTCGTCCGGGTCACCGGCGACAAGGAACAGCGACCAGGCGAACCGGGTGCTCTCGGGCCGGTTCCAGCGCTCGGTGAGCTCCAGCACGTGCCCGTGCTTGTTGGCGTTGCGCGGGTTGGCCTCGTCCGCCTTGGCGTTGGAACCGACACCCCGGTTGGTGTTGTTGGTGAGGGCGACGTACACCTTGCCGGTCACCGGGTTCGGCTCGATGTCCTCGGGCCGGTCCATCTTGGTCGCGCCCACCTTGTCACCGGCGAGCCGCGTGAAGACGAACACCTCCTCGGCGCTCATCCCGTCCACGTGCGAGACGGCGCCGTCCGCGGTGGCGGTGGCCAGCGGAATCCACTCGCCGCTCCCGTCGAACTCGCCGTCCGCCGGCAGCTTGCCCGTGCCGTCGATCTCGATGGCGGGGGAGTCACCGGTGATCTTGGCGACGTACAGCGTGCCCTCGTCGAGGAGGGAGAGGTTGTGCTCGCGCACGGCACGCGAGGAACCGTGGCGCATCCGCTTGCTGCCGACGAACTTGTAGAAGTAGTCGAAGCGCTCGTCGTCACCGGAGTACACGACCGGACGCCCGTCGTGCGTGAGCCGCACGGTCGCGGCCTCGTGCTTGAACCGCCCGAGAGCGGTGTGCTTGCGAGGCGTGGAGGCGGGGTCGTACGGATCGAACTCCACCACGTACCCGAACCGGTGCACCTCGTTCGGCTCCCGGGCGACGTCGAACCGCTTGTCGAACCGCTCCCACTTCCGCTCGCTGGCCCCGGTCCCGATCCCGTACCGCTTGTCGGTCGCCCGGCCGCTGTTGGCGAAGTACTGGTTGAAGTTCTCCTCGCCGTGCAGGGTCGTGCCCCAGGGGGTGACGCCGCCGGAGCAGTTGTTGAGGGTGCCGAGCACCTTGGTGCCGGTCGGGTCGGCGGAGGTCTTCACGAGCTCGGACCCGGCGACGGGCCCGGTGAGCCGGAACTCGGTGGTGGCGGTGACGCGCCGGTTCAGCTGATGCCGGGAGACGGCGGTGAGCTTGCCGCTCTTGCGGTCCCCCTCCACCACGACGGCGGACAGCCCGTGCGCCGCCCAGGCGATCTCGGCCTGCTCGCGGGTCGGGTTGTCGGCGTCGTAGCCGCGGAACATCAGGATCTCGTCGGTGTACTCGTGGTTGGCGACGAGCAGCTGCCGGTTGCGCTCTCCGGGCAACGGCAGCAGGGCGAGGAAGTCGCAGTTGTACCCGAACTGACCGGCCTGGGCCTTCGCGGTCTGCTTCTCCGGGTCGAAGGCGGGCGCACCGCGCAGGATGGGCTCGCCCCAGCGGATGACGACGTTCTGCCGGTACCCCTCCGGCACGGTCACCGCGTCGGTGGTGTTGGGCGCGACGGGCGCGAAGCGCAGCCCGCGCGCGCCCCTGTGTTTGCGCCGTGCGGCCTCGGAGGCGGCAGCGGCGGACGGGGCACCGGCGGCCGGGGCGGCGGCGGCCCGCGGAGCCTGTGCGAGGCCGGCAGCGCCCGCCCCGGCGGCGGCCACGGTCACCACGGCCGCGGCCCGCATCATCGACCGGCGGCCGATCGCACCGGCGATCACGTCACCGACGTATTCGTTGGAGCTGGTGTTGGGCACCTCGTGGAAGCAGGCGTCACCACACCGGAAACGACAGGTCATGGCGGACCGGCCGCCGGGGTGCGAACCGGACGGCGTTCCGATCAACGGCAGCAGCTTGCGCACTTTGGTCTCTCCTTGGATGCCCTTGGTGTCAGCGTGACCGTAGGGGCACACATGCGCGAGAGCCGGGCGCCCTGGTGAACAGCGGATGAACCCCCGGCCTCCGTACGGGGGTTGCGGCGATCCAGCCCGGCGAAACCCGCACCGGCCGGATGCCCTCTTGACAGGGTGGACCTGGCACAACAGACCCTGCCCAAGATCACACAGGAGGGCCGCTAACCTTACGTGTCCGTCCTGGCCAGGGATTGACGGCTTCAACTCACGCGAAGGGTTGCGCGCACATGGGCATTCTCACTCGGTTGCGGAACGCGTTCGGTCGGTCCCGCAAGTCACGGACCGCCGAGGCGGAGGGTGCGGCGCGGACGACGACCGCCGGTGAGACCAGCGGGGTCGGGGAGCAGACCAGCGGCGAAACGCCCGCACCGGCCGGCCGGACGCCGGCGGCGGCCCCGTCTGCGGACACGGGCCCGAAGGTCCCGTCCCCCTCCCCGGAACCGAACCCCGCGCCTACGGCCGGCGTCCCCGAGCCCCGCACGTCGTCCTCCGACCATCACGATCTGGTGTCGGCGGCCTTCGACAACGTGGCGGTCCCGAGGCCGACGCGATCGGCTGAGGGGGAGCGGGCGAGCGTCGGGGATCGGCAGGCTGCGGAGAAGACACCGCGGACCGCGGAGCCGGCCGTCGCGGAGAAGACGCCGGAGGCGGAGCCGCAGGCGCAGGCGGAGCCGCAGGCGGAGCCGCAGGCGGAGCCGCAGGCCGAGGCGACTGTGGCGGAGACCGAGGCGGCTTCGGAAGCGACTCCGGTGGAGGAGACGGCGCCGGGGGAGAAGGCTGCGCCGGTGGAGGAGACGGTGGAGGCGGAGACGCCCTCCGCAGCCGCTCCGACGACGGAGGACCCGGAGTCGACGACCTCGGAGAAGCCTGAGGACAGCCCGGCGGACGAGGCTGAGCCGGAGCCCGTGGCGACGGCGGACACGAAGGCGGCAGCCGAGACCGACGCACCGGCGGAAACGGACAAGACCGAAGCGGACGCGCAGGCTGCGCCCAAGGCCGACGCACCGGCGGAAACGGACGCGAAGCCGGAAGCCGAGCGCGAGCCGCAGGCCGCGCCCAAGGCGCAGGCCGAGACGCCCACAGCGCCGAAGCCCGAGCCGAAGCCCGAGCCCGCGCCGGAGCCGGAGGCAGCGGAACCGGCCGCCGCAGAGGCCCTTGCTCCGACGACGGCGACGGACTCGAAGCCGGAGGGGAAGCCGGCGGCCGAGGCGACGCCCGAACCGAAGCCAAAGCCGAAGCGGAAGCCGAAGCCCGAGGCCGAGGCCCCGCTCGCGACCGAGACGACGGCCGAAGCCGAGCTCGAGCCCGAGGCAAAGCCGCAGGCCGAGCCCAAGGCGAAGCGGAAGGCCACGCCGAAGGCCGGGGCCAAGGCGGGGACGACGCCCGAGACGGCCCCTGAGGCCGAACCCGCCACACAGGCCAAGCCGAAGGCCGAAGCCGAGGCGGCGCCCGAACCCGCGGCCGCCGACGGCGACCCGGCCCCTCAGGGGCCACCCGCACCCGGCGACGAGAGCAGCACGGGTGGTGCGGGTGGGAACACCAAGACGGCCGAAGGCGAAGCCGAGGCCGAGACCGACGCCCCCGCCGTCCCCCTCACCCGCGTAAAGACCCTCGCTCCCGGCCTCACCACCGCCTACCAGGCCGCCACCACCACCCTCGACACCAACAACCTCACCGGCACCCGCGCCAAGGTCTACCTCGTCCTCGACCGCTCCGCCTCCATGCGCCCGTACTACAAGGACGGCTCCGCCCAGGCCCTCGCCGAGCAGACCCTCGCCCTCGCGGCCCACGTCGACCCCGAGGCGACCGTCCCGGTCGTCTTCTTCTCCACCGAACTCGACGGCACCGGCGAGATCACCCTCACCGACCACGAGAACAAGATCGACGACCTGCACGCGAGCCTCGGCCGCATGGGCCGCACCAGCTACCACGCGGCGGTGGAAGCGGTCCTCGCCCAGCACGACAAGGCAGAAACCGCCGGCACTCCCGCCCTGGTGATCTTCCAGACCGACGGCGCCCCCGACGCCAAGACCCCCGCCACCCAGGCCCTCACCGACGCCGCCAAGACCCACCCCGCCGTCTTCTTCTCCTTCGTCGCCTTCGGAGACCCGGAGAACAAGGCCTTCGACTACCTCCGCAAGCTCAAGACCCCCAACACGTCCCACTTCCTCGCCGGCGAGACCCCCCGCGAGCTCACGGACAGCGAGCTCTACGAGGGCGTACTGGCGAACTGGCGCCCATAACCCTCCGAGGCCCGGCCTCCGGCCCCCGGCCCTCGTACGCCGCCCGCTTCCCCACCGCGCAAAAGGGGAGGCGGGCGGCGTACCCGTGTCAGCTACGATTTCAAGGTTCGTAGACGACTTGGACCACGAGATCGTCACCCCGTGTAGCGACTTGGGAGCAGCCCGCGATGGCTCGACACCTCATCACCAGCGCCCTTCCGTACATCAACGGGATCAAGCACCTGGGCAACATGGTGGGGTCCATGCTCCCGGCGGACGTGTACTCCCGCTACCTGCGCCAGCGGGGCCACGAGGTCCTCTACATCTGCGCGACGGACGAGCACGGCACCCCGGCCGAGCTCGCCGCCAAGGAGCAGGGCGTCCCCGTGGACGCGTTCTGCACGGACGCGCACCACCAGCAGAAGGCGATCTACGACGGCTTCAACCTGGCCTTCGACTACTTCGGCCGCAGCTCCTCCCCGCAGAACCACGAGATCACGCAGGAGATCGCCCGCGAGCTGAAGGCGAACGGCTTCATCGAGGAGCGTGCGATCCGCCAGGTGTACTCGAATGCCGACGGCCGCTTCCTGCCCGACCGCTACATCATCGGCACCTGCCCGCACTGCGGCTACGACAAGGCCCGCGGCGACCAGTGCGAGAACTGCACGCGCGTGCTGGACCCGACGGACCTGATCGACGCCCGCTCCGCGATCAGCGGCAGCAGCGACCTGGAGGTCCGCGAGACCAAGCACCTGTTCCTCCTCCAGTCGGCGCTGGCCGGCGAGGTCGAGGCGTGGGTCGACGAGCGTGCCGACAACTGGCCCGTCCTCGCCTCCTCCATCGCCCGCAAGTGGCTCACGGAGGGCCTGCACGACCGGGCGATCACCCGTGACCTGGACTGGGGCGTCCCGGTCCCCGCCGACACCTGGCCGGACCTCGCCGCCGAGGGCAAGGTCTTCTACGTCTGGTTCGACGCCCCGATCGAGTACATCGGCGCGACGAAGGAGTGGGCGGACCAGGACCCGGAGAACCGCGACTGGCGCTCCTGGTGGTGGAAGTCGGACGCGAACGTCCAGTACACGCAGTTCATGGGCAAGGACAACGTCCCCTTCCACAGCGTGATGTTCCCGGCGACCCTGCTGGGCACCCGCGCCCCGTGGAAGAAGGTCGACGTCATCAAGGCCTTCAACTGGCTGAACTACTACGGCGGCAAGTTCTCCACGTCCCAGCGCCGAGGCGTCTTCACGCACGACGCCCTCGACATCCTGCCGGCCGACTACTGGCGCTACTTCATGATGGCGAACGCCCCGGAGTCGGACGACTCGTCCTTCACCTGGGAGCACTTCACCGCCACGGTGAACAAGGACCTGGCCGACACCCTCGGCAACTTCGTCAACCGAGTCCTGTCCTTCTCCAAGAAGCGCTTCGGCGAGGAGGTCCCGGCAGGCGCCGAGCCCGGCGAGGCGGAGACGAAGCTGGGCGAGGAGATCACCCGCCTGCTCGCGGAGTACGAGTCCCAGATGGAGGCCATCCAGTTCCGCAAGGCCGCGGCGGCGCTGCGCGCCCTGTGGTCGGCGGGCAACTCCTACCTGGAGGAGAAGGCCCCCTGGCTGGAGATCAAGACCAACCCGGAGGGCGCCGCGCTCACCCTGCGGACGGCGATGAACCTGATCCACCTCTACGCCGTGGTCTCCGAGCCGTTCATCCCGACGTCGGCGAAGAAGATGCGCGAGGCGTTCTCCCTGGAGAACGACACGGCGGCCTGGGTCACCCAGGAAGAGGCGCGCTCCCTCACCGGCGTCCCCGCCGGCACCCCCTTCACGATCCCGCCGGTGCTGTTCGCCAAGCTCACGGACGAGGACCTGGAGTCGTACAAGGAGCGCTTCGGCGGCGAGTCGGCCGCGTAACGGTCGTAACACGCCGGCTACAGCACAGGGCCCGGGAGGACGAGAACCTTCTCCCGGGCCCTGAGCTTTGCGAAGATCGCACCAGGACGGCCACCCGGCCGCCGCGACGCATCACGGGGGTTTCCATGGCACTGTTCGGCAACGCGCACACCGTGAACCCGCAGTCGGCCCAGCAGGACTACGCCCGCCTCCTCGGCCACGGCGAACAGGTCCACGCCGCGTACCTGCTGATCCGCGACACGATCCTCTTCACCGACCGCCGCCTGATCCTGATCGACAAGCAGGGCATCACCGGCAAGAAGGTCGAGTACCACTCGGTCCCGTACCGCAGCATCACCCACTTCGCGGTGGAGACGGCGGGCACGTTCGACCTGGACGCAGAGCTGAAGATCTGGCTCTCCGGCTCCCAGCTCCCGATCCAGAAGACCTTCACCAAGGGCGTCGACATCTACGAGGTCCAGGCGATCCTGACCCAGTTCGTGGCGAGGTAGCCGGGAACGTTTCTCCCAAGCTCGAAAGAGTGAACGCCTTCCGTCCGCCGGAAATACAGTCTTCCGCCCACTTACATAGCCCACATGGTCACATCAGCCCATTAAGGCATGCATCGGATCTTCCAGGAGCAGCCTGAGATCCTTTCCCCGGTCTTCGGGGTGCTGGGCATCGCGTTCCCCGAGAAGGCGGCCGTCTACGCGATCGGTACCGACGTGACGGAAGCCCGGCCCTTGGCGCGCCACATCGACACAGTGCTGCGCATCGGCCCGTCCGACGGGGAGGACTTTCTGCTCGCGGTCGAGGCGCAGGAGAGAAGGGACACCAAGAAGGAATCGAGCTGGCCCTACTACATCTCCTACCTCCAGGCGAAGTACGGCCTGCCCGTTCTCCTGCTCGTCGTCTGTCGCGACCGGGCAACGACCAAGTGGGCGACCAGCCCCTTCTCCTGGGGCACGCGTGGCTGGATCGCCCAGATGACGTACCCCTTGGTCGTCGGACCGGACAACCTCCCAGTGATCACCGATCCGAGAACCACGGCGGAGAAACCGGCGATGGCCGTGTTCTCCGCTCTGGCTCACGCCAACAGCCCCCACATCGAGGCCATACTGGACGCACTGGGCCGAGCCCTCGCAGGGATGGACTGGAACGCCGCCAGCTAGTTCTTTCAGTTTCTCGACTCGGCGTTGGGGGACACCCTCGCCGGAGATAAATGGAGGGACATCGTGACGTTCGTCAACTACTTCCCCGGCCGGGGCACAGTGATGGAGAAGGCCTACCTCGAGGGCGAAGCCAAGGGCGAGGCCAGAGGCGAAGCCAAGGCCATCCTCCGCTTCCTCGAAGCACGGGGCGTTTCCGTCCCCCAGGAGGCCCGAAACCACATCGCTGACTGCACCGACCTTGACCTCCTGAACCGCTGGCTGGACCGAACGCCCCACGTGCAGAGCGTCGACGAACTTTTCGCCGAGGACGCTGCACCCGCGGCGGACCGGACCGAGACCTGACCCACGGGGCGATCATGTTCGACGATCTGGACACCACACCGGAACTGCACGACTTGCTCCGGTTCACCCTGACTTGCATGGGCTTGGGCATTCCGCCGGAGCGAGTCATGGGCGATCTCCGTTCCGGGCTGGAGGAACTGCGACAGCAAGGCTCCCTCTCCCTCCAGTACATGGCCCGCATCCGGGCCCGGGTGGACAAGCGGCCCGATGACGAACACGAGGACGAGGAATGGGTCCAGGGGTACACCGCCGGATACAAGGCGGCGTTGGCCGGCGCGGTCCAACGGCTCTTGGAGGCTCGTGACATCACGGTCCCCAAGGAGGTCTCCCGCCCCCTCCACCTGTGTCCGGACCCCGACACCCTCACCCTCTGGTTCGACCGATCCTTGACGGCCACCACGGCGGAGGATCTGTTCGCGGAGAAGTAAGGGCCCCAGGAGTCCAGGGCCCACCCGGTCAGCGCCCCGAAGCGTGGGCCACGAAGTCCGCCCACGCGCCGGGCGTGATCGCCAAGCGGGGGCCTTGGACGGTCTTGGAGTCGCGGACGTGCACGGTGCCGGGGGTGACGGCAAGCTCACCGCAGAGGTTGCCGTCGTTGCCGCTGCTGTAGCTGCTCTTGAACCACACCAGCTCGGAGGTGTCCCCGACAGTGCTCTTGCAGATCATGTCTCTCCCAGCAGTTGCTCGGCGAAGGCCAGCGACTCCCGCGGAGGAGGCTACGCATCATTCCCGCCACCGGAGGCTAGTGCTGTAACCGGCGAGGTTCGCCGGGGTGGCCGGCGGGCGTGAGGGACTGCAGCCTTTGTGGGGTGAGTTTTTCAGGTGGCGACGGGCCACCGCCGGGCCAGGCCGCGGAAAGGGCGGAAGCGCGCAGTGATCTCGGCCGGTTCGGCCTCGTGTGCGCTGAGGACGTAGAGACGCTGCCCGTCCTCGCTGATGTGAAAGTGCTCAGCGATCAGCTCGGATGGTGCGGCGGCGGTGCTCCGGGCGGCCAACTCGTCGGCGAGTTCACGGGCGGTTGCGGGATCTTCGGTGTCGTAGGACGCCGTGGTGAAGTATCCAACGGTGGCCTCGCGCAGCGCGATGGAGCGATGGAGCGAATAGCGGCCGGGCGGGCCGGCTGTGAACAGGCTCTGGATCGCGTTGCCGAGGGTCTGCTGGTTCTGGGGGTTGGCAGCGAACGCCCGATGGGCGTCGCTGTTGGTCCACTGGGCGTAGTTGAGGATCGTTCGGCCGTCGGATCCTTCGAGGCAGTAGCGCGAGAGATAGGCGGCGGGAAGCCGGGTGTTCTCCCAGGCGTCCATGACACCGCTCATGACTCTTTTCTGCTCTTCACGGCTCTGGGTGTGCCATTCGGAGATGAGGACGAGACCCGCGTCCGGACGGGTTGGATCGGGCAGAGCATCTGCGGCGAGCTCAAGATCATTGGCCATGGTGACAGCCTTCAACCTCAACTGCGGTAGAGGTCAAGGTCACGGGACTCATTATCGATCTCCCGCAACGGCAAGGGCCCGCCCCTTCACAAGGAGCGGGCCTCACGCCTGAGTCGGAGTGGTTCAGCGGGCCTCGCCCACTGCCGGCTTGCCCGTCACCGCCGCGATCTCCCCGCCCCCCGAACCCGTCCGCTCACCACGCTGCGTGTGCCGTACGAACGCCACCCCCACCACCGCCAGGATCGACGCCGCCGACAGCGTGTACAGGCCCCCGTTCGTGCTGCCCGTCGTGTCCTTCAGGTAGCCGAAGAGCGTGGGGGAGACGAACCCGCCCAGGTTTCCCAGGGAGTTGACCAGGGCCAGACCAGGTGCCGCGATCTTCAGGTCGAGGCCCGACTGGGCCATCGGCCAGAACAGGGTGGCCGCGCACTTGCCGCCGACCGCGGCCAGGGTCAGGGCGGCCAGGCCGAACCAGGGGGAGCCGAGTGTGGCCAGGAACGTGCCGGTGGCGGACAGGACGAGGGCGATCGCCAGGTAGGGGCGCCGGTCCGGGGCCCGGTCCGTGAAGTGGCTCATCGTGTACATCGCGATCACCGCGCAGATCCAGGGGATCGCCGACAGCAGGCCGATCTGGAACGGCGACAGGCCTCCGATCTCCTCCACCAGGCTCGGCAGCCAGAACGTGATCGCGTAGCCGGTGAGCGCCATCGCGAAGAAGACCGCGGTCAGGACCGCCACCTGCGGGTGGAAGATCAGCTTCATGCGGGACACCGACGGCGCCCGGTCCCGTGCCTGCTTGTCCCGCGCCACCGCCTCGCTCAGCGCGGCCTTCTCCTCCGGCGTGAGCCACTTCGCGTCCTGGATCCGCGAGACGAGGAAGAAGCCGGCGATGAACCCGACCAGAATCGAGAAGGCGCCCTCCAGGGCGAACATCCACCGCCAGCCGGCGATGCCCCCCGCGCCGTGCAGCTCCAGCAGCGCGCCCGTGATCGGGCCCGTCACGATGTACGCCGTCGCCGAGCCGCCCAGGAAGATCGCGCTCGCCCGGCCCCGGCTGGAGTCCGGCAGCCACTGGGTGAAGTACAGCAGCACACCGGGGAAGAAGCCGGCCTCCGCGACACCGAGCAGGAACCGCAGCCCGTAGAACATCCACACGTTGTGGATGAAACACATCGCCACGATCACCAGGCCCCAGGTGATCATGATGCGGGTCAGCCAGACCCGGGCACCGAACCGCTCCAGCCACATGTTGCTCGGGACCTCGAACAGCGCGTAGCCGATGAAGAACAGGCCCGCGCCGAGCCCGTAGGCCGTGGCGCTGACGCCGACGTCTGCCCGCAGTTCGTCCTGGACGAATCCCACGTTCGTCCGGTCCATCTGGTTGACCAGCAGCATCAGGACCAAAATCGGCAGCATGCGGCGCAGGAACTTGCCCACCGCACGCTGCTCGGCCTCCGGTATCGCGGCTTCTGACATCGTTGTCTCCCTTGCTGTGCACATACGTGAACAGCAATCACGTACGCGTTCTGGAAGGGACCTTATGGAGGCACAAGTTCCGGGTCAACGGGTTGAGCAGAAGTCCATGTATGTGAACAGGAGGCGGACGGTCAGGGCCTGCCCGCCCACGTCCGCCTCACACGTCCGCGTCAGCTCGCGGTCGCGCCGTCCTCAGCCGCCTCGGGATCGACGCCCATCCGCGACTGTGCGGAGCATGCGTAAGAGCCGGGCAGGAGCCCTGGGTACGCAAACGGCCCGGAACCGGCACCGGTTCCGAGCCACTCACGGGAGATCGCAGATCGCCTACTTCGGCTGCGGCTTGCGCACCGACAGGTGCAGCTCCTTCAGCCGTGTCTCCTCCAGCTCCGTCGGCGCGCCCATCATCAGGTCCTGGGCGTTGCCGTTGAGCGGGAAGGCGATGGTCTCGCGGATGTTGGGCTCGTCGGCGAGCAGCATGACGATGCGGTCGACGCCCGGGGCGATGCCGCCGTGCGGCGGGGCGCCGAAGCGGAACGCGCGCAGCATGCCGGCGAACTTCTCCTCGACGGTCTCGCGGTCGTACCCGGCGATCTCGAAGGCCTTGAGCATGATCTCCGGCTCGTGGTTCCGGATCGCGCCGGAGGACAGCTCGACGCCGTTGCAGACGATGTCGTACTGCCAGCCGAGGATGTCCAGCGGGTCCTGGGTCTCCAGGGCCTCAAGACCGCCCTGCGGCATGGAGAACGGGTTGTGCGAGAAGTCGATCGCGCCGGTCTCCTCGTCCTTCTCGTACATCGGGAAGTCGACGATCCAGCAGAACCGGAAGACGCCCTCCTCGAAGTGCCCGGCACGCTTGGCGGCCTCGACCCGCACCGCGCCCATGATCTTCGAGACCTCGTCGAACTCGCCCGCGCCGAAGAAGACCGCGTGGCCGGCCGCGAGCGACAGACGCTTGGTCAGCTCGGCCACGTTCTCCTCGGTGAGGAACTTCGCGATCGGGCCCGTCAGCGAACCGTCCTCGGCGACCCGCACCCAGGCCAGGCCCTTGGCGCCCTGCGAGACGGCGTAGTCGCCGAGCTGGTCGAAGAACTTGCGGGGCTGGCCCGAGACGTCCGGCACCGGCAGGGCGCGGACGTGCTTGCCGGCGAACGCCTTGAACTCCGAGCCCTCGAAGATGTCGGTGATGTCGACGAGTTCGAGCTGGGCGCGCAGGTCGGGCTTGTCGGAGCCGTACTTCAGCATCGCCTCGCGGAACGGGATCCGCGGGAAGGGCGAGGTGACGTGGCGGCCGCCGCCGAACTCCTCGAACAGCTCGGTCATGAGCTGCTCGATCGGACGGAAGACGTCCTCCTGCTCGACGAAGCTCATCTCGACGTCGAGCTGGTAGAACTCGCCCGGCGACCGGTCGGCGCGCGCGTCCTCGTCACGGAAGCAGGGCGCGATCTGGAAGTAGCGGTCGAAGCCCGAGATCATCAGCAGCTGCTTGAACTGCTGGGGCGCCTGGGGAAGGGCGTAGAACTTGCCCGGGTTCAGGCGGGAGGGGACGACGAAGTCGCGGGCGCCCTCGGGGGAGGTCGCGGACAGGATCGGCGTCGCCATCTCGTTGAAGCCCAGCGCCGTCATCTTGTGGCGGATCGCCGAGATGACCGACGTGCGCAGCAGGATGTTGCGGTGCATACGCTCGCGGCGCAGGTCCAGGAAGCGGTACTCCAGGCGCCGCTCCTCGTTGACCCCGTCCTCGGTGTTGATCGTGAACGGCAGCGGGGCCGCCGCGCCGAGCAGTTCGACCTCGCCGACCTCGACCTCGATCTCACCGGTCGGCAGCTCGGGGTTGATGTTCTCGGTCCCCCGGGAGACGACCTTGCCGTCGACGCGGACCGTCGATTCCTTGGAGAGCTTGTCGAGGGCCTCGTAGGAGGGGGTGCCGGGACGGGCCACGAGCTGCGTGATGCCGTAGTGATCGCGCAGATCGATGAAGAGGATGCCGCCCAGGTCGCGCCGATTGTGCAGCCAGCCACTCAGCCGGACGTCGCTGCCGACGTCAGAGGAGCGGAGCTCGCCGCAGGTGTGGGACCTGTACCGATGCATCGTCGTTCATCCAGTCTTCGCTGATCGGGGTCTGTGTTTCACGTGAAACGCCTCCCCAGCGTACCGGGCAGGCGAAGATCGGCTCTCCCCCGTTGTCGATCGCGTACGCGGGCGCCGCCGTTCGGGCAGGTGTCCGCTATCGGTGGCAGTGTTCGAGCGCGTCTTCTTAAAGTAGGTCAATGCGCACTGGCGAGCCTCTGCCCGCCGTGGGGGAGGCTCTCGCCGCCCTCGCGACCGGCCTGTGGCACTGGGACACCGCCACCGGACTGGTCACGGTCGATGCCGAGGCAGCCCGGTTGCTCGGGCTGCCCGCCGAGCAGGTCAGCCTCACGGAGGCCCAGGCCCGGGCCCGGCTGCACCCGGTCGACTGGAACGAGATCACCGGTGTGATCCAGCTGGCCGTGGCCGAGGGCACCCTGGCCGAGGTCCGGATCCGGATCATGGACGAGCAGGGCCGGGTCGTCCGGGTCGTCCGCAGCCGTTCCAAGCCGTCCTTCGACCGGGCCCGTAAGGCGTACCGGATGATCGGCACCCTCCAGGAGGTCACCGAGCCGACGCCGGGCACCCCGGCCGGGCGCAGCGCGGTCACCGGCGACTGGCGGCGCTCGCGGGAGGCGTTCCTGCTGGACGCGGGCCGGGCGCTGGCCGAGGCGCGCTCCACCCAGGAGGTCCTGCGGGTCACGGCGAATCTGTCGATGCCCGGCTTCTCGCCGGACGGTCTGGCGGTGTTCGGCGTCTCGGGCGATCGCCTGACGGTCATCGGCCACCACGGACAGCAGCGGGGCACCGAGAGCCCCTTCTCGGACATGCCCCTGGACACGGACTACCCGGCCGCCGAGGTGGTGCGGACCGGCCGGGCCGTGTACCTGTCCTCCGCCGAGCACTACAAGGCCCGCTACCCGCTGACCTGGCCGCTCGCCGAGCGCTTCGGCCGCCGCTCCTGGGCGTTCCTGCCGCTGACCGTGGCCGGTCGCACGATGGGCGCGTGGATGGCGGCGTTCACCTACCCGGTCGCGTTCACCCCGGACGAGCGGTCCGTGCTGGCGACGGTGGCGCGGATGCTGGCGCAGGCCCTGACCCGGGCGGGCGTGGCCGAGAGCGAGCGGGCCCTGACCGACGGGCTCCAGCGCACGATGCTGCCGAGGCTCGGACCGCAGCGCATCCCGGGCATGAGCGTCGCCGCCCGTTACGTCCCCACCGGCGGCGGACTCCAGGTCGGCGGTGACTGGTACGACGTGATCCCGCTCCCCAGCGGGCGGTTCGCGCTGGTCATCGGTGACGTCCAGGGCCATGACGTACGGGCGGCGGGGCTGATGGGCCAGCTCCGCATCGCCCTGCGTGCCTACGCCTCCGAGGGCCACCGCCCCGACGCCGTCCTTTCCCGTGCCTCCCGCTTCCTGCACGGCATCAGCGACGAGGACCCGGCCGACCCGCGTTTCGCGACCTGCGTCTACGTCGAGGTCGACCCGGCGACGGGAGTGCTGGACATCGCCCGCGCCGGGCATCCGGACCCGGCGATCCGGATGGCCGACGGCACGGTCCTGACGCGGCCGACGTCGGGCGGTCTGCCCCTGGGCATCGACCCGGACGCCGACTACCCCACGACCCGGCTCACGCTGGAACCCGGCGAGACCATGCTGATCTGCACGGACGGCCTGCTGGAGACCGGCGGTCACGACCTGGACAGCGGCTGGCAGCGGCTGCGCGTGATCCTGGAGGACCACAAGGGCGATCTGGAGGAACTCGCCGACACCCTGGTGCAGGCCGTGCACGGGCCGTCCTCGCACCACACCACCGGCCCGCTGGCGGACCGCCGCGAGGACGACATCGCGATGCTGCTGCTGAGCCGGGAGGGCGGGGGCTGCGGCTGCGGCGACGCGATGACCGTACGGCCGCCGACGCGGCGCTCGGTGCTGACCGTCGCGCAGGCCGAGCCCGAGCGGGTCGCGGTCGCCCGGCAGCAGCTGCGCGAGCTGTTGCACGACTGGGCCTCGCCCGACCAGATCGACTCGGCGGTGCTGCTGCTGTCCGAGCTGCTGACGAACGTCCTCGTGCACACCGACTCCGACGCGCTGCTGGTCGCCGAGATGACGGGCGAGGCGGGCGGGCGACGGCTGCGGATCGAGGTCACGGACGGCGGCGACGACCTGCCGCACAAACGCAGGCCCGGTGAGCTGGCGTCCTCCGGCCGCGGCCTGGTGCTGATCGAACTGCTCGCGCACGCCTGGGGGGTGGACCCGCGCGGCGAGGGCAAGAGCATCTGGTTCGAGCTCTACGAGTCCGTGAACGGCTCGGGCGACGGGTCCTGGTCACCGTAGCGTCACGCCTCCGGCACCCCCGGCCCTCGCAGCGGCAGCTCCCCACCCTCCCGGCGGCAGCTCCCGGCTCTCGCAACCGCCACGCCACCGGCGACCGCGGCCTCCCCGCTCTCCCGGCCGCCACTCCTCTGGCGCCCCCGGCCCTCGCAGCGGCAACTCCCGCTCTCGCAGCGGCAGCCTCGCGGCGGCACCCCCCCTCGCGGCGGCACCCCCCCTCGTGGCGGCAACCCCTCGCGGCGGCAACCCCTCGCGGCGGCAACCCCTCGCGGCGGCAACCCCTCGTGGCGGCCACGCCTCCTACGACGACGGCCCGGGCGGCGCCGGGTCCTGGTCGCCGTAACGGGTGCGCAGCTCCTGCACGATGCCGAAGGCCGCCGCGGTGAGCGGCACGGCGAGCAGCATGCCGAGCACCCCGGCGACGGACGCCCCGGCCGTGATCGTCACCATCACCACCGCCGGGTGCATCTGCACGGTCCTGCTCTGGATCATCGGCTGGAGCACGTGCCCTTCGAGCACCTGCACCGCGAGGACCACGCCGAACGCCCACAGCGCGATGACGAACCCCCGGTCGGCGAGCGCGACCAGCACGGCCAGGGCGCCCGAGATGAAGGCACCGAGGTAGGGGATGTACGCGCCGACGAAGACCAGCGCGCCCAGTCCGGCCGCGCCGGGCACGTCAAGGACGAGCAGTCCCACGGTGATGAGGAGGGCGTCGATGAGGGCGATGAGGGTCGTGCCGCGCATGAACCCCTCGACGGCCCTCAGCGCCCGCCGCGCCATGGCCTCCAGGGTGTCGGCCGACCCGCGGGGCGACAGGGCCCGCAGTGTTCCCGCGGCCTTGTCGGAGTCGCGCAGGAAGAAGAAGACGAGCAGCAGGGCGAGGACGGCCATGGCGATGGACTCGCCGACCACGCTGACGCCGCTGATCACGCCGGAGGCGGCCGTACCGCCGAACTTGCGCAACAGTTCCCGGGCGTTGGAGGCGAGGTCGTCCAGCGAGGTACCGGCCGCGCCGAAATGGTCGGAGATCCCGCGGGCGGCCTGCTTGAGCGAGGCGATGATCTCGTCACCGGTGTCGATGAGCGCGGCGACCACGATGTACACGGCCCCGCCGACCACGGCGACCACCGCGACACAGGTCAACCCGGCCGCGACCGACCGATGCACCCCGGTCTTCACGAGCCGCCGGTGCAGCGGCCCGAGCAAGGCGGTGCCCAGCAGCGCGAGCAGCACGGGCACCACGGCGGTGCGGATCTCCACGACCAGCAGGATCCCGACGTAGACGACGCCGGCGACGAGCAGGAGCAGCGCACACCAGGCGGCGAGGCGACGGGCGGGGCCGGGGAGGAGCGGGGCCTGCTGGGAGTCCTGCACCCCTCCACCCGATCACGCGCCCGGCGGGCCGTCCCGTCAGGAAGGCCCGCCAGGGTGACGGGGCGTCAGCCGCCCCGTGCCGCGTCAGCCCTGCGGACCGCTCGCGGTCATGCCGTGCACCGCGGGCACCGTGCCCAGGCGGCCCTTCTGGAAGTCCTCGAAGGCCTGCATGAGCTCGTCCTTGGTGTTCATGACGAACGGGCCGTAGTGGGCCATGGGCTCGCGGATCGGCTGTCCGCCGAGCAGGACGACCTCCAGATCCGGGGTGCGGGAGTCCTGCTTCTCGTCCGCGCGGACGGTCAGCGAACCGCCGGCGCCGAAGACGGCCGTCTGACCCGTGTGGACCGGTCGGCGGTCGGGGCCGACGCTGCCGCGGCCGGCCAGGACGTAGGCCAGCCCGTTGAAGTCCTCGCGCCACGGCAGCGTGAGCTCCGCACCCGGCGCGACGGTCGCGTGGACCATCGTGATCGGGGTGTGCGTGATGCCGGGGCCCGCGTGCCCGTCCAGCTCACCGGCGATGACGCGCAGCAGCGCGCCGCCGTCGGGGGTGCTGAGCAGCTGGACCGAGCCGCCGCGGATGTCCTGGTAGCGCGGGGCCATCATCTTGTCCTTGGCCGGCAGGTTCACCCACAGCTGGAGACCGTGGAAGAGACCGCCGGACATCACCAGATGCTCCGGTGGGGCCTCGATGTGCAGCAGGCCCGAGCCGGCCGTCATCCACTGGGTGTCGCCGTTGGTGATGGTGCCGCCACCGCCGTTGGAGTCCTGGTGGTCGAAGATCCCGTCGATGATGTACGTGACGGTCTCGAAGCCGCGGTGCGGGTGCCATGGCGTGCCCTTGGGCTCGCCCGGCGCGTACTCCACCTCGCCCATCTGGTCCATCATGATGAACGGGTCGAGATGGCGGTAGTTGATCCCCGCGAACGCCCGGCGCACCGGGAAGCCCTCACCCTCGAAACCGCTCGGAGCGGTCGTGACGGTCAGCACGGGACGCGCCACCGCGTCGGTCGGCGTGGTCACGCGGGGCAGCGTCAACGGGTTCTCGACGGTCACTGCAGGCATGTCGGTTCCTCCTCGTGTACGCCCAGTTTAGTTGAGCGTTGAACTTCCTGCCACCCCGAACAGAGAAAACCGGGAGGACATTCCCACCCCGGGGGACGGCGCAGCGAACCACGGGAGACCGGCATGGCGAAAGGCCGTCACCCCACTGCGGGATGACGGCCGGCCCTCGCGCGTCCGCGTCAGGCGACGAGCTCGGGCTCCTCGCTCACCGCCCCGGCGGGTTCACGCTCGCGGTCCCGCATCACCACCGCGGCCACGACCGCCGCCGCCAGAACACCGACAGCGCTGATCGTGAAGGTCGTGGACATCGACGCGGCGAAGGCCTCCCGGGCCGCCCGCACCAGTCCCGCGTCACCGCCGGCCACGGCCAGCGCCCCGCCGATGGACTCCCGGGCCTGCCCGGGGGCGCCGGCCGGCATCTCGTCCGCATAGCCGGAGGTGAGCAGCGAGCCGAGGATCGCGATGCCGAGGGCGGTTCCGGACTGCTGGATGGTGTCGTTGAGGGCCGAGCCGACGCCCGCCTTGTCCTCCGGGATGGTGCTCATCAGCGCGGCCACCGCGGCCGGCATGGCCAGACCCGCTCCCAGGCCCAGGATCCCCAGCGCCACGGCCGGGACCGTGAACCCGCTGTCGACGCCGAGGGTGGTCAGCAGCCCGAAGGAGACGGCCATCAGCAGCATCCCGCCGAGGATGACGAACCGGTTGCCCATCCGCACGGCGAGCTGCGCCCCGGCCGCGTTGCCGGCCAGCGCGGCCACGGCCAGCGGCAGGAAGGCCAGGCCCGCCTCGACCGCGGACCAGCCGAGGACGAACTGGAGGTACTGGGTCAGCACCAGCAACAGGCCGGCGTTGCCGATCTGGACGAGCGCCAGGGAGAGCGAGCCGCCGCTGAAGTTGCGGTGCTTGAAGAGAACCAGCGGAACCATCGGCGAGGGGTTCACCTTCTGCCAGGTCACGAAGCCGGCCAGGGCGGCGACCGCGACGGTCAGGACCAGGAGGGAGCGGCCTTCGAACGCGCCGTGCTGCGGAATCTCGATGATCCACCACACCAGGGCCGTCATGCCCACCGCGGACAGCACCGCGCCCAGCGGGTCCGGCTTCTGCCACGGCGCCTTCGACTCCGGCATCAGCAGGACACCGGCCAGCAGCGCGAGCCCGACGACCGGGACGTTGATCAGGAAGATGGCCTGCCAGGCGAAGTGGTCGATCAGCACTCCGCCGAGCACGGGGCTGCCGACCAGCCCCAGCATCGACACCGAGCCCCACGCGGCCATCGCCTTGGGCCGTTCGTCCTCGTCGAAGACCGTGATCAGGATCGACAGCGTCGAGGGCATGATCAGCGCCCCTCCGACGCCCATCGTGATCCGCAGCGCGATCAGCTCGCCGGGAGTGGAGCAGAACACCGCCCCCAGCGAGGCCGCCCCGAACAGCAGCAGCCCGATCAGCATCACCTTGCGGCGCCCGAAGCGGTCTCCCAGGCTCCCCGAGGTCAGCAGCAGCCCGGCGAAGACCAGGGTGTAGGAGTCGAGGATCCACTGCATGTCCTGGGCGCTCGCGCCGAGGTCCTCGGTCAGCGCGGGCACCGCGACCGTGAGCGCCATGTTGTCGACGACCAGGACCAGCGTGCTGAGGCACAGCACGATCAGGATCCACCAGCGCCGTGGATTGCGAGCGTCCATTTCCTCTTCCCCTCCTGCGAACATCTTGCGAACACCGTTCCTTCGATGCGCACACTGTACGCACAGGAGAACAGTGTGCGCAATCCTTGAGTTCTGTACGCTGGTTGCGCACGCTGTTCGCAGGCACATCGCAGAGGGTCATACAGGAGGAGCGCCCATGAGCAGGAGCAGGACGGCGGACAAGGGCCCGATCCCGTCCGTCTGGACCCGTGAGCAGCGCCGGAGCGACCAGCCCGCGCTCAGCAGGGACGCGATCGTGCGCGAGGCGATCGCGATGCTCGACACCGAGGGCATCGAGGCGCTCAGCATGCGCAAGCTCGGTGCCCGGCTGAACGCCGGCGCGACCTCGCTGTACCGGCATGTCGCCACGAAGGACGAGCTGATGGAGCTGGCGGTGGACGAGGTCGCCGCCGAGATCCACGTCCCGCCGGCCGACCGTCCCGACTGGCGCGCGGCGGTTACCGAGGCGGCCGGGTCCTTCCGCACGACGGCGCTACGGCACCCCTGGCTGACCCTCGTCCTCGGCCAGGCCGGGCTCGCCTACCTGGGGCCGAACTACATGAGCTTCTCGGAGCGACTGGCGGCCCTCTTCACGGCCGCGGGATTCCCCGAGCCGAGCCGGGCGATCGACGCCGTCTTCTCTTACGTCATCGGCATGTCCACCACGGAGGCCGCCTGGCTCACCACGGTCGCCCGCTCGGGCGAGACGGAGTCCGGGTTCGTCGCCCGCCTGCTCCCCGCGGCCCAGCAGGCCTCGGCCGGCTACGACCACCTGGCGGCCGCCGACGCCGAGACCGCCGCCCGGGCCGGCGACCCGGCGAAGCTCCGCGACGACAAGTTTGCCTACGGCTTGGAGGTCGTCCTGGACGGCCTCGCGCTGCGCCTGCCGCGATAGCGGAGCGGGCGGGTTTCAGCCGCCGCCCGCGCAGCGATGGCGTCTAGCCGTCTGCGAAGCGATGGTGTCCAGCCGCCTGCGAAGCCATGGTGTCCAGCCGCCTGCGAAGCCATGGCGTCTAGCCATACATCCGGCGCATCGCGAACTCGACCATCTGCTCGACGGCCTTCGCGTCGAACACCATGCGGTGCTCGCCCTCCATGTCGAGGACGAAGCCGTAGCCGGTCGGCAGCAGGTCCAGCACCTCGGCGCCGGTGATCACGAAGTACTTGGACTCCTTGCCCGCGTAGCGGCGCAGCTCCTTGAGCGTGCTGAACATCGGGATCACCGGCTGCTGGGTGTTGTGCAGGGCGAGGAAGCCGGGGTTGTCGCCGCGCGGGCAGTAGACCTTCGACGTCGCGAAGACCTGCTGGAAGTCCTCGGCGGCCATCTGCCCGGTGGTGAAGGCGCGCACCGCGTCCGTGAGGGAGGGCGGGGACGGCTCGGGGTACAGCGGCTGCTGCTGCCCGTACCCGCCGGACATCGGCTGCTGCGGAGGGGCGTACTGCCCTTGCGGGCCCGCTGTCTGGTCGTAGCCGTACATGAGCGCAAGCGTACCGAGAGCGGACCGGCCGTCGGGCCGGTACGGCCCTTCCGGCAAACCGACAGCGAGTCGACAGCGTCCGGTCTGTGGATCGCCGCGGCCACCGCTCGTAGCGTCGTGTCATGAACGGACGCCAGTACCAGAGCCCGCCGGAGCACGACGGAGGCCTCTCCCACGACCTCCCCGTCCTCGCCCGCCGCCGGATGATCCGGCTGATGGCGGGGGTGAGCCTGGTCCCGCTGGTGGGCTGCACGTCGGAGGAGAACCCCTCGGCGTCCCCTTCCTCGTCCGCGGGTTCCTCGTCCGCGGAGTGCGCGGAGATTCCCGAGGAGACGGCCGGCCCCTTCCCCGGTGACGGCTCCAACGGCGTAAACGTGCTGAAGGAGAGCGGGGTCGTCCGCAGCGACATCACGCGCAGCTTCGGCGACTCCGCGGGCGGCACGGCCGAGGGCGTGCCCCTGACGATCACGCTCACGGTGGTGGACGCGGCCTCCGGCTGCGGGACGCCGAAGAAGGGCGCCGCCGTCTACATCTGGCACTGCGACCGGGAGGGCGCCTACTCCCTGTACTCCGAGGGCGTCACCGAGGAGAACTACCTGCGGGGAGTCCAGGAGACGGACGACAAGGGCCGGGTCACGTTCACGAGCGTCTTCCCCGGCTGCTACCCGGGCCGCTGGCCGCACGCCCACTTCGAGGTCTACGACTCCCTGGCCGACGCCACCGCCGCCACGTCGATCACCAGCACCTCGCAGCTCGCCTTCCCCCAGGACGTGTGCGAGGCGGTGTACGCCTCGAACGGCTACAGCGGGAGCGTACGGAACCTGAGCGGCCTCTCCCTGGAGGACGACGGCGTCTTCGGCGACGGTCACGAGCGGCAGCTGGCGACGACGACCGGCAGTGCGCGGGACGGTTACACCGCGGCCTTGACCGTTCCGGTGTGACCTGTCACAGATGACCGGATGGGGTTGCGTCTTATTACTGACGGGTAGCATCATGCGTAGCTACTTGTTGGTACGTGAACTAGCGCGAGGATCCAGTGCCTCGCCGATCTCTCTAGGGAGCCGGGAGCCGTCGCCATGGGGCACTACAAGTCGAATCTCCGCGACATCGAGTTCAACCTCTTCGAAGTACTCGGGCGCGACAAGGTGTACGGCACCGGCCCGTTCGAGGAGATGGACGTCGAGACCGCGAAGAGCATCCTGGAGGAGATGACCCGCCTCTCGGAGAACGAGCTGGCGGAATCCTTCATCGACGCCGACCGCAACCCGCCGGTCTTCGACCCGGAGACCAACACCGCGCCGGTCCCCGCGTCCTTCAAGAAGAGCTACCAGGCCTTCATGGACTCCGAGTACTGGCGCCTCGGCCTGCCCGAGGAGATCGGCGGCACCACCTCGCCCCGCTCCCTGATCTGGGCGTACGCCGAGCTCATCCTGGGCGCCAACCCGGCCGTGTGGATGTACTCCTCGGGTCCGGCGTTCGCCGGCATCCTCTTCGAGGAGGGCAACGACGTCCAGAAGCACATAGCCAAGGTCGCCGTGGAGAAGCAGTGGGGCTCCACGATGGTGCTCACCGAGCCCGACGCGGGCTCCGACGTGGGCGCCGGCCGCACCAAGGCCGTGCAGCAGGAGGACGGCTCCTGGCACATCGAGGGCGTGAAGCGCTTCATCACGTCCGGTGAGCACGACATGTCGGAGAACATCCTCCACTACGTGCTGGCCCGCCCCGAGGGCGCCGGCCCCGGCACCAAGGGTCTGTCCCTCTTCCTCGTCCCGAAGTACCTCTTCGACTTCGAGACCGGCGAGCTGGGCGAGCGCAACGGCGCCTACGCCACGAACGTCGAGCACAAGATGGGCCTGAAGGCCTCCAACACCTGCGAGATGACCTTCGGCGACCAGCACCCCGCCAAGGGCTGGCTGATCGGCGACAAGCACGACGGCATCCGCCAGATGTTCCGCATCATCGAGTTCGCCCGCATGATGGTCGGCACGAAGGCCATCTCCACGCTCTCCACGGGCTACCTGAACGCGCTGGAGTACGCCAAGGAGCGCGTCCAGGGCCCCGACCTGGCGAACTTCATGGACAAGACGGCCCCCAAGGTCACCGTCACCCACCACCCCGACGTGCGCCGCTCGCTGATGACGCAGAAGGCGTACGCGGAGGGCATGCGCGCCCTGGTGCTCTACACGGCCTCCGTCCAGGACGAGATCCAGTTCAAGGAGGCCGCCGGCGAGGACGTCTCCGCCCTGGAGGCCCTGAACGACCTGCTCCTGCCCATCGTCAAGGGCTACGGCTCCGAGAAGGGCTACGAGCAGCTCGCCCAGTCGCTCCAGACCTTCGGCGGCTCCGGCTTCCTGCAGGAGTACCCGATCGAGCAGTACATCCGGGACTCCAAGATCGACACCCTCTACGAGGGCACCACGGCGATCCAGGGCCAGGACTTCTTCTTCCGGAAGATCGTCCGCAACCAGGGCGCCGCGCTGAACTCCCTCGCCGAGGACATCAAGAAGTTCCTGGCGCTCGGTGAGGGCGGCGAGGAGCTCGGCGCGGCCCGCGAGCACCTCGCCAAGGCCGCGGTCGAGCTGGAGGCCATCGTCGGCCTGATGCTCACCGACCTCGCCGCCACCGAGCAGGACGTCAAGAACATCTACAAGGTGGGCCTGAACACCACCCGCCTGCTGATGGCCTCCGGTGACGTCGTCGTCGGATACCTGCTGCTCAAGGGCGCCGCCATCGCCGCCGAGAAGCTGGAAACGGCCTCCGCCAAGGACAGGTCCTTCTACACCGGCAAGATCGCCGCCGCGAAGTTCTTCGCCGCCAACGTCCTGCCGGGCGTCACCCTGGCCCGCAAGGTCGCCGAGGGCGTCGAGCTGGACCTGATGGAGCTGGACGAGGCCGCGTTCTAGTCCCGCACGTACCCTGTTCGAGGGCCTGTTCCCCTACGCCGGGAACGGGTCCTCGTCCGTCGTTAAGGTGAAGCCATGACCCAAGCAGCCCGCTTCGACCGCGGCCACACCGACGACCTCATGACCTTCCTTGCGGCGAGCCCCACGCCGTACCACGCCGTGGCCACAGCCGCCGAACGGCTGGAGAAGGCGGGCTTCAGGCAGGTCGCCGAGACGGACGCCTGGGACGGGACGTTCGGCGGCAAGTACGTGCTGCGCGGCGGGGCGATCGTTGCCTGGCACGTGCCGGAGGGCGCGGCGCCGCACACGCCGTTCCGGATCGTCGGGGCCCACACCGACTCGCCCAACCTGCGCGTCAAGCCGCTGCCCGACAGCGGGGCGCACGGCTGGCGCCAGGTGGCCGTGGAGATCTACGGCGGACCGCTGCTCAACTCGTGGCTGGACCGCGACCTGGGCCTCGCGGGCCGTCTCACCCTGCGCGACGGCTCGACGCGCCTGGTCAACGTCGACCGCCCGCTGCTGCGCGTCCCGCAGCTCGCCATCCACCTGGACCGCTCGGTGACGGCCGACGGCCTCAAGCTCGACAAGCAGCGGCACATGCAGCCGGTCTGGGGCCTCGGCCGCGACGTCCGCGACGGCGACCTGATCGCCTTCCTGGAGGAGACGGCCGGCATCCCCGCGGGCGAGGTCACCGGCTGGGACCTGATGACACACTCCGTGGAACCGCCCGCCTACCTGGGCCGCGACCAGGAGCTGCTGGCCGGCCCGCGCATGGACAACCTGCTGTCCGTGCACGCCGGCACGGCAGCGCTCGCAGCCGTCGCCTCGTCGGCCTGGCAGCCGGCCTCCATCCCGGTCCTGGCCGCCTTCGACCACGAGGAGAACGGCTCCCAGTCGGACACGGGCGCGGACGGGCCGCTGCTCGGCAACGTGCTGGAGCGCTCGGTCTTCGCCCGCGGCGGCTCCTACGAGGACCGGGCCCGCGCCTTCGCCGGCACGGTCTGCCTCTCCTCCGACACGGGCCACGCCGTGCACCCCAACTACGCGGAGCGGCACGACCCGACGCACCACCCGCGCGTCAACGGCGGCCCGATCCTCAAGGTGAACGTCAACAACCGCTACGCCACGGACGGTTCGGGCCGCGCCGAGTTCACGGCGGCCTGCGAGGCGGCCGACGTGCCCTTCCAGTCGTTCGTCTCCAACAACTCCATGCCCTGCGGCACCACGATCGGCCCGATCACCGCCGCACGGCACGGCATCAGGACGGTCGACATCGGCGTGGCCATCCTGTCGATGCACAGCGTGCGCGAACTGTGCGGCGCCGACGACCCGTTCCTCCTCGCGGGCGCGCTGACCGCGTTCCTCGAGAGGTAGAACGGCCCGTCACCGCATGGGTGTTCCCCTCGGGGGTACCCGGTGTTCCGGGACCGGAACGACCGGACCGTACAGGGAGGCGACACACATGGGCCTCGGCGGATGCATCATCCTCATCGCCGTGGGAGCCATCCTCACGTTCGCGACCGACTGGGACATGCAGGGGGTCAACCTCGACCTCGTCGGCATCATTCTGATGATCGTCGGACTGATCGGCGTCACCACGTTCAGCAGCATCGCCAGGCGCCGACGCGTGGTGGTGCCCCCCACGACACAGGTCGTCGACGACCCGGCAGTGCACCACCACCGCCGCGACGGCTACAGCGACGGATACGGGGTGTAGGACAGCGAGGTCCGCCCCGGGCCGCGTCGCATCCGCTGCCCCGAATCAGCTCAGGGCATGGCCCGTCGTGGCGTCCACGTGGGCCGGGACCTTCTCGTGGCGGTCACCGACCGTGAGGGTGCCCGTGGGTTCGAACATGAGGATCGCCGTGGGGACGGAAGCGGACGGCTTGTGTTCGGTGCCGCGCGGCACCGTGAAGACGCTGCCCCGGGGCAGTACCACCGAGCGCTCGCCGGCCGGCTCGCGCAGGGCGATGCGCAGTTCACCGTCGAGGACGAGGAAGAACTCATCGGTGTGGTCGTGGACGTGCCAGACGTGTTCGCCCTCCACCTTGGCGACGCGGACGTCGTAGTCGTTCACGGCGGTGACGATGCGGGGGCTCCAGCGGTCGGTGAAGGAGGCCAGGGCCTGGGCGAGGGAGACGGGTTCCTGAGTCATGGGGGAATCCTGCGGGGTGCCGTGCACGTCGTGCGAGTGCTAGGAATCGCACATGTCGCAAGAATCCTCGCAGCGCCCGCACCGGGTCGCCGTGATCGTCGACGAGGGCACCAACCCCTTCGAGGTCGGTGTGGCCACCGAACTGTTCGGGCTGCCGCGGCCCGAACTGGGGCTGTCCGAGCCGTTGTACGAGGTGACGCTCTGCGCGCCCGCGCCGGAGATCCGGATGAACCACGGCTTCTTCACTCTCACCGGCGTCCGCGGCCTGGACACCGTGGCGGAGGCGGACACTCTGATCGTGCCGGGTCGGCCTGACAACGTCGTACCGCGCGGCCCCGACGTCCTCGACGCCATCCGGCTGGCACACGCGCGTGGCGCCCGGGTCGTGAGCTTCTGCACCGGCACCTTCGCCCTCGCCGAGGCCGGCCTGCTGGACGGGCGGAGGGCGGCGACCCACTGGCGCTGGGCGGACTCCTTCCGCCGGCTGCACCCGAGGGTGCTGCTGGAACCGGACGTACTGTTCGTCGACGAGGGCGATCTCCTCACCGCCGCCGGCAGCGCCGCCGCGCTCGACCTCGGGCTGTACATCTGGCGGCATGACCACGGCGTGGAGATCGCCAATCACGTCTCCCGCCGGCTGGTGTTCGCCGCGCACCGCGACGGCGGGCAGCGGCAGTTCGTGGAACGGCCGGTCCCTCAGGTGCGGGACGAGTCTCTGGCCCCGCTGCTGGCGTGGGCGCAGGAGCGGCTGGGCGAGACCCTGTCGGTGGCGGATCTGGCCGCACGCGCGCGTGTCAGTCCCGCCACGCTGCACCGCCGCTTCCGCGCCCAGCTCGGGACGACCCCGCTCGCCTGGCTGACGGGGGAAAGGGTGGCGCTGGCCTGCCGGCTCATCGAGCGGGGTGAGGAGCGGCTGGACGTGGTGGCGTCCAGGAGCGGGCTCGGTACGGCCACCAACCTGCGGGCGCGGCTGCGGCAGGTGACCGGGCTCAGCCCGTCGGCCTACAGACGGCGTTTCGGGAGCGGCGGCGGGGAAGCCCTGGTGTCATGAGATTCCTCGTGTACGACCGGCTCCTCGGTTTCGGTGACGACTACTGGATCGAGGACGACCACGGCAGCAAGGTCTTCCTCGTCGACGGCAAGGCCCTGCGGCTGCGGGACACCTGGGAGCTGAAGGACACCCAGGGGCGCGTCCTCGTCGACATCCACCAGAAGATGCTCGCCCTGCGCGACACCATGGTGCTCCAGCGGAGCGGGGAGCCGCTGGCGACCATCCGCAGGAAACGGCTGTCCCTGCTGCGCAACCACTACCGGGTGTCCCTCGCCGACGGCAACGAGCTCGACGTCAGCGGCAAGATCCTCGACCGGGAGTTCGCCGTCGAGTACGACGGTGAGCTGCTGGCGGTGATCTCCCGGCGGTGGCTGACCGTACGGGACACCTACGGCGTGGACGTCGTGCGGGAGGACGCGGACCCGGCGCTGCTCATCGCGGTGGCGGTGTGCGTGATCCACCTGGCGGAGAAGGAGCGGGAGGACTGAGAGCGCCGGTCAGGGCCTGCGCGGCGGCTGGAGTCCCAGCATCCGGTCCTTCAGCGCCGGGAACTGCTCCCGGGTCGCCGCGACCTTCCCCGGGTCGAACTCCACCGTGAGGACCTCCTCGCCGGCTCCGGCCTGCGCCAGCACCTCGCCCCAGGGGTCGACCACGATCGAGTGACCGGCCTGGGGAACTCCGGCGTGCGTACCGGCCGTTGCGCAGGCGAGGACGAACGACTGGTTCTCCACGGCCCGCGCCTGGGCCAGCAGCGTCCAGTGGGAGCGGCGGCGCTCCGGCCAGCCCGCCGACACCACGAGCGTCTCGGCACCGGCGTCGACGAGACCGCGGTAGAGCTCGGGGAAACGGAGGTCGTAGCAGGTGGACAGGCCGAGGGTCGTCCCGGGCAGACGCACCGTCACCAGCTCGGAGCCCGCGCCCATCAGCACGGCCTCGCCCTTGTCGAAGCCGAAGCGGTGGATCTTGCGGTAGGCGGCGGCCAGGTCACCGGAGGGCGAGAAGACCAGGGAGGTGTTGTAGAGCGGCCCGTCGGGGTCCCGCTCCGGGATGGAACCCGCGTGCAGCCACACACCCGCTTCGCTCGCGGCCTTCGCCATCGCCTCGTACGTCGGCCCTTCGAGCGGCTCGGCCTCGCGCCCGAACTCCTCGTAGGCGAAGGCACCCGTGGTCCACAGCTCCGGCAGGACGACGAGGTCGGCCCCGGCCTGCTCCCGGACCGTCCCCGCCACGCGTCGGCGGCGCGCTTCGACCGATTCGTCCTCGTTCACGGCGATCTGGATCACAGAGGCGCGCACACTACCACCGTCCTGGCATTCGAGCCGTTCACACGGGCCTACGATCGTCACACGAAAGCACTGCCGGGGTGCCTCACAGCAGCGTAACTTAGCTCGCGAGACGCCCGCCGACAGCCGCCACCTCCCACTGGCAACGCCGCCACCACCTGCCCGTGACCGAACCGCCGAGGGGTCCCGTTCCGTGAGTCTGCATCCCACCCTCCAGCCCTACGCCGACGCCTGGACCCATTCCATCGAAGCGATATCCGAGCTGCTCCAGCCGCTCGCGGAGGCCGAATGGAACCGGCGGACGCCGTGCCCCGGGTGGTCGGTGCGGGACGTGGTCTCCCATGTCATCGGTCTGGACTGCGAGATGCTCGGCGACCCGCGCCCCATCCACAGCCTGCCGCGCGACCTCTTCCACGTCACCAACGAGCACCAGCGCTACATGGAGATGCAGGTCGACGTCCGCCGCCACCACACGGCGCCGGAGATGACCTCCGAGCTGGAGTACGTGATCATCCGCCGCAACCGGCAGCTGCGGAACGAGTCGCGTGACCCGGGCGCCAAGGTGCGCGGCCCGCTCGGCAGCGAGCTGACCCTGGAGGAGTCGATGCGGCGGCACGCGTTCGACGTGTGGGTGCACGAGCAGGACCTGCGCACGGCCCTCGGCCGGCCCGGCAACCTCGACTCCCCCGGCGCGCTGGTCGCCCGGGACGTGCTGCTCGGCGAACTCCCGCGTGTGGTGGCCGAGGACGCGCAGGCTCAGCGCAGCTCGGCGATCGTCTTCGACGTGCACGGGCCCGTCGAGTTCCTGCGCACGATCCGCGTCGACATCCAGGGCCGCGGCACGCTGGAGACGGCCCCGGCCCTCGGCCCCGCCGCGACCCTCACCCTCGACTGGGAGACGTACGTCCGCCTGGCCTGCGGCCGCGTGACCCCGGAGTCGGTGTCCGACCGCCTGAAGACGGAGGGCGACCCGGAGCTGACGGCGGCGATCCTGCGGAACTTCACGGTGACGCAGTAGGAGCCCAGGAGTCCCACTCGGCTGCGGGCCCGCGTGCCGGTGTGGGCGATGGGGGTCCCTGCGCGGGAGGCACCCCGCACCGCCGGGCAGCGGACTCCGACCACCGGGCAGCGCCCCTGGCCGCCCGGAGCGGCCCCTGATCGGTGGGCACGGCTCTGATCGGCGGGCACGGCCCTGGTCGCCGGGCGCGACCCTGATCGCGAGACGCGGCCCAGGTCGGGCGCGACCCTGGTCGGCGGATGCGCCCCTGGTCGCCGGGCACGGCCCAGGTCGGGCACGACCCTGGTCGGCGGGCACGGCCCTGGTCGGGCACGGCCCGGCGCCAACGCCCAGGGCCCGAAAACCACATGCCGCCGCCCCACCCCCACCCGTACCGTCCGGGCCATGAGCACCCCTCCCCACCGCACCCGTCTCACCTTCCACGGCCCGCTGTCCGAGACCCGGGCGGACGCCCTCGTCCGGCGCCTCACCCGCCACCGCCCCACCACGGTCCTGGACATCGGCTGCGGCTCGGGCGAGCTGATGCTCCGTGTCCTGGCCGCCGCGCCGGGGGCGACCGGCACGGGCCTCGACCTGGACGCCGACGACCTGGCACGGGGGCGGAAGGCCGCCGGAGACCGCGGACTGGCGTCTCGGGCCCGGTTCCTGGAGGAGTCCGCCACCGGCACCACCCACGGCCCCGCCGGTCTCGTCCTGTGTGTGGGGTCGAGCCAGGCCCTCGGCGACCGGCTCCCCGACGCGCTCGGGGAACTGCGCCGCCTGGTCGACGACCACGGCCGTGTCCTGCTCGGCGAGGGCTTCTGGCAGCGCACCCCCACCCCCGACGAGCTGTCCCGCATGTGGCCGGACGCCGCCGCGACGGACCACCCCGACCTCGCGACGCTCATCAGCATGGCGATCGACGCGGGGTTCCGGCCGGAGTGGACCGAGACCGCGAGCCTCGACGAGTGGGAGGAGTTCGAGTCGGGGTACCTCGCGGACACCGAGGTGTGGCTCGCCGAGCACCCCGATGACCGCCTGGCGGCACAGACCCGCGAGCGCGTCGACCGGCACCGCGCCAGGTGGCTCACCTACCGCGGCGTCCTCGGCCTCGCGTATCTCACCCTCGTACCGGTGGCGGCCCGCTGATCCGGACGACAGGGCCTACACGGGCACGTGCACCGTCTCCACCCGGCTGGCCACCAGCCGCTCCCGCTCCCGCCGGGCCGCCCGCCCGCGCAGCCGCAGGATCTGGGAGACCCCGGCCGCCTGGAGCACGAACACCACTGAGAAGGCCAGGGAGTAGTCGTCGCCGGTGGCGTCGAGGAGCACACCGATCGCGAACAGCGTGGTCATGGAGGCCACGAAGCCGCCCATGTTGGTGATGCCGGAGGCGGTGCCCTGCCGTTCGGGCGGGTTGGCCGGGCGGGCGAAGTCGAAGCCGATCATCGACGCGGGTCCGCACGCCCCGAGCACCGTGCACAGCACGACCAGCAGCCACATCGGGGCGTGGGGCCCCGGGTAGGCGAGGGTCGCCGCCCACAGGGCCGCCGTCGTGCCGACCGTGCCGAGCGCGAGCGGCAGCCGCGCCCCGTGGTGCCGGGCGACGATCTGGCCGTAGACCAGGCCCACCACCATGTTCGACAGGACGACGAGGGTGAGCAGTTCACCGGCCACCGCCCGGGACAGCCCTTGCGCCTCGACGAGGAAGGGCAGGCCCCACAGCAGCAGGAACACCATCGCCGGGAACTGGGTGGTGAAGTGCACCCACAGGCCGAGCCGCGTCCCCGGCTCGCGCCAGGAGGCGGCGATCTGCCGCCGTACGTAGGCCGCGCCCTGGTGCGGGAGCGGATCCGGCTCGTGGCCCTCCGGGTGGTCCTTGAGGAACAGCAGCACCAGGACGAGCACCACGGCCCCGGCGACCGCGCTGCCCGCGAAGGCCGCCGTCCAGCCGATGCCGTGCAGCAGCCGGGCCAGGACGAGCGTGGAGACCAGGTTGCCGGCCATGCCGACCAGTCCCGCGAACTGGGCGACCAGCGGCCCGCGGCCGGCCGGGAACCAGCGGCTGCCCAGGCGCAGCACGCTGATGAACGTCAGCGCGTCACCGCAGCCGAGCAGCGCGCGGGAGGCGAGCGCCGTGCCGTACGTGGGGGAGAAGGCGAAGCCCAGCTGCCCGGCCGTGAACAGCACCGCGCCGAGCGCCAGCACCTTCTTGGTGCCGAGCCGGTCGACCAGCAGGCCGACGGGGATCTGCATCCCCGCGTAGACCAGCAGTTGGAGGATGGAGAAGGTGGAGAGGGCGGAGGCGTTCACATGGAAGCGGTCGGCGGCGTCGAGGCCGGCCACGCCGAGGGACGTGCGGAAGATGACCGCGACGAAGTAGACCGAGACGCCCGTGCCCCAGACGGCCAGTGCTTTGCGCCCGCCTGGGGGTGCCCCCTCTGGGGGAGGGTCGCCCGGTATCCCGGTGGCGCTCACCGGACCTCACCCCGGGCCAGGTGCGAGAACCAGCCGACGTGCCGGTGGACGAGGCCGACGGCGGCCTCGGCGTCACCGGAGCGCAGGGCTTCGAGGATCTCCTCGTGCTCGGCGAGGGTCTTGGCGATGCGGTCGGGGTGGGAGTGCATGACGGCGACGCCCATCCGCAGCTGGCGGTCGCGCAGCTGGTCGTAGAGGCGGGAGAGGATCTCGTTGCCGCCGCTGCGGACGATCTCGGCGTGGAAGCAGCGGTCGGTGACGGCGGCCCCGGCGAGGTCTCCGGCGGCGGCCTGCTTCTTCTGCCGGGCCAGCAGCTCCTCCAGGCGCTCGATGAGTCCGGCGGGCGCGGGCACGGCCTTGCGCGCCGCGTGCTCCTCGACGAGCAGCCGCGTCTCGACGACGTCGGCGATCTCCTGCGCGGAGACGGGCAGGACGAGGGCGCCCTTCTTCGGGTAGAGCCGGATCAGCCCCTCGGCCTCCAGCCGGAGCAGCGCCTCGCGGACCGGTGTGCGGGAGACCCCCACGGCCTCGGCGAGCTCGCCCTCGGTGAGGAGGGTGCCGCCCTCGTAGCGGCGCTCCAGGACGCCCTGTTTGACATGGGCGTAGACGCGGTCGGCGGCGGGCGGTTGCTTCACGGCCAAGGTCATGGCGACAGCATAGATACAACAGGGACGCATGAAGAGATACGTCCAGAATGCGGACTTGTATGTCACACATCTGTGGCAAAGCGGGGGTCCCCCTCGGCAACGGCACAACCACGTGTGCTAGTTACAAGTCAGACACGTGCGGCCCCTTTCCCCTCGTCCTCAACTCGGCCGCATCGTTGGGGCATTCGACGCAATCGGGGTACTTCACTTGATAACCGGCATTCAGGGCACCCGCCTCCGCAGAGCAGCGGCCGTCGCCGTCACCACCGGCGCCATGCTCGCGACCGGTGCCCTCACCGTCGCTCCGGCGCAGGCCGCCTCTGCGCCCTCCATCGCCGCCAAGGGCGGCTACGCGATGAACAACGCGACCGGCAAGTCGCTCTACACCAAGGCGGCCGACACACGCCGCTCGACCGGCTCGACCACCAAGATCATGACGGCGCTGGTGGTGCTGAAGCAGTCGAACCTCAACATGAACAGCAAGGTCACGATCCAGAAGGCGTACAGCGACTACATCGTCGACAACAACTACGCGTCCAACGCGAAGCTGATCGTCGGCGACAAGGTCACCGTCCGCCAGCTGCTCTACGGGCTGATGCTGCCGTCCGGCTGTGACGCCGCGTACGCGCTCGCCGACAAGTTCGGCTCGGGCTCGACGCGCGCGGCGCGCGTGAAGTCGTTCATCGGCAAGATGAACACCACCGCCAAGAGCCTGGGTCTGAAGAACACCAACTTCGACTCGTTCGACGGCATCGGCAAGGGCAAGAACTACTCCACGCCGCGCGACCTGACCAAGCTCGCCAGCGCGGCGATGAAGAACTCCACGTTCCGCACGGTCGTCAAGACGAAGAAGTACACGGCGAAGACGACCACCAAGACCGGCGGCACGCGGACGATGGCGCCGTGGGAGAACACCAACCCGCTGCTCGGCAGCTACAGCGGCGCGATCGGCGTGAAGACCGGTTCCGGCCCGGAGGCCAAGTACTGCCTGGTCTTCGCCGCCACCCGCAGCGGCAAGACGGTCATCGGCACGGTCCTCGCCTCGACCGGCCTGTCCGCCCGCAAGTCGGACGCGACCAAGCTGCTCAACTACGGCTTCACCAGGTAGGACTCACGCAGAACGACCGAGGGGGCCCCGCCGCACACCGCGGCAGGGCCCCCTTAGTCAGCCGATCGTCGTCACACCATGCTGCGCTGCCGGCGCCGCAGCGCCCGGGCCGCCTTGCGCCGGCCGCCCGACAGCACGTTCACCGCGGAGCCCGCCCCGGCCCCCGGCTCCAGTTGCCAGCCGCGGATGCGCGCCGCGACCTGTGCCAGCCGCTGGTCGCCGGGCCGTACGTCGATGGAGAACAGGGACTCGTCGGGCTTGGGGTCGTCGCCACCCCAGCGGACGGTGCCGTCGAGCTCGGCGAGGATGTCACGGAGCACGACCTCCTGCTGCGGGAAGAAGCCGCCCCGGGCTCCGCGCGGGTAGAAGCCCGGCCGGATCCGCACGGCCGTGCCGGACGCCAGGTTGGACTCCGGCCGGCCCTTGCCGAGCCCGGAGGGCTCGTGCCAGCCGATGACGTCGCCCCGGCGCAGGGGATCGACCTCGTAGTGGAACCGGCGCACCAGGTGGACCAGAACGGTCTCGACATCGCCCATGCGCACGGCGACGCCCTTGAGCGGAGTGCCGGGGACAGGACGGGTGTAGACGGTGCCGCCGTCGTCACTGACGTTCTCCATCTCCCAGCCGTTGTGGGAGCGCGTACCGGCCAGCACACGCCGGGTGCGGTCCTGCGCGCTGCGCAGGGCGTCCCGCACGCGCGACGGTATGGGGTGGTTCGCGTCGGCGTACGCCTCGGACAGGAAGTGGGAGACGGGCAGGGCGGCGACGCCCACGGCACCGCCGACGGCTGCGATACGGACGAGCAGCGTCCGGCGAGACAGGCCGCGGCGGTGAGTGGCTCCGGAACCCGACGATCTGCGGGGGATGCGGGGGATGTTGAGCTTCAACGGAGTGGTCTCTTCCTGAAGTTCTCTGCGCACACGCACTCAGGCGTTGCGGACGATGCTGTTGTACTTCTCGAAGATCTGGTAGACGGCCAGGCTCTGGTGCGTCTGGGACTCCACGTCGGGGTCCCAGGCCCGGTAGCGGCGCAGGAGTTCGGTGATCTCGAACTCGGCGAGGTCGAGGCGCATGGACCGCGGGGTCGTGACGCGGTCGCCGGGGGGCAGTTTGCCGCCGGGCCTGCCCCGGGTGCCCCACAGGTGGAGGAGGGCCGCGGTGCGCACACTGAACGCGTTGTCCTTGCTCAGCTGCTGCCACACCTCCCACAGGTCGGCGTCCTTGGCCGGGTCGCGGCGGTCGCCGGTGGCGAAGCCCCAGCCGATGCAGTGGTTCCAGGCCTGGATGGCGTCGCTCGCGCTGATCTCGCCGATGCCGGTGTGCGAGTCCCGGACGGAGCCGGAGCCCGCGCCGTGGTGGTCGGCCACCTGCTGGTCGGCGGACTGGCCGGTGAGACCGTAGTCGCGCATGGCCCAGTAGACGGCCGTCTGGATCAGCGCCTTGCGCATCGTGTACGTCGTCGACAGCTCGGTGATCAGCCCGTCCTGGTCCTGGATCGCCTCGACGGCCTGCGCGTTGGTGTAGAGCCGTGCGTCGCTGCCGATGCCGCCGGTGTCCGGGCGGCCGATCGACCGCATGTAGCGCGAGAGGTCGGCCCGCAGCGCGGGCACCTGGCGCGCGTCGAGGGCGACGTCCGCCACGGGAGGCCGCGGCCGGTCGAACGCGCCCTGCCCGGTGTCCCGCCCCGAGGCGATGTCGGCGTCGATCTCCAGCTGCCCGTCACCGGAGCCGAGGGTGCGGATGACGAACTGGTCGTAGGCCCAGTCCGCGGGCAGCGGATGCCCGGCGTTGCCCTCGAAACCGGGGGACATGCCGGCGACGAAGCTCGCGGTCGAGTAGCCGGTCGCGCCGACCTGCGCGCACACGTTGCGGGAGCCGTAGACGCCGATCTCGTACGGGTGGCCGGAGTCGGTCATCGCCTCCTTGATGCCCTTGAAGTGGGGCAGGACGCTCGCCGTGATCTCGGCGTCGATCGCGTCGAAGTCGACGGCGAAGAAGATCCTCGTCCCCCGCCGGAATCCGTGGTCGCGGGCCGCGTTGACCGCCGCGTATCCGGCGGTCCGCCCGGCGACGTAGTCGAAGTCGGAGGCGTCGTTGTTGACGGTCTGGTAGATCGGGAAGCAGCGCAGCCCCTGCTGGGCGATGGTGGCGAGCTCGCCCGGCTGGATGGCCTTCTCCGGCAGGGAGGTCGCGCTCGGGTTGGTGAGATAGCGGCCGACGTAGGTGATCCCGGCCGCCTTGAGCGACGCCGCCCGGGCCGGGGTGATCTTCGCGATCGTGTCGCAGGCCTTGGCGGACCGGGACTGATCACCGAAGGACGCCAGCAGGGAGGCGAAGGTGGCGAAGTCGCCCTCGCCCGTGGCCGGGAGCGCCGCGAAGGTCTGGAACGCCCGGACGGCGGCGGCAAGGGAGGAGTCGAAGGTGTCGGTGAGAGCCGCGGGCCGCCGGTTGAGGACCATCCCGGCGGAGAACAGCTGGACGAAGACGCCCTTGTCGCCCTGCTTGACGGGGTGTGACTTCAGGCCCGACTGGGTACCGGGCCCGAAGTTGCCGTTGGCGGTGCCGTCCGCCATGCCCAGTTCGTACTGCACGCCGAAGAGCAGCGCCTTGAGGGTGTCCCGGCTGACGAGCCCGTCGCAGGCGATGACAAAGAAGTCCTGCCGCTTCAGGTAGCGGGCGTTGAGCCACTGCTGGACGGCCCTGACCTGTCCGGTGCCGGAGGTGCCGGGGACGTAGGAGTCCATCGTCAGCAGGGCCTTGAAGACCTTGGGCGTCACGGCGCCGCCGGGGAAGGCCTGTTCGATGCCCATGTCGGTCTTGAGCCGGGTGACGGCCGCCTGCACCCGGGTTCCGTAGGTGCCGTCGAGGTCGCCGCCGTCGTAGCCCTTGCAGGAGAGGCCGGCCTGGATGATGCGGCAGAAGTCCGGCGAGGGGACGGTGTCCGCGTCGAGCTCGGGGTACTTCGCCGTCAGGGTGCTGAGCGTGGTGGGGCCGAAGCTGTCGGAGAGGGCTGCGATGCCCAGCTCGTACTGCAGGGCACGGGTCAGTGCGTACATGGTCGCCCAGTCGGCCTCGCCGCTCTCCTCGACGGTCGTGCCGGTACGGCCGCCGTAGACGGAGTTCACGAATCTCTGGGCCTTGAGCACCATCGCGTCGCGCATGGGGGGGTTCACTCACTTTCGAGGGAGTGACCGCGCCCGCCGCAGCCCGGAACAGGGCTCCCCCCGGGACGCCGGGCGAATGGTCGATCTCGTGGTGAGGTTGATCGTATGTCCGTATAAACCGCTTACTGTGTGGTACTTGGGAGGATTCGAGGAGGCTCTTGTGATCCTCGGAGTACCGCAGGTTCACCCCGGGCAGACGCCGGCGGCCCCCCGCCCGGTGGGTCGGAGGGCCGCCGCAGTCGGCTCACGCCCAGGTGATGAGGCGCTTCGGCTGCTCCAGGATCGCCGCCACGTCGGCCAGGACCTTCGAGCCCAGCTCGCCGTCGACCAGGCGGTGGTCGAACGACAGGGCCAGGGTGGTGACCTGACGGGGCTTCACCTTGCCCTTGTGGACCCATGGCTGCGGCTTGATCGCGCCGACCGCGAGGATCGCGGACTCGCCCGGGTTGAGGATCGGCGTACCCGTGTCGACGCCGAAGACCCCGACGTTGGTGATCGTCACCGTGCCGCCCTGCATGGCCGCCGGGGACGTCTTGCCGTCCCGGGCCGTGGCCACCAGCTCGCCCAGTGACTCGGCCAGCTGCGGCAGGGTCTTGGCGTGGGCGTCCTTGATGTTCGGCACGATCAGGCCGCGCGGGGTCGCGGCCGCGATGCCCAGGTTCACGTAGTGCTTGACCACGATCTCCTGGGCGGCCTCGTCCCAGGACGCGTTGACGTCCGGGTTGCGCCTGATCGCGACGAGCAGCGCCTTGGCGATCAGCAGCAGGGGGTTCACGCGCAGGCCCGTGAACTCCTTGTCCGCCTTCAGCTCCTCGACCAGCTTCATCGTGCGCGTCACGTCGACCGTCACGAACTCCGTGACATGCGGCGCCGTGAACGCCGAGCCGACCATCGCCGCCGCCGTCGCCTTGCGGACACCCTTGACCGGGGTGCGGGTCTCGCGCGTGGTGTCGTAGGAGGCCTGAGCCTGGACCGCTGCCGGGGCGGACGCGGCCGACGGCTCGGAGACCGCCGGGACGGCGGCGGCCACCGCCGCGTGCACGTCCTCGCGGGTGATGATGCCGTCCGGGCCGGTCGGGACGACCGTCGTCAGGTCGACGCCCAGGTCCTTGGCCAGCTTGCGGACCGGGGGCTTGGCCAGCGGGCGGTCCGTGCCCGCCGGGGCGGTCGCGGCGGGGGCCGGTGCCGGTGCCGCCGGCGCGTGGCCGTTCAGCTCCGTCTGGACCGCCGGTGAGGCCTGCTGGACCGGGACCTCCGGGCCCTTGCGGGGGCGGCGGCGGGTGGACGAGGTCGCGACCCCGTAACCCACCAGGACCGGCTGGCGTCCCAAACCCGCCGTCTTCGGCTCCTCGGCGGGCTCGGCCGCCGCGGGCCGCTCGGCGGCGGCCGCGGGTGCGGCGCCGCCACCGCCCACGTCCACCGCGATGATCGCGGTGCCCACGTCGACCGTCGTGCCCTCGGGGAAGTGCAGGTCCCGGACCACGCCGTCGTACGGGATGGGCAGCTCGACGGCCGCCTTCGCCGTCTCGACCTCGCAGACCACCTGGCCGTCGGTGACCGTGTCACCGGGCTGGACGTACCACTTGAGGATCTCGGCCTCGGTGAGCCCCTCGCCCACGTCGGGCATCTTGAACTCGCGCACGGACGCTTCCGTCATCGTCGTCACGACCCTCTCCTCAGTACGCCAGCGAGCGGTCGACGGCGTCCAGTACCCGGTCCAGGTTCGGCAGGTACTCCTCCTCCAGGCGGGCCGGCGGGTACGGGGCGTGGTAGCCGCCGACCCGGAGCACCGGGGCCTCCAGGTGGTAGAAGCAGCGCTCCGTGATCCGGGCGGCGATCTCCGCGCCCGATCCGAAGAACACCGGCGCCTCGTGCACGACGACCAGGCGGCGCGTCTTCTCCACCGACGCCTGGATCGAGTCGAAGTCGAGCGGGGAGACCGAGCGCAGGTCCACGATCTCCAGGTTCTTGCCCTCCTCGGCGGCCGCGTCCGCGACCTCCTGGCAGAGCTTCACCATCGGACCGTAGGCGGCCAGGGTGAGGTCGGTGCCCTCGCGGACCACCTGGGCCTTGTGCAGCGGACCAGGGATCGCCTCCGCGTTGACCTCGCCCTTGTCCCAGTAGCGGCGCTTGGGTTCGAAGAAGATCACCGGGTCGTCGCTCTGGATGGCCTGCTGCATCATCCAGTACGCGTCCGACGCGTTCGACGGGCTGACGATCTTCAGGCCCGCCACATGTGCGAAGAGCGCCTCGGGCGACTCGGAGTGGTGCTCCACCGCGCCGATGCCGCCGCCGTACGGGATGCGCACGACGACCGGGAGCTTGACCTTGCCCAGCGACCGGGCGTGCATCTTCGCGAGCTGCGTGACGATCTGGTCGTACGCCGGGAAGACGAAACCGTCGAACTGGATCTCCACCACCGGGCGGTAGCCGCGCAGGGCCAGGCCGATCGCCGTGCCGACGATGCCCGACTCGGCGAGGGGGGTGTCGATGACGCGGCTCTCGCCGAAGTCCTTCTGCAGGCCGTCCGTCACGCGGAAGACGCCGCCTAGCTTGCCGACGTCCTCGCCCATGATCAGGACCTTGGGGTCGGAGTCCAGGGCTCGGCGCAGCGACTCGTTGATCGCCTTGGCCAGTGCCATCTTGTCGGCCATCTCAGTTACCCCCCTCGTCGGCGAACGACGCCTGGTACGCGGCGAACTGGGCGCGCTCCTCGTCGACGAGCGCGTGTCCGTCCGCGTAGGCGTTCTCGAAGATCGCGAAGTGGTCCGGGTCAGGCATGGCACGGACCGCCTCGCGCACTCGTTTGCCCAACGCCTCGGACTCGGCCTCCAGTTCCGCGAAGAATCCCTCGTCCGCGTGGTTTGAGGCCTCCAGATACCGGCGAAGGCGCAGGATCGGGTCCTTGGCCTCCCAGGCCTGGCGCTCCTCGTCGCCCCGGTAGCGGGTCGGGTCGTCGGAGGTGGTGTGGGCGCCCATGCGGTAGGTGAACGCCTCGACGAGGGTGGGGCCCTCGCCGCTGCGGGCCCGCTCCAGGGCCCAGCGGGTGACCGCGAGGACGCCGAGCACGTCGTTGCCGTCCACCCGGACGCCCGGGAAGCCGAAGCCCTGGGCGCGCTGGTAGATCGGCACGCGGGACTGCTTCTCGGTGGGCTCGGAGATGGCCCACTGGTTGTTCTGGCAGAAGAACACGACCGGGGCGTTGTAGACCGCGGAGAAGGTGAACGACTCGGCCACGTCACCCTGGCTGGAGGCGCCGTCACCGAAGTACGCGATCACCGCGCTGTCGGCGCCGTCCTTGGCGACGCCCATCGCGTAGCCGGTGGCGTGCAGCGTCTGGGAGCCGATGACGATCGTGTAGAGCTGGAAGTTGTTGCTGTTGGGGTCCCAGCCGCCGTTGTTCACGCCGCGGAACATGCCGAGCAGATTGGCCGGGTCGACGCCGCGGCACCAGGCCACGCCGTGCTCGCGGTAGGTCGGGAAGACGTAGTCGTCCTCCCGGGTGGCCCGGCCGGACCCGATCTGGGCGGCCTCCTGGCCGAGCAGCGACGCCCACAGGCCCAGCTCGCCCTGGCGCTGCAGCGAGGTGGCCTCGGCGTCGAAGCGGCGGGTGAGCACCATGTCGCGGTAGAGGCCGCGGAGCTCTTCCGGGGTGATGCCGGCGACGTACTTGTCGTACTCGGCGTTCTTGACGCGCTTGCCCTCGGGCGTCAGCAGCTGCACGAGCTGGGGCTCGGCACCGGCGTCCTTCTTGGCGGTCGTGCGGGTGCGCTTGGTGCCGGTGGTGCCGGCCTTGCTTCCGGCGCTGCGTCGCGGTGTGCGCGCGGCAGTGCTCTCCACGGTCACGTGTGCTCCTCCGTCGGTCCGACCCCCGGGGTTGCCGGTAGGTCAGTGCGGCTCACCTGTTCTCGACCACCGGGGCACGGGGTGGGTGCCACTCGGCCGGGAACAGGCGTGACAGGTGCCCCGGCGAGCGCCCTGCAAAAAGCACGTTACCCAGTGCGCCACATTTCTGTGAAACCCCTTCTGACCTGCGATTTTGCTTGGATATCCAAGTAAATCGGGAAGGTGGTGAAGGGTCCCAGGTCACAGCCTTGCAGGAGGCCGGAGCAACCGCACGTTAACCCGGTGACCCAGGTCACGGGAAGAGTTCTCTTGTCGGCGCGCCAAAACGGCACGCGCGCGTGGGCCCCGTTTCCGGGCCCCACGCGCGCGTGGATCATCCGTTTTGTTGCGGCGGTCCGGTCAGGGAGCCTGCCCCGGGTCAGCCGTCCTCGCCGCCCGGACCTCCGACGACACCGGTCGTACCGCCGCCGTCGGCACCGCCCGTGTCGTCCGGCGGCGTGGCCGGGGGCGAGGGCTCCGGGTCCGTGGGCTCGTCGGTCGGCTCCTGCGAGGTCGGCTGGTCCGTCGGCTGGCCGGTGGGCGACTCGGGAGCGCTCTGCGACGGCGTGTAGGAGGGCGAGTACGACGGCGTCCAGTTGCCGTTGCCCGAGCCGGTGCCGGTGCCGTTGTCCGTGTTCGTGTCGGTCGGCTCGTCGCTCGGTTCGTCGCTCGGCGTCTCGCTGGGCGTCTTCTCCTCGGTCGTCTGCGAGGTGGTCGGCTTCTGTTCCTTGCTCGGGCCGTCCTTGTCGCCGCCGGTGTTCTGCAGCGCCAGGGCGACGCCCGCGGCGATGGCGATCACCGCGAGCACGGCGAGGATCCAGAGCTTGCCGCGGCCGTTGCCCTTGTTGCCGTGGCCCTCGAAGCCGCCGTCGTCCCCGCCGCCGTAGCCGCCGGGCAGGATCGGCGCCGGGATCTGCGTGGTGCCGGAGGCGTCCCCGGCGTGGCCCATCACGGCCGTCGCGCCGGCGAAGCCGCCCGACGGGGTGTGCCGGCCCTCGTGCATGTCGACCGGGCCGGTGTTCCAGGTGCCGGTGTGGCCGCCCTGGTCGTAGAGCATCTGGAGCGCGTACTGGACCAGCCCGCGCATCTCCTCGGCCGTCTGGAAACGGTCGTCGGGGTCCTTGGCGAGGGAGCGCATGACCAGGCCGTCCAGCTCCGGCGGGCACACGTCGGAGGCCTCGGACGGCGGCGTCGGGATGTCCTGGACGTGCTGATAGACCACCGACAGCGGGGTCTCGCCGGTGAACGGCGGGCGCAGCGAGAGGAGTTCGTAGAGCAGGCAGCCCGTCGCGTACAGGTCGGAACGGTGGTCGACGGCCTTGCCGAGCGCCTGCTCGGGGGAGAGGTACTGAGGGGTGCCCATGACCATGCCGGTCTGCGTCATCGTCGTGGACGCGCCGTGCAGGGCCCGGGCGATGCCGAAGTCCATCACCTTCACGGCACCGTTGTGCGTGATGATGACGTTGGCGGGCTTGATGTCGCGGTGCACGATGCCGTGCTGGTGCGAGTAGGCGAGCGCCTCCAGGACGCCCGAGACGATGATCAGCGCCTGCTCGGGGCCGGGTGCCTCCGCGTTCAGCAGCAGATCGCGGATGGTGCGGCCCTCGACGATCTCCATGACGATGTACGGCACGGACTGGCCGCCGACGAAGTCCTCGCCGGAGTCGTACACGGCGACGATCGAGTGGTGGTTGAGACCGGCCACCGACTGGGCCTCGCGCGTGAAGCGCGCCTTGGACACCGGGTCCTCGGCGAGGTCGGAGCGGAGCAGCTTGACGGCGACGGTGCGTCCGAGGCGGACGTCCTCGGCTGCGAACACCTCGGCCATGCCGCCCCGGCCGAGTCTGCGGGTCAGCCGGTACCGGCCGTCCCCGACCAACCCGCCGTTACCCCAGAGCTCCGGCGCGTCCGACATGCCGCCGCCAGACGCCTCGGGGTCGGACGGGCCCTGAGCGGCCTGCTGCTGTGCCATCAGTCCTCGCCGTCGTTTCTGCCCGCGGTGCGCGCGGTGTTGTTACGGTCTCCGTCGGCCACGCTACAGCCTCCGCGCAAGCCTCCGGCCCGAGAAGGGATGCCGGGACCGGCACGAGACGGACCGGCCATGAAACCTTCACTCCGTACTCTCGTGCAAATTCTGTGTCCCGCCCGTACGCCCCCTGTAACGCTTGCGCGACTCTTCTTTCGCGTACGGTCACGGAACGGGCACCGAGCTTGACGTGTCGGTGCCCTGGGGCAGACTTGGCCGGGAATGGCGGTTTGGATCAACGACGGATCAACCACGGATCAACCACGGATCAGCGGCAGTCGGCGGCGTCCGCAGGGGCTACGGGGGACGGGGAACATGAGCCAGGACGGCGCACAGGGCCAGCACACGGGGCGGGCGCTCGCCAACGGCCGCTATCAGCTGCGTGACCTCCTCGGCCAGGGCGGCATGGCCTCGGTGCACCTCGCGTACGACAGCGTGCTCGACCGGCAGGTCGCGATCAAGACACTTCACACGGATCTCGGTCGGGAACAGGCCTTCCGCGAGCGGTTCCGCCGCGAGGCCCAGTCCGTGGCCAAGCTCACGCACACCAACATCGTCTCGGTCTTCGACACCGGCGAGGACACCCTCGACGACATGACGACGCCGTACATCGTCATGGAGTACGTCGAGGGCCGCCCGCTCGGCTCGGTCCTCGACGAGGACGTGCGGCAGCAGGGCGCGATGCCCGCCGACAAGGCGCTGAAGATCACCGCGGACGTGCTGGCCGCCCTGGAGATCAGCCACGAGATGGGCCTGGTCCACCGCGACATCAAGCCGGGCAACGTGATGATGACCAAGCGCGCCGTGGTCAAGGTCATGGACTTCGGCATCGCCCGCGCCATGCAGTCCGGCGTGACGTCGATGACGCAGACCGGCATGGTCGTCGGAACCCCGCAGTACCTGTCGCCGGAGCAGGCCCTCGGCCGCGGGGTGGACGCCCGCTCCGACCTGTACTCGGTCGGCATCATGCTGTTCCAGCTGGTGACCGGGCGGCTGCCGTTCGAGGCGGACTCACCGCTGGCCATCGCCTATGCGCACGTGCAGGAGGAGCCGCCGGTTCCGTCCTCGATCAACCGTGCGCTGCCCCCGGCCGTGGACGCTCTGATCGCCCGGGCGCTGAAGAAGAACCCGAACGAGCGCTTCCCCAGCGCCGTGGCCATGCGCGACGAGTGCCTGCGCGTGGCGGCGTCCTTCCAGGCCGCACCGCCGAGCATCGTCCCGGGCACGCAGGCCCCGAGCGGCGCCGGCGTCGGCTCGGCCGTGTTCCCGCCGGTCGACCAGGCGACCCCTGCGCCCTCGGGCCAGGTGCAGACGCCGTACCAGCCGACCCCGCCCCCGAACCCCTACGGCACGCCCGCACCGACGGGGCCGACCCCGGCGTACGGCTATCCGCAGCAGGGCGGCTACCAGACGCCGTCCCCGGCGGGGTACTCCCCCCAGCCCGGCCCGTCCACGCCGCCGCCGTACAACCTGACGCCGCAGACCGCGGTGACGCCCTCCGGCGGCGGCAGGAACAACAAGCCGGTGATCATCGGCTCGGTCATCGTGTCCGTCGTCGCCGTGGGCGGCCTCGTCACCGCGCTGCTGCTGAACGGCGGCAGCGAGGACGACAAGGGTGGCGGCGGCAGCAGCGCGAGTGCGTCGGCCTCGGCGGAGAAGAAGCCGGGCTACCGCGGGCCGGACACCGCCAAGACGATCGACACCGAGGAGTGCACGGAGCCGCGGGAGTCGTACAACGACCCCGACAAGATCCAGATCCCGGACTTCAAGTTCAAGAACATCAAGTCGGTCAAGGCCTGTCTCCAGGCGGCCGGCTGGGAAGTGAACGAGAAGAAGGTCGACGAGAACACCTACGGCGACGGCACGGTCATGAACCAGTTCCCGTCCGCCGACACCGACGTCGACCCCAAGGACATGCCCGAGATCGAGCTCAGCGTCTCCACGGGCAACCCGCCCTCCTGACCGGACCGCAGACACGGAAGGGGCCCGGCAGCTTCGGCTGCCGGGCCCTGTGGTCTGTACGGCCTTCCGCCGTCTTACAGGTAGGGACCGCCGGACCGGCCGCCCGGGTGCTGCTGCTCGTCGAGGCCGTCCCCGACACCCGGCGGGAGGGCGCGGCGCATCTGCTCCAGCTGGGCGCGGGCCGCCATCTGCTGGGCGAACAGCGTCGTCTGGATCCCGTGGAAGAGCCCCTCGAGCCAGCCGACCAGCTGGGCCTGCGCGATGCGCAGCTCCGCGTCGCTGGGGGTCGCCTCGTCCGTGAAGGGCAGGGAGAGCCGCTCCAGCTCCTCGACCAGCTCGGGCGCCAGACCGTCCTCCAGCTCCTTCACCGAGCTGGCGTGGATCTCCTTGAGCCGGACCCGGCTGGCCTCGTCCAGGGGCGCCACGCGCACTTCTTCGAGCAGCTGCTTGATCATGCTGCCGATCCGCATGACCTTGGCGGGCTGCTCCACCTGTTCCGTGACCGGGGTCTCGCGGGAGTCCTCGTCTGCGCTGCCGCCACCGAGCGCCATGCCGTCCTGGCCCACGACCAGGATCTGCGGGTTCTCCGGCGACCTTTCGTTCCTCGGCATCTCCATGTCGCCATTCTGTCGCACGCCTGCACCTCACCTCTGTGGTGCCCCCACGCGAGGCTGATCCACCGTGCTTGAGGAGACGAACCGGCCGGGCTCCGGGTTGCTCCTGCGGGGGCGGTTCCTCCACGGTTCCTCCACGGTTCCTCCTCGCGGGTGAAACGGGGTGGGCGGGGCTCGGCGCCCGTCCTCCGGCGGGTGGCGATTCCGCCCGTCGGCCGAACCCGGAGTGCCGGGCGCCCGGGGCGATGTGAGGCTGAGTGCCTCGATATGACCGAACTTGCCGTTTATGCCCTACCGGGCACGGCGGGAGGGGGTCACCCACGTGACTCCATGGCTACGCGTACTGCGGGCGACGGGACTGGTGCTCGCCCTGGGGGCGGGCGCGGTCGTCTCACCCTTCGGATCCGTCCCGTCCTACGGGGCTGTTCCCGGGGCTGCCTCGTCCTACGGGGCTGTTCCGTCCTCCAGGGGTGTTCCGTCCTCCGGGGCCGTCCCGTCCCACCGGGCTGTCCCACCCCACCCCCGGGCTGTCCCGTCGGCCGTCCCGTTCTCCGGGGCTTCCCTCACGTACGAGGAGGCCGAGGAAGCGGTGGCGGGGCGGGCCGGGTGGGAGGCAGGGCCCCGGACCCGGACCGCCCCGTCACCCCTGGCCGCCCCACCCCTGGCGGCCCGGTCGGCCCTGGCGGCCTCGTCGCCACCCGCCCCGTCCCCCCGGGCGGCTTCGTCGGCCCCGTCAGCCCTGACGGTTCCTTCCGCCTCCGGCGAGCCCTCGCGGGCCGGAAGCCGGGCGGGAGAGGGCCGGGTGCGGCCGGGACGGCCGGAGGAGGCCGGGGACGGGCCGGGCGTCGCGGACGCCACGGCCCTGCCCGAGGAGCCGCGGCGGACCGCCCCGGTGGCCTCCGGCCCTGCGGAGCAGCCTGTGCGGGAGGCCGCCAGCTCCGAACGGCCCGTCGGCCCGGTCCTGCGGATCCTGCCCCTGGGCAGCGGCCTGGTCCTGATCGGACTGGGGCTGGGCCTGGCGTTCTTCGCGCTGCGGCTGCGGAGGGTCTAGGGGCGTCCGACGGATGACCACAGCGCCGGGTGTCAGGCGCCCCGCGAGGTGACCAGCAGGACCTTGCCGACATGGCTGCTCTCCTCGACCACCCGGTGTGCGGCGGCAGCGTCCCGCATCGGGAGCTCACGGTCGACGACCGGGCGCAGGTGGCCGTCCGCGAACAGCGGCCAGACATGCTCGCGTACGGCCGCGACGATGGCGGTCTTCTCCTCCAGGGGCCGGGCACGCAGGGACGTCGCGCTGATCGCGGCGCGCTTGGCCAGCAGGGCGCCGATGTTCAGCTCGCCCTTGACACCGCCCTGCATGCCGATGATCGCGAGGCGGCCGTTGACGGCGAGGGCCTTGACGTTGCGCTCCAGGTACTTGGCGCCCATGTTGTCGAGGATGACATCGGCACCGGCGCCGTCCGTCGCCGTCCTGACCTCCTCGACGAAGTCCTGCTCGCGATAGTTGACCAGGATGTCGGCGCCCAGCTCGGCACACGCCTGGAGCTTCTCCTTCGTACCGGCCGTCACGGCCACCCGCGCACCGACGGCCTTGGCCAGCTGGATGGCCATCGTGCCGATGCCGCTGGACCCGCCGTGCACGAGGAGCGTCTCGCCGGGCCGCAGGTGGGCGACCATGAAGACGTTCGACCAGACGGTGCAGACCACCTCGGGCAGCGCCGCCGCCCGCGTCAGACCGACCCCGTCGGGCACGGGCAGCAGCTGCCCGGCCGGGACGGCCACCTTCTCGGCGTAGCCGCCGCCGGAGAGCAGCGCGCACACCTCGTCGCCTACGTTCCAGCCGGAGACGCCGGGGCCGATCCCGGCGATCCGCCCGGAACACTCCAGGCCCGGGTAGGGGGAAGCGCCGGGCGGCGGTTCGTAGAAGCCCTGCCGCTGCAGGATGTCGGCCCGGTTGACGGCGCCCGCCGCCACCTCGACCAGGACCTCGCCCTCGCCGGGCACGGGATCGGGGACCTCGTCCCAGACCAGCGCCTCGGGCCCACCAGGTTCGGGAATCGTGATCGCATGCATGCAAGGGACCGTACCCGTCGGTCCTCGGACCGAGTCCGCTCCGTCCCCGGGACCGCCGCGGCTACGCCTTTGGTCCGGTCCGCGCAAAACCCGGGTGCGGGACCGATGAGTTTGCGCGACCGTAAAGGTCTTTCCATGCGTAGCCCAAGCACGCGGAAGGACCCGAAGCATGAGCACGCAGACGTCCGGCCTGGCGATCGAGACAGCGGGCCTGGTGAAAACGTTCGGCGAGACGAGAGCCGTCGACGGAGTCGACCTGGCCGTGCCCGCGGGCACGGTCTACGGCGTCCTCGGCCCGAACGGCGCCGGCAAGACCACCACCGTGAAGATGCTCGCCACACTCCTGCGGCCGGACGGCGGCGAGGCGCATGTCTTCGGCCACGACGTCGTCCGCGAGGCGGACGAGGTACGCGGCCGGGTGAGCCTCACCGGCCAGTACGCGTCGGTGGACGAGGACCTCACCGGCACCGAGAACCTGGTCCTGCTCGGCCGGCTCCTCGGACACCACAAGAAGGCCGCCCGCGAACGCGCCGGCCAGCTCCTGGAGGCCTTCGGGCTCTCGGAGGCGGCGGCAAAGCAGGTCAAGCACTACTCCGGCGGCATGCGGCGCCGCATCGACATCGCCGCGTCCATCCTCAACACCCCCGACCTGCTCTTCCTCGACGAGCCGACGACCGGTCTCGACCCGCGCAGCCGCAACCAGGTCTGGGACATCGTGCGGGCCGTGGTCGCCCAGGGCACCACCGTGCTGCTGACCACGCAGTATCTGGACGAGGCCGACCAGCTGGCCTCCCGGATCGCCGTCATCGACCGCGGCCGGGTGATCGCCGAGGGCACCAAGGGCGAGCTGAAGTCGTCCGTCGGCGCCGGATCCGTCCATCTGCGCCTACGAGAACCCGGGCAGCGCGATCTCGCGGCCGGCCTGCTGCGACGCGCCCTGGACGCGCAGGTGCAGCCGGAGCCCGACCCGGTGGCCCTCACCGCCCGCCTCACCACGGCGGCCGGCGACGACTCCGCCGCCGAGCAGGCCTCCCGCGCCCTGGGCGAACTGGCCCGTGCCGGGATCACCGTGGACAACTTCTCGCTGGGCCAGCCCAGCCTCGACGAGGTGTTCCTCGCCCTCACCGGGCACGACACGCACGACTCCTCCGACCGCTCCGACGACCCGAAGGACGAGGTGGCGGCATGAGCACCGCGACGACCACCGAGAGCACAGAGCTCGCCCCGGTCAGCGCCGATTCCCTCGCCGCGCTGCTCGTCTCCAAGGAGCGGCCGCCGCGGCCCAGTGCGTGGTCGGCCTCGATGACCTTCGGCTGGCGGGCGATCCTCAAGATCAAGCACGTGCCGGAGCAGCTCTTCGACGTCACGGCGTTCCCGATCATGATGGTGCTGATGTACACGTACCTGTTCGGCGGGGCGCTGGCCGGCTCGCCGAAGGAGTACATCCAGTTCCTGCTGCCGGGCATCCTCGTGATGTCGGTGGTGATGATCACGATGTACACGGGTGTCTCCGTGAACACCGACATCGAGAAGGGCGTGTTCGACCGGTTCCGCAGCCTGCCGATCTGGCGGCCGTCGACGATGGTCGGCTATCTGCTCGGTGACGCCCTGCGGTACACGATCGCGTCGATCGTGATGCTCACCGTCGGCATGATCCTCGGCTACCGGCCGGATGGCGGGGTCGCCGGTGTGCTCGCCGGGATCGCCCTGCTGGTGGCCTTCTCGTTCGCCTTCTCGTGGATCTGGACGATGTTCGGGCTGATGCTGCGCACCGAGAAGTCGGTGATGGGCGTCAGCATGATGGTGATCTTCCCGCTCACCTTCCTGTCCAACGTGTTCGTGGACCCGAAGACGATGCCGGGCTGGCTCCAGGCGTTCGTGAACAACAGCCCCATCACCCATCTGGCGTCGGCGGTGCGCGGTCTGATGGGCGGCGACTGGCCGGCCGCCGAGGTCGCCTGGTCGCTGGGCTGGGCCGGGCTGTTCGTGCTGGTCTTCGGGCCGGTCACGATGCGGCTGTACAACCGGAAGTAGCGGGTCTCCGGGTTTCGCCGGCCGCCGCGCACCGGGTGGTGCGCGGCGGCCGGCGTGCTTCTGCCCTGCTTTCAGTTGTTGCGGGGCATCGGGGGCATGGGGCGGATGTCCGGCGCGACCTGGGTGGCCGGGGTCTTCCGCACGATCGTGATGAGCCGGTCGGTCAGCTCCAGTCTCCCGACGGCCGGATCGTCGTAGCCGAGGACCCGGTGACCACGTATGACGCTCACCACCAGGTCGGCGACCTCGCGCGGCTTCTTGCCCACCTCGGCCTTGACGACCGGCCGTTCGACGAGGTCGAGGCCGGTGCCCTGCTGGATGAGGTCCTCCATCACCATGCCTGCCGAGGGGCTGAGAACGGAGAGGCCGAGCAGCCGGCCCGCGGCGCTGGCACTGGTGATCACCGCGTCGGCTCCGGACTGCTTGAGCAGCGGCGCGTTCTCCTCCTCGCGCACCGCCGCCACGATCTTCGCCCCGCGGTTGAGCTGCCGGGCCGTCAGCGTCACCAGGACGGCCGTGTCGTCGCGCTGGGTCGCGATGATGATCTGGTGTGCCTTGTGCACTTCGGCGCGCTTGAGCACCTCGCTGCGCGTGGCGTCCCCGACGATGCCCGCGTAGCCCTCGGCGGTCGCGGCGTCGACCACCTTGGAGCTCGGGTCGACCACGACGACCTGCTCCTTCTTCAGGCCCGTCGCACAGACGGTCCGGATCGCCGACCTGCCCTTCGTGCCAAAGCCGATGACGACGGTGTGATCGCGCAAGGTGGACCTCCAGCGGGTCAGCCGCCACTCCTCCCGGGTGCGTTCGGTGAGGGCTTCCAGGGTGGTGCCGACCAGGATGATCAGGAACAGCACGCGCAGGGGCGTGATGATGAGGATGTTGGTGAGCCGAGCGGCGTCGCTGGCCGGTGCGATGTCACCGTAACCGGTGGTGGAGAGCGTGACGGTCGCGTAGTAGAAGGCGTCGAGAAGGTCGACGCCACCGCCCGCGTTGTCGTTGTAGCCGTCCCGGTCGGCCCAGACGATCAGCGCGGTCACGATGAGCACCAGCACCGCGATGGAGAGCCGCTTGGCGACCTGGCGGAACGGGTGCTCCACCACCTTCCTCGGGAGTGAGACCCGATGGGTCACCAAATGCTCGTCCGCCTGGCGGGCGATCGCGTCCTGGCCCGGAAGTTTCACGTGAAACACACCCCGATTCCTGCGGACGCCCAGGGCAGGTCGAGCAGTTCCGCCTCCTGTCCCGAACGTGCGCCGCCCGGCGGTACGACGGCCAGCGCGTCGGCCGCCGCGATGCCGCGCAGCATGGCGGGGCCGTTGTAGTGCAGCGGAACGGCCTCGTCGCCGCGCAGGACGACGGGGACGAGCCGGGTGTCGTGCGGGTGTCCGTGCACGGCGTCCCGGAGCGGCAGTGTGTACGGCTCCGGGGCCGGGCGGGCCGCGAGGATCCGCAGCAGCGGCTCGGCGAGCGTCAGCAGGCCGGATACGGCGGCGAGCGGATTGCCCGGCAGGCCGACGAGGTGCTGGGTCTGCGTGGTGCGGGCCAGCAGCATGGGGTGGCCCGGGCGCACCGTGACGCCGTCGACGAGGAGTTCGGCGCCGATCCTGCGCAGGGTGGGGTGGACGTGGTCGACGGGGCCCGCCGCGGTGCCGCCGGTGGTGAGGATGACATCGGCGTCGCAGGTGGTGACGGCCTCGTGCAGGGCGTCGGCGTCGTCGCGGACGCGCCGGACGGCGGTGACCTCGGCGCCGAGGGCCCGCAGCCACGGCGGCAGCATGGGGCCGAGCGCGTCCCGGATCAGACCGTCGTGCGGCAGACCCTGGGTGAGCAACTCGTCGCCGAGGACGAGGACTTCGACGCGGGCCCGGGGGACGGCGGTGACGGTGTCGTATCCGGCCGCCGCCGCAAGCCCGAGGACGGCCGGGGTGACCAGGGTGCCGACGGCGAGGAGCTGGTCGCCGGTGCGGCACTCCTGGCCACGCGGACGGATGTCCTGGCCGGGGACGACGTCCCTGGTCGCGTACAGGCGGCCCTTGGCGTCGGCGCGCCCGTGCTCGCTGCGCAGGACGGCCGTGGTGTCCGGGGGGATGCGAGCGCCGGTGGCGATCCGCACGGCCTCGCCGTCGGTCAGGGACACGGGAGCGGCATGCCCGGCGAGGACGCCCTCGTCCCGTACGTGCCAGGGGGCGGGCCCGCAGACCGCCCAGCCGTCCATCGCCGAGGTGTCGAAGGAGGGGAGGTCGGTGAGGGCGTCGAGCGGGTCGGCGAGGGTCAGGCCGAGGGCGGTGTCGAGGGGCACGGACACGGGGGCCCGGCGGGCGGCCCTGACGGCGTGGCGGCCGGCGCGTTCCGCGAGGGCCCGGGCCTCGGGCCAGGCAGTGGCGCGGTGGCGGGTGTCGGGCCGGGCTGAGGGATCCGGCTGGTGGGAGGCGGGGGCGCTGTCCGCCCCGCCTGGTGCTGCGGGGTCGGGCAGGTGGCTGCCGTTGCTGTTGTTCACGAGGGCGAGCACCTCCTCGACGTCGAGGTCCTCGGCGTCCTCACCGGCACGGGCGCCGTGCGGAGTCATCCGGCGTCCGGGCGGGTGTCGGGCGTGGCGTCGGGGGCGACATCGCCCGCAGAGGCCTGCGGCTCGCCGGAGGGCCGGTCCTCGGAGGTCTCCTGCGCCCAGCGGGCGGCCAGGGCCACGGCCTTGCGGGCGGCCTCGGCGACAGCCTCGGGGCCGCCGCCGGCCTGCGCGGCCGCGTAGCCGACGAGGAAGGTGGTCAGCGGCGCCGCGGGCCGGGCCACACCGTGGGCGGCGTCGCGGGCGAGGTCGAGCAGGCCGCGGGTGTCGACATCGAGGTCGATCCCGAGTTCGTCCTTGACGGCGGAAATCCATTCATCCAACACGTGCCCATGCTCCCTGATACGTGCCCTGGCGGTGGCGATGTCGCCCCAGGTGTCGCAGTCGAAGGACGCGACGGGGTCGGAGATGCGGGTGAGATCCAGCTCGGCGGTGAGACGCCGCAGGGGCAGACCGGCGAGGGCGCCGTGCCGGCCGGCGAGGAGCGCGAGTTCCTCGCGCAGCCGCGGCGCGCGGTAGGCGGCCACGAGTGGCTGGTCGCGGCCGCCGGGGTCGGTCAGCAGCACGCCGTCGCGGCCGCTCGTCCACAGCGCGCTCAGCATGCGGTCCACGGTCGGCTCGTGCAGGAACGGCAGGTCGGCGGAGAGCACCACGACGTGCTCGGCCGTGGTGTGGCGCAGCCCGGCGTCCAGCGCGGCGAGCGGTCCGCCGCCGGGCGGGTCCTCGCGGGCCCAGGTCACGGGCCGTGCGGTCGGGCGGGACGCGGCGACGACGACGGTGGTGCGAGCACCGGCGCAGGCCGCGAGCACCCGGTCGAGCAGGGGCCGGCCGCCCACCCGTACACCGGGTTTGTCCGCGCCGCCGAGGCGCCGGGCGGCACCGCCGGCGAGCACGACGGCGTCGTACCGGGCGGGGCCGGCCCCTTGTGCGGGGCCGGTGGCGGCGCCGGGTTCACCGGTGGGCTGGTAGGCGGTCACCCTCCGAGTATGCGTGCCCCCGCGATCACACGGAACGCGGGGGAAGCGACGCGATCACGAACGCCGGCTCGGAGGACCAGACGTCACAGCGTCCGCAGCAGCACCGCCGGCTGTTCCACGCAGTCCGCGACGTACCGCAGGAAACCGCCCGCGACACCGCCGTCACACACCCGGTGGTCGAAGGTGAGCGAGAGCTGGACGACCTGCCGCACCGCCAGCTCGCCCTCGTGCACCCACGGCTTGGGGACGATGCGGCCGACGCCGAGCATGGCGGCCTCGGGGTGGTTGATGATCGGGGTGGAGCCGTCGACGCCGAAGACGCCGTAGTTGTTCAGCGTGAACGTCCCGCCGGTGAGGTCGCCCGGTGTGAGCGTCCCGGTCCGGCCCGCCTCGGTCAGCCGGGCGAACTCGGCGGTCAGCGACTCCGCGTCGCGCGCGTGCGCGTCCCGTACGACCGGGACGACCAGGCCCCGGTCGGTCTGCGCCGCGAAGCCCAGGTGCACCTGGCCGAACCGGACGACCTCTCTGGCCTCCGCGTCCACCGTGGAGTTGAGCTCGGGGAAGCGGGCGAGGGCGGCGGTGCAGATCCGGGCCAGCAGGGCCAGGAGGGAGATCTTCGGTCCGCCGGCCGCGTTCATGGCCGTGCGCGCCCGCATCAGCTCCGTGGCGTCGGCGTCCACCCAGCAGGTGGCGTCCGGGATCTCGCGGCGACTGCGCGCCAGCTTGTCGGCGACGGCGCCCCGGATGCCCTTGAGCGGGGTGCGGACCTCGGAGGGGGCCGCTGTCGTCGGCCCCTGGGCGGCGAGGGCCGGACCCGGTGTCTGCGGCACGCGCGGGTGCGCCCCGCCCGCCGGCGCCGCCGTGGCGCCCCGGCCCGCGGTGCGCAGGGCGTCCTCCACGTCCGCCCGCAGGATCAGCCCGTCGGGTCCGGATCCGGTCAGCTCCCGCAGGTCCAGGCCGTTCTGCCGGGCCAGCCGGCGCACCAGGGGCGAGATCACGGGGACGGGTCCGTCCTCGGTCGCCGGGCCCCCCGCCTGCCCGTCCACCGCCGCCGCGGCACGCGCGGCGTGCGCGGTGACCGGGGCCTGCGCGTCGGCCGGGGCAGCGGCGGCATCGGCCCGTCCGTTCGCCGCCCCGGCGGCACCGGTCTGTCCGGCTGTGGCGGACGCGCCGGACACCGGCCGCTCCCGCCGGACCCGCCGGCGGCGCGCGGGCGCCTCGGAGGTGCCGTACCCGACCAGGACGTTGCCCGAGCCCTCGGTGCCGGTGTCGGCGGTGGACTGCTTCTCCCCCACCGCCACCGTGATCAGCGGCGCCCCGACGGGCAGTTCCGTGCCCTCCTCGCCGAAGCGGGCCGTGACCACGCCGCCGTAGGGGCACGGCACCTCGACCATCGCCTTGGCCGTCTCGACCTCGACGACCGGCTGGTCGATGGTGACAAGGTCCCCGACCTCGACAAGCCACCGCACGATCTCCGCCTCGGTGAGCCCCTCCCCGAGGTCGGGCAGCTTGAACTCCAGGCTGTGCATACCAGAAGCGTGTGCCATCAGCTCTCGGCCTCCCACTGCAGACGCCCCACGGCGTCCAGGATCCGGTCCACACCGGGCAGGTGGTGACGCTCCAGCATCGGCGGCGGGTACGGGATGTCGAACCCGGCCACGCGCAGCACCGGCGCCTCCAGGTGGTGGAAGCAGCGCTCCGTGACCCGGGCCGCGATCTCCCCGCCCGGGCCCCCGAAGGAACCCGACTCGTGGACCACGACCGCGCGTCCCGTCCGCCGTACCGAGGCGCACACCGTCTCGTCGTCGAACGGCACCAGGGAGCGCAGATCGACCACTTCGAGGTCCCAGCCCTCGGCCCGGGCCGCCTCGGCCGCCTCCATACAGACGGGTACGGAGGGCCCGTACGTGATGAGCGTGGCGCTCCGGCCCGGGCGCCGCACCACCGCGCGGCCTATCGGCTCGACGGGCGCCGGCTCCTCGGGGTTCCAGGCGTCCTTCGACCAGTACAGCCGCTTCGGCTCCAGGACGACGACCGGGTCGTCGGAGGCGATGGCGGCGCGCAGCAGCCCGTAGGCGTCGGCGACGGTGGCGGGCGTGACGACATGGAGCCCCGGAGTCGCCATGTAGTACGCCTCGGAGGAGTCGCTGTGGTGCTCGACGCCGCCGATGCCGCCGCCGTAGGGGACGCGGATGGTGATCGGCAGGGGCATCTTGCCGCGGGTGCGGTTGCGGGTCCGGGCCACGTGCGAGATGAGCTGCTCGAACGCCGGGTAGGCGAACGCGTCGAACTGCATCTCCACGACCGGCCGCAGGCCGTACATCGCCATGCCGACGGCGGTGCCTAGGATGCCCGCCTCGGCGAGCGGGGTGTCCGTGCAGCGGTCCTCGCCGAACTCCTCGGCGAGTCCGTCGGTGACGCGGAAGACGCCGCCGAGGGTGCCGACGTCCTCGCCCATCACGTGCACGGCGGGGTCGGCGGCCATGGCGTCGCGCAGCGCGCGCGTGAGGGCCTGCGCCATGGTGGCCGGCTTGACGGCGACGGTGGTCATCGGTGCGTGCCCCCCTTGGTGTCGGCCTCGGCCTCCAGCTCGGCCCGCAGCTGGTCCCGCTGCTCGCGCAGTTGGCCGGTGGGTTCGGCGTAGACATGGGTGAACAGGTCCATCGGGTCGAGGACCGGGTCCTGGTTCATGTGCTCGCGCAGGGCCGCCGCCATGGTCTCGGCGTCCTGGCGGGCGGCCTCGATGCCGGCCTCGTCGAGCAGGCCGCGCCCGGTCAGCTCGCGCTCCAGCAACTGGACCGGGTCGTGCTCGCGCCAGGTCTCGACCTCGGCGTCGACGCGGTAGCGGGTCGCGTCGTCGGCGTTGGTGTGGGCGTCGACGCGGTAGGTGATCGCCTCGACGAGGGTGGGGCCGCCGCCCGCGCGAGCGTGGCGTACGGCGTCGGAGAGCACCTCGTGCACGGCGGCGGCGTCGTTGCCGTCGACCAGGCGGCCGGGCATGCCGTAGCCGACGGCCTTGTGGGCCAGCGACGGGGCCGCGGTCTGCTTGGCGAGCGGGACGGAGATCGCGAAGCCGTTGTTCTGCACGAAGAAGACCACCGGGGCCTGCCAGACGGCGGCGAAGTTCAGCGCCTCGTGAAAGTCGCCCTCGCTGGTGCCGCCGTCGCCGACCATGGCCAGCGCGACCACGTCGTCGCCCTTGAGGCGGGCGGCGTGCGCGAGACCCACGGCGTGCGGCAGCTGGGTGGCGAGCGGGGTGCACAGGGGGGCCACCCGGTGCTCGTACGGGTCGTAGCCGGTGTGCCAGTCGCCGCGCAGCAGGGTGAGCGCCTCGACCGGATCCACACCCCGGGCGACCACGGCGAGGGTGTCGCGGTAGCTGGGGAAGAGCCAGTCCTGCTCCTTCAGCACGAGCGCGGCGGCGACCTCGCAGGCCTCCTGGCCGGTGGTGGAGGGGTAGACCGCGAGACGGCCCTGCTTGGTGAGGGCGGTGGCCTGCGCGTTGTAGCGGCGGCCCTTCACCAGTTGCGCGTACAGCGTCCGCAGCAGCTCAGGATCGGCCTTCGCGGCCGCCTCGGTGCCGAGGACGCGGTACGGCTCCGCGTCGGGCAGCAGCGGCGCGGGATCCGTGCGCGGCTGCCAGGCGGGCGGCGGGGTCGGCCGGTAAGCGCCCCGCTGCTCCATGACCGTCATGACGGCACCTCCTCGTGGGAGCGGCTCGAAGAGGCGCGTCGGCTGTGACCCGCCTCACCTACCGATTGTTCGGTCGACGGCACAATTTGGCTATGGGTGGCCTCAGGCTGTGGACAAACGGTTCTCCACGGCCTGAGATGGACGCAGTACGTCCATGGTAGGGAGGTCGGCGCAGGTGGCATCTGAACAAATGGCCGAGCGGCAGGACGACGGCGGCGCGCTGCCGCCGGCGCGACCTCTGGACGCCATAGATCAGGACATCCTGCGCATGCTCCAGGCGGACGGCCGCGCCTCGATACGTTCGGTCGCCGAGCGGGTCCACGTCTCGCGCGCGAACGCCTACGCCCGCATCAACCGGCTCGTCGAGGACGGCGTGATCCGCGGCTTCGGCGCCCGCGTCAACCACGAACGGGCGGGTCAGGGCACGTCCGCCTACATCACGCTGAAGATCGTGCAGAACTCCTGGCGCACGGTGCGCGAGGAGCTCAGACAACTGCCCGGGGCATCCCACATCGCCCTGGTGGGCGGCGACTTCGACGTGCTGCTGCTGGTGCACGTGTCCGACAACCGGGCGTTGCGCGAGCTGGTGCTGACCCGGCTCCAGGCGATCCCGCAGGTGCTCAGCACGCGCACGCTGCTGGTGTTCGAGGAGGAGGACCTGGAGCCGCAGGGGTGAGGTCCGCTCCCCGCTCAGGCGGCTTTGCGCAGCCCTGAGAAGGCCACTTGCACCACCGCGTCGGCCACTTCGCGCTCGCTCATGCCGCGCACATCCGGCCGGTACCACTCGACGATCGAGTTGATCATGCCGAAGACCAGCCGGGTCACCAGCCGGACCTCTATGTCGGCGCGCACGTCCCCGTCCGCGGCGGCGGCCTTGAGCAGGTCGGCGACACGGTGGTCGAAGTCGCGGCGCCGGTCGAGGGCCCACCGCTCGGTGTCGGTGTTGCCCCGCACGCGCAGCAGGAGGGTCACGTAGGGCAGTTCGGCGATGAGCACCTCGACCATGCGCCGGACGACGTACTCGAGGCGGTCGGCGGCACGACCCACGCGCGCGTGCTCCTCGCCGAGGATCCCGAAGAGCCCGTCCAGGGCCCGGCTCACCGCCCGGCGCAGCAGTTCCTCCTTGCCGGCCACATGGTGGTAGATCGACGACTTGGAGATGCCGGCCGCCTTGGAGAGGTGCTCCATGGAGGTGCCGTCGTAGCCACGCTCGTTGAACACCCGGACGGCGACGGACAGCAGCGTGTCCGGGGTGTAGGTGTCGCGCTTGGCGGTGGTCATGAGGCTGTGCCTTCCCGCGGGTCGGGGGCGTGGGCGTGGCGGTACAGCGCCAGGGACGGCGCGTAGCGGCCCGAGGGTTCGCGCCGGTGCAGGTCGTCCAGGAGCACATAGGCCCAGGTGCGGCCGAGGCGGCGGCTCCACTCGAAGGGGCCCAGGGGGTAGTTGACGCCGAGGCGCATCGCGGTGTCGATGTCCTCCTCGGTGGCGACGCCCTTGGCGACCGCGTCGTGCGCCAGGTCGATGATCCGCGCGACCGTGCGGGCGACGATCATGCCGGGCATGTCGCCGATGAAGCTGACCTGCTTGCCGAGCGCCTGGAAGAGGCCGGCGGCCTCCGAGACGACCTGCGGGGAGGTGTCCTGGGAGGCGGACAGGGCGATCCGGGTGGCCCGGCGGTAGTCCAGGGCGAGGTCGAAGTAGACGATGTCCCGGAACTCCACGGCGGTCTGCCCGTCGGCGAGGACGAGCCGGCCGCCGCTCGGGAGCAGCAGACACGCTCCCTGATCGTCGTCGTCGCTCTCGTCACGGACCGGGATGCCCGCCTCGCGGATCAGCGCGAGCAGCTCGGCGGCCGGCCCCAGGTCGCCCTCGGCGACCACGTACGCGGGCGGCTGCCGCCGCTCGGCGGTGTCCGGCTCGGGGCGCTCGGCGCCCTCGCGGTGGTCGTACCAGCCGTGGCCGGTCTTGCGGCCGAGCCGGCCCGACTCGACCAGGCGGCGCTGGGCGAGGGACGGCGTGAAGCGCACATCGTGGAAGAAGGACTGCCAGACCGACTGCGTGACGGACTCGTTGACGTCCTGGCCGATCAGGTCGGTCAGCTCGAACGCTCCCATCCGGAAGCCGCCCGACTCGCGCAGCACGGCGTCGATGGTGGCCGGGTCGGCGCCCTGCGCCTCGTAGACGGCGAAGGCCTCGGCGTAGAAGGGCCGGGCGATGCGGTTGACGATGAAGCCGGGGGTGTCCGCGCAGGCGACCGGCGTCTTGCCCCAGGCGCGGGCGGTCTCGTACGCGCGCGTGGCCGACGAGACGTCGGTGGCGAACCCGGACACGACCTCGACCAGGGGCAGCAGCGGCGCGGGGTTGAAGAAGTGCAGTCCGACGAACCGGCCCGGGATGCGCAGGGCTCCGCCGATGGCCGTGACGGACAGCGACGAGGTGTTGGTGGCGAGCAGGCAGTCGTCGTCGACGATGCCCTCCAGCGCGCGGAACAGGTCCTGCTTGACGTCCAGCCGTTCCAGGACGGCCTCGACGACCAGGGCGCAGTCGGCGAGCTCGGGCAGGTCCTCGGCGGGCAGCAGCCGGGCTCGGGCGGCGTCCCGGTCGGGGCCGGTGAGCCGGTCCTTCTCGACGAGCCGGTCCAGCCGGGCGCCGATCGCCTCGGCCGCCTCCCGGGCCCGCCCGGGGACGGTGTCGTACAGCCGTACGGGATGGCCCGCGACCAGCGCGACCTGGGCGATTCCCTGGCCCATGGTGCCGGTTCCGACGACGGCCACGGGACTGCTGAGGTCGAGTGCTGTCATGTGCGCGATCCTCCCGCACGGGGTTTTCCACAGATGCGGCGGACCCCCTTGAACCGACCGATCGTTCGGTTACTCTAGCTCTGTCCGAGTGTTCCTGCCCAGGTTTCTGCCCAGGTCATGAACTCGACGAGGAGTTCTTGAGACGAGGAGTTGGTCACCCATGACCGCCGCACTCTCGGCGCACGAGCTGATCGCCCGGCACCGGTCCACCCTCGACCAGGCGCTGGAAGCGATCCGCACCCGCGCGTACTGGTCCCCGCACCCCGAGCACCCGAAGGCCTACGGGGAGAACGGAAGCCTGGACGCGGCGGCGGGCAAGGCCGCCTTCGACGCCCTGCTCGGCTCCCGCCTCGACCTCGGCCAGCCGGGCACGGACGACTGGGTGGGCGGCGAGACGTCCCCCTACGGCGTCGACCTCGGCGTGACGTACCCGCACGCGGACCTCGACGTGCTGCTGCCCGCCATGAAGGCCGGACAGCGGGCCTGGCGCGACGCGGGCGCGGAGCAGCGCGCGGTGGTCTGCCTGGAGATCCTCAAGCGCATCAGCGACCGGACCCACGAGTTCGCCCACGCGGTCATGCACACCTCCGGCCAGGCGTTCATGATGGCGTTCCAGGCGGGCGGACCGCACGCCCAGGACCGCGGCCTGGAGGCCGTGGCGTACGCGTACGTGGAGCAGGTGCGCACGCCCGACAACGCCGAGTGGACCAAGCCCCAGGGCAAGCGCGACCCGCTGGCCATGAACAAGCAGTTCACACCGGTCCCGCGGGGCATCGCCCTGATGATCGGCTGCAACACCTTCCCGACGTGGAACGGCTACCCGGGCCTGTTCGCCTCCCTCGCCACCGGCAACGCCGTCCTGGTCAAGCCCCACCCGCGCGCGGTGCTGCCGCTCGCGCTCACCGTGCAGGTCGCGCGCGAGGTGCTCACCGAGGCCGGCTTCGACCCGAACCTGATCGCGCTGGCCGCCGAGCGCCCCGGCGAGGGCATCGCCAAGACCCTCGCCCTGCGCCCCGAGATCCGCATCATCGACTACACGGGCTCGACCGAGTTCGGCGACTGGCTGGAGGCCAACGCCCGCCAGGCGCAGGTCTACACGGAGAAGGCCGGCGTCAACACCGTCGTCGTCCACTCCACCTCCGACTACAAGGGCATGCTCTCCAACCTGGCGTTCTCGCTGTCCCTCTACAGCGGCCAGATGTGCACCACCCCGCAGAACCTGCTGGTCCCCCGCGAGGGCATCGCCACCGACCAGGGCCCCAAGTCCTACGACGAGGTGGTCGCGGACCTCGCCAGGTCCGTGGACGGTCTGCTGGGCGACGACGCCCGGGCGAACGCGCTGCTGGGCGCGATCGTCAACCCGGACGTGAAGGCCCGGCTTGAGGCCGCTTCGGGACTGGGCGAGGTCGCCCTGGCCTCCCGCGAGATCGCCAACCCGGACTTCCCGGGGGCGGTCGTCCGCACGCCGGTGATCGTCAAGCTGGACGGGGCCAAGCCGGACGACGAGGCCGCCTACATGAGCGAGTGCTTCGGACCGGTGTCCTTCGCCGTGGCGGTCGACTCGGCCACGGACGCCGCGGAGCTGCTGCGCCGGACCGTCCGTGAGAAGGGCGCGATGACCGTCGGGGCCTACACGACCGACCCGGAGGTCGAGCAGGCCGTCCAGGAGGTCTGCCTGGAGGAGGCGGCGCAGCTGTCGCTGAACCTCACGGGCGGGGTGTACGTGAACCAGACAGCCGCCTTCTCCGACTTCCACGGCTCGGGCGGCAATCCGGCGGCCAGTGCGGCACTGTGCGACGGGGCGTTCGTCGCCAACCGGTTCCGGGTGGTCGAGGTGCGGCGGGACGCCTAGAGGCGCCCAGAGGGCCTGTCGTCCTCCAGGAGCTCGGGGGTTCTCGTCGTCGCGCGAGTAGCGACCGTGGTGGGTCGGTCGCGCAGTTCCCCGCGCCCCTGAAGGGACGCCCCGAAGCCCGCGCTCCAGTGGTAGAGCGTCATCGCCACACTCGTCGCCAGGTTGTAGCTGCTGACCTGGGGGCGCATCGGGAGGGACAGCAGATGGTCCGCCCGGGCGCGCAGTTCGGCCGACAGGCCGGTGCGCTCGGAGCCGAACGCGAGGACGGCGTCGTCCGGGAGCTTGACGCCCCGGATGTCGTCGCCCTCCGGGTCCAGGGCGAACAGCGGGCCCGGCGGCAGCTCGTCGGCGGCCAGCCGCTCCACCGCCGTCGCGAAGTGCAGACCCGCCCCGCCGCGCACGACCGTCGGATGCCAGGGGTCGACCGTCCCGGTCGTCACCACACCGGTCGCCCCGAAACCGGCGGCCAGACGGATCACCGCACCCGCGTTGCCCAGGTTGCGCGGGTTGTCGAGGACCACGACAGGGGCCGTGCGGGGCGCCCGGGCCAGCTTCTCGAGGCTGGACTCGCGGGAGGGCCGCACCGCCAGGGCGGCCACCGCCGTCGGGTGCGGGCGGGGCACGAACGACGTGTACGTCGCGTACGGGACCTCCGTCAGCAGCCCGGCCAGCGCGTCCCGTACGTCCGGCGCCAGCTCGTCGGCCAGGGTCAGCGCGGCGACCCGGTCCGCGGTGACCGCCACCGGCACCTCGGCACCGAAACGCAGCGCGTGCTTGAGGGCGTGGAACCCGTCGAGCAGGACGGTGTCGCCGGCGAGCCGGTGCCAGAGGGTCACGGGGTCGGTCATGCCCCGGAGCCTACGTGCTCGGCGTCGGGCTTCTCATGGGCCCGCTGCCCGGGCAGGGACACCCGCCGGCCCCGGCGCGCGAGCCGGGCACGCGCGTGTGCCGCCCGGCCGCCCAGGCGGCGCAGGAAGCCCGTCGGCAGGAACACCGCGTCCGCCGCGATCATCGCCAGCGAGAAGAACGGCAGACCGAGGACCACGGCGATCACGGCGTGCTCGGTCATCATCACCGCCAGCAGGACGTTCTTCACCCGCCGGTTGAACAGGGTGAACGGGAAGGCGACCTGTACCAGGACCGTCCCGTAGGTCACCAGCATCACCATCGTGCCGCTGGCCGACAGCAGATCGGCGAGCCCCGGCCAGGGCGAGAAGTACTCCAGGTGGAGCGGGTAGTAGACCGCGGTGCCGTCCTGCCAGCGGGAGCCCTGGACCTTGTACCAGCCGGCCGTCGCATAGATCAGGCACGCCTCGGCCATGATCACCAGCAGGGCGCCGTTGTGCACGACGTTGCCGATCACGTCCAGCAGGATCCGCGGCTCACCGGTCCCGGCCCGCCGCCCGACCAGCCACCACAAGCCCTGCACCACCCACACCGTCCACAGCAGGGCGGGTATCAGCCGGTCGATCTCCATCCGGCCGGCCAGGGTGACGGCGACCAGCACGAACCCGAGCACGCCCCACAGCACCGGCCCGGTCCGGTCCGTGACCCGCTCGCCCCGCGCCCGGGCCGCCCGGTCCCGCACCGCCCGCCGGGCATCCAGCGACCACACCTGGGCACACCTCGTGAAGACCAGGTAGATCGACATCAGGTGCAGCACATTGTCGCCGCCGTCGCCCATGAAGACGCTGCGGTTCTGCAGCGACAGCACACCGACCATGAACAGCACCGACATGGTGCGGGTGCGCCAGCCCAGCATCAGCAGGACGCCGGAGAGGACCGCGAGCGCGTAGACGATCTCGAACCAGACCCGCCCGTCCGACCACATCAGCGCGGTGAAGGCGCCGTTGGACGCGATCAACTGCTGGGCGAGATCCCAGTTCCAGGGGCCGTCGGGACCGTACAGCTCGTGGCGGTGGGGGAGCTCGCGGAGCAGGAACAGCAGCCAGGTGGCACTGAAGCCGATACGGATGACGGCCGTCTGGTAGGGGCCCAGGGCGGCCTCGGTGACACGGGCGATACCGCCCGAGACGGCCAGCGAGAAGCGGTTCACCGCACGCCTCCCGCGGCCTCGTCCTGCGGGACCTTCCACCACGGCAACTCCCGGTAGGACGGCGTCGTGGAGACCTTCTCCCGGCTCCACCCGGGCGGCGGCACGTTGCTGGTCCGGGAACGCACCTGCACCCGCTCGACGACACCGTCGCCCCCGGTCGCGGCCCGTACCGCGTCGTCACGGTCCAGACGCAGCACCATGATCCGGCGCAGATACGACTCCGAGAGCGAACCGCGCAGGCCCACCGGACGGTTCTCGCTGTCATGCGTCGCGACGTAGAAGTCCCAGGCCCGGCGCAGTTCGTTCTGCTGGGTGTGGCTGGGCAGCAGATTGCCGTCGATGGCCTTGCCGTCCTCGGCGGACAGGTCGTACCAGCCGGTGGTCATCGTCATGCCGTCCGGCCCCCGGACCCCGGCGCGGACCTGGATCGAGATGTTCTGCTGCAGCGGGTTCGGCGCGAAGAGCTTCCAGTTCTGCTCGAACTCCGGGTAGATCCAGTCGTCCACGGCCTCGCCGTGCGCCTTGGTGACCGTGTTCGCCGGCGCGACGTGCAGGAACGTCATCCCCAGATGCACGCACACCCCGACGGCGACGACCGCCAGCGCCAGGGCGACCCCGATCCGGTAGCGGAGGGAGAGCGCGGCGACGCCGGTACCGGGCTCGCCGAACGGGTACGGGACGGCGGGGCCGGGCGGTCCGGCGGCGGGACCGGACGGCCCAGCGAGCCCGGAAGGTCCGGCGGGCCCAGGCAGCCCAGCGAGCCCCGCCGATTCTGCGGGCCCTGATCGCACGGTTGGATCGGGGGCCCCGGGCGGCAGGGCCGGATCTGTGACCCCGGAAGGCGCACCGGGACCGAATGCCTCGGAAGGCCCATCCGGACCGGCGGCCGGGCGATGCGCACCGGGACCGGCGGCATCGGAAGGCGCGCCCGGACCGGCCGACTCCGCCGGTGCGCGCCGCTCCCCACCCTCCCCGCCCTCCCCGGGCGGGACCGGCCGACTCGGCACGTCCGGGCCGTGCCGGGCGTCCGAGCCCTCGTCGTACGCGTCCATTCCGCCCCGTTCCACGATCCCGGTCCGTCGTTCCGTCCGCCCGGCCGCGAGGGCGTCGCACCGCCCGCGCGGCACTGCGCGGCGTCGGCACGGGCACGGTACTCAGGACGCCCACCCGGGCACAGCCCCTGCCCGCAGGTCCCGCCGTGGCCGTCGCCACACCGCGGAGGCCGACCGTACGGCGAGCGCGACCGGTCGGGACCGCGGTCCCCCTGGTCCACAGGGGACCCCCGCAGGTTATCCACAGGGCGCCCGGGCCGGTCGTCCACGAGAGTGACACCCTACGGCGCCCGTCCGTACACCCATTCCCTTCTTCTAGAACCTGTTCTATCTTGACGCCCCGTCAGCTCAACGGGATCGCCGGAAGGACAGGCACCGTGGACTTCACCTTTACCGAGGAGCAGCAGGCGGCGGCGGAGGCGGCGAGGGGCGTGTTCGCCGGGGTCGCGCCCGACGCCGTGCCCAGCCCGGCCCTCACCCCCGGCGCCGTCGCCGAGACCTACGACCAGGCCCTGTGGGCCAGACTCGCCGACGCGGACCTGCTGAGCCTGCTGCTCGACGCCCGGTACGGCGGGGCCGGCCTGGACGCCATCGCGCTGTGTCTGGTGCTGCGGGAGTCGGCCCGGGTCCTGGCCAGGGTGCCCCTGCTGGAGAGCAGTGCGGCAGCGGCGGCCGTCCAGGCCTACGGCGGCGAAGAGGCGAAGGCGGACCTGCTCGCCCGGGCCGGCCGGGGCGAGAGCGTGCTGACCGTCGCCGCGCACGGCCGCACCGGCCACGACCCGGCCGAGCAGGCCGTGACCGCCCGGCAGGACGGCGGGACCTGGGTGCTGGACGGGGTCCAGACGGCGGTGCCGTGGGCCCACGACGCGGACATCACGCTGGTCCCCGCGCATACCGGGACCGGCCGGACCGTGCTGGCCCTCGTGCCGCACGGTCACGAGGGAACCGTCCTCGCCGAGCAGTTCTCCACCAGCGGCGAGCGGCTCGGCGAGCTGCGGCTGGAGTCGGCACGGCTCGCCGCCCGGGACGTGATCGACGCCGACGGGGCGTGGGAGTGGCTGCGGGATCTGCTGGTCACAGGCACGTGTGCGCTGGCGCTCGGCCTCGGGGAGCGCGTGCTGCGGATGACCGCGGACTACACGGGCAAGCGGGAGCAGTTCGGGTTCCCGATCGCGACCTTCCAGGCCGTCGCCGTGCAGGCCGCCGACCGCTACATCGACCTGCGCGCCATGGAGGCCACGCTGTGGCAGGCCGCGTGGCGGATCGCCTCCGGGGCCCCGGGCCCGCTGCCCGCCGCCGGGGACGTGGCGGTCGCGAAGATCTGGGCGGCGGAGGGCGTACGCCGGGTCGTGCAGACCGCGCAGCACCTGCACGGCGGGTTCGGCGCTGACGTCGACTACCCCCTGCACCGCTACCACGCCTGGGCCAAGCACCTGGAACTGTCGCTCGGCCCCGCCTCGGCACACGAAGAGGCCCTGGGCGACCTTCTGGCGGCCCACCCACTGGCCTGACGAGAACGGGCGGGTTCAAGCGCGGGCGGGTTGGGGCGGGGCCCATCCAGGCGGACGGATCCAGGCAGGCGGGCCCAAGCGGGCCCAAGCGGGCGAGCCCAGGCAGGCAAGTCCAGCGGGGCGGATCCGGGCAGGCGAGCCCGAGCGGGCGGGCCTAGGCACGCGGCGCTAGAGGACGAACCCCTGCTGCCCGTCGTCCGTCACGACGGGACGGCCCGCCGCCTCCCACACCTGCATGCCGCCGTCGACGTTCACGGCGTCGATGCCCTGCTGGGCCAGGTACATCGTGACCTGTGCGGACCGGCCTCCGGAGCGGCAGATCACATGGACCCGGCCATCCTGCGGGGCGGCCTCGGTCAGCTCGCCGTAGCGGGCGACGAACTCGCTGATGGGGATGTGCAGCGCCCCATCGGCGTGGCCGGCCTTCCACTCGTCGTCCTCCCGGACGTCCAGCAGGAAGTCGCCGTCCTTGAGGTCCGCGACCGCGACCGTGGGCACACCAGCTCCAAAACTCATGCCTCCGACGCTACCCGAACCGGTCCGCGCCCACGCCGGGGCACGGCTCAGGCCTGGCCCTGGCCTTCTCCCTCGCCGAGCAGCGCGGCCAGCTCCGTCTCGCGCTCGGTGACCTGGGCGAGCAGCCCCTGCCCGATCTCGTCCAGGAGCCGGTCCGGGTCGTCCGGGGCCAGCTGAAGCATGTGGCCGATCGCGCTGTCCTCCAGTTCCCTGGCGAGCAGGCCGAGCAGCTCCTTGCGCTGGGCCAGCCATTCGAGCCGGGCGTAGAGCTCCTCGGCGCGGCTCGGGCCCCGCTGCAGCTCGGGTCCCTTGGCCCACTCCTCGGCGAGTTCACGCAGCTCGGCCTCGTCGCCCCTGGCGTAGGCGGCATTGACCCGCGTGATGAACTCCTCGCGCCGCACGCGTTCCTTCTCCTCCTGCGCCAGGTCCGGGTGGGCCTTGCGGGCGAGGTCGCGGTAGAGCTTGCGGGCCTCCTCGCTGGGGCGGACCCGCTGCGGGGGCCGGACCGGCTGGTCCGTGAGCATCGCGGAGGCCTCCGGGAACAGACCGCTGCCGTCCATCCAGCCGTGCAGGAGATCCTCGACGCCGGGGATGGGGGCGAGCCGCGCCCTGGCCTCCTCCGCCCGCTGCCGGTCCGCGGGGTCGCCGCTGCGGGCGGCTCTGGCCTCCAGGATCCGGGCGTCCAGTTCCTCGAGCCGGGCGTAGATCGGGCCGAGTTTCTGTTCGTGAAGCCGCGAGAAGTTCTCGACCTCGACGCGGAAGGTCTCCACCGCGATCTCGTACTCGATCAACGCCTGCTCGGCGGCCCGCACGGCCCGCTCCAGCCGCGCCTCGGGCCGTGCGGCGTCGCCGCCATCCTGCTCAGCTTCCGGGGTCGTCACCCGACCAGCCTAGGTGACGCCCCGGCCCCGCCTACGCCGCGGAGGGCAGCCCCGACCGGTCGCACCCGACGGCAGCGCCACAGCCGGCGCCCCGCAGCCACAACCACGGTCCGCGACCCACACAGCCGCAGCCGACGATCCAGACACTCACAGCCGACGATCCGCACAGCGGCAGCCGGTGATCCCCACAGTCACAGCCCCCGACCACCGCACCCCGCAGCCGCACGCCCGCAACAGCAACCCCAGCCACACGCCCACAGCCCACACCCGGCATCCCACAGCCCGCACGCGGACCCCGCAGCCGCACCCCGCACCCCGCACCCCGCACCCCGCAAGGGAACCCGCAGGCTCTACACCCCCACCTCCGCCGCGACCTTCCCCGCCCGCACCCCGGCCACCAGCTCCGCGTGATCCGCCTCGGTCCGGTCCGCGTAGGTCACGGCGAAGTCCGCCATCGCCTCGTCCAGCTCCTCGTTCTTGCCGCAGTACCCGGCGATGAGCCGGGGATCGGCGCTGTGTGCGTGCGCTCGGGCCAGGAGCGCACCGGTCATGCGGCCGTAGTCGTCCATCTGGTCGGCGGCCAGCGCGGCCGGATCGACGCTGCCCTTGCGGTTGCGGAACTGGCGGACCTGGAAGGGGAAGCCGTCGACTGTCGTCCAGCCCAGCAGGTTGTCGCTCACGACCTGCATCCGCTTCTGGCCCATCACGACCCGCCGCCCCTCATGACCGGCCTCCGGCGTCTCGAAACCGGCGGTCACCAGATGCGGCACCAGCGCCGACGCCCGCGCCTCCTTCACCTGGAGCACCAGCGGCTCGCCCCGGTGGTCCAGGAGCAGCACGACGTAGGACCGGGTACCGACACTGCCCGTGCCGACGACCCGGAAGGCCACGTCCTGCACGGCGTGCCGGGCGAGGAGCGGCAGGCGGTCCTCCTGCAGGGTGCCTACGTACTCCTCCAGCGATGCCGCCACGGCCGCGGCCTCGGCGTCCGGAACCCGTCGCAGCACCGGCGGGGCGTCTACGAAGCGGCGTCCGCCGTCTTCGGTGGTCTCGGTCGATTTGGCCGCGAAGCGGCCGCTGGTGTTGTGGCGGGCCTTCTCGGCGACTCTCTCCAGTGTGCCGAGCAGATCATGGGCGTCCGTGTGGGAGACGAGTTCCTCGTCCGCGATGGCGTTCCACGCGTCGAGCACCGGGAGTCTGGCCAACAGCCGCATGGTCCTGCGGTAGGCGCCCGCCGCGTCGTAAGCCGCCTTGCGGCACTGGTCCTCGTCGGCGCCCGCCACCCGGCCCGCGAGCACCAGGGAGGCCACGAGACGCTTGAGGTCCCACTCCCAGGGGCCGGGCACCGTTTCGTCGAAGTCGTTCAGGTCGATGACCAGGCCGCCGCGCGCGTCGCCGTACAGGCCGAAATTGGCCGCGTGGGCGTCGCCGCAGATCTGGGCCCGGATCCCGGTCATGGGCGTGCGCGCCAGGTCGTACGCCATGAGGCCCGCCGAGCCGCGCAGGAACGCGAACGGGGTGGCGGTCATGCGGCCGACCCGGATCGGGGCCAAGTCGGGCAGCCGCCCGCGGCCGGACTCCTCGACGGCGCTCACCGCGTCGGGCCGGGACGCGTCCAGGTCGAGCGTAGCGTGCGCGCTGCGCGGGATCCGCTTGCGCAGGGCCTTGCCCTCGTCCTTGGGCGAGCCCTCGGCCGGCCACTCGGCGAAGCCACGCACCTTGGGCAGCCGGCGTTGCGCCCCGTCCCTCGCCATGGCCCTGCCCTCGTCCTGAGCTCCAGCCCTGGTCATCCCGACCGCCTCCCCCGCACGCGCACGAACATCAACTCGTGCCGACCGTACAACCGGCGGCCGAAACGCGTCAGACCCTGTGGACAACTCCACAGCTGTGGACAACCCGTGCCCGCCCGCGCTGCGGCCACCGGCCCGCGCTGCGGTTGCGCGCTACGCCCCCGAAGGCACCGAGGCCTCCGCCTCCACGGCCACGGCCGCTTCCTGCTCCATCCGCACCTGCGCCAGCAACCGATCGGCCCGGTCCGCGGAGATGTCGAGCCGGGCCAGCACCGCTGGCACGGTGATGCTGGGCAGGAAGTGCTCGAACAGTACGACGACACGGCGCTCCAGATCCTGCCGCTGGCAGCGCAGCTGGGACAGCAGCTGAACCCCGGAGAAGCTGCCGACGAGCAGCTCCGCCGTCTCCGCCACGTCGACGTGCTGCAGCAGCTCGCCCCGCGCCTTCGCCTCGGTCAGCAACTGCGTGTTCTGGTCGATCCACATCCGGAAGGCCGGGGTGCGGTCGAGGTCCATGGCCCCTTGGTCGAGGGCGAGCCCGACGCTGGCCCGCACCAGCGGTTCGGACCGCAGCCGACGTGCCATCACCAGGCCGGAGTCGACGAGTTCCTGGAGCTTGCTGGACTGCGGCGGGAGCGCGATCGCGAGCTGCTCCTCGAACACTCCTACCGCCAGCTCCTCCTTGGAGCCGAAGTGGAAGTACAGCGCGCCCTTGGTGACGCCTGCCCGGTCCAGGATCTCGCCGATGGTCGCCGAGGTGTAGCCGCGTTCGTCGAAGACGGCCGCGGCCGCCTCCAGGATGGTCCGCCGGGTGCGGATCGCGCGCTCCTGTCGCGCCATCGGTGCCTCCTGAGCTTGGTCGATCCCTGTGAAGTCGCTGTGTGGCGAGGGCGCGAGAGCCTGTCCCAGCGGCTTGGCTCACCCTTTGAAAAAAACCGGCTCGTCCGTATCTTAGTCAAGCGTCGATCGCGGCCAGGCAGCCGATCCTGGGGGTTCTCATGCCGCAGACAGGGCCTTTAAGCGCACTCACGGAGGATCAGACCGGACGCGGGGGCCGTCCGGCAAACGGAACCGCTACGACCGTCGAGAATCCGCCACACCACCCCGTCACCCGAGAAACGGCACCACCGAGTTCCGCCACCGACGCCCCCGCACCCTCGGGTACCGCCATCGAGGAACCCGCCGCGTCACCGACTGCCTCCGAGAAACCCGCCGCGTCACTGCCTGCCTCCGAGGAACCCGCCGCGTCACTGCCTGCCTCCGAGAAACCCGCCCCCTCAGCAACCGCCTCCGACGAACCCACCCCCTCAGCAACCGCCTCCGCGGAACCCGCCCCCACAGCAACCGCCTCCGAGAAACCCGTACCGCCGTATCCCGTCACCGGCCGCCCCGCCCCCCACTCGCACACCACCACCGTCACCCGGCAACTGGCCCATCGCACCACCGAGACGGACGTCTTCCCCGCCTGGTGGACCCGAATCTCCGACACCCGCTTCCGCTTCACCGCGCAGTGGCCGGCCGCCCACCCCTTCTTCGGCCCCGTCGACGACCGGCACCAGGACCCGATGATCGTGGGCGAAACGTTGCGGCAGGCCTCGATGGTGCTGGCGCACGCCGAGTTCGGCGCCCCGGCCGACACCCACTTCGTCATGTGGGACCTGACGGTCCGCGTCGACCCGACCGCGCTGCTGCTGGCGGAGGCCGCCGAGCCGGTCGAGTTCGACGTCGTGTGCTCCGAGATCCGCCGCCGCGGCCGCGGACTGCGCAGCATGCGGACGACGATGGAGTTCCGCCGCGCCGGACGGTTCGTCGCGCACGGCACGGGAAGCACCGGCTGCACCTCACCGCGCGCTTATCGCCGCCTGCGGGCGGGGCGGCTGAACGCCCTGGACACGCCGGTTCCAGTCCTGGCGGGCATAGCCCCGCAGGCCGCGGGACGGTCCCGCGCCGAGGACGTCGTCCTCGCCCCCGCCGACCGCCCCGGCGTCTGGAACCTGCGCGTCGACACCGGACACCCGGTCCTCTTCCCGCGGCCCAACGACCACGTCCCCGGCATGGTCCTGTTCGAGGCGGCCCGCCAGGCCGCGACCGCCGCGTCCGGCCTGCGCCCCTTCCTGCCGGGCACGCTGACGGCCGAGTTCGCCCACTACGCGGAGCTGCACAGTCCGTGCCGGATCGAGACCGAGGTCTTCGACGAGCGCCCCGGGGAGGTGACCGTACGGGTCTCGGGGCGGCAGGACGGCGCGTCCGTCTTCACCGCCGGCCTGACCGCCGCCCGGCCGGCCCGGGCACGGTCCCTGTCGTGACGGTCAAGGTTCTGGTCACGGGCGCGAGCGGCTTCGTCGGCGGCCGGGTCGCCGCCACGGCACAACGGCAACCGGACGTCCATGTACGCCTGTTGTCCCGGCACGCGCCCCAGGGCCCCGAGTACGTCCACGGCGACCTCTGCGCCCCGCCCTCCCTGCGCGGGGCCTGCGCGGACACCGACGTCCTGGTGCACTGCGCCACACAGGTCGGCGGCGACGCCGAAACCGTCCAGGCGGTCAACGAACACGGCACCCGTGCCCTGGTCGAGGAGGCCGTGCGCGCCGGAGTGCGCCGGATCGTGTACGTCAGTACGGCCGCCGTCCACGGCCGGGGCCCCTTCCGGGGCGTACGCCCCGGGGAGGTGCCGATCGCGCCCGCGTCACCCACCAGCCGCACCAGGGCCGCCGCCGAACGGTACGTCCTCGACGCGGGCGGCCTGGTGCTGCGCCCGCACCTCGTCTACGGCGAGGGCGACCGCTGGGTGATCCCCGGGCTGGTGTGGTTGATGAAGGAACTGTCGGCCCCCCTGACCGGCTGCGAGGCGCTCCAGTCGATGATCGACGTCGACACCCTGGGCCGTGCGGTGGTGGCCGCCGCGCTCTCCCCTGCGTCCGGCGGTGGTGCGCACCACGTCAACCACCCCGAGCCGGTGCCCGTCGCGGACCTGCTGGCCGCCGTTTCCCGGGAGCTGGGGGAGCCCGGCGGCGGTACGGCCGTGGACGTCGTGACCGCCCTCGACCGGGCCGCCGGGTCACCGCTCGCCCTTCACCACCTCGGCATGCTCACCGTCGACCACTGGTTCGTGGACGACGCGTTCTGGAAGGACCTCGGCTGCTCGCCCGGTGAGGGGTTCGCGGCCGCGTTCACCCGCGCGGCGCCCTGGTACCGCGCGTTCCTCGACGGCCGGAGGGTTTCCTGATCGCCTCCCCCTGCCCCTCCGCCTCGACCTCCCCCTCGACCTCCGCCTCCGCCTCGACCTCCCCCTCGACCTCCGCCTCCGCCTCGACCTCCGCCTCGACCTCCGCCTCACCTTCCTCCGGGCTCCGGTGCGGATCCCGGCCGTGCAGCAGCACCGGCAGTTCCTCGTGGCCGGTGGAGATGATGGACCGCAGCCGCTTCGGCGGATGCGCCGGATCGGCCAGTTCCAGCCGGGGGAAGCGCGTGAACAGCGATGTCAGGGCCGCGGTCGCCTCGGCCATCGCCAGGGGCCGGCCCAGGCAGTGGTGCACGCCGTGGCCGAAGGACAGGTGGTCCCGGCTGGTGCCGCGCGTGACGTCGAAGCGTCCGGCGTCCGGCCCGTGCCGCTCGGGGTCGCGCCCGGCACCGGCGAAGGAGACTACGAGCGGGTCGCCCTTGGGGATGGTCAGGCCCGGTTCGATCTCGATGTCCTCGACGGCGTAGCGCAGGCCCGACATGGCGCCCGGCGCCTCGAAGCGCAGCGACTCCTCCAGGGCGTCCTCCCAGGTCGCCTGCCCGGAGCGGACGAGGTCGAGCTGGCCGGGGTGGGCGAGGAGGCTGTGCACGGTGTTGTCGATGAGGTTGACGGTCGTCTCGAAGCCCGCGGTGAGCAGCAGGATCAGGTTGTCCATCAACTCCTGTTCGCTGAGGCTGCCTTCGTCGCGCGCGGCGATGAGCGCCGTCGTCAGGTCGTCGGCCGGGTGCTCGCGCTTGTGCTGGAGGAACGCGGTCAGCGTGCCGTAGAGGTCGACGGCGTTGGCCTGGGCGTCCTCCAGGGAGATCGCCGTGTCGAAGAAGCGGCTGATGATGCGGTAGAGGGCCGCGCGGGGGCCGTCCTGGCCGGGCGGTACGCCGAAGAGCTCGCACACCACCTCGTGCGGAACGGGCGCCGCGAACGCGGCCCGCAGGTCGACGACTTCGCCCTCCGGGATCCGCTCCAGGGCGTCCAGCGCCCGGTCGACGATTTCCTGGACACGCGGCAGCAGAGCGTCGACGCGGCGCTTGGTGAAGGCGGCGGCCATCGGCTTGCGCAACCGGGTGTGGTCGGAGCCGTAGGCGGTGACCATGTTGCGTACCGAGACCCAGATGGCGAGCGGCCAGGTGCGGGAGATGTCCCCGTTGATCCAGGCCGGCCAGTGCTGGAAGGCGTCCTTGCTCGTCTCGGGTCCGGCCAGGAGCCGCTTGTTCAGCTCCAGGCCGGAGATCCACCACGCCCGTACGCCGCCGGGGAGTTCGACCTCCACGGCCGGGCCCCGGGCACGGATCCGGGATATCTCGCCGTAGAGATCCTGACCGGACGGGTCGATCGACAGGAAGGGGCAGGCCTGCTGTGCCATGACTCATCGCTCCTTGGTCCAGAGGCTGGGGGACCATCGTGCGATCCGCGGAGGGAAAAAACTTGGCATCCGGTTTGTTTTGGCCACAGCATCACCCACTGTCGGCCAAGGGCGGGTGGCTACCGCAGCGCGAGCCCCGCCCTGCCCGCCTCCGCCTGCCCGCCCCGGCGGACCGGCCCGCGCCCCGCCGGATCACTCCCCGCCAGGTCACTCCGCGGCGGATCACTCCCCGCCGATTCGCTCCGCGGCGGATCACTCCCCGCCGGATCCACCGCCCCCGCCAGCCGCGGCGCCGCCAGGCACGGCAGCAGCAACCGCCACAGGTCGGTCAGCGAAGGCCGGGCGAGCCAGTCGTGGTCCTCCCGCGCCAGCACCTCGAGGCCGGTCGTGGCGGCGACGACGACGACGCTGGTGCGCTGCGGCGTCACACCGGCGGCGAGTTCCCCCCTGCGCTCCGCCTCGGCCAGCAGCCCCTGCACGCACTCCCGCCATTCCCGGCGCAGGTCCCGCACCCGCCCGGCGGCCCCTTCCACGTTCAGCCGCAGACCCGCCCGCACCACGATGTCGGCGCACAGCAGCCGGGCGACGTGGTGCGTGGCGTCCACGAGGCGTTGCAGAGCGCAGCCGTCGCCGCCGTGACCGCGGCCCGCGGCCTCGCGCAGAGCTCGGGCGGCAGCGTCCTCGACGGCCTCGGCGACGGCGGCCTTGTCGGCGAAGTGGAAGTGCAGCGCACCGGAGCTGACGCCGGCTCCCGCGCTGATCCGGGCCAGGCCGGCCCGGACGTACCCATGGGCCTCGAACTGTGCGGCCGCCGACCGGATCAGCGCGAGACGGGTCCGGACGGCCCGGTCCTGTTTGGTCACCCGTGGCTCCCCTGCAGGGCTCTGATGGCGACGCAATGAAACCAACTCGCTGGTTTTTATACAACGCGGCGACGGTCCAGGGCCTAGGGAGGGACCCGGGCCCAGGCCCGGCTCCAGCAGGCGACACGCCGGTAGACTGGAGATCAGGTGCGGCGCGCACACCATGGGGCATCGCCGCCAGGCGCAACCGAGGCGGCCACGGAGATGATCGCGGCGAGCGCCTGCGATCACATCACCACCCGACGGCCCCGCGCCACGGGTGTCCGGCTCAGTCGGCACAACTCATCCACCGGCCTCCCGGTGACGGGCGGCCCCTCCCCCCTCGCACGCATCCGTACGGGAGCACTCATGCACCACCCGTCCGGCACCCCGGACGACGCCTCCGGCGCACTGTTCGGGCTCGACGCCCTCACCCCCGGCCCCGCCGCTCCCGGCACGCACTCGCCCTTCCGGACCTCCGCCGCGGCGCGCAGGCTGCTGCGCGTGCGGGAGATCTACGCCGAGCCCGCAGCCGCCGCGTCCCCGCGCGGGCGCCAGATCAGCGCCCGGTTCCCCGAGGCGCGGATGACCACGGTGGACTCCCACTGGCGCATCCCCGGGCTGCACGGCAACGAGGGCAACGTCGAGCGCTGGGTGCGCGTCAAGGGAGAGACGCTGGTCCTGGGCGAGAAGAAGACCCTCACCACACGCCCCAACGGCCGGTCGGCGGACTGGATCGCTCCCGGCGCCTCCAACGGCTGCGCCATGGCCTGCGCCTACTGCTACGTGCCCCGGCGCAAGGGATACGCCAACCCCATCACCGTCTTCACCAACATCGACCGGATCATCGCCCACCTCGCGCGGCACATCGCACGGCAGGGGCCCAAGGCCGAGCCGAACCAGTGCGACCCCGAGGCGTGGGTGTACGACATCGGTGAGAACGGCGACTGCTCGGTGGACGCCCTGATCAGCGACAACACCGCGGACCTGGTGCACGCCTTCCGGCAGTGGCCCACCGCCAAGGCGTCCTTCGCCACCAAGTTCGTCAACCCCGGCCTGCTGGCCCTCGACCCGCGTGGCCGCACCCGCATCCGGTTCTCGCTGATGCCGCCGGACGACGCCCGGCTGCTCGACGTGCGCACCTCGCCCGTGGCCGAGCGCATCGGTGCCGCGGCGGACTTCCTGGACGCGGGATACGAAGTGCACTTCAACCTCTCGCCCGTGGTCGTCCGCCCCGGCTGGCAGGACGCCTGGGCCGAGCTGCTCACCCACCTCGACGACACCCTGCCCCCGCGGGTCAAGCAGCAGGCCGCCGCAGAGGTGATCATGCTCACCCACAACCGGGACCTGCACGAGGTCAACCTCGGCTGGCACCCCCGAGCCGAGGAAGCCCTGTGGCGGCCCGAGCTCCAGCAGCCCAAGCGCTCCGAGAACGGCGCCCTCAACATCCGCTACCGCAACAAGGTCAAAGCGGAGGCCGTGCACACCCTGCGCGCCCTGATCGACCACCACACGCCCTGGCTCCGCGTGCGCTACGCCTTCTGAACCCCAGGAACGGCGCCGCCGACGGCCTCGCAGACGCCGACAGGCCCCGCCCGTGAGTTACCTCACGGGCGGGGCCTGCCATACGACCTGGCCGGGCTGTGTGATGTTTCACAACGGTCCGGGAACGAGAAACGGGCCCCTGCCGTGACTTCCGTCACTACAGAGACCCGTACCTCATGGTGCGCGAGGGGGGAGTTGAACCCCCACGCCCTTGCGGGCACTGGAACCTGAATCCAGCGCGTCTGCCTATTCCGCCACCCGCGCATTGGGTGTGTCCTGGGCGTCTTTCCCTTGGGGGCCGGCGCCTTCCGACACCCAGAACATTAGCACGCTGGAAGGGGTGGGTTCACATCCCTTATCCCCGCAGGCAGAGACCTCACCGAGCCATCGATGTCCCTGCCACGTATCAAGGCGTACCGGTTCACGTATCAACCTCGTACCGGTAGCGGCCGTCTCCGCAGGAGGGGGTCCGGGTCCACAGTCAGGTGCGGGACACTGGTCTTCCACCGCCTCTACGATCCTTGTCAGGCATACACGAGGCGGTTACGCGCAGCAGTAGCACCGGAGGAGAGTTCGAAGGAGAGCTCCACAGGGAACTTCGTCCTGCGTCGACACCCGTCGGCGGTGCCGACAGGGGGAACCAGCCGATCGAGCGGCGCGTGGATACGATCAGTAAGCAGTACCAGGCAAGCGGCCCGCAGGGCAGTACACAGGACGGCAGCGACGGAGGAGGTGCCCCATGGGAGTCCTGAAGAAATTCGAGCAGCGTCTCGAAGGTCTGGTCAACGGCACCTTCGCCAAGGTGTTCAAGTCCGAGGTCCAGCCCGTGGAGATCGCCGGAGCGCTCCAGCGTGAGTGCGACAACAACGCCACCATCTGGAACCGCGACCGCACGGTCGTGCCCAACGACTTCATCGTCGAACTGAGCACACCGGACTTCGAGCGCCTCAGCCCCTACTCCGGCCAGCTCGGCGACGAGCTCGCCGGCATGGTGCGCGACTACGCCAAGCAGCAGCGCTACACCTTCATGGGCCCCATCAAGGTGCACCTGGAGAAGGCGGACGACCTCGACACCGGCCTGTACCGGGTGCGCAGCCGTACGCTCGCCTCCTCCAGCAGCCAGCAGGGCGGCCCGGGAGGCGGCGCCGCCGCCGCGCCCGCCGCCCCGCAGGGCGGACGCCCCGGCGGCTACGGCTACCCGCCCGCCGCCGCACCCTCCGGCGCCCCGCCCATGCCGGCCGCGCCGCCGCCCGGCGGACGCCCCGGCGGCTACGGCTACCCGCCCGCCGCGAGCGGCCAGCGGTCCCCGGCCGCCCCGGCCGCCCCGGCGTCCGGCGGACGCACCCGCCATTGGATCGAGATCAACGGCACCCGCCATCAGATCTCCCGCGCAACCCTCGTACTGGGCCGCAGCACCGACGCCGACGTGCGGATCGACGACCCCGGCGTCTCCCGCCGGCACTGCGAGATCCGGACCGGAACGCCCTCGACGATCCAGGATCTCGGATCCACCAACGGCATCGTGGTGGACGGGCAGCACACCACCCGCGCTACGCTCCGCGACGGCTCGCGGATCGTCGTGGGCAGCACCACCATCATTTACCGGCAAGCCGAAGGGTGAAGCGGGGGCAATGTCAGAGCTGACCCTCACGGTCATGCGGTTGGGTTTCCTGGCCGTACTGTGGCTGTTCGTGATCGTGGCCGTGCAGGTCATCCGCAGCGACCTCTTCGGTACGCGCGTCACCCAGCGCGGCTCGCGCCGCGAGGCGGGCCGCCAGCAGCAGGCCGCCGCCCGCCAGGCGCCACCGCAGCAGCGCCAGCAGCCCGCCGGCGGCCGGCGCGGCCGTAACGCCCCCACCAAGCTGGTCGTGACCGAGGGCACCCTCACCGGCACCACGGTCGCGCTCCAGGGCCAGACCATCACCCTGGGCCGCGCGCACGACTCGACCATCGTGCTGGACGACGACTACGCCTCCAGCCGCCATGCCAGGATCTACCCGGACCGCGACGGCCAGTGGATCGTCGAGGACCTCGGCTCCACCAACGGCACGTACCTGGACCGGTCCCGGCTGACGACTCCCACACCGATTGCGCTGGGCGCGCCGATCCGCATCGGCAAGACCGTCATCGAGCTGCGGAAGTAGTGCTACATCATGGATAGGCGCGAGCGGAGCGAGCACGCAGTGGCGGGCCCCACCCCGGCCCCCCGCGCGCTCCCGACCGGAGGGTGGGCAGTGTGGCTCGACACGACCGGCTGTACCCGGAGCCGACAGGCGAGGTGCGCATGAGTCTGTCACTGCGCTTCGCGGCCGGATCGCACAAGGGCATGATCCGGGAGGGCAACGAGGACTCCGGATACGCAGGCCCGCGCCTGCTCGCCATCGCCGACGGCATGGGCGGCGCGGCGGCCGGTGAAGTCGCCTCCTCCGAGGCCATCTCCACCATCGTCGCGCTCGACGACGACGTCCCCGGCTCCGACATCCTCACCTCTCTCGGCACAGCCGTACAGCGCGCCAACGACCAACTGCGCTCCATGGTCGAGGACGACCCCCAGCTGGAGGGCATGGGGACCACCCTCACCGCCCTGCTGTGGACGGGCCAGCGCCTCGGCCTGGTCCACGTCGGCGACTCACGCGCCTACCTGCTCCGCGACGGCGTCCTCACACAGATCACACAGGACCACACCTGGGTGCAGCGCCTGGTCGACGAGGGCCGCATCACCGAGGAGGAGGCGACCACGCACCCGCAGCGCTCGCTGCTGATGCGCGCCCTCGGATCCGGCGACCACGTCGAGCCGGACCTGTCCATCCGCGAGGTCCGCGCCGGCGACCGCTACCTCATCTGCTCCGACGGCCTGTCCGGCGTGGTGTCCCACCAGACCATGGAAGACACCCTCGCCAGCTACCAGGGCCCCCAGGAGACCGTCCAGAACCTGATCGAGCTGGCGCTGCGCGGCGGCGGCCCGGACAACATCACGGTCATCATCGCCGACGTCCTCGACCTCGACACCGGCGACACCCTCGCGGGCCAGCTGTCCGACACCCCCGTCGTGGTCGGCGCCGTCGCCGAGAACCAGCACCAGCTGCACGACAACGGCATCATGCAGACCCCCGCCGGCCGCGCCTCCGGCCTCGGCCGCCACGGACACGGCCAGGGCGGCGGCGAATTCGGCCCGCCCGGCTCCGGCGACACCACCGGCTACATCCCGGCAGCCGGCTTCGACTACGGCGACGACGACTTCACCAAGCCCCGCAAAAAGGGCCGGTGGCTGAAGAGATCCTTCTACGGCGTCCTCGCGCTGGCCCTCGTCGGCGGCGGCCTGTACGGCGGATACCGCTGGACACAGACCCAGTACTACGTCGGCGCCGAGGACGAACACGTCGCGCTGTACCGGGGTATCAGCCAGGACCTGGCCTGGGTCTCGCTCTCGAAGGTCGAGAAGGATCACCCCGAGATCGAACTCAAGTACCTGCCGCCCTACCAGCAGAAGCTGGTCGAGGCGACCATCCCCGAGGGCGGTCTGAAGGACGCCCAGGCGAAGATCCAGGAACTGTCGGTGCAGGCCTCCGCGTGCAAGAAGGAAGCGCAGCGGCGCGAAGCCGAGAGCAAGAACAACTCCAAGACCGGCGAAGGCGAGGCCGGGGGCACCACGGGAACCACTCCCGCCTCCTTCACGTCCAAGGCCACACCGACGCCGAACCCGTCCAACCCGTCGGGTTCACCGTCGGCACCGGAGAAGTCCACGCCCCCGACCACGACCGCACCCACTCCCAGCACCGGCCCCAGCCTCTCGGAGGAAGAGCAGAAGGTCGTCTCGCTGTGCGGTAAGCAGTAGCCGTGAGAGGCCCTGTCACACGATGAGCGGTACGAATACGTCGCACTCGCCGACGCACCACACGTCCACGATCGGCGCCATCGGCGCGCCGAGCCGGCGCAACACCGAGCTCGCGCTGCTGGTGTTCGCCGTCGTCATCCCGGTGTTCGCCTACGCCAACGTCGGCCTGGCCCTCGACGACTCGGTGCCACCGGGTCTGCTGAGCTACGGGCTCGGACTCGGCCTGCTCGCGGGCGTCGGCCACCTCGTCGTGCGGAAGTTCGCACCGTACGCCGACCCGCTGATGCTGCCGCTGGCGACGCTGCTGAACGGGCTGGGGCTCGTTGCGATCTGGAGGTTGGACCAGTCCGAGCTGCTTCAGGACATCGGCCAGGCCGGGACCGCCGCTCCCCGTCAGCTGCTGTACACCGCGATGGGCATGACGCTGTTCGTCGTTGTGATGATCTTCCTCAAGGATCATCGTGTCCTTCAGCGCTACACCTACATCTCCATGGTCGGCGCGCTGATCCTCCTGCTGCTGCCACTGGTGCCCGGCCTCGGCAAGAACATCTACGGCGCCAAGATCTGGATCCAGATCGGCTCCTTTTCCATCCAGCCCGGTGAGTTCGCCAAGATCGTCCTGGCGATCTTCTTCGCCGGCTATCTGATGGTGAAGAGGGACGCGCTCGCGCTCGCCAGCCGCCGCTTCCTGGGCCTGTACCTGCCGCGCGGACGTGACCTCGGCCCGATCCTCGTCGTCTGGGCTATCTCGATCCTGATCCTGGTCTTCGAGACCGACCTCGGCACATCACTGCTGTTCTTCGGCATGTTCGTGATCATGCTGTACGTCGCCACCGAGCGGACCAGCTGGATCGTCTTCGGTCTGCTGATGTCCGCGGTCGGCGCCGTCGGCGTGGCCAGCTTCGAGCCGCACATCCAGCAGCGTGTGGACGCATGGCTCAACCCCATGCGCGAGTACCTGCTCTCCCGCGCCAATCAGGCTGGCCATTCCGAGCAGGCCATGCAGGCTCTGTGGGCGTTCGGCTCCGGCGGCACCCTGGGTACCGGCTGGGGTCAGGGTCACTCCGATCTGATCCGGTTCGCCGCCAACTCCGACTTCGTCCTCGCCACATTCGGTGAGGAACTGGGCCTAGCCGGCGTCATGGCTCTGCTGCTGCTCTACGCGCTGATCGCGGAGCGCGGCGTGCGCACCGCCCTCGCCGCTCGCGACCCGTTCGGCAAACTGCTCGCCATCGGCCTGTCCGGCGCCTTCGCCCTTCAGGTGTTCGTCGTGGCCGGCGGTGTCATGGGCCTCATCCCGCTGACGGGTATGACGATGCCGTTCCTGGCGTACGGAGGTTCCTCCGTGATCGCCAACTGGGCGCTGATCGGCATCCTGTTGCGGATCAGCGACACGGCCCGCCGTCCGGCCCCCGCTCCCGCCGCCAACCCCGACGCCGAGATGACCCAGGTGGTCCGCCCGTCATGAACAAGCCCCTGCGCCGGATCGCGATCTTCTGTGGCCTGCTGATCCTGACCCTGCTGATCCGCGACAACTGGATCCAGTACGTCCAGGCCGACGAGCTCAGGACCGACAAGAACAACCGCCGCGTCACCATCGAGCGCTACGCCTCGCCCCGCGGCAACATCATCGTCGACGGGGAGCCGATCACCGGCTCCGCCGAGTCGTCGGACAGCGACTTCAAGTTCAAGCGCACCTACAAGGACGGCGCCATGTGGGCGCCGGTCACCGGCTACGCCTCGCAGGCATTCGGCGCCACGCAGTTGGAGAACCTCGAGGACGGCATCCTCACCGGCAACGACGACCGGCTGTTCTTCCGCAACACCCTCGACATGCTCACAGGCGAGAAGCAGCAGGGCGGCAACGTCGTCACCACCCTGAACACCGCCGCCCAGAAGGCCGCCTACAACGGCCTGAAGAGGCAGGGCGGCAAGGGTTCCGTCGTCGCCCTGGAACCCTCCACGGGCAAGATCCTGGCGCTCGCCTCCTTCCCGTCGTACGACCCGTCGTCCTTCGCCGGGAACTCCACGACGACGGACACCAAGGCCTGGCAGAAGCTGCAGAAGAAGAACAACCCGGACGACCCGATGCTCAACCGGGCGCTGCGCGAGACCTACCCGCCCGGCTCCACCTTCAAGGTCGTCACCGCTGCCGCCGCCCTCGAGGACGGGATCTACACGGACCCGGACGCCAAGACCGACTCGCCCGACCCGTGGATCATGAAGGGCACCACCACCAAGCTGCCCAACGAGGGCAACATCCCCTGCAAGAACGCGACACTGCGGGTGGCCCTCCAGTACTCCTGCAACACCGTCTTCGGCAAGATCGGCTCCGACCTCGGCAACGACAAGATGCTGGACATGGCCAAGAAGTTCGGCTTCGACGAGGAGCAGTTCACGCCGGTCCGCGCCAACGCCTCGGTCTTCTCCGACAACATGAACCCGTCTCAGACCGCGCTGTCGTCCATCGGCCAGTTCAACACCGCCGCCACGCCGCTGCAGATGGCCATGGTCGCCTCCGCCGTCGCCAACGACGGCAAGCTCATGAAGCCGTACATGGTCGACGAGCTCCAGTCGCCCGGCCTCGACCCGATCGAGAAGACCGACCCCGAAGAACTGAGCCAGCCGCTGTCGGCGGAGAACGCCCAGAAGCTCCAGTCCATGATGGAGACGGTCGTCGACAAGGGCACCGGCTCGAAGGCCAAGATCGACGGCGTCAAGGTCGGCGGCAAGACCGGTACCGCCCAGCACGGCGTCGACAACAGCGAGAACCCCTACGCGTGGTTCATCTCCTACGCCAAGGGCGAGGACGGCAGCGCGCCGGTCGCCGTGGCGGTCGTCATCGAGGACGACAGCGCCGTCCGTGACGACATCTCCGGCGGCGGCCTCGCGGCCCCGATCGCGAGGAACGTGATGGAGGCGGTCATCGACAGCAAGAAGTGACCCCGCTCACGCCTGCTTCACATCGGTGCACGTTGCGATACCGGTCCTGTATCGGCTGACGGGCTTGGCCAGGTCACACAAAGCGAGCCGGGTACGGTAGGCCCGGACGGCAGCCTCCGACCGTACAAGCATGCCGGTCGGGACCGACGGAGAGGGCTGGTAGGTAGCTATGGAAGAGCCGCGTCGCCTCGGCGGCCGGTACGAACTGGGCCAGGTGCTCGGGCGTGGTGGCATGGCGGAGGTCTACCTCGCGCATGACACCCGCCTCGGCCGCACCGTGGCGGTGAAGACGCTGCGCGCGGATCTCGCGCGTGACCCTTCCTTCCAGGCCCGGTTCCGCCGGGAGGCCCAGTCGGCCGCCTCGCTCAACCATCCCGCGATCGTCGCGGTCTACGACACGGGCGAGGACTACATCGACAACGTGTCGATCCCGTACATCGTCATGGAGTACGTGGACGGCTCGACCCTGCGTGAACTGCTGCACTCCGGCCGCAAGCTGCTGCCGGAGCGGTCCATGGAGATGACCATCGGCATCCTCCAGGCCCTCGAGTACTCCCACCGCGCCGGCATCGTCCACCGCGACATCAAGCCGGCGAACGTCATGCTGACGCGCAACGGCCAGGTCAAGGTCATGGACTTCGGCATCGCCCGCGCCATGGGCGACTCCGGCATGACGATGACGCAGACCTCCGCGGTCATCGGCACCGCCCAGTACCTCTCCCCGGAGCAGGCCAAGGGCGAACAGGTCGACGCCCGGTCCGACCTGTACTCCACCGGCTGCCTGCTCTACGAGCTCCTGACCGTCCGTCCGCCGTTCGTCGGCGACTCCCCGGTGGCCGTGGCCTACCAGCACGTCCGCGAGGAACCGCAGTCGCCGAGCGTCTTCGATCCCGAGATCACGCCCGAGATGGACGCGATCGTGCTGAAGGCGCTCGTCAAGGACCCGGACTACCGCTACCAGTCGGCCGACGAGATGCGCGCCGACATCGAGGCCTGCCTCGACGGCCAGCCCGTCGCCGCCACGGCCGCGATGGGCGCGGTCGGTTACGGCGGCTACCCCGACGACCAGCCGACGACGGCCCTGCGTGCCGACTCCGGCGCGGGTGCCACGTCCATGCTGCCCCCCATGAACCCGGACGACGGCGGCTACGGCTACGACGACCGCCCCGACCGGCGCCGCGGCCAGCAGCGCAAGTCCAACACCTCCACGATCCTGCTGGTGGTGGCGGGCATCCTCGTCCTGGTCGGGGCGATCCTGATCGGCCGGTGGGCAGTCAGCGGCGACGGCGGCGTGGGCAACGACGCGGTCGAAGCACCCAACTTCATCGGGGAGACGAAGAAGGGCGCCCAGCAGCTGGCCACCAATTCCGACCTCGAACTGAGCTTCACCGACAAGCCCTGCGACAGCCAGGCCAAGGGCAAGATCTGCTCCCAGGACCCTGCGCCCAAGGCGCCGGTCAACAAGGGCGACACCATCTCCCTGGTCGTGTCGACGGGGGCGCCGAAGGTGACGGTGCCGGACGTCACGGGCCTGACCTACGACAAGGCCGCGGCCCAACTCGACAGCAAGGGCTTCAAGGTCGAACAGAAGACCGAGGAGTCCGACCGCACCCCCGGCGTGGTCATCAAGCAGGACCCCGACGGCGACACGGAGCAGGTGAAGGGCTCCACCATCACCCTGACCGTCGCCAAGGAAGCGGAGAAGTCCACCGTCCCGGACGTGCTCGGCCAGAGCTGCGACGCCGCCAAGCAGCAGATGCAGGGCAACGACCTGGTCGGCAACTGCACCGAGGTGGAGACCGACGACGACAACCAGGTCGGCAAGGTCATCCAGACCACGCCGCAGGCCGGCACGTCCGTCGAGCCGAACTCATCGGTCAACATCCAGATCGGCAAGAAGAAGCAGCAGCAGAAGGTCAGGGTCCCGCAGGTCGTCGGCCAGACGGTCGGCCAGGCCAAGCAGATCCTCGCGCAGCAGGGCTTCACCAACATCCAGTTCGCGGGCGGCAGCGACCAGAGCGACAACGCCCTCGTCGCCGGCCAGAACCCTGGTCCCAACCAGGAGGTCGACGACCCGGCAGGGACGACGATCACTCTGCAGACGGTCGGCGTCGGAGGCGGCAACAACAACAACGGCGGCAACGGCAACGGCGGCATCTTCGGCGGCCTCAACGGCAGCAACGAGGACGACTGACCCCGCCCCCGCCCCCGCCACACCGTCGCACCACAGAGTCCCCGGCCCACAAGAGCCGGGGACTCTGGCGTTCACGGCCGACGACATTCCCGCAAGAGCGTGCGTCCATCGATCGTGTCTTCATATGTCCCGACTCGTTCACCGGGTGGGGTGGGGCATCGGAACCCCGCCCCGGCCATACGAGCCGAAGGGCAGAACGTGATCAACGAAACGGTCTTGCTGGAATCACAGACCCTGCGCGGCAGCGTGCTCGACCGCACGGACGTACTCGACAGGGTCAAGGCACTGTCGCTGCTGCCGGACGGGGTGCATGTGACGACCGCGATGGTGGCGTCGTACTTCTCCGTGACGGTGGAAGTCATCCGTGCCCTCGTGCACGACCATCGTGCGGAACTCGAAGCGAGCGGATACCGAGTCTTGACCGGGACGGAACTGAGTTACTTCAAGCAACTCAGTGGAATCCAGTCACGAACCCGGTCCCTCGCCCTCTTCCCCCGACGCGCCGTCCTCAACATCGCCATGCTGCTGCGGGACAGCGAAGTCGCACGTCAGGTGCGTGTGTACCTCCTCGACATGGAGTACCTCGCCCGCACACAGCCTGTGGAAAACCCTGCCCCGACCGACGCCGCCTCCCTCGACGCCCGCATCGACCAGCGCATCACCCACATCCTGGGGAGGACCGTCGTCCCTCTGTTCAACGCCCTGATCGAAACCTCGGGCGAGCACCGGCGAGAGCTCACCGCCCTCCGGGCGGGGGTCCAGCGCATCGAGAAGCGGCTCCGGCAGCACCACACCCGGCTGCAGCGGCTGGAAGCCCCCCGAGAGGACCGCCCCCTCGCCGGAGTCATGGCCGCCATGGACGCCATGAACGGGCGCGAGTTCGAAGAACACGTCGCCGAGCTGCTGCGCCGCGACGGCTGCACCAACGTCGTCGTGCAGGGCGGCGGAAGGGACCGGGGCATCGACATCACCGCGCTCACCGCCGACGGGCGGCGCGTCGTCGTCCAGTGCAAGAGGTTCGCGCCCCACCTCTCCATCACCAGCCCCGAAGTCCAGAAGTTCCTCGGAGCGGCCAAGGTCCTGCACGACTCCGAGGTGGCCCTGTTCGTGGCGACATGCCCCTTCACCCGCGACGCCCTCAACATCGCGGCCGAGAGCGGCATCACCGCCGTACAGCGGGGGCTGGTGGAGGAATGGAGCGCCGGGGCGGCGTTGAGCGTCCTGGACTAGCGAGCCGACCGCCACAAAGGCCCGAAGCCGCAAGAGAAAGTTGCGGCTTCGGGCCTCTGTCATGTTAGCGGCCCACCTTCCACCAAGTAGGCCGTCAGCGCAGTTCCTTCGGTGGCGTCCGCTCGCCGTCCACCTTCTCCACCCGCTCCAGTTCCCCCCACACCACGTACCGGTACGTGCTCGTGTACAACGGCGTGCAGGTCGTCAGCGTGATGTAGTGGCCCGGCTTCTTCCTGCCGGACTCCTTCGGGACCCGGGAGAGGACCTCGACGTTGAACTTCGAGGTCTCGGGAAGGATGCCGTAGACCTTGTAGACGAACCACTTGTCCTTCGTCTCGAAGACGATCGGGTCACCCTTCTTGATCTTGTCGATGTTGTGGAACTTGGCGCCGTGGCCGTCCCGGTGGGCCGCGAGGGAGAAGTTGCCCTTCTTGCCCGACATCGGCAGCGTCGCCTTCACGGGGTCGGTGTAGTAGCCGGCCACACCGTCGTTGAGGATCTTGTTCGACGTGCCCTTCTCGATCAGGACCTCGCCCCTGCTCATCGCGGGCACGTGGAGGAAACCGATCCCGTTCTTGGTGTCCAGCGCACCGGGCCCGCCCCGACCGTGAGCCCAGTCCTCACGGACCTTGTCGGCCTGCTTGCCGGCCGCACGGTCGGCGACCACGTTCGTCCACCACAGCGAGTAGACGACGAACAAGCCGAGGACCAGGCCCGCGGTGATGAGGAGTTCCCCGAAGAAGCTGACCGCCAGGGCGACCGGGCCAGGCCTGCGACGTGCCGCAGGCGGACGCGACGCCGCGCCGGTGTACTTCTCGTGATCCGTGTCGGTGGTCGCTGCCACTGGTCATCTGCCCTTAACTGACGAGCGCATCCGGCTTGCCCTTGCTGCGCGGCCGTTCCTCGACCATCTTGCCCCAGACGATCATCCGGTACTTGCTGGTGAACTCCGGCGTGCACGTCGTCAGCGTGATGTAACGGCCGGGCTCGGTGAATCCGGACCCCGTGGGCACGGGATTCAGAACACTCGTGTTGCTCGGCGGCGTCACCGGCAGGATCGACGCCATCTTGTAGACGAAGTACTCGTCCTGCGTCTCCACGACGATCGGATCCCCCGGCGCGAGCTTGTTGATGTACCGGAACGGTTCTCCGTGGGTGTTGCGGTGGCCCGCGAGCCCGAAGTTCCCGGTCTTGTCACCGGGCATCGCCGTCTTCAGCGCACCCTCGGAGTAGTGGCCGACCATGCCGCGGTCGAGCACACCGTTGCTGTTGGTGCCCTCGGCGATCGGGACCACCACATCCAGCTTCGGGATGTGCAGGATGGCGAAGCCCTGCCCCGGCTCGAAGGCCCCCGGGTTGCGCTTGCCGCTCGCCCAGTCGTTCTGCAGGCTGCTGGCCTCCTGGCCGGCCTGGGCATGCGCACGGACGTTCGTCCACCACAGCTGGTAGGTGACGAACAGCAGCATCAGCACGCCGGTGGTGATGAACACCTCGCCTATGGCCCGGCTGGCGACGACCGCCGGGCCGGGCTTACGGGCCCGTGCCTGCCGCCGCGCCTCCACCCGTGACAGCGGCGCCCCGGACCGGCTCCCGGCGCCGGAGCCGGCGTGCGCCGCCGACGGGGTGTCCGAAGCGCCGCCATGACGCCCGTGACGGCGCTTGGCGGCCTTTCTGCGGGCCGCACGGCCACCCTCGGCGGATCCGCCCTGCCGTGCGGCGTGAGAAGCCGGAGAGCCCGCTGTGGAGCCGCCGGTCTGCGGCGGTGGATCCGGTAGCCGCAGCGCCACGGTCTCCTCGTCGACGGGCGGCAGAAAGGACTCGTCCCGGACGGGCTCGTACGACGCGTGCGGCTCCGGCTGCGGGGACGCACCGTACGCCTCTCCGCCCGACCACTCCTCGAACGCCCCCGACACCCCGTACGACTGCTGCCCGTACGAGGTGTCGGACTCGCGCTCGGGGCGCAGCGCGGTCACGCCGAAGCCCTGCCCACCACCGGGGCGAGCCCCGCCGACCTCGCCACCGCACCCTGATCGCCGCACTCCACCAGCCAGTTGGCCAGCATCCGGTGCCCGTGCTCGGTCAGCACCGACTCGGGGTGGAACTGCACACCCTCCACCGGGAGTTCCCGGTGCCTGAGACCCATCACGATGCCGTCGTGCGTACGGGCCGTCACCTCCAGCTCCGCCGGCACCGTGGCCGGCTCCGCGGCCAGGGAGTGGTAACGCGTCGCCGTGAAGGGGGAGGGCAGACCGGCGAAGACGCCGCCGCCACCGTGCTCGACCAGAGAGGTCTTGCCGTGCAGCAACTCCGGCGCACGGTCCACCACACCGCCGTACGCCACCTGCATCGACTGCATGCCCAGGCACACGCCGAAAACCGGAACACCCGTGTCGGCACAGTGCCGGACCATGTCCACGCAGACGCCGGCCTGCTCCGGCGTACCGGGCCCCGGGGAGAGCAGAACCCCGTCGAAACCGTCCTGGGCATGCGCCGTCGACACCTCGTCGTTGCGCAGGACCTCACACTCGGCACCCAGCTGGTACAGGTACTGGACCAGGTTGAAGACGAAGCTGTCGTAGTTGTCGACGACGAGAATGCGCACGCTCACTGGTTGTCCACCGTCACATCGTTGAAGGGCAGCAGCGGCTCCGCCCACGGGAAGACGTACTGGAAGAGGACGTAGACCACGGCCACGACCAGGACGAGAGAGAGCACTGCCTTCGCCCACGTGTTCCCCGGCAGATGCCGCCAGATCCAGCCGTACATGCCGTCCCTTCCCTCGTACCACGGCACCAGACCCACGCCGTACAGCCACCAGACTAACGGCGCAGCGCCTCTGGTTTCCCGGCCTCCACAGGCTGGGTGGAGTCCAGGTGCGCCCAGACGATCAGCCGATGACTGTGCCCCCACTCCGGTTCGCACGTGGTCAACGTCAGATAACGGCCCGAACGCGTGTACCCGGATGTACGTGGGACAGGGTCGATCACCTCGATGTCCGACGGCACTGTTTTGTGCGGGCCTTTGTCGATCCGATACGTGAACCACGTCGTACCGTCGGTCAGCACCACGGCGTCACCCCGCCTGAGCTCGGGAAAGTCCTTGAAGGGGTCACCATGGGTGCGTCGGTGACCGGCGACCGCGAAATTCCCCCTCTGCCCGAGCTGGGCGGTCTCCGCGTAGTGGCCGAGGCCCTTCTTCAGCGTGTCGGTGGCGGTACCTTCGAGCACGGGCTTGTTCCACGTGAAACCAAGCCGCGGAATGTACATGATCGCGAAAGGCCTGCCCTTGGCATAGGGCGCCGGCTTCGCAGGACTCGCGGGCCCGCCGGCCGGCGGACGAGGCTTCGACCACTCCTTCCGGAGCAGGTCGATCTGGTCGTCCATGACGCCGTCCGCCCGCACACCGGTCCAGAAGAGCACGTAGACCACGAACAGCACGATCACGCTGCCGACGGTGATGCACAGTTCGCTGGCGGTCCTGACGATCACGCGCACCGGCAGCTCCCCCGGTCCGGCTACTGCTCCACAGGCTTCGCGTAATGCAGATCCACTGTGCCCGAGTAGCCGGGCAGAGTCACCGGGCCGTTCTCCTCGACTTTCCATCCGAGCCCGTAGACATTGACGTAGACCATGTAGTTCTGGATCGCCGACGAGGCCGCGAGCGCCTTCTGCAGCCTGCCCGGGTCACCGACCGCCGTGATCTTGTACGGCGGCGAGTAGACCCGCCCCTGCAGGATCAAGGTGTTGCCCACACAGCGCACCGCGCTCGTGGAGATCAGCCGCTGGTCCATGACCTTGATGCCCTTGGCCCCGCCCTGCCACAGCGCGTTCACCACGGCCTGGAGGTCCTGCTGGTGGATGACCAGGTAGTCGGGCTGCGGCTCCGGATAGCCGGGGAGCTTGGCGGTGGCGTCCGGCGGGGCGTCATTGAGCGTGACCGTGAGCGAGTCACCCTTGAGCTTCTGCGTGCCCGCCCGCTTCTCCAGAGCCGAGAGCTTGTCGTCCTCGGCCTTGGTGCTGCCGTCGTCGCGCTCGGCCAGGGCCTCTATGTCCTTGCGCAGGGCCCCGTTGGTCTCATCCAGCTCGCCGTTCTCCTGGCTGCGCTCGTGAATGAGGTCGGACAGCTTCAGCAGGGAGGAGTCCGTGCGGATGTTGGTGCCCTTGGCGGTGTCGAAGCTGGTGAAGAAGATGAGACCCGCCAGAGCGAACACCGCCGCCGTGAGGACGCGCACAGGCCGGAAACGCCGCGCGCGCTCAGGGGTGGATCCCGTCCCGGGGGAGTCGGCAGAATTGCTCAACGTACCCTTATCTCCTTCGGCGCGGCGGAAGCACTACGCTAACGGACGCCCGGGGGAGCAATCGGAGTCCCCTACGCTGCCCCGAGACCGACCCAGTTACCTGCGCGGCCACGCAGCGCATCGACAGGAGAGACCCTCGTGCCGAAGTCACGTATCCGCAAGAAGGCCGACTACACGCCGCCGCCTGCCAAGCAGACGACCGCCATCAAGCTGAGCAACCGTGCCTGGGTCGCGCCGGTCATGCTGGCCATGTTCCTCATTGGCCTGGCCTGGATCGTCGTCTTCTACGTCACCGACGGCTCGCTGCCCATCGACTCACTGGGCAACTGGAACATCGTGGTGGGCTTCGGCTTCATCGCTGCCGGATTCGGTGTCTCGACCCAATGGAAGTAGCGGTCACCGCACGGTGAACGCAGCTCTGCCCAGGGGTGTTCGCTGAGTTATCCACAGCAGTTTTCCACATGGGGATAATGAAGACGATCTGTGGATAACCCGTTGGGTGTTGACGCCGGTATGACGGAAGTACCGGCAGTCGAAAACTTGTTCGCCCCCTGCCTGACCTGCGGAAACGCAGGTCGGTAACAGGGGGCACATGTGTTCCCGCACGGTGTGCACAAGATCCGACACCCGCTGTGGACAACGCCTGCTCAGGTGAGCTGGGCCGTCCTCAGTACGGTCATGAGCACGACCACTCCCAGGACCAGGACGCAGGCGCCGTACTGGACCAGCGTCCGGCGCTCGCGCGGGGCGTGGACCATGGCGTATCCGACGACGACTCCGGCGACCAGGCCGCCGATGTGCGCCTGCCAGGAGATGTTGAACCCCGGGCTGAACGTGAAGATCAGGTTGATCGCCAGCAGCGCGATGATCGGCCGCATGTCGTAGTTGAGCCGGCGCATCAGCACGGCCGTCGCGCCGAAGAGCCCGAAGATCGCGCCGGAGGCGCCGAGGGTCGCCGTGTTGGGGGACGCCAGCAGGTAGGCCAGCGCGCTGCCCGCGAGTCCGGAGATGAAGTAGAGAGCGAGGTAACGGGCGCGGCCCAGTGCCGCTTCGAGCGGGCCTCCGAGCCACCACAGGCTGAGCATGTTGAACGCGATGTGCCAGATCTCCTGGTGGGTGAACATCGACGTCACCATGCGGTACCACTCGCCTCCCGCCACGCCCTGTGTGGGCGTGAAGGGCGCGGGCGGCCAGGCGCCGAGCAGGACGATGTCGTTCAGTAGCGACTCGTGGACTTGGACGGCGATGAAGACGGCCAGGTTGATCCCGATGAGGATCTTGGTCAGCAGCCGGGGGTCGGCGGCGATGGAGCCGCCGGCGATCGTCCGGGGCATGGCGGCCGTGGGCGAGTGGCCTGTGCCGGAGCCGGTTCGGACGCATTCGGGGCAATGGAAGCCGACGGAGGCGTTGACCATGCATTCGGGACAGATCGGGCGCTCGCAGCGTGTGCAGCGGATGCCTGTCTCGCGGTCCGGGTGGCGGTAGCACATGGGGACGCTGTGGGCGTCCTGCGGGCTGCCCGCAGCCTGGTCGTCCATGGTCTCCCCTAGGTCGTGTGAGAAAAGCCCGCCCCGCTCATCCTTACGGATGGGCGGGGCGATTGGTTCCCTGCGGGAGCCTTCGCGTTCAGCGGGTCTCGATGACGACCGACTCGATGATCACGTCGTTCAGCGGGCGGTCGGTGCGCGGGTTGGTCTGGGTCGTGGCGATGGTGTCCACGATCTTCTGGCTGGCCGCGTCGGTGACCTCGCCGAAGATGGTGTGCTTGCGGTTCAGCCACGCCGTCGGGGAGACGGTGACGAAGAACTGCGAGCCGTTGGTGCCCGGGCCGGCGTTGGCCATCGCCAGCAGGTAGGGCTTGTCGAAGCGCAGGTCCGGGTGGAACTCGTCCTCGAACTGGTAGCCGGGGCCGCCGGTGCCGTTGCCCAGGGGGTCGCCGCCCTGGATCATGAAGCCACTGATCACCCGGTGGAAGACCGTGCCGTCGTAGAGCCTGTCCGTGGACTTCTTGCCCGTCTCGGGGTGGGTCCACTCCCGCTCGCCCTGGGCGAGCTCGACGAAGTTCTTGACCGTCTTGGGCGCGTGGTTCGGCAGGAGCCGGACTTCGATGTCGCCGTGATTGGTCTTCAGGGTGGCGTAGAGCTGCTCAGCCACGATCTGCCTTCCGTTGTCTTTCCGTGATTCCCAGATCCTCGCACGGACAGGCCCTCGCGTCGTGCGACCTCGGTGCGGCGGGGGTAAACCCTCGGCGGGTGTCTGCGGAAAACCAGTCGGGTAGGGCCGGGGCGGGAGCGCTCGGCGGCGATCCGTGGCATTGTCGACGACAAGCTCCTGTTGCCCTTATTCAGCCGCTATCACACGTGATCGGCGCTGGATGCCGGTTCTCGTGACCCGGATGCCCCTCCGCGCATGCCTGGTCGTGCGCCGGGAGGCATGATCCGTAAAAGGGTGGAAAGTCGAAATACCGTACGCCACCGAGGAGGAGGAACCCGTGACCCGCATCGACAGCGTGCGCGCCGCGACTGGTTCGGCGAAGGACAGCGTGCTGCACGCCGCGGAAGTGGTGGCGCCCTACGCCGACACGGCCAAGGACAGGGCCGCGCACTACGCACACGAGGCACGCGTACGGCTAGCGCCCAAGGTGACGCAGGCCGCTGGGCAGGCGCGTGTCCAGTACGGCGCCCATGTGCAGCCGTATCTGGAGCAGGCCCGCACGCATGTGCCGCCGAAGGTCGACCAGGCCGCCCAGGAAGCCGCCGAGCGCACGCGTAAGGCTGCCCGCCAGGCGGCGGAGTACTCCAGGCCGAGGTTCGAGCAGGCGATGGCCGCGGCTGTGCCTGTGACGACCGAGGCTGCGGCCCGGAGTGTGGCTGCCGTGGCCGCGCTGCGCGGCCAGGTTTCGTCCAAGGAGATCCAGAGGCTGGTCCGCAAGCATGAGCGGCGGGCCAAGGCCGGCAAGGCCGTGAAGGCGGTGGTGCTTCTGGGTGCCCTCGCGGGCGGGGCTTTCGCCGCGTGGAAGTGGTGGGACAAGCAGGCCAACCCGGACTGGCTGGTGGAGCCGCCGGCCGCGACGGAGGTCCCCGAGTCGGGGCACCTGTCGTCCGTGGACGGCACGGGCCCGTCGGTCCTGGACCCGGAGGTCGAGGCCAAGCAGGCTGAGGATGAGACCGCTCGGCGCGACGATCGTTCCTGAGGGCGCACCGGATTCAACAGCGCGGCGGGGCGGGAGACTTGAGGGTCTCCCGCCCCGCCGTGCTGTTTCACGTGAAACACTCGCCGCCGACGTGCGCCCGGGTGCGTAAAAATGCCCTCCGAGACCGCGTTTTCGCAGTTCGGAGGGCGTTTTCTGAGTGGAGCCTAGGGGAGTCGAACCCCTGACATCTGCCATGCAAAGACAGCGCTCTACCAACTGAGCTAAGGCCCCGTGAGGGGACGTCCGGCCGGAGAAATGCGTCCCGGCGGGCGTCGGAGACCAGAGTACCGGGTCACCCCGGTGGTTCCGCAAAAAGATTGGGGGTCCCCGTCGACGACCACTCTCCGTAAGATGCTCGGCGTGGTTCGCTACCGCGAACCGCCGTACATGGGGAAGCGATGGGGAGACGCAATGGACGCCGCACAGCAGGAAGCGACCGCGAGAGCGCGGGAACTGCAGCGGAACTGGTACGGGGAGCCGTTGGGGGCGCTCTTCCGTAGGCTTATCGACGATCTTGGTCTTAACCAGGCTCGTCTCGCGGGGGTGCTGGGACTGTCCGCACCGATGCTGTCGCAGCTGATGAGCGGTCAGCGGGCGAAGATCGGCAACCCGGCTGTGGTGCAGCGGGTGCAGCTGCTGCAGGACCTGGCGGGGCAGGTCGCGGACGGCAGTGTGAGCGCGGCCGAGGCCACCGAGCGCATGGAGGAGATCAAGAAGTCACAAGGAGGGTCGGTGCTCAGCAACACCACGCAGACGACGAGTAGTTCGGGGGCGCCGACGGTCAAGCGCGTCGTGCGCGAGATCCAGTCGCTGCTGCGGTCGGTGGCGGCGGCGGGCGACATCATCGACGCGGCCGACACCCTCGCCCCGACCCATCCGGAGCTGGCAGAGTTCCTCCGGGTCTACGGCGCCGGCCGCACTTCGGACGCGGTCTCGCACTACCAGTCCCACCAGAACTGATCCCGCCGCCCGGTCGCCGAAGGGGGTTCGGCAGCGGGCGGCAGGTGAGGTGACGGGGGATGCGTCACGGTTCGGGCGGGCACGAGGGGGCGTGTTCCGTACGGGGGACCGGTCGACGCGAGGGGGACGTGTCACTCATCGGGGGACGTCGGGGGCTCGGGGGAGCCGGGGGACGTCGGGGGCTCGGGGGAGCTGTTTCGTCCGTCGGGGAGTCGTAGCGCTCGCCGGGGGGAAGCAAGGGGGGAAGCCGCAGGGGGAGGAGCGACGTACAGCCATGGGTGAGGTCTTCGCCGGCCGGTACGAACTGGTCGACCCGATCGGGCGCGGAGGGGTCGGCGCCGTGTGGCGCGCCTGGGACCATCGCCGCCGTCGCTACGTGGCCGCCAAGGTTCTGCTCCAGAGCGATGCGCACTCGTTGTTGCGCTTCGTGCGGGAACAGGCGCTGCGAATCGACCATCCTCATGTGCTCGCCCCCACCAGCTGGGCCGCCGACGACGACCAGGTCCTGTTCACCATGGACCTGGTCGCGGGCGGATCGCTCGTCCACCTCGTCGGGGACTACGGCCCTCTGCCGCCGGCTTTCGTGTGTACTCTGCTCGACCAGCTGCTGGCGGGTCTGGCCGCGGTGCACGCGGAGGATGTGGTGCACCGTGACGTCAAACCGGCCAATGTGCTGCTGGAGGCGACCGGCACGGGCCGGCCGCGGTTGCGGTTGTCCGACTTCGGCATCGCGATGCGGCTGGGTGAGCCCCGCCTGACGGAGACCAACCTGGTGGTGGGGACGCCCGGCTATCTCGCGCCCGAGCAGATGATGGGAGCCGAACCGGATTTCACCGCCGATCTGTTCGCGGTGGGGCTGGTCGCGCTGTACTTGCTGGAGGGGGCCAAGCCGGACAGCAAGGCGCTCATCCAGTACTTCGCCGAGCACGGGACGCCCGGCGCGCCTCAGGGTATTCCGGAGCCGCTGTGGCAGGTGGTGGCCACGCTGCTGCAGCCCGATCCTGAAGCGCGGTTCCGTACGGCCACGGGGGCGCGCAAGGCGCTCGCGGCCGCCGCTGAGCTTCTCCCGGAGCCGGGGCCGGACGATGAACTGATCGAGATCTTCGACCAACTAGGCCCGCTTCCGCGGGGGTTCGCCCCCGCGGGGCCGCTGGGGCGGGCGAAGGGGCTGGGCCCGGGAGCTGGACGGTCCGGCTCCTCGGGGGCGGGCGAGGAGCGGTCCGGGCAGGAAGAGGGTGAGGGCGCGCTGTCGGTGCCCTCCGGGCAGTCCGCCGAGACCTACCGGCATCGTCCACGGGAGGCGTCCACCGACCCGCGCCGTACCGCCGGCCCGTCAGGCGGCTCCGCCCGGCCGTCCTCCATGTCGGACACCGGCAGCTTTCATCTGCCGCCTCCGCAGGTCACGGTCACCTCGTCCTCCGCCTCCGGGCAGCAGGCGGCGGCACCGCACCGGCAGCCGCCCGTCTCCCTCGACGACCTCACGCACCGGCTGTCGCCCGCACAGCCGCTCCCACCGGTGTACCCCGGCCCGTCTCTGCCTCCTGCGGAGCAGTACCGCGCGGACGCCTCGACAGCCTCGTACACCGCCCGGACGCCGCAGTCACCGCCGAGTGGCCAGACGCCGTCGCGGCACCGGGCGAGACGGTCTTCCCGCCCCGGGCCGCCGGCCAAGGTGGCGATTCCGGTCCTGCTCCTCGCGCTCGCCTGTTACGCCGTGGGCTTCTGGGCACTGACCCGGATCTGAGGTCGTCGCAGGGTCTGGCGCCCGCCCCTACGCGGTGATTCCCCGCCGGGCGACCACGGTCCACACGCCGAGTCCCACCAGCAGAGCGCTCCCGGTGCCGATGCCGCCCACGGCGAGCGCCCTCATGGCGGTGTCATCGCCCGCGGCGACGCCCTCCGCGGCTGCCTCCAGGTCCTGGTCCGAGACGTCGAAGGCGCCCTTCGGCTCGGACTCCCCCGCGTACTCGGGCCCGCCCTGTGGCTGCCCGCTCACGCGGACGCGCAGCGTCATCGGGAAGGGTCCGTCCCCGAAGGTGTCGGCGACGCCCTTCGAGAGATGGGCGACGAGGTAGTAGGAGCCGGCGAAGCGCAGTGCGCTCACCTGTGCGGTGGCGGCGTGGCGGTTGGCGTGGTCGACGGGCGGCAGGGGAGGCAGGCTTCCGGCCTTCTGGTCGCCGTTGTAGCCCACGCCGACGTCGGCGATGTCGCCGCGCGCGGGGTTGTAGAGGGCCAGGTCCAGCGCGTCGGTCGTGTAGCCGGTGCCGCCGGAGTCGGTGCTGCCGAGTTCTGCGGTGGCGGAGATCTGCTGTCCCCAGTCGACCGGCACCGCGTAGAAGAGTGTCTGGCCGGGCCGGATGTCGTCCTGCCAGGCTCCTTGGCCGATGGGGGTCGCCCCGGTGAATCCCGCGCCACCCTTGCGGCGCTCGGCCTGTCCCGGGAGCGGCTGGGGGGTGGCGGAGTTCCATACCTCGGGCGCGCTGGTCGGCCCGGCCTTCGCCGTGTGCGGTTCCGTCATGGCGAGGAGTTCCAGGTCCCAGGCGTCCGGTGAGGAGCCCTCGCCGTCGGGGTCGACCCGTTCGACGGACACGTAGTACGCGCCGGCCTTCCGGCACAGCGGTTTGCCGGGAGAGATCTCGCGCATGCCCCAGGCGGCGATGGGGTGGGGGCTGCGGGCGGCTCCGAAGCTCGTGTTGTCGACGGAGCAGGTGTTGCCTTCGGCGTCCTGCACGGTCACCTTGACCCCGTCGATGACGGAGACGGTGCTGTCGGGGGAGGGGACGGCGGTGACGGAGACGTACGCGTTCGACACGGCGTCGAGGTCGAGGCGGTAGCTGACCTTGCCGCTGCCCGGCAGGGAGCTCTTGTAGGTTCCGCCGGGCTCCAGGGGGGCGGCGTTGCCGGTGCTGCTCGCTCCTTCGACGCTCTGCGCGCCGTCAGCGAAGGCGTACGGGCTCGGGGTTCCGGAGGCCTTTCCGGCAGCGGCGGCCGGTCCCGGCGCGGCGGCCGCCACGGCCCCCAGGATCATGGCCACGGCCCCCAGCCGCACGGGCACAGCCGGACGGTGGCGCCACGCCCCCGCGCGCCGCCCCCACGCCGTACGGCACCGTCTCCTCACGCGCCACCCCTCACCGTCGCCGGACCCCAGAGCCGTGTCCCCCTGGCCCATCCTGCCGCGCCGGCCGGGTTCACGACCGGTTGTCGGCACACAAAACCCCGACCGCGAGGCGGCCGGGGTGTGTTCTAGGGGTTGTCGTGACTCACGAACCCGTGGGCACGGAGTCAGTCGCCTCCGTCCACAGGTCCTGCTCGGCGCGATCCGCCTGGATCTGGCGGTACACGAGGAGCCCGCCGATGGCGGCCAGTGCGACCAGGAGAAGCTTCTTCACCGCGCGACCTCGTCTTTCGTTGACGTAGGGGACCTCTGGCGCCCGACTATACACACCGACCGATACCGATCGGTGACCTGAGTCGGCCCTCAACTGCCGTCCGGGGAACCGGGATAGAAGCGGAGTTCACCGCTCCGATCGGAAGGTGATCACACCTCGACGGACGGTTCCTTTGACCTCCCTTCGCCACTTTCCTCTCCATTTTGCCCCTCTTGCGCCCATCCGGGTGGTGTTCATCAGAACATCGACGCGCCACGGGCGGAGATCCACCACTTCCCGACCCCCATACACATCATGAGGAAAGTACGCAAATCGCCCAACCCGAAAGTGAGGGGCCATGGCCCGGAACAAGGTCATGAAGCTGTGGACCGCCATCGTCACCGCCTTCCTCGCGCTGTGCACGGCGCTCGGACTCGTCACCACGACCGCCGCCGCGGCCGTACCGCAGACCGAGCAGAAGAGCAACAGCAACGGCGCGAGCATCCCGCAGCAGCGGACGGCGGCACCGGCGACGTTCCCCTGGTCCTCACCCAGGGCCCTGCCCCCCACGATGAAGCAGCGCATCCGCGCCGAGGCGCACGGCAAGACCCCCCGCTGCCGACACCGCTCGCCCGCGGACACGGCGGTCTCCCCCGTCCCCGACTGCACGGACGAGGACCCCGACGCGGAAGCGGACCATCTCACGCCCATCCAGAGCTGAACCCGCGGAACAACATCCAGGCGACCCTGCGTACAAAGCCCGGCAGCTCGGCAGAGCTGCCGGGCTTACGCATGTCCGGCTCCATCCGGGCCTGACCGGCGATGAACACCAGCCATCCTCACCTGCCCCGGCCCAGCCACCGCCGCAGCTGCGCGCCGGTTCGACCGGGCGGCAGTTCTCGTGGCCATGCGGCCCTCCCGGGGGCCGAGCTCGGAGCCGTAGCCGATGCCAGCCACAGATGCCGAAAACCCCCAACCATGACTGATTGGGGGTTTCATGCTGGTGGGGCTAACAGGATTTGAACCTGTGGCCTCATCCTTATCAGGGATGCGCTCTAACCAACTGAGCTATAGCCCCGCCGCGCTCTGCGGGGGTGTGCCCCGCGCGCTGACTCCTGAAGATTAGCGCACGACATGGGCAGTCCCAAAATCGGTTGTCGGGGCTACGTCAGGACAGCGGTGAAGGTGACGTCACTCGTCCTCGGCGAGGGTCAGCTCGACACCGCCCACGAAGCCGGCGGACAGGTTGTAGATGAACGCGCCGAGGGTCGCGAGGGCCGTCGCCAGGACGACGTCGATGACGGCGATGACGGACGCGAACATCAGGACGTTGGGCAGCGACAGGAAAGCCTGCAGGTCGAAGCCGTTGGACTCGTTCGAGCCGGTGGCCTCGGAGATCGTGCCGCCGACCGACGAGAAGACGCCCATCGCGTCCATGACCATCCACAGCACGGCGGACGCGACGATCGTGCAGATGCCCAGGGCGATGGAGAGCAGGAAGCTGACCTTCATCACCGACCACGGGTCGGCCTTCGCCACCCGCAGCCGCGCCTTGCGCACGCGCGGCGTGGTGCTCGCCCCCGTGCGAGGGCGCCGTACGGCGCTCGCAGCGGCGCCCGCTCCGGCCGCCGCCTGCTGCGCCGGGTAGGCCTGCGGCGGGTGGTACGGCCCGGCCTGCTGCTGCGTCTGCCGCTCCCCGGGCAGGGGCGAGGCCGCGCCCTGCTCCTGCGCGGCCGGCTGCGGCTGCGCACCGGAGGCGGACGGGCCCGTGCCCGCCTTGGGCTGCTTGGTTTTCGGACCTCGGGTGTCCGTCACAGTTCCCCCCTGTGATGCATGCGAGTCAGGCGAGGTCGTGTCCTTGGTCGGGGACTTGATCGCCTTCAGGTTGGTCGTGTGCGGGTCCGCCGCACGCGCGGCGGAGCCACGGCCGCCGTCGTCCGCTTCCGTACCCCTTGAGGTACCGGCCGGTCCGGCGCCCGTGGCTCCGCTCACGCTGACTCACTCCTCGTGCCTACTCGGCCGAGGGCGCCTCACCCTCGTCCATGCCGGTCACGGCACCCTCGGCGGTCTCGTCGACGACCACGTCGCCGTCGACCTCCTCCGCCTCGCGTCCCGCCTCGGCGTTGCGAGCGATGCCCACGACGGCATCGCGCTTGCCCAGATTGATCAGTTGGACGCCCATGGTGTCACGGCCGGTTTCCCTGATCTCGTTGACTCGCGTACGAATCACACCGCCCGACAGCGTGATGGCGAGGATCTCGTCGGTGTCCTCGACCACCAGCGCGCCGACAAGGGATCCACGGTCCTCGACGATCTTGGCGGCCTTGATGCCGAGGCCGCCGCGACCCTGGACGCGGTACTCGTCGACGTTGGTCCGCTTCGCGTACCCGCCGTCTGTGGCAGTGAACACGAACGTACCGGGTCGAACAACATTCATCGAGAGCAGCTCGTCGCCCTCGCGGAAGCTCATGCCCTTGACACCCGAGGTGGCGCGGCCCATGGGCCGCAGGGTGTCGTCCGAGGCGGTGAACCTGATCGACTGCGCCTTTTTGCTGATCAGAAGCAGATCATCGTCTGCCGAGACCAGTTCGGCTCCGATCAGTTCGTCGTCCGAACCGTCCTCCATCGACCGGAGGTTGATCGCGATCACACCGCCGGAACGGGGCGAATCGTAATCCTTCAGAGGCGTCTTCTTCACAAGTCCGGCCTTGGTGGCGAGCACGAGGTAGGGGACCGCCTCGTAGTCGCGGATCGCCAGGATCTCGGCGATCGCCTCGTCCGGCTGGAAGGCGAGCAGGTTCGCGACGTGCTGACCGCGCGCGTCCCGGCCGGCGTCCGGCAGTTCATAGCCCTTGACGCGGTAGACGCGGCCCTTGTTGGTGAAGAACAGCAGCCAGTGGTGCGTCGTGGACACGAAGAAGTGGTCGACGATGTCGTCTTCCTTGAGCTTCGTGCCGCGCACGCCCTTGCCGCCGCGCTTCTGGGCGCGGTAGTCGTCGGTCTTGGTGCGCTTGATGTAGCCGCCCCGGGTGACCGTGACGACGATGTCCTCCTCGGCGATCAGGTCCTCGATGGACATGTCGCCCTCGTAAGGGATCAACGTCGTCTTGCGGTCGTCGCCGAACTTCTCGACGATCGCTGCCAGTTCGGCGCTGACGATGCCCCGCTGACGGACCGGTGAGGCGAGGATCTCGTTGTACTCGGTGATCTTCGCCTGGAGCTCGTCGTGCTCCTGGACGATCTTCTGGCGCTCCAGGGCGGCCAGTCGGCGCAGCTGCATCTCGAGGATGGCGTTGGCCTGGATCTCGTCGATCTCCAGCAGGCTCATCAGGCCGCCGCGGGCGATCTCCACGGTGTCGCTGCGCCGGATCAGCGCGATGACCTCGTCGATGGCGTCCAGGGCCTTCAGCAGGCCGCGCAGGATGTGCGCCCGCTCCTCGGCCTTGCGCAGCCTGAAGCGCGTACGGCGGACGATGACCTCGATCTGGTGCGTCACCCAGTGGCGGATGAAGGCGTCGAGCGAGAGCGTGCGCGGCACGCCGTCCACCAGCGCCAGCATGTTGGCGCCGAAGTTGGTCTGCAGGTCGGTGTGCTTGTAGAGGTTGTTCAGCACGACCTTGGCGACCGCGTCCCGCTTCAGGACGATGACCAGACGCTGGCCCGTGCGGGAGCTGCTCTCGTCCCGGACGTCCGCGATGCCGCCGATCTTGCCGTCCTTCACCAGGTCGGCGATCTTCTGAGCGAGATTGTCGGGGTTGGTCTGGTACGGCAGCTCCGTGACCACCAGGCACTGGCGGTTCTGGATCTCCTCGACCTCGACGACCGCACGCATGGTGATGGAGCCGCGGCCGGTGCGGTACGCCTCCTCGATGCCCCGGCGGCCGACGACGAGCGCGCCGGTCGGGAAGTCCGGGCCCTTGATGCGCTCGATGAGCGCGTCCAGCAGCTCCTCGTGGGAGGCCTCGGGGTTCTCCAGATACCACTGGGCACCGGAGGCGACCTCGCGCAGGTTGTGCGGCGGGATGTTGGTCGCCATGCCGACCGCGATACCGGCCGAGCCGTTGATCAGCAGGTTCGGGAAGCGGGCCGGCAGGACGGTCGGCTCCTGGGAGCGGCCGTCGTAGTTGTCCGTGAAGTCGACGGTCTCCTCGTCGATGTCACGGACCATCTCCATCGACAGCGGCGCCATCTTGCACTCGGTGTACCGCATGGCCGCGGCCGGGTCGTTGCCCGGGGAACCGAAGTTGCCGTTGGAGTCGACGAGCGGCATGCGCATCGACCACGACTGGGCCAGGCGCACCAGCGCGTCGTAGATGGAGGAGTCGCCGTGCGGGTGGTAGTTGCCCATGACGTCGCCGACGACGCGGGCGCACTTGTAGAAGCCGCGCTCGGGCCGGTAGCCGCCGTCGTACATGGCGTACAGCACACGGCGGTGAACGGGCTTGAGGCCGTCGCGGACGTCCGGCAGCGCACGCGACACGATGACGGACATCGCGTAGTCGAGGTACGAGCGCTGCATCTCCGTCTCGAGCCCGACGGGCTCGACGCGCATGGCCAGGGCGTCACCCTCGGGCGTCGTCACGGGAGTGTTCTCGTCGGTCATTGCTGGTGAAGATCCTTCCTGATGCGGTCAGCTGAGACCGACTCAGATGTCGAGGAAGCGGACGTCCTTGGCGTTGCGCTGGATGAACGCGCGGCGGGCCTCGACGTCCTCACCCATGAGGACCGAGAACAGGTCGTCGGCCTGGGCGGCGTCGTCGAGGGTGACCTGGCCGAGGACGCGGTGCTCCTGGTCCATGGTCGTGATGCGCAGTTCCTCGGCGTTCATCTCGCCGAGACCCTTGAAGCGCTGCACGGAGTCGTCCTTGATGCGCTTGCCGGCGTTGCGGCCCATTTCGATCAGGGCGTCGCGCTCACGGTCGGAGTACGCGTACTCGAAGTCGTCCTTGCCCCACTTGATCTTGTAGAGCGGCGGGCGGGAGAGGTACACGTGCCCGGCCTCGACCAGGGGCCGCATGAAGCGGAACAGGAAGGTCAGGAGCAGGGTGTTGATGTGCTGGCCGTCGACATCGGCGTCCGCCATCAGAATGATCTTGTGATAGCGGAGCTTCTCGATGTCGAAGTCCTCGTGGACTCCGGTGCCGAAGGCCGAGATCAGCGCCTGGATCTCCTGGTTCTGCAGGATCTTGTCGATCCGCGCCTTCTCGACGTTCAGGATCTTGCCGCGGATCGGGAGGATCGCCTGGTACTGCGGGTTGCGGCCGGACTTGGCCGAGCCGCCTGCCGAGTCACCCTCGACGATGAAGATCTCGCACTTGGTGGGATCGTTCGACTGGCAGTCCGAGAGCTTGCCCGGCAGGGACGCGGTCTCCAGCAGGCCCTTGCGGCGGGTCAGGTCACGGGCCTTGCGGGCCGCCACGCGCGCGGTGGCCGCCTGGATGCCCTTGCGGATGATGTCCGCGGCCTCGTTGGGGTTGCGGTCGAGCCAGTCCGCCAGGTGCTCGTAGACGACCTTCTGGACGAAGGTCTTGGCCTCGGTGTTGCCCAGCTTGGTCTTCGTCTGGCCCTCGAACTGCGGCTCGCTCAGCTTGACCGAGATGATCGCCGTCAGACCCTCACGGATGTCGTCACCCGTGAGGTTGTCGTCCTTCTCGCGCAGCAGCCTCTTGTCGCGCGCGTACTTGTTGATCAGCGAGGTCAGCGCGGCCCGGAAGCCCTCTTCGTGCGTACCGCCCTCGTGGGTGTGGATGATGTTCGCGAAGGAGTACACGCCCTCGGTGTAGCCGCCGTTCCACTGCATGGCGATCTCGAGGGACAGCTGCCTGTCCTTGTCCTCGGCCTCCAGGTCGATGACGGTCGGGTGGACCGCCTCGCCCTTGCGGGAGTTGAGGTACTTCACGAAGTCGACGATGCCGCCCTCGTAGTGGTACGCGACGGTCTTGACCTCGGCCTTCTCGTCCGCACCGGCCTCGTCGGCACCGGTCACGGCCTTCGCCGACTCGCGCTCGTCAGTGAGTTTGATCGTCAAACCCTTGTTGAGGAACGCCATCTCCTGGAAGCGCCGCGAGAGCGTCTCGAAGGAGTAGTCGGTGGTCTCGAAGATGTCGCCGTCGGCCCAGAAGGTGACCGACGTGCCGGTCTCGTCCGTGGCCTCGTGCTGGACGAGCGGCGCCGTCGGGACACCCATCTTGTAGTCCTGCGTCCAGCGGTGGCCGTCGGTCTTCACCTCGACGGAGACCTTGCTGGACAGGGCGTTCACGACCGAGACACCGACGCCGTGCAGACCACCGGAGACCGCGTAGCCGCCGCCGCCGAACTTGCCGCCCGCGTGGAGCACGGTCAGCACGACCTCGAGGGCCGGCTTGCCCTCGGACGGCACGATGCCGACCGGGATACCACGGCCGTTGTCGACGACGCGGACGCCACCGTCGGCGAGGATCGTCACCTGGATCGTGTCCGCGTGCCCGGCCAGCGCCTCGTCGACGGAGTTGTCGACGACCTCGTACACGAGGTGGTGCAGACCACGCTCACCGGTCGAGCCGATGTACATGCCGGGTCGCTTGCGGACCGCGTCCAGACCCTCGAGGACGGTGATGGCACTGGCATCGTACGAGGCGGTGACCTCGCTGGTGGAGGTGATCGCCTCGCTGCTCACGCCTTCGTCGGTGGACGGGATGTTCTCGTTGGGGTTGCCGGAATCGGCCACGAAGCGCCCTTTCTGGCACAGCACGAGCCAGGCTCGTCGGCGGGTTGCCGGAGCGGCTGCGGCATGTTGCGTTGGTAAGCCTTGATCAGCGTTGCTCAGCTTTTCCCGGACGGTCCCCACGATGGGGGCGGGATTGCTTCCAGTCTACCGGTAGCACTGACACTGATGGGGGTTTGCCGGTACCTGAGTCCGCATGTGCCGCCCTCGACGGGTCTCGCCCGACTCCCGATATACGGATGGGGGCTCCAAGAGGCTCACGGAGCCACTCAGCGCTTCCGGCCGTCAACCCTTGGCTACTTCGGAGTCAGGTCGCGATTCGCAACCGTGTGCGGGCACACGACGACAGCACCGCCGACCCCGCCAAAGCACCGGCGGAAGCCCCGGATGTGAAGTCAGTCACGTGCTGTCGACAGGTGGGAAACCGGTGCCGATCAGCCGTAGGTATCGCCCGGACCGGTACTGCCGGGGGCGCGCAGCGGCCCATAGCGGCGGGCCGGGCCGCCGGGTCCCTGCACCTTGATCAGCTGCACCGTGCCGTGCCCCAGATCCTCGTTGAGGCGCGCGACCAGCGTGGGCGCGAGCAACCGCAGGTTCGTCGCCCAGGCCGTCGAGTCGCAGCGCACGGTCAGGACATGCTCGCCCTCGTCGTACTTCTCCGGCACACAGTGCTTGGCCACGTCCTCGCCGACGATCTGCGGCCACCGGCCCATCACACCGCCCACCGCGGCCGGCGCCTCCCAACCGCGTTCGGTGATCAGCCGGTTGATCGCGGAACCGAGCGCCATCGGATCGCGCCCGTCGGCGCGCGCTCCGGAGCGCAACCCCCCGCGGCGCGCCTGCTTCCTCTGCTGCGCCGCGTCCCCGCGCGCGCGTGCGGCGTCCCTCGCGGCGCGCAACGCCACGCGCGCGAGGTCGACGCCGGAGGGCTCGGGCGGCTTCGGGACCTTGGGAGCCTCGCCGGATGTGTTCTCCGTCATACGCGCTCCACCGCCCCCTCGGACACGGCGAACCGCGTCCCGGACAGCACATGCGGTACGTCGTCGTCGACCGCCGCCGTCACCAGGACCTGCTCGCCGGGCGCGACCAGTTCGGCAAGGCGCTCACGGCGGCGGGTGTCCAGCTCGGCGAAGACGTCGTCGAGCACCAGCACCGGCTCGTTGCCCTCCGCTCGCAGGAGGTCGTACGAGGCCAGACGCAGCGCCAGCGCATAGGACCAGGACTCGCCGTGGGAGGCGTAGCCCTTGGCGGGGAGCTGGCCGAGCTTGAGCTGCAAGTCGTCCCGGTGCGGGCCGATCAGGGTGACACCGCGCTCGATCTCCTGCTTGCGGGCCTCCGCGAGCGCGTCCGTCAACTGCTCGAAGAGGTCCTCACGGGTGTGCGCCTCACCCGGCGCGGACGGCTTGTACTCCAGCGCGACCGGACCGCCACCCGGGGCGAGTTGCTCGTATGCCTTGTCGGCCAACGGCTGGATCGTGGCGATCAGATCCAGACGCTGGGCGAGCAACTCCGCGCCCGCGCGTGCGAGATGCTGGTCCCACACGTCGAGGGTGGACATGTCCATGGTCCGACCGCCGTGCCGACGGGCCAGCGCGGCCGACTTCAGCAGGGTGTTGCGCTGCTTGAGGACCCGGTCGTAGTCGGAGCGGACCCCGGCCATACGCGGGGAGCGCGCGGTGATCAGCTCGTCGAGGAAACGCCGCCGCTCACCTGGGTCGCCCTTCACCAGCGCGAGATCCTCGGGCGCGAACAGCACGGTCCGCACGATCCCCAGCACGTCACGCGGCCTGACCTGCGAGGACCTGTTGATACGGGCCCGGTTGGCCCGCCCCGGGTTCAGCTCCAGCTCGACCAACTGCTGCCGCTCGCCCTGCCGGACCTGCGCCCTGATGATGGCGCGCTCGGCGCCCATGCGGACCAGCGGGGCGTCGGAAGAGACCCGGTGGCTGCCGAGGGTGGCGAGATAGCCGACGGCCTCCACGAGGTTGGTCTTGCCCTGCCCGTTCGGCCCGACGAAGGCCGTCACCCCCGGGTCGAGCGGGACCTCGACCCGGGAGTACGAGCGGAAGTCGGCCAGCGACAGATGCGTGACGTGCATGGTCGTTTCGCCGACCTCCCCAACCTCGGGTGTTGCTTACTTGGTCTCGACCGCGTGGCCGCCGAACTGGTTCCGCAGCGCCGCGATCATCTTCATCTGGGGCGAGTCCTCCTGGCGGGAAGCGAACCGCGCGAACAGCGACGCCGTGATCGCCGGCAGCGGCACCGCATTGTCGATGGCTGCTTCCACCGTCCAGCGTCCCTCACCGGAGTCCTGTGCATAACCCCGGAGCTCGTCCAGGTGCTCGTCCTCGTCGAGCGCGTTGACCGCGAGGTCCAGCAGCCAGGAGCGGATGACCGTGCCCTCCTGCCACGAGCGGAAGACCTCCCGGACGTCGGTCACCGAGTCGACCTTCTCCAGGAGCTCCCAGCCCTCGGCGTAGGCCTGCATCATCGCGTACTCGATGCCGTTGTGGACCATCTTCGCGAAGTGACCCGCGCCGACCTTGCCCGCGTGCACCGAGCCGTAGTCGCCCTCCGGCTTGAGCGCGTCGAAGACCGGCTGCACCTTCGCGACGTTCTCCGCGTCGCCGCCGTACATCAGCGCGTAGCCGTTCTCCAGGCCCCAGACGCCGCCGGAGACACCGCAGTCGACGAAGCCGATGCCCTTGGCCGCCAGCTCCTCGGCGTGCTTCACGTCGTCGGTCCAGCGGGAGTTGCCGCCGTCCACGACGACGTCGCCGGGCTCCAGCAGCTCGGCGAGCTCGTCGATGGTGGACTGCGTGGCCTCACCGGCCGGGACCATCACCCAGATCACGCGCGGGCCGCTGAGCTTGCCCACCAGCTCTTCCAGGCTGTGGACATCGGCGAGGTCCGGGTTGCGGTCGTATCCGAGGACGGTGTGACCTGCGCGGCGGATCCGCTCGCGCATGTTGCCGCCCATCTTGCCGAGGCCGACGAGACCGAGCTCCATCAGTTGCGTTCCTTAGGTTCTGCGACGTGGCGAGGCGGCACGTGCGTACCGCGAGGCACTCTCGTACCCGCGTCCGAGCCTAAACCCGGACGCTCGCGCACATCTGTGGGCATACGCGCTCAGTCGTACGCCCTCACCTGCGGATTTATCCTCAGCCTGTGGACAGCCGCCGACGATTCCCGACGCCCGGGCAGACTCAGCCGCTGAGGCGCACCGGCATGATCAGGTACTTGTAGGCGTCGTCCGCCTCGGCGTCCAGCGCGGGCTTGCCGCTGAGCAGCGCGGGCTTCGTGGACGTCGTGAAGGACAACTGGGCGACCGGGGAGTCGATGGCGCTCAGGCCGTCCAGCAGGAACGTCGGGTTGAAGGCGATCGAGACGTCGTCACCCTCCAACTGGGCGTCGACCCGCTCCACAGCCTGTGCGTCGTCGCTGGAACCGGCCTCCAGGATCAGCACGCCCTGCTCGAAGCTGAGCCGCACCGGGGTGTTGCGCTCGGCGACCAGGGCCACACGCTTGACGGCCTCCACGAAGGGGGCGGTCTCGATGACGGCGACGCTGTTGAACTCCGTCGGGAACAGCGAGCGGTACTTCGGGAGGTCACCCTCCAGCAGGCGGGTCGTCGTACGGCGGCCGGCGCCCTCGAAGCCGATCAGGCCCTCGCCGGAGCCCGAGCCGGACAGCGCCAGGATCACCTGGTCGCCGCTGGTCAGGGCCTTGGCGGTGTCCAGGAGCGTCTTGGCGGGCACCAGGGCGACCGCGGAGGCTTCCGGGTTCTCCGGCTTCCACAGGAACTCGCGGACCGCGAAGCGGTAGCGGTCGGTGGACGCCAGCGTGACGGTGTCGCCCTCGATCTCGATACGGACACCCGTGAGGACCGGCAGCGTGTCGTCACGGCCGGCCGCGATGGCGACCTGGGATGCGGCCGAGGCGAAGACCTCACCCGGGACCGTGCCCGTCGCGTTCGGCATCTGCGGCAGAGCCGGGTACTCCTCCACAGGCAGGGTGTGGAGTGTGAACCGGGACGAGCCGCAGACCACGGTCGCCCGTACACCGTCTGTGGAAATCTCCACCGGCCGGTTGGGCAGCGCGCGGCAGATGTCCGCGAGCAGGCGGCCGGAGACCAGGACCGTGCCTTCCTCGTCGACCTCGGCCTCCACCGACACCCGCGCGGAGACCTCGTAGTCGAAGCTGGACAGGCTCAGCTGGCCTTCCTCGGCCTTCAGCAGCAGGCCGGCGAGGACAGGCGCCGGCGGACGGGCCGGGAGGCTGCGTGCCGCCCAGGCCACTGCCTCCGCGAGTACGTCGCGTTCCACCCGGATCTTCACTGTTGCCGCCTCCTGCTGTTGCCGGCGCTTCTCGCTCTGCCTGGCCCTCGTCGTCTGTCTCGGTGTCGACGGTCCCTGTGACGGGGAGGACACCGGGGACCAGTCTGACGCACCGCACTGACAGTAGGTGCCTCTCGGGGTCAAGTCGTGACGAGGGGCAGCCGGGCACCGAAGAGCGAGTTGTGCACAGGGCCCCCTTCGAAACGGATTCCCAGCTCTCTCTAGTTAGGAGTAGTAGTAGGGGCTGTGGAAACCGTGGATAACCTCGTTTGCCCAGCTCAGAGCAGGAATCTTGTCCACCGGTCCTGTGGGTGGAGGCGGTGGACAACCGGGCGTATCTGTGGAGAACAGAAAGTTCTGCACACGCCGTGCACAGGGTGAGGCGAGTTCTCCCCAGCGCCGTCCCCAGCTTTACCCAAGTTTCCCACAGCCCAACCCGGCACCTTTGTGTGACGCCTTTCACTCGACCCAGTGAGGAGGCGCGTCGCGTTGCCGAACAGTGGACAGGGATGTGGAGAAGCCATCGATCGCTGGGGACAACTCCACCCAGCCTGTGGGCGGCCGGTGGACAACTCGGTGCACAGGCTGTGGACCAATCCGTCGTCCACAGGCTGTGGAGATCCTTCGTCCACGAATCCACAAGCATCTGAGCTGGTCTGATCGTCTATCACCAGGGGCTGCTGTGGAAACGATCTGGACAACTTCCCGGTCCCCAGGATGTGGACGGCAGAAAGTCCCCGAATCTGTGGAGGGCGGCCGTAACCCGGCGGGTAATCGAACAGCGGGTTGCGATCCAGTTCCTGAGGGCAGGGCCGGAGATCCACCTCAGCGGGCTCGGATGGGCTCGGACAGGGGCCAGAGAGGGCTCGGAGAGGGCTTGGAGAGGTGTGCCGCTGCGCCGGCGCGTACCGGCCCGACGGCTTCTGCGCAGGGAAAAGGGCGCTCTTCGAAGCCTCGAAGAGCGCCCTCAGCGGCGTACCGCCGTCGCCGTCAGCCGTTCTTGATGCGGTTGGTCAGCTCGGTGACCTGGTTGTAGATGGAACGGCGCTCGGCCATCAGGTTGCGGATCTTGCGGTCCGCGTGCATCACCGTCGTGTGGTCGCGGCCGCCGAACAGCGCGCCGATCTTCGGCAGCGACAGGTCCGTGAGCTCACGGCACAGGTACATGGCGATCTGCCGGGCTGTGACGAGAGCGCGGCCGCGCGAGGTGCCGCACAGGTCCTCGACTGTCAGACCGAAGTAGTCCGCCGTCGCGCCCATGATGGCCGTCGAGGTGATCTCGGGCGCCGAGTCGTCGCCGCCGGGAATGAGGTCCTTGAGGACGATCTCCGTCAGGCCCAGATCCACCGGCTGCCGGTTGAGCGAGGCGAACGCCGTGACCCGGATCAGCGCGCCTTCCAGCTCGCGGATGTTGCGCGAGATCCGGGACGCGATGAACTCCAGCACCTCGGGCGGCGCGTTCAGCTGCTCCTGGACCGCCTTCTTGCGGAGGATCGCGATCCGGGTCTCCAGCTCGGGCGGCTGGACGTCCGTGATCAGCCCCCACTCGAAACGGTTCCGCAGCCGGTCCTCCAGCGTGACCAGCTGCTTCGGCGGCCGGTCGGAGGACAGCACGATCTGCTTGTTGGCGTTGTGGAGCGTATTGAAGGTGTGGAAGAACTCCTCCTGCGTCGACTCCTTGTCCGCCAGGAACTGGATGTCGTCGACGAGCAGGATGTCCATCTCGCGGTACCGCTTGCGGAAGCTGTCGCCCTTGCCGTCGCGGATGGAGTTGATGAACTCGTTGGTGAACTCCTCCGAGCTCACGTACCGCACCCGCGTGCCCGGGTAGAGGCTGCGCGCGTAGTGCCCGATCGCGTGCAGCAGGTGCGTCTTGCCGAGCCCGGACTCCCCGTAGATGAACAAGGGGTTGTACGCCTTCGCCGGCGCCTCGGCCACAGCGACCGCGGCCGCGTGCGCGAAGCGGTTGGAGGCGCCGATCACGAACGTGTCGAAGAGGTACTTCGGATTCAGGCGTGCGGTGGGCTCACCGGGGCCGGTCGCCGGCGCGGGCTGCGCGGCCAGTGGGCCGGGCGCACCGGTCGTCGGCAGGTTCGGGCCGACCGGGCCGCCCCGGTGCACGTGCCCGGAACCGGCCGGCGGCTCGGGCAGCTCACGGCGTACCGGGTCGCGCTGGTCGTAGTCGGGGCGTGGCGCGTCGTAGTCGGAGCGCGACTGCTCGTAGGAGGGGCGCTCCATGGGCTGTGGGCGGTAGTCCTGCGAGGAGGTGCCATAGGCGTCCTGCGGGTTGTACGGGCTTTGGGAGCCGTAGGAGTCCTGCCCGGGTGACGCGTACGGGTCACGTTCGGGGAAGCCGAGGCGCTGCTGCTGCCAGCCGTAGTCGTCCTGCTGCTGCGGCCGGGGCCAGGCGCCGGGCTCGGGGCGCTGGTACTCGGACGGGTATGCGGGACGGGCCGTGGGAAGTTGATCTGCGCGCGTAGGCGGAAGCTGGTCACCGGCCTGCCCGGGCAGTGGGTCGGCGCGGTGGCGGCCGTACCCCTCGTACCCGTCGCGGTCCTTGCGGTCGTAGGCGTCACGGTCGGGCCGGTCGGGACGGTCGTAGGCGTCGCGGTCCTTGCGGTCGTATCCGTCACGTTCCGGCCGGTCGTATCCGTCACGGTCGGGACGGTCGTACCCGTCGCGGTCCTTGCGGTCGTATCCATCCCGCTCGGGACGGTCGTATGCGTCGCGGTCCTGGCGTGCCGACGGGAGTTCGGGCTCCTCGTAGCGCGGCTGGGGGCGGGCAGAGGGCACCGGTGTGGCAGGGGCCTCGCCCGCGGAGTCGTCGACGGTGATCGCGATCCGGATCGGGCGGCCGCACTCGCGGCTCAGTGTCTCGCTGACGATCGGCGCCAGCCGGCCCTCGAGTACGCCTTTGGCGAATTCGTTCGGTACGGCGAGCAGGGCGGTGTCCGCGACCAGCGCGAGAGGCTGGCAGCGCCGGATCCAGTGCTCGTCCTTCCCTTCGACCCCTTGGCTGCGGCCCTCCCCGAGGAGTTGCTCCAATACGCGTGGCCACACTGCGGCAAGATCGGCAGGTACGTCAGCCACAGGGCACGCTCTCTCACAGGTCCCACGAACGTGTGGTTCTGGGACGGCTCGGGATGTAAATCGGGTGGGGCAGGGATAAGGGAACGAATCGGAGTTCCGTCACGGTAGTCAGGGCGGCCGGTAGGGTTCAAGTTGTTGTCCCCAGCCTGTGGACAAGTGTCTCCCGGCGACTCCTGGTTTGACCGGATGGCGTAGCCGCGCGTACCGTAACCAGGTCGAGTTGTCGATGGCTGCTGCCGCCTGCCTCCGATGGGCACAGATCATTTGGGTGATCGGTCAGCGGTGCACTCGGGCGTAACTGCGAGCTACTCGTGGGCGCACGGTGACAGCCAGGACGGCACCCCGCAACCACCGATTCTTTCTGGAGCCCCCGAGTGAGCAAGCGCACCTTCCAGCCGAACAACCGTCGTCGCGCGAAGACCCACGGCTTCCGGCTGCGTATGCGGACCCGCGCCGGTCGCGCGATTCTCGCGACCCGCCGTAGCAAGGGTCGCGCCCGTCTGTCCGCCTGATTCCGATCAGGTCATGACGTCGTGCTGCCCACCGAGAACCGGCTGAGGCGGCGCGAGGACTTCGCGACCGCGGTGCGGCGAGGCCGTCGGGCAGGACGCCCGCACCTCGTCGTCCACCTTCGAAGCGGTGCCACGGACCCGCATGCGCCTGGGGAGAGCGCTCCCCCGACGCGTGCGGGTTTCGTCGTGAGCAAAGCAGTGGGTGGCGCGGTCGTGCGCAGCAAGGTGAAGCGCAGGCTTCGCCACCTGATGCGCGAGCGAGTCGCCCAGCTGCCCCCCGGTAGCCTGGTAGTCGTACGAGCGCTGCCCGGATCGGGCGACGCCGACCATGCACAGCTGGCCCGAGACCTGGATGCCGCTCTCCAGCGGTTGCTGGGAGGGGGCGCGCGATGAAGTACCCGCTGCTGGCTCTGATCAAGCTCTACCAGTGGACGATCAGTCCGCTGCTCGGGCCGGTCTGCAAGTACTACCCGTCGTGCTCCCACTACGGCTACAAGGCCATCGACCGGCATGGTGCCATCAAGGGAACGGCACTCACGGCATGGCGCATCCTGCGGTGCAATCCGTGGTCGCTGGGCGGTGTGGACCATGTCCCGCCGCGCAAGCGTCCGCGGTGGCACGAAATGCTGCGTAACGCGTGGCGTGCACGCAAGGGCGGGCCCTCCGCCGTCCGACCGGCCACCGAGGGACAGACTTCTCCCACAAGTCCGTCGAGTCCCTCTAGCCCGGCCGCAGAGACACCGTCCCATGCCCAAGGAGCATGATTAGTGGACACGATTGCCAGCCTCTTCAGCTTCATCACCACACCCGTCTCCTGGGTCATCGTCCAGTTCCACACGGTGTACGGCGCCCTCTTCGGCCCTGACACCGGATGGGCCTGGGGCCTGTCGATCGTGTCCCTGGTGATCCTGATCCGTATCTGCCTGATCCCGCTCTTCGTGAAGCAGATCAAGGCCACCCGGGCGATGCAGACGCTCCAGCCCGAGATGAAGAAGATCCAGGAGCGCTACAAGAACGACAAGCAGCGTCAGTCCGAAGAGATGATGAAGCTGTACAAGGAGACGGGCACCAACCCGCTCTCCTCGTGCCTTCCCATCCTGGCGCAGTCCCCGTTCTTCTTCGCCCTGTACCACGTGCTCAACAGCATCGCGTCGAACGACACCATCGGTGTGATCAACGAGAACCTGCTGCAGAGCGCGCAGAAGGCGCACATCGTCGGCGCCCCCCTGGCGGTGAAGTTCACCGACAGCTCGTCGAAGGTGGAAGCGCTCGGTGCCTCGCTCACCGATGTGCGCGTGGTCACCGCCGTCATGATCGTCATGATGTCGGCGTCGCAGTTCTTCACCCAGCGCCAGCTGATGACGAAGAACGTCGACACCACGGTGAAGACTCCGTTCATGCAGCAGCAGAAGATGCTGATGTACGTCTTCCCCGTCATGTTCGCCGTCTTCGGCATCAACTTCCCCGTCGGTGTCCTCGTCTACTGGCTGACCACCAACGTGTGGACCATGGGTCAGCAGATGTACGTCATCCGCAACAACCCGACGCCGGGTTCCAAGGCCCAGGCCGAGTACCTGGAGCGCCTGACCAAGCACGTCACGCAGCACGACAAGGTCAGCAAGCGACGCGACCGGGCCATCGTCAAGGCCATCGTCGCCAAGGGCCGCGACCGCAACGAGTTCGAGCGCAAGTTCATCAACGGCCTGAGCAAGGCCAACCTCGCCGCCCAGGCCGACGGCACCGTGATCAAGAGCGACACCGCGGTGGCGGCTGAGGCCGAGGACGGTACGCCGACCACCGCCGCCGGTGCTGCGAAACGCCAGCAGCCCAAGCGGCAGAGCAAGTCGCAACGTCAGCACGGTGGAGCCACCGGTGCCAAGGCGGCGGGTGAGGACGAGCCGAAGACGTCGCTGTCCAAGTCCGACGAGCCCGAGGACGCCAAGCCCGCCGCCGCTGCCAAGAAGGGCGGCGCGAAGCCCGCCGGTGGAACCCGCAGCAAGGCCCAGTCCGGACAGCGCAAGGGCCCGCAGCGGCCCAAGTCCCCGTCCAAGAAGTAAGAAGGAGTCCATCCCGTGACGGAAGGCACCACCTCCGCTGCTGCCGAGGGTGCAGACACCCTGACTCGCCTGGAGCAGGAAGGCGAGATCGCGGCGGACTACCTGGAGGGTCTGCTCGACATCGCCGACCTCGACGGCGATATCGACATGGACGTCGAGGCCGACCGGGCCTCCGTCTCGATCATCAGCGACGCGGGCGGCCGTGAGCTGCAGAAGCTGGTCGGCCGTGACGGCGAGGTGCTGGAGGCCATCCAGGAGCTCACCCGTCTGGCCGTGCACCGGGAGACGGGTGACCGCAGCCGCCTGATGCTCGACATCGCCGGCTACCGGGCGCAGAAGCGTTCGGAGCTGTCCGAGCTGGGCGCCAAGGCCGCGGCGGAGGCCAAGAGCAGCGGTGAGGCCGTCAAGCTGAAGCCGATGACGCCCTTCGAGCGCAAGGTCGTGCACGACGCGGTCAAGGCTGCGGGTCTGCGCAGTGAGTCCGAGGGCGAGGAGCCGGAGCGCTTCGTCGTCGTGCTGCCTGCCTGATCGGCCCTTACGTTCTCCGGCCCCGTCTGTTGCGCAGGCGGGGCCGAACTTTGTCAGCCTGATAGTTCTGGTGGTTCTGGTGTCGGCGCCGGGTGCGCTGACGCGGTACGGAAGGACGGTCCCCCGTGACGGAGGCAGCGGAGCTTCCCCCCGCGCCCGAGCAGGCGCGCGAGGTGTTCGGTGATCGCTACGCGGATGCTGTGCGGTACGCCGAGCTGCTCGCCGAGGCGGGCGTGAAGCGCGGTCTCATCGGCCCGCGGGAGGTGCCCCGCCTGTGGGAGCGGCACCTGCTGAACTGCGCGGTGCTCTCAGAGGTCGTGCCCGACGGCGTGACGGTGTGCGATGTGGGCTCCGGCGCTGGTCTTCCCGGCATTCCGCTGGCGCTGGTCCGTACCGACCTGAAGATCACGCTCTTGGAGCCGCTGCTGCGGCGCACCAACTTCCTCACCGAGGTCGTGGAGCTGCTCGGCCTCGATCATGTGACCGTCATGCGCGGCCGGGCCGAAGAGGTCATGGGGAAGATCCAACCGGTCCATGTGGTGACGGCTCGGGCCGTCGCGCCGCTCGACCGGCTCGCCACCTGGGGCATCCCGCTGCTGAGGCCGTACGGGGAGATGCTCGCGCTCAAGGGCGACGCCGCCGAAGAGGAGCTGAAGAGCGCGTCGGCGGCGCTCAGCAAACTGGGGGCGGTGGAGACATCCATCCTGCATGTGGGTGAGGGTGTGGTGGATCCGATGTCCACCGTCGTACGGGTCGAGGTTGGAGAGAGCCCCGGTGGTGTGCGCTTCGCCGCGAAGCGTGCCAAGGCGGCTCGCACGGGGCGGACGCGCCGACGGCGTTGAGCCGACCGGGCTGTCGGATGCTCTCCGTTCTTCCGGCACTGGTCCGGCCTTTCCGGCAGTTCTCCGCTCTTCGACGCTGATCCGTCCTGACGACGAGACGTACTCCACACAAGCTGCCAAACCTATGCAAGCCGGAGTGTCGCGACTGTACGGCCTCGGCTGCTGTGCATCGTGTTTCACGTGAAACGTCGCTCACTGCTGCACGGCATCATCAGTCGTGGCCGCGCCGCGGCCGAACCCCGCGACCGAAAGCCTCTAGGTTCACTCGATGAGGCACCTGAGGTATCCACAGAGGTGGATTTCTCCACAGAACGCCAGGCCTCACTGGTTCACGACCCCGAAGACATGGGAGGCTCTGTTCATTGCGAGCCTGAAGTCGAGGAGAGTGAATCCGTGCGGTCCGACGCCAACATCGCGGGACCGATGACCGATCCGGTCCCCGGTCCCCGTACCGAGTCGATGGGGGCGGATGTTTCACGTGAAACGCCGCCTCCGATGGACGACACTCCCATCGGTCGTGCTGCCCAACTGGCGGTGGAGGCTCTGGGCCGCGCCGGCGAGGGCCTGCCACGGCCCGAGCAGACCCGGATCATGGTGGTCGCCAATCAGAAGGGCGGTGTGGGCAAGACAACGACAACCGTCAACCTTGCCGCATCCCTGGCGCTGCACGGTGGCCGGGTCCTGGTGGTCGACCTTGACCCTCAAGGCAACGCGTCCACCGCGCTGGGCATCGACCACCACGCCGAAGTGCCGTCCATCTACGACGTCTTGGTCGACAGCAGGCCGCTCTCCGAGGTGGTCCAGCCGGTCCCCGACGTCGAGGGCCTCTTCTGTGCCCCCGCCACGATCGATCTCGCCGGTGCGGAGATCGAGCTGGTGTCTCTGGTGGCACGGGAGAGCAGGTTGCAGCGTGCGATCCAGGCGTACGAGCAGCCGTTGGACTACATCCTCATCGACTGCCCGCCCTCCCTCGGTCTCCTGACGGTCAATGCGTTGGTGGCGGGACAGGAAGTACTGATCCCCATCCAATGCGAGTACTACGCGTTGGAAGGCCTCGGGCAGCTGCTACGCAACGTCGACCTGGTGCGGGGGCACCTCAACCCCGCCCTTCATGTGTCGACCATCCTGCTCACCATGTACGACGGCCGGACGCGGCTCGCGTCCCAGGTCGCGGAAGAGGTGCGCACCCACTTCGGTGACGAGGTACTGCGCACGAGCATCCCCCGCTCTGTCCGTATCTCGGAGGCGCCGAGTTATGGGCAGACGGTACTGACTTACGATCCTGGATCGAGTGGTGCCCTCTCCTACCTTGAGGCGGCACGAGAGATCGCGCTGAAGGGCGTCGGCATCAGCTATGACGCGACGCACGCTCATATCGGCGTACAGCAGAACGACCCGAGCATGGTGGAGGGCATTCAGTGAGCGAGCGACGAAGGGGGTTGGGCCGTGGTCTCGGCGCACTGATCCCTGCTGCGCCGACGGAGAAGTCGGTGGCTCAGGCTGCGGCGGGGAACGCTGTTTCCGCATCCCCTGCGGCAGTACCTGCCCTGCCGAACGATCGTGGGGTGGCCGCGGCGAAGGTGGCGACTCTGCCGACTGTTTCACGTGAAACAGAGGAGTCGGTGCAGCCGACTGCTCCCGCCGCGCCTGCGGCGCCCGTCGGTGCGCACTTTGCCGAGATCCCTCTCGACTCCATCACGCCGAACCCTCGTCAGCCCCGTGAGGTATTCGACGAGGACGCGCTGCACGAGCTCATCACCTCCATCAAGGAAGTGGGGCTTCTTCAGCCGGTCGTCGTGCGGCAGGTGGGTCCCGCCCGCTATGAGCTCATCATGGGTGAGCGTCGCTGGCGCGCCTGCCGCGAGGCGGGTCTCGAGGCGATCCCGGCGATCGTGCGGGCCACGGAGGACGAGAAGCTCCTCCTGGACGCTCTGCTGGAGAACCTGCACCGCGCCCAGTTGAATCCCCTGGAAGAGGCAGCCGCCTACGACCAGTTGCTGAGGGATTTCAGCTGCACGCATGATCAGCTGGCGGACCGTATCGGCCGGTCCCGGCCGCAGGTCTCCAACACCCTGCGTCTGCTGAAGCTCTCGCCGGCCGTGCAGCGTCGGGTGGCCGCCGGGGTGCTCTCAGCAGGCCACGCCCGGGCGCTGATCTCTGTCGAGGATTCGGAGGAGCAGGACCGGCTGGCCCACCGCATCGTGGCCGAAGGCCTTTCGGTGCGAGCCGTCGAGGAGATCGTGACCTTGATGGGGTCGCGGCCTCAGAAGGCTCAGAAGCCCAAGGGCCCGCGTGCCGGTGCGCGGGTCTCTCCTGCGCTGTCCGACCTCGCCACGCGGCTGTCCGACCGCTTCGAGACGCGCGTGAAGGTTGACCTGGGGCAGAAGAAGGGCAAGATCACCGTCGAGTTCGCCTCGATGGAGGATCTCGAGCGGATCCTTGGCTCACTCGCTCCTGGCGAGGGGCCGGTCCTTCAGAAGAGTCTGCTGGAGGGCGACTCCGAGGCGAGTGAGTCCTGAGCCTCCGGCTAGGAGCGTCTGCTGTGCAGGAGGGAGAGCGGGCCGTGTCCGGTGTGTGCCGGAACGTGGCCCGCTCTTTCCTTTCTGGCGGTATCGATGGAATCGCAACGTCGATACGATGCGTTCGAGCACGGCGCAACCACTTGGCAACACCTCTGAGAGAAGGCAGGGGCCATGCGAACCATGAGCCGCACCGGACTGGTGAGCACCGGTTTGGGACTGGGAGCGGTCGGTGGGTTCATCGGCAGTCTCCTCAGGGAACGGAGCGCTCTGACAGCCGCCCGCGACGCGGCGGCGGGCGAAGGAAGCGAGGATCAGCCTTCATGGGCCGCCGGCTCGTACCGCTCACGCTGGACAACCTCCAGGACTTGCCCAAGCGTTGTCGTTCGTGTGTCTTCTGGGAACTCGACCCAGTCAGCGGTGAGGCCGCGGTAAAGGCGGGCACAGCGGCTCCGGAGAAGGAGGCCTGGATCTCGGCGGTTCTGCTGGACTGGGGATCCTGCGGACGGGTCGTGTACGTCGACGACGTGCCGGTGGGCTTCGTCCTCTTCGCCCCGCCTGCCTATGTGCCTCGCTCCACGGCGTTTCCCACGAGTCCTGTCTCACCTGATGCGGTACAGCTGATCACCGCGTTCATCGTGCCGGGCTATCAAGGGCAGGGACTGGGCCGGGTGATGGTGCAGACGGTAGCCAAGGATCTGCTGCGGCGCGGGTTCAAGGCGATCGAGGCCTTCGGAGATGCGCGCTGGAAGGAACCCGCCTGTGTGCTGCCCGCCGATCACCTTCTGGCGGTCGGGTTCAAGACGGTCCGCCAGCACCCCGTCCACCCCCGGCTGAGGCTGGAACTGAGGTCGACGCTCTCCTGGAAGGAAGACGTCGAGATGGCACTGGACCGGCTTCTGGGTGCCGTGCAGAAGGAGCCGGCCTTGCGACCTCTGTAGAAGCAGCCTCTCTTTGTGACGCTGTAGAGCAGCCAAACGAATGGGCCAACCCTTCCGGGTCGGCCCATTCGTGTTTCACGTGAAACATGCACCGCCGGAGCGACGGTTCAGCTGAATCACTCGGCGATGAACTCTTCGAGGTCGCGGACGATCGCGGCCTTCGGCTTCGCGCCCACGATGGTCTTGGCGACCTCGCCGCCCTGGTAGACGTTCAGGGTCGGGATGGACATGACGCCGTACTTGGCGGCCGTACCCGGGTTCTCGTCGATGTTCAGCTTGACGATCTCGATCTTGTCACCGTACTCGGAGGCGATCGCCTCGAGGGACGGCGCGATCTGGCGGCAAGGACCGCACCAGGCGGCCCAGAAGTCCACCAGAACAGGCTTGTCGCTCTTCAGGACGTCCTGCTCGAAGGAGTCGTCGGTCACGTTCTTCAGGGTGCCGGCCACGGAGGGCTCCTTAATGGTTGTGCGTGGGGCGGGTAGGGAGAGGTCAGACAGAGGTCTTCTCGGGCTCGGGCTGCTCCTCGTCCGCCAGGGCGGCGAGGTAGCGCTCGGCGTCGAGAGCTGCGGAGCAGCCGGTCCCGGCCGCGGTGATCGCCTGACGGTAGGTGTGGTCGACCACATCACCGGCGGCGAAGACGCCGGTCAGGTTCGTGCGCGTCGACGGCGCTTCCACCTTCAGGTAGCCCTCTTCGTCCAGATCGAGCTGACCCTTGAAGAGCTCGGTGCGCGGGTCGTGGCCGATGGCAATGAACAGCCCGGTCACCGGCAGGTCCGAGATCTCACCGGTCTTGAGGTTGCGCAGCTTCAGACCCGAGAGCTTCGGGTCGCCCTGGATCTCGGCGACCTCGCTGTCCCACACGAAGTTGATCTTCGGGTCGGCGAAGGCGCGTTCCTGCATGGCCTTGGAGGCGCGCAGGGTGTCGCGACGGTGGACGACGGTCACGGACTTGGCGAACCGCGAGAGGAAGGTGGCCTCCTCCATCGCGGTGTCACCACCGCCGATCACGGCGATGTCCTGGTCCTTGAAGAAGAACCCGTCGCAGGTGGCGCACCACGACACACCACGGCCTGAGAGGGCATCCTCGTTCGGCAGACCCAGCTTGCGGTGCTGCGAGCCGGTGGTGACGATGACGGCCTTGGCCTGGTGGACGGTGCCGGCCGTGTCCGTGACGGATTTGATCTCACCGCTCAGATCAACAGCCACGATGTCGTCCGGGATGAGTTCGGCTCCGAAGCGCTCCGCCTGGGCGCGCATGTTGTCCATGAGGTCAGGGCCCATGATGCCGTCCCGGAAGCCCGGGAAGTTCTCGACGTCCGTGGTGTTCATGAGCGCACCACCGGCGGTGACGGCACCCTCGAACACCAGCGGCTTCAGCGACGCGCGCGCGGTGTAGAGGGCCGCCGTGTAGCCGGCGGGCCCGGAGCCGATGATGATCACGTTTCGGACGTCGCTCACGGCTTGATTCCTCGTCTCTGGACTGCGTCGTTCGACCGGTGGGAGCTTCTTTCGGAACTCTCACCCCACCCAACGGATCCTAAGGGGCGCGCATTCCCGCTGTGTCCGGGCACACGGAGAACCGGCACCCTGTGGCGGCCCTGTGGTGAGGCTGCGGCCGATCCGAAGAGCGAAGAAGGAGCGTTCGCTCAGGCGGATGGATAGGTGCGCTCCAGGAGCACCTTGCCGACGGCAGTGGACGCCGCTTGGTCCACACAGGTCGCGTCGACGATGTAGACGGTGACACGAGTGGCGTCAGAGGCGGCGGGAAGCAGCACGAGCATGGCTTTCTTCCCTTGATAGGTGCCGTTCTCGGTGGCCAGGGCCGCATCGTCGCGTCCGATGCCGTCGCGGACGCAGCCGGGAACCACGGCTTCCTTGAAGACCCTGGGCTGGTTGGTGCCGGGGGCCGTCGCTGCGCCGAAGGGGGTGCGGGAGCCGCCACCCTTGGTCTTGTTCTCGGACAGGAGATCGGTGACCTGCTTCTGCAGCTTTCCTTCGGAGAAGGTGTCTGCGGCAGTGGTCTGTCGTTCGCCAGCCGTGTCATGGGGCGGCTTGTTGTCTCCGAGTGATGACAGCAGGACGGAGCCCAGTCCAAGGGCGGCCACCGTGAAGACGGTCCCCAGAACGGCGATCCTGCGGCGCCCGATGCGCGTTCGGTCCTTGCGGCCTGGGCCGGTGGTGGAGGAGCGGGGACGGCCGGTGGGTCGGTCGGCAGGCGTCGATGTTTCACGTGAAACACGCACACCGCTGTTGTCATCGGACGGGGCACCGACAGCGCCGGAACCGGGAGCACTTTCCGGCTCCGGGCTCTCCGAGGACTCCGGACCGCTGGCGTTCAGTAGTGCCTCGGCGGCGAGAGCGGCGTCGATGCGGCCCGTGACGTCGGCGGGCATACGGGGCGGGCCCGGCAGCGTGCCGAGCAGGCCGCGGATCTCCTCCACGGAGGCGTACACATCCGCGCAGAGCTCGCACTCGTCAAGGTGGCGGCGCAGGTCGGTGGTCCGGTCCGGCGGGAGGAGTCCCTCGGCGAGGTCGGAGATCTCCGCGACGTCCGGGTGCCCGGCCATGTCTGTCGTCGACGTCACGCTCGTCCACCTCCGCCCTTCACTGCAGCTGAGTCGCTCGGTCCTGTGTCCGTGGATCCCGCTTGGGGCGGGCCCGCTGCGGGTGGGACGGCCGGGCTCTGCGTCCGGTTCCGTTCCCCGCCCGGGTTCTTGCCCTCACCGCTGCCGTCCTGCCGTAGATGGGTGAGCAGCGGCAGGAGTCTGGCTCTTCCGCGCGCACATCTGCTCTTCACCGTGCCGGTGGGCACGTCGAGGATGCGGGCCGCCTCGGCGACCGGGTAGCCCTGCATGTCCACCAGGACGAGCGCGGCACGCTGGTCGGTCGGCAGGGTTCCCAGGGCTTCGATGAGCTGTCGGTGGACATCATTGCGCTCGGCAGGAGCCGAGGCCGACTCGTGCGGCTCCAGCAGCTGCTCCAGGCGCTCGGTGTCGTCGACGGGAGAGGTCTTCCGGGAGGCCGCCTTGCGGGCGCGGTCCAGACAGGCGTTCACCGTGATCCTGTGCAGCCACGTTGTGACGGCCGACTGGCCCCGGAAGGTGTGGGCGGCCCGGTATGCGGACACGAGGGCGTCCTGTACCGCGTCAGCGGCTTCCTCGCGGTCGCCGAGCGTCCGCAGGGCGACGGCCCAGAGCCGGTCGCGATGCCGCCGCACGATCTCACCGAAGGCATCGGGGTCGCCTTCGACGTGGCGGGCGAGCAAATCCTGATCGCTCACTCCGTCACATCCGGTGCCGTCTGCCATCGGCCTCCTTCCTCGAGGCAGATGCCGTCAGCTGGTCACCTTGATGTCCGCCACCCTGCCGCGCCACTTGCCGTCGTCGGGCTGTATGGGCAGTTTCGTCAGCCACACCAGGAGATACCGGCTCTTGAGAGACTTGTCGGGCTTGAGCTGGACGGTCGTTCCCGAACCTTGGGCGACCTCGGAGTAGGAGTCGAGGGACGTCGGCTCCGAGCCCGCGTCGGGGCTCGCGCTCCGAAGCTCGACCGAGGTGTCCCCCACGAATGTGACGGTCACCTTCCCTACCTGCTGGGTCTTGCCGAGGTCGAGGATGATGCCGACGCCCGACTTCAGACGGCCGAAGTCCGCGCTCAGGTAGAAGTCCGTCTGCCAATAGGTGGCCGTGCTGTTGTCGTAGACCTTCCCTACGGCCGACGGCTTCTCCGTCTGATCCCCGAGAGGATCGAAGTCGCGGGCACCGCTGATGGTGATGGGCTTGCCGCCCGCCGGCTTCTTCGGGCTCTTGTCGTTCCCGTCGTTCGTCTGCGTCTGGCCCGGGTCCTCGTTCTTGCCGCCCTGGTCCATCAGCGCGTCCGCGAGCTGCCAGCTGCCGAGGCCCAGAGCAGCGATCAGCAGTGCGGAGACGGCCCATTTCAGGGCCTTGCCCGTGCGGCTCTGGAGCGGGGGCGGCGGGGTCGCGATCGGCTGGGTGACGCCGGGGCGCGGGCTCTGACGGCCGTAGGTGCCCTGCTGGTACGTCGTGCGCTGGTACTCGGGCGGGGCGGTGAAGGCCGGCTCCGGCGGACGGATGCGGGGCATCTCGCCGATCGCCTTCACCAACTCCTCAGGCGTGGTGCACGGCGACTCGTGCCGGGAGGCGGTGGCACCGTCGTTGGCGAGCGCGCGCATCGAGAGCTCGGACAGACCGCGGTGCACGCCGGCCCGCACCTGGTCGGGCGCGATCAGGCCGATGTCCTTCGGCAGGCCCGACAGACCGTAGGCGTCGCTCTCGTACGGCCAGCGCTGGGTGAGCGCCGCGTACAGCAGGGCGCCGATGGACTCGGTGTCGGTGCGCTGCGGGGTGTCGGACACGACGCCGCGCAGGGCGGCGTTCACGGCGAGGCCGCGGATACGCCACTGGCCGGTCGAGGCGCGCAGTACGGCGTTGGGGTTCAGCCGCAGGTGGGCAAGGCCCTCACGATGGGCTGCGGCCATCGCGGAGGAGACCTGACTGACCATCTGGTAGGCGTCATAGGGCTCCAGGGGACCGGAGGCGAGGAGCGTGGTCAGTTCCGTCGCGTCGGGAAGCCACTCGTGGACGACGTAAACGACGTCGTTCTCCTCCACCGCGTCCAGCACCTGGACGAAGCGGGGGTCGCCCAGGAGGGCGGAGGAGCGGGCGGCCGCCAGGACGGAGCGGGCGCGCGAGTGGTCGGCGGGCAGGATGTGCACGCCGACGGCACGGCGGAGCTTCTCGTCCACGGCACGCCAACTGCTGAAACCGTCCAGACGGGTGACGCACTCCTCGAGGCGGTAGCGTCTGGCGAGTTTGTGACCACTGTGCAGTTCGGGCGGCGAGGTCGTTCCGGCACCGTCGGTCCGGGTGCTCTCCTGTGCCTCGTCGCTGTCCGTGTCCCGCTCCCGGTTCTTGGCCACCCCGTCGGCCGTGGACTGGTCCGCCTGTGCGGTCAGCGACGTGTCGTCGCTGTTGTCTGCCACGTCGACGGCAGCCGTACTCCGTTCCGCCACCGTCGTTCCTGCCTCCCCATCCATTGCGCGCCGGCCGGCATCTATTGCGCGCCGTCCGAAGCCGAAACCAATTGTGCCCACAGTCCGCCGCTATGCACGACACGCGGTGGCTGACGATGGTTGTGCGCCTACCCCCCGACTCAGCGTCCCAGGCGTCCGCGGACCATGCCGACCAGCGAGTTCAGTTCCTCGATGCGCATGCGCCGGGCGGCGACGAAGAAGATCCCGAGCAGCACCGCGCCGCCTGCCAGGACCGCGGCGAGCGAGCCCGCGGGGCCCTGGCCGAGGGAATGTCCGATGCCGTAGCAGGCCGCGCCACTGAGCAGGGCGGCCGGGACCGACGCGATGCACAGCCGGGCGTAAGTCCGCAGGACGCGGGCGCCGTCGAGGTCCCCGCCGAGGCGCTTGCGCAGCCGGCGCCAGGCGACGCCGACGCCGATCGAGTAGGCCAGGCCGTACGAGGCGGCCATACCGACCACGGCCCAGCGCGACGGGATGACGAAGTAGCAGATCGCCGAGGCGCCCGCGTTGACCGCGGCCACGATGACCGTGTTGTAGAAGGGAGTTCGGGTGTCCTCGTAGGCGTAGAAGGCACGCAGGACCACGTACTGCACCGAGTACGGAATCAGGCCGAGCCCGAACGCCATCAGCATGAAGCCCATGTTGGTGGCCTCGCTGGTGCCCGAGGGGCCGAACATCAGCGTGCACATCGGGATGCCGAGGGACAGGAACCCGAACGCGATCGGCACGATGGCGACCGCCGTGGTGCGCAGGCCCTGGGAGATGTCGTCACGGACGGCGCCCCCGTCGCCCTCGACCGCCGAGCGTGACAGGCGTGGCAGCAGTGCGGCCATGAGGGAGACCGTGATGATGGCTTGCGGCAGACCCCAGATCAGCTGTGCGTTGGCGTAGGCGGCGAAGCCGGTGCCGTCGACCGGTGAGGCCTTGCCCGCGGCGGTGGACAGCTGGATGACGATCATGGCGCCCGCCTGGTTGGCGAGGACGAACAGGACCGTCCACTTGGCCAACGTGACGGCCTTGCCGAGGCCCTGGCCCTTCCAGTCGAAGCGCAGCCGCAGCCGGAAACCGGTCTCGCGTAGATAGGGGATCATCGCCAGCGCCTGGACCACGAGGCCGAGCAGTACGCCGATGCCCAGCAGGCGCTGGCCCTCCGGCGGGATGGTCGTGGCCTTCATCCCGGAGTCGGCCGCGGTGCCGTAGACGTAGATGAACATGCCCAGCGTCACGATGATGACGATGTTGTTCAGGACCGGGGTCCACATCATCGCGCCGAACTTGCCGCGTGCGTTGAGGATCTGGCCCATCACCACGTGGATGCCCATGAAGAAGATCGTGGGCAGGAAGTACTGGGCGAAGGTGACGGCGACCTGGTTCGCGGCCGGGTCGGTGGCCACCGGGTCGGACAGCACACGGATCAGGAGCGGCGCGCCGAGGACCGAGAGAGCGGTGAGTGCGCCGAGCGTCACGATGACCAGGGTGAGCAGGCGGTTGGCGTAGGCCTCGCCGCCGTCGTCGTCCTCCTTCATGGCGCGTACGAGCTGCGGCACGAAGACGGAGTTGAGGCCACCGCCGACGGTGAGGATGTAGATCATCGTCGGCAGCTGGTAGGCGACCTGGAAGGTGTCACCGAGGAGGCCCACGCCCAGAGCGGACACGATCAGTGCCGAGCGGATGAAGCCGGTGAGGCGGGAGACCATCGTGCCCGCCGCCATCACGGCGCTGGACTTCATCAGGCCCGCGGCGCGGCCGCTCTTCTTCGGGGCGGACGAGGCGGCGGGCTCGGGCGCCTGCTCCTCGTCCACGAGGGGCGGTGCCGCCGCGGTCCGGCCTGGCGCTGCGTACTGGTCCTGCGCTGCGTACGGGCCCTGTGCCATCTGCCCCGGAGCCGGGGACGGGCCGGGCACCGACGGCGTCTCGTACGACGGGTGGCCGCTGCTCTGCTGCTGGTCCCGGAAGAGATGCGCGAAGGCGTCCGGCTCCTGGCGCGGCTCACCCGCCTGGGAGACGAGGTCGTCCACGCCCACGAACTGGGTGGTACGGGGGTCGTCGCCGTACGGCAGATGCCGCGTTACGCCCTCCGGCTCGGGCGCGGGTGTCTGTGCCCACACCTGAGGGTCGGGCGCGTACGGCGACTGCGGCGGCTGGCCGTAGAGGTGCTGCTGCGGCTGGTACGTGCCGGGAGCGGGCGGCGGGTGCGCGGCGCGGTCGTACAGCGCCTCGCCGACGGGGTCCTGGGCCGAGAGGTCCTGAGCCCGGTAGGGGTCCTGGCCGTAGGCGTCCTGGAGGTACATGTCCGCGGGCGATTGCGGCTGCACCTGGCCGTGCTCGGGCGGTGAACCCTCGGGCTCGCCCGCACCGGGGTAGCCCGGGCTGCCCGCGGCACCGCCGCGGTCACCGTCGTACGGCGCGTTCATGGTTACCCCACCTCATCGTCCCGGGCCCACCGGCCACGACTTCTCAACGGTCCACTCTCTCACCCGTGCCGGACGGGTCGGCGCTTTCCGCTGCGGTGTCCGGGGCCGGGTCACTCGGCTGCTCCGGGCTGTCAGCCCGGGAGCCGGCCTCGGTCTCCTGCTCAAGACGTGTGCCGGAGGCCTCCGGGTTCTGCGGAGTGTCGACCTGGCTCTGCGAGCCGTCGATCTCGTCGTCCGCCTCGGCCGTTTCGTCCTCGGCCGCCTCACGGGCGGCGGCGCGCTTGCGCTGCGTGTACATCCGGAAGCCCGCGAGGACCAGGAGCAGAACGCCACCGCCGATGACCAGCATCACCGTGGGAGTGACCTCGGTGACCCTCACGTCGAAGGCGACCGGGGCGCCGTACTTCTGGCCGTCCTCCGTGTACAGCTGGGCGACGACTTCCGCCTGGCCGTTGGCGTTGGCCGACGTGGTGAACTTCACCGACTGGGCGTGGCCGCCGTTGACGGTGACCGGCTGCTCCTCGTAGGCGTCTCCGCCGATCTTGAGGCGCGTGGGGTTCTTGGAGGTGAGCCGCAGTTGCAGGTGCTCGACGCCTTGGACGAGGTTGTTCTGGACGGTCACCGGGATCGTGGCGCTGCGGCCGGAGAGCTTGGTCTCCGACTTCTGGATCAGCTTGACCCCGTCGATGAGCCCGTTGAGGTACGACTCGATGCCATCTCGGTATCCGACCGCCGCGACGCCCCGGCCGCGCCACGACGTGGACATCTCCCGGTTCATGGCCCGCCCGAAGGGGGTCACCACCCGGGACTGCCGGGTGAGGATCACCTTGAACTTGTCGAGCTTGCCCTGGGTCCTGGCGATCTGCTCGAAGGCCGCCCGCGGCAGCTCCTGCTTGCGCAGCGAGGAGGGGTACGCGGAGGCCGGCGGCACCTTCGTGTTGGCAGCAGGGTCCGGCTTGGCCTTGGCGGCGGCCGTCAGGTCCTGCGACTCGGACCAGTTCCCGCCCTGGAGGGCCGCCAGCGCTTCGGCCATGGCCTGCGCCTGGCTCACGGACGGCATGCGCTGGGGGGCGACGACGACGCTGCGTTGCTTGCCGGTCTGCAGGCCGAGGGTGAGGCTCTGGGCCAGGAAACGCTGCACGGCGAGCGTGGAGGCGGAGGCCTTGGTGAGATCGCCGTGGAACGCGGTGGACATCCGGGAGTCCGCGACGACCGCTGTCGTGCCACCGCCGATGGGCCGGGCCGCGGAGGGTGTGTACGACAGGTTGTCCTGGAGGCTGTCGCTGCGGGTGATCACCTTGTCGGCGCCCGCTGATGTGGCGACCTTCACGATCGACGGGTCGACGGCACCGTCCACCGGCCAGACGAAGTCCGTGGACGGCTTCACGTGGAGGATGGTGTCCACCGTCTCGGCTGCGACGTCGGTGGCCTCCTTGAGGTGGCTCAGCGAGCCGGTGACGTTCGTGCCGTTGTGGGCGAGGGAGGCCAGGTCGGGGTCGCCGAACGGCAGGGCGGCCACTTCTTCGCCCGTGACCGCCTGCTGGAGTTCGGCCAGCCAGTGCTTGGCGATCTCCTGGTTCTTGCCGGGGGTGGTGGCGCCGTCCGCGCCGCGGACCTGGTAGCTCCGCGTCATCGCGTCGACGGATGCCAGCAGGTCCGGGTCGACCATCCACGTGACATCGAGGCCCTTGCCCAGCGACACCATCTGGTCGAGTCGGCCGCCGGGGGCGATCTCCTCGGCGAGCTCGTCGTCACGGAAGACCGGTGTCTGCTGCTCGTTCGAGCCCGTCTCGGCCGTCATGTGGGCACTGGAGACCAGCGGCCACAGGAAGGTGGTCTTCGTCCTGGTGCCTGCCTCCTCCGGCTGCCACGGCAGGAACGTGCGCTGGATGCCGAGAATCTGGTCCCAGGGCCGCGCCGAGCTCTTTCCGGACAGCGAGACGGCCAGCTGGTAGACACCGTCGCCTGCGAGATCCAGCTTGTCGGCCGGTACGGAGATGCTGAAGGGCTCCGCGACGCCGGGGGTGAGCTTGGAGAACTTCTCGGTGTACTTGCCGCCGACCTTCTTGCCGGAAGGTCCCTGGAGGTCGTCGCTCTTCTTGGCGAGGGTGTCGATCGCCGAGCGGGTTTCGAGAGGGGGCCCCACCTGCAGGTCGACGTGAGCGCCGGTGACCGTCTGCTTCCCGTTGTTCGTCACGGTGCCCGACACCGTGACCGTGTCCCCCTCCGAGGGGGCGCTGGGGCTGAGCGAGTCGACCGCGACCGACACCGAGCCCGCGCTGGAGGCAGCCTGCGGGAACTCCTGTCCGGCCGCGTCCGCCGACGTGACGGCGGGCAACTGGAGGAGGCCGGCCAGCAGGGGCGCGCCGACGAGCAGTGCCCCAGTGCGCCGCAGCCAGCGGCGGGCAGGTGAGGCACTGGTCCCCTGGAAGTCTGCCGCCTCGGCCACGCGCTCGTCCGTCCCTCGTCGTCGTCAGTGGTCGTCGGAATGTGCGTCCACGCATGGTAACGATGCGCGCTGAGGGGAAGTGCCGCGGTCCGCTCCACAAGATCGCGGGCCGACACCACGAGGGCCGGTATGCGGCTCTATGGTGGGGAGCAGGTCTTTACGGCTCAAGAGCTTGGCTTGTGAGCCTATAACGGACGTGTCCCCATCCTTGGGTGTGCGGAATAGGAGGAGCCCGCGTTGGCCCGGGCCACGTACCCTCTTCTGTTGTGCCGAACGCCAACGAAGAAACCTCCAGTGCCCTGAGCCAGGTGCAGCACCGCGCGGTGAGTGAACTGCTGCGGGTCGCTCCTGTGGCCGACGACCTTGCCCGCCGCTTTCAGGAGTCGGGGTTCTCACTCGCCCTCGTCGGCGGCTCGGTACGGGACGCGCTGCTGGGCCGGCTCGGCAACGACCTGGACTTCACCACCGATGCCCGTCCCGAGGACGTCCTCAAGATCGTGCGCCCGTGGGCTGACGCCGTCTGGGAGGTCGGGATCGCGTTCGGCACGGTGGGCGCCCACAAGGGCGGCTACCAGATCGAGGTGACCACCTACCGCTCGGAGGCCTACGACCGCACCTCGCGCAAGCCTGAGGTGTCGTACGGTGACTGCATCGAGGAGGACCTCGTCCGCCGAGACTTCACGGTGAACGCCATGGCGGTGGCGCTGCCGGAGAAGGAGTTCATCGACCCGCACGGCGGGCTCGAGGATCTCGCGGCCCGTGTGCTGCGCACGCCCGGCACGCCTGAGGAATCGTTCTCTGACGACCCGCTGCGGATGATGAGGGCCGCGCGCTTCGCGGCTCAGCTCGACTTCGAGGTCGCCCCCGAGGTCGTCACGGCGATGACGGAGATGGCCGAGCGCATCGGGATCGTCTCGGCCGAGCGGGTGCGGGACGAGCTGAACAAGTTGATCCTTTCCCAGCAGCCGCGCAAGGGCCTCACTCTGCTCGTCGAAACGGGACTTGCCGAACGCGTTGTGCCCGAGCTGCCGGCCTTGCGCCTGGAGCGTGACGAGCACCACCGCCACAAGGACGTCTACGACCACACGCTGATCGTCCTGGAGCAGGCGATGGCGCTGGAGGAGGACGGTCCTGACCTCACCCTCCGCCTGGCTGCCCTGCTGCATGACATCGGCAAGCCGCGCACGCGCCGCTTCGAGAAGGACGGCCGGGTCTCGTTCCACCACCACGAGGTGGTCGGCGCCAAAATGACCAAGAAGCGCATGACGGCTCTGAAGTACTCCAACGAGCTGGTGAAGGACGTCTCACGTCTGGTCGAACTCCACCTGCGCTTCCACGGCTACGGCACGGGCGAGTGGACGGACTCGGCGGTCCGCCGTTACGTCCGTGACGCCGGCCCGCTCCTCGACCGCCTCCACAAGCTGACCCGCTCCGACTGCACGACCCGCAACAAGCGCAAGGCGGCGGCTCTGTCGCGTGCGTACGACGGGCTGGAGGAGCGGATCGCCAAGCTGGAGGAGCAGGAGGAGCTGGATTCGATCCGCCCGGACCTCGACGGCAACCAGATCATGGAGATCCTCGGTGTCGGCCCCGGCCCGGTCATCGGCCGCGCCTACCAGCACATGCTGGAGCTACGCCTGGAGAACGGGCCGATGGAGCAGGACGCTGCGGTGGCCGCGCTCAAGGAGTGGTGGGCCGGACAGGAGAGCTGAGGCTGTGAAACGGGGTCATGTTTCACGTGAAACATGACCCCGCTGGAGACAGGCGGCCTACTGGAGACAGGCCGAGGGGCGGTGTTTCACGTGAAACACCGCCCCTCACCGTGTCCGCCTACTTCTTGTAGTCCTTCAGGCAGAGCAGGAAGTCCTTGCCGTCACCGCTCTCGGTGTACGTGTACTGGAAGTCCTTGGCCGCGGCTTCGCACTTACTGGAGGCCAGCGTCTGCGTGAGGTACGAGCCCTCGATCTTGGCCAGCACCTTGAACTGGGCCTTGGTGTCGCCGCACTTGACGACTTCGAGGTCCGGGTTGTTGTCGCTGGTACTGCCGCGGTGCATGCAGTCGCCGACAGCGGCCGTGTTGGCGTCGTCCCGGCTGGCCAGGTAACCGCCGATGGCCACGCCCGCCACGGCGATGACGATGACGATGTTCTTTATCGTCTTGAAGCTGAGCCTGCGGCCGGACGGCTGCGGGGGAACCGGAGCGTACGGACCGGCGCCCTGGGGCGGGAAGCCGGGCTGCCCAGGCTGCTGCGGGTAACCGCCCTGGGGCGGGAACGGAGCCTGGGGTGCAGCCGCGGGCTGTCCCTGCGCGAATGGATTGCCCTGGGGCGGCGGAGTAGTCACTTGGGGTCCCCCTAGAACATGGTGAGTGACGCGAACATGTCGCGAGATAAGACCCACGTAAGGTAGCGGCCCCCACTGACAACGCAGTAGCCGGAAGTGGCTCTGTGTCATTGATGTGACACTTACTGGCGGCCAAACCGGGCCATAGTCACAGCTACTGTCGCGTAGGTAACGGCGATCGTGATCACGAGCGGAACGGATCGGCCGTCCGGCGGCAGCATCAGGGCGGCTACGGCAGCAGCGCCGACAAAGGAAACGTTGAAGAGGACGTCGTAGACCGAGAAGATCCGGCCACGGAAGCCGTCCTCGACGGAGGACTGGACGATGGTGTCCGTGGCGATCTTCGCGCCCTGTGTGGTCAGCCCCAGGACGAAGGCCGCGGCCAGCAGCGGGGCGGTGGCGAACGGCAGCCCGAGAGCGGGTTCCAGCAGTGCCGCGGCACTGGCGCACACGACGATCCAGCGGCCGGGCCCGAACCGCCCCGCGGTCCAGGGCGTCACCACGGCCGCCGCGAAGAACCCGGCGCCGGAGACGCCCAACGCCAGTCCCAGCAGAGCGAGTCCGTCGTCCGCGGTCGAGGTGAGGGCGTACCGGCACAGCATCAGCAGCATGACCAGCAGGGCGCCGTAGCAGAACCGCATCAGCGACATCGCCACGAGAGCCCAGGCGGCCTCCCGTCGCTGTGGAGCGGCCAGATGGCGTACGCCCGCTGCCAGGTCGCGGGCGGTGCTCGTGACAGCCGTCCCGATCCGCTCGCGCGCCAGGGGCCGTTCGGGGCCGAGGAGTTCCCGCGCCATGCTCAGCGATGCCAGGGCGGCGCACAGGTACAGTCCCGCTCCCGCGAGCACCACAGCGGCGTCCGAGTCCGCCACCAGGCGCACTACGAAGGCGAGGCCGCCGCCCGCGATCGCTGCCAGTGTTCCGGCCGTCGGGGAGAGGGAGTTGGCGATGACCAGGCGGTCGGCGTCGACCACGCGCGGCAGGGCGGCGGACAGGCCCGACAGGACGAAGCGGTTGACCGCGGTGACGCACAGGGCGGAGACGTAGAAAAGCCAGTCCGGAGCCGGGCTGAGGATCAGCAGGGCCGTCGCGGACGCCAGCAGGGCGCGCAACAGGCTGCCGAACAGCAGGACCTGGCGGCGCCGCCAGCGGTCCAGCAGGACACCGGCGAAGGGGCCGACGAGGGAGTACGGAAGCAGCAGCACCGCCATCGCGGAGGCGACCGCGGCCGCCGAGGTCTGCTTCTCCGGTGAGAAGACCACGTACGCGGCGAGCGCGACCTGGTAGACGCCGTCGGCGCTCTGGGAGAGCAGACGTACGGCGAGCAGGCGCCGGAAGCCCTGGAAGCGCAACAGAACGCGCAGGTCACGGACGACGGCCATGCGGCACAGCCTCACATACGGGGAGGGTCCCCGGGTCGTACGACCCGGGGACCCTCACAGCCCTGGCAGGAGCGAGTGTTTGGCGCGTCAGCGCTCGACCTCACCCTTGATGAACTTCTCGACGTTCTCGCGGGCCTCGTCGTCGAAGTACTGCACGGGCGGGGACTTCATGAAGTAGCTCGACGCCGACAGGATAGGACCGCCGATGCCGCGGTCCTTGGCGATCTTGGCGGCGCGCAGGGCGTCGATGATGACGCCGGCGGAGTTCGGGGAGTCCCAGACCTCCAGCTTGTACTCCAGGTTCAGCGGGACGTCACCGAAGGCACGGCCCTCGAGGCGGACATAGGCCCACTTGCGGTCGTCCAGCCAGGCGACGTAGTCGGACGGGCCGATGTGCACGTTGCCCTCGCCCAGCTCGCGGTCGCGGATCTGGGAGGTGACGGCCTGCGTCTTCGAGATCTTCTTCGACTCGAGGCGGTCGCGCTCGAGCATGTTCTTGAAGTCCATGTTGCCGCCGACGTTCAGCTGCATCGTGCGGTCCAGGACGACGCCCCGGTCCTCGAACAGCTTCGCCATCACGCGGTGCGTGATGGTGGCGCCCACCTGGGACTTGATGTCGTCGCCGACGATCGGGACGCCCGCCTCGGTGAACTTGTCCGCCCACTCCTTGGTACCGGCGATGAAGACCGGAAGGGCATTGACGAAGGCGACCTTGGCGTCGATGGCGCACTGGGCGTAGAACTTCGCCGCGTCCTCGGAGCCGACGGGCAGATAGCAGACGAGGACGTCGACCTGCTGGTCCTTGAGGACCTGGACGACGTCGACCGGCTCCTCGGCGGCCTCCTCGATGGTCTCGCGGTAGTACTTGCCGAGGCCGTCGAGGGTGTGGCCGCGCTGGACCGTCACACCGGTGCTGGGTACGTCACAGATCTTGATGGTGTTGTTCTCGGAGGCGCCGATGGCGTCCGCCAGGTCGAGACCGACCTTCTTGGCGTCCACGTCGAACGCGGCGACGAACTCGACGTCGCTGACGTGGTAGTCGCCGAACTTGACGTGCATCAGGCCCGGCACCTTGGACGCCGGGTCGGCGTCCTTGTAGTACTCGACTCCCTGTACCAGCGATGCGGCGCAGTTGCCCACACCGACGATGGCTACGCGAACCGAACCCATTCCGGTTGCTCCCTGTGTGTACGAGTGAGGCCCTGAGTGGGCTCTCACGTGGCGGTGTCGTCGGGCGAATCCGGCCGGGGGTCGCCCCCCGGCCGGGGCAGGTCGCCCGACGCTCCAGATGTGGTGTCACGCGAAGCGGGCTCCCCGCTGGCCGGACCCTTGAGGTCCCGCCCCGCCCGCTCGCTCTCGATGAGCTCGTTCAGCCAGCGCACCTCGCGTTCCACGGACTCCATCCCGTGGCGCTGGAGCTCGAGCGTGTAGTCGTCGAGGCGCTCCCGGGTGCGGGCCAGGGAAGCGCTCATCTTCTCGAGCCGCTCCTCCAGCCGGCTGCGGCGGCCCTCCAGTACGCGCATGCGGACATCGCGTGAGGTTTGCCCGAAGAAGGCGAAACGGGCTGCGAAAGTTTCGTCCTCGTACGCGTCGGGCCCGGTCTGCGAGAGCAGCTGCTCGAAGTGCTCCTTACCCTCCGCCGTCAACCGGTAGACGATCTTGGCGCGGCGCCCAGCGAGGGGGGCGGTGAGGGCGTCCTCGGTGGTGTTCCCCGTTTCCTCGATCAACCAGCCGTTGGCGACCAGCGTCTTGAGGCAGGGGTAGAGCGTCCCGTAGCTGAACGCACGGAACACACCCAACGATGTGTTGAGCCGTTTGCGCAGCTCATAGCCGTGCATCGGAGATTCGCGGAGCAGGCCGAGTACGGCGAACTCGAGGATCCCGGAACGCCGGCTCATCGTCGCCTCCTCTCGCCGCGGTGCGCATGTATCAGTCCGATGTGTCGGGCCGATGTGTCGAGCTGATGTATCGAACCGATACATCACGACGATAGAACGGCCTTCCGGATGCGACAAGGGGGCGTCGGGTGAACGGGGTCACATCACCGATTCATCGGACGCGAGTTGCCTGATTTGAGGTGAACTTCGGGGCTCGGCAGGTTTTGGCGGTGCGTAGTCTGTGCGCCATGCACATCACCGGGAACCGAGTGGCGCCTGAGAGCGTCGACGTCTTCGGTGTAGTACGGGTGCCTGCGGGACCGATGAATGCGGAGCCGACCGCATCCGTACTTCGGGGGGACCGGAACCTAGCCGCCGTTTCCAGGCGCGCAAGAGTGCGCCTGCCCGAGGAGTAGTCGTTCGATGAGCGAGCACCGTCGCAAACCGCCGCAGCCGCAGGGAGGCGGACGTGCCGCGGCCCGACGCGGCCAGTCCGGCTCGTCCTCCGGCCGCCGCGCGGCACCGCGAGGCGCCACCGGGTCTCCGTCCGACTCCTATGGGTCGGACTCCTACGACTCCGGGGGTGAGGAGCGTCAGTACGGCGGCCGTGCCGAGGCCCGCCGTGCGGCGCAGAGAAGTACGGGTGGCGGCCGCCGGAGAGCGGCCGAACCGACCCAAGGCGGCCGGCGTGCCGGTCCTGGCGGCCCGAACGGGCCCGGCCGGGGCAGAGGCCGCGTTGCCGCCGTCCCGGACAAGAACCGGCTGATCGACTATCCGCGGGCAGGCAAGTACGGCTGGCAGCGCTGGATGCCGTCCTGGAAGCTCGTCTCCGGACTGTGCATCGGCTTCTTCGGCAGCCTGGTGGCCGTGGCGGGCATCGGCTACGCCATGGTGGGCGTCCCCAACGAGGAGAACGCGGCGGCCCTGTCGCAGAACAACGTCTACTACTGGGAGGACGGCTCCCAGATGGTCGCGGCGGGCAGTGGTCAGAACCGCCAGAACGTCACCATCGACCGGATCCCGAAGGCCATGCAGTGGGCGGTGATCTCGGCTGAGAACAAGACCTTCTACCAGGACAGGGGAGTCGACCCTGCGGGCATCGCCCGGGCTCTGGCGAACATGGCGCGGGGCGGTGACACGCAGGGTGGTTCGACGATCACCCAGCAGTTCGTCAAGAACACCTACCTGAGCCAGGAACAGTCGCTCACTCGCAAGTTCAAGGAGATGTTCATCTCGATCAAGGTGGGCACGAAGGTCCCCAAGCGGGTGATCCTTCAGGGCTACCTGAACACCTCGTACTACGGCCGTGGTGCCTATGGCATCCAGGCCGCCGCGCAGACCTACTTCGGCAAGGAAGCGAAGGACCTCAAGCCGAACGAGTGCGCCTTCCTCGCCGCTCTGCTCAAGGGCCCGACCTACTACGACCCGGCGGGCAACGACGGCATTGACTCCTCGGCGACCAGGGAGGCCAACACCAAGCGTGCCAAGGTTCGTTGGAGCTGGATCCTCGAGCAGATGCACAACGACAAGAGGATCACGGACCAGCAGTACCAGGACGCGATCAAGAACTTCCCCAAGCTTCAGGGCCGGAAGGCGACCAAGGGCATGACCGGCCAGATCGGGTACCTGGCGGACACGGCCAAGAAGTACGTCCTGAACCACTCCAACATCACGGAGAAGCAGTTCGACCAGGGCGGCTACCAGATCAAGACGACCTTCGACAAGGACAAGGTCGAGGCGCTGGCCAAGGCCGTGAAGAAGGTCGAGAAGGAAAAACTGGACCCGGAGAAGCGCGAGCTGGACAAGCACGTCCAGTTCGGCGCGGCGTCGGTGAAGCCCAAGGACGGCGCGATCGTCGCGCTCTACGGTGGTGCCGGGTACGAGAAGGGCCACTTCAACAACAACGCGGACACCTCGGGTGTCCCGGTCGGTTCGACGTGGAAGCCGTTCGTGCTCGCCGCCGCCATGGAACACGGCACCTACCGGAGCGACGGTCCCCTCTCGCCGCTGAGCAAGTACAACGGCAACGACCACCTCAAGGTCAGGAACAACGACGGCTCCTACGTCCTCAAGAAGGACAACACCCCGTTCTTCCAGGAGAACGAGAGCGACCACCCCTGGGGCTACATCTCCCTGCACAAGGCGATGGAGCAGTCGGTCAACACCCCGTTCGTGCAGCTCGGCATGGATGTGGGGATGAGGAACGTGCGGGACGTGGCCGAGAAGTCAGGCATCCTGGACGGCAGCTTCGCTACGCTCAACCCGTCGTTCGCGCTCGGTACCTCGACTCCCAGCGCGATCCGCATGGCCGACGCCTACGCGACGTTCGCCGCGGCGGGCAAGCAGGCCGCCCCGTACTCGGTGACCAGCGTCAAGTTCAACGGCGAGGAAGTCGAAGGCTTCAAGCCGCCGCGCATCACGCAGGCGATGCCCGAGAACGTGGCCAACAACGTCACCGAAACTCTGGAGAACGTCATCCAGAACGGTACGGGTAAGAACGCGCTGGCCCTGGGCCGTACGGCGGCAGGCAAGACCGGTACCACCGACGAGAACAAGTCGGCCTGGTTCGTCGGCTACACCCAGCAGCTGTCGACCTCGGTCGCGATGTTCCGCGAGGACCCCAAGAGCGCCAAGCTGCTCTCCATGAACGGCACGGCGGGTGAGGAGTCGATCCACGGTGGTGACACTCCCACGCAGGTGTGGACCGAGTACATGAAGGCCGCGCTGAAGGGCGAGACCGATCCCGGCTTCCCGGAGGCGGAGAAGATCGGCGAGATCCAGGACGCGGTGGGTGCCCCGACGCCGACCCCGACGCCCAGCGTGGAGCCCAGCGAGAGGGTCACCGAGTCGCCGAGCCCCACGCCCAGCGAGAGCACGACCACCCCGTCTCCGTCGCCGAGCGACACCTGCGGGTTCTTCGGCTGTGAGGACGACGGTGGCGCGCAGAACGGCGGCACTGACAACGGAGGCACAGACGGAGGGGTTTCCCCCGAGCCCACGCCAACCGATACGAATCTGGATGGCGGCAACAGCAGAGGCAACGGCAATGGAGGCATCTTCGGAGGCCCCGAGGGATAGCCGCCGCTGAAGATCGCCCGGCTTGGGTGTTTCACGTGAAACGCGAGGGTGTTTCACGTGAAACGAGGGCCGCCGTCCCCTTTGGGTACGGCGGCCCTCGGCGTAGTCCCAGGCACGTACGGCAGGATGTGCGGCATGCCCAGTGCAGAATCGACGCAAGCGAGCGTCCACGAGCCGGACCCGGTGCGGCCGACCAAGGAGGACGAGGTCGCTGCGGCCGGCAGCGAGCTGATCGGCGGCCCGCTCGGGCGGCGTGCCCTGCTCGGGGCGTCCTGGTGGACTCCCGTGCGGGTGATCGCGCTGGTGGCGATCGGCATGTTCGCCCTCGGGCTGGTCCAGAAGGCGCCCTGCTACAACGGTGCCTGGTTCTTCGGCGCCAGCTCCCAGTACACGCATGCGTGCTACTCGGACATCCCGCACCTCTATCAGGGGCGCGGCTTCGCCGACGGGCTCGTGCCGTACTTCGACAGGCTTCCCGGCGACATGCAGTACCTGGAGTACCCGGTGCTCACCGGTGTCTTCATGGAGGTCGCCTCCTGGCTCACGCCCGGCAGCGGCACCATCCAGCACCAGGAGCAGTGGTACTGGATGGTCAACGCCGGAATGCTCATGGTGTGTGCGGCGGTCATTGCCGTCTGCGTGACCCGTACCCACGCCAGGCGTCCCTGGGACGGCCTGCTGGTCGCCCTGGCGCCCGCCGCCGCACTGACGGCGACCATCAACTGGGACCTGCTCGCGGTCGCTCTGACGGCCGCGGCGATGCTGATGTGGTCACGTGGCCGCCCCCTCGCCTTCGGCGTGCTGCTGGGGCTCGCCACAGCCGCCAAGCTCTACCCGTTCCTGCTCCTCGGACCACTGATGGTGCTGTGCTGGCGCGCGGGCAGGTGGCGCGCCTTCGGGACGGCTCTGGGGGGCGCGGCCGCCGCCTGGGTCGTCGTGAACGGGCCGGTGATGCTCTTCGCGTTCGAGGGCTGGTCGAAGTTCTACACGTTCAGCCAGGAACGCGGCGTCGACTTCGGCTCCTTCTGGCTGATCATGGCCCAGAACTCGGACGACCCGCTCAGCACCCACACGGTCAACACACTGGCCACGCTGCTGATGCTGGCAAGCTGTGCCGCTGTCGCGGCGCTCGCACTGACCGCCCCGCGCCGCCCACGGTTCGCCCAGCTCGCCTTCCTGATCGTCGCGGCGTTCATCCTCACCAACAAGGTCTACTCGCCGCAGTACGTCCTGTGGCTGGTCCCGCTGGCCGCCCTCGCCCGGCCGAAGTGGCGCGACTACCTGATCTGGCAGGCCTGCGAGGTGGCGTACTTCCTGGGGATCTGGCTGTACCTCGCGTACACGACCAGCGGAGACGCTCACAAGGGGCTGCCCACCGACGGGTACCACTGGGCCATCGCCCTGCATCTGCTGGGGACGCTGTACCTGTGTGTGATGGTCGTGCGCGACATCTTCCTGCCGGAGCGGGATCCGGTGCGGCGGTCCGGTGACGACGATCCCTCGGGCGGGGTGCTCGACGGCGCCGAAGACGTCTTCGTTCTCGGCCCGGCCGATCGCCCACGACCGCACGTGACCGCCCAGTACGAAGGGGCACGGCTCGAGTGGGGAAAAACGGGCGCCACGGGGGGTTCGCTCTGAGCGAACGGCGCGGAATGCCGTAGCCGGGACGCGTCGAAGGCCGTACACGGATCGCCGTGTACGGCCTTCTTGCTGTGCTGCGAGGGATCGGTGTCCGTGTCGGTCAGCGGTCCATGATCCGGTCGAACTGGGTGGTGGTGTGCCGTAGATGGGCCACCAGCTCATCGCCGACCTTCGGCTCGGGCGCGTCCGCCGGAACGAACAGGATCGAGACCTGCATGTGCGGCGGCTCCGCGAACCAGCGCTGCTTGCCGCCCCAGACGAAGGGAGAAAGGTTCCGGTTCACCGTCGCGAGGCCGGCGCGGGCGACGCCCTTGGCCCGTGGCATGACGCCGTGCAGCGCCTTGGGGGCCTCCAGACCCACTCCGTGCGACGTACCGCCCGCCACGACCACCAGGAAACCGTCGGAGGCCGCCTTCTGCTGCCGGTAGCCGAAACGGTCGCCCTTGGCGACGCGCGTGACGTCCAGGACCGCGCCGCGGTACTCCGTGGCGTCGTGGTCCCCCAGCCACATTCGCGTTCCGATGCGGGCCCGGAAGCGGGTCTGCGGGAACTGCTGCTGAAGCCGGGCGAGTTCCTCGGCCTTGAGGTGGCTGACGAACATCGTGTGCAGGGGCAGCCGTGCGGCACGCAGCCGGTCCATCCAGCCGATGACCTCCTCGACGGCGTCCGAGCCGTCGGTGCGGTCCAGCGGCAGGTGGATGGCGAAACCCTCCAGGCGGACGTTCTCGATGGCAGCGTGCAACTGGGCCAGGTCCTGCTCGCTGATGCCGTGCCGCTTCATCGAGGACATCACCTCGATCACCACACGGGCACCGACCAGGCCGTACACGCCGTCTATCGACGAGACGGAGCGGATGACCCGGTCCGGCAGGGGCACCGGCTCCTCGCCCCGCCGGTACGGCGTCAGCACCAGCAGGTCGCCGCCGAACCAGTCCTTGATCCGGGCGGCCTCGTACGTGGTGCCGACGGCGAGGACGTCCGAGCCCAGCCGCGTGGCCTCCTCCGCAAGCCGCTCGTGCCCGAAGCCGTAGCCGTTGCCCTTGCAGACCGGTACGAGGCCCGGGAACTGCTCCTGCACGTGCTTGTGGTGCGCACGCCAGCGCGCGGTGTCGACGTAGAGCGTGAGCGCCATGGCCGGACCTGGAACCTTTCTCGCGGTGCCGTGTATCGGCGGTTGCCGTGTATCAGGGGTATAGAAGCACTGAACGGGACATCAGCGGCGCGACATGTAGATGTCGAGGGCCTTGTGCAGCAGCTTGTTCAGCGGGAAGTCCCACTCGCCGAGGTACTCGGCCGCCTGGCCGCCGGTACCCACCTTGAACTGGATCAGGCCGAAGAGGTGGTCGGTCTCGTCCAGCGAGTCGGAGATGCCGCGCAGGTCGTAGACGGTGGCACCGAGCGCGTAGGCGTCGCGCAGCATCCGCCACTGCATCGCGTTCGAGGGCCGGACCTCACGGCCGATGTTGTCCGAGGCGCCGTAGGAGTACCAGACGTGCCCGCCGACGATCAGCATCGTCGCGGCGGACAGGTTCACGCCGTCGTGCCGGGCGAAGTACAGCCGCATGCGGTTCGGGTCCTCGGTGTTGAGGGCTGTCCACATGCGCTGGAAGTACGACAGCGGGCGCGGCCTGAAGTGGTCGCGCACGGCCGTGATCTCGTACAGCCGCTGCCATTCCTCAAGGTCCTGGTAGCCGCCCTGGACGACTTCGACGCCGGCCTTCTCGGCCTTCTTGATGTTGCGGCGCCACAGCTGGTTGAAGTTCTTGTGGACTTCTTCCAGGGAGCGGTTCGCCAGCGGCACCTGGTACACGTAGCGGGGCTGCACGTCTCCGAAGCCGGCTCCGCCGTCCTCGCCCTGCTGCCAGCCCATGCGGCGCAGCTTGTCGGCCACCTCGAAGGCACGCGGCTCGATGTGGTCGGCCTCGATGTCACGCAGGCGCTTCACGTCCGGGTTCTGGATGCCCGCCTTGATGGAGGGGGCCTCCCAGCGCCGGATGATCACCGGCGGGCCCATCTTCACGGAGAAGGCGCCCTGCTGCTTCAGGTGCGCCAGCATCGGTTCGAGCCATTCCTGCAGATTCGGCGCGAACCAGTTGATGACCGGGCCCTCGGGCAGGTAGGCGAGGTAGCGCTTGATCTTGGGAAGCTGCCGGTAGAGAACCAGACCGGCACCGACCATCTCGCCGGTGCGGTCGTCGAACCATCCGAGGTTCTCGGAGCGCCACTCCGCCTTGACGTCAGCCCAGGCCGGGACCTGCATGTGGCTCGCCGACGGCAGGCTCTGGATGTAGGCCAGATGCTGCTCGCGACTGATGGTCCTCAGGGTCAGGCTCATTTCGGGGCGCTCCTCGGGCTGGTGTGTCCCCATGGGTACAGGGGCTCCGGCTCTCGCGCGAAGCCTACTGCGCCTTGGGAGCGCGCCGGTTGGGCGTACGGGACCTTCGCCCCGGCGAGGCCGACCGGGGCGTGACCCGGTGTTTCAGATGAGGGGTGCCCTGGCGTCAGCCGATGAGGCCGCCGTGCGCCATGCCCAGGAAGAACCCGACGCCTGATGCGCCCAGGCCCAGGATCAGGCCGAAGCGCTCCCTGGTCGTCTCCGAGATCCACTGGCCGTACGCACCCGTGAGGATGCCCACGAGACCGGCCCAGGAGCTGAGCACATGCAGGTCGTCGTCGATGATCGCCGTGAGGAACGACGTGAGGCCCAGCACCAGGGTCACCGCGAGCAGGGCGTCCTGGAGGGGATGGGGCTTGCCGTCCGTGGCGAAGAGGCCGCCGGCGGTGTTCGGTCGCAATGCCTGTGCCATAAGGCACCTCCTGCGAAAGTCGGCGCACGGTAGCGCCATACACACCCGATGGGTACAGATTGGCTGCCCCGGAGGCCGGATTTCAACCGCAAGCCGCTGTGCGGGTACTCTGTACCGTCCGCACCGGTGTCTGCCCATGTCATGGCAAGGGGCTTCTCGCGAGAGACCCCGACTGTCAGTGGTGGCCGATACCGTTGCTACGCATCACAACCCTCCTGCCACGGAACGACCGTGGCCGCTGAGTCCAAAGGAGGTGGGTTCCACATGCGTCACTACGAGGTGATGGTCATCCTCGACCCCGAGGTCGAGGAGCGCGCTGTCTCTCCGCTGATCGAGAACTTCCTCTCCGTCGTCCGTGATGGCGGCGGAAAGGTCGAGAAGGTCGACACCTGGGGCCGTCGTCGTCTCGCGTACGAGATCAAGAAGAAGCCCGAGGGCATCTACTCGGTCATCGACCTGCAGGCCGAGCCTGCGGTCGTCAAGGAGCTCGACCGCCAGATGAACCTGAACGAGTCGGTCCTCCGGACCAAGGTCCTCCGCCCCGAGACCCACTGAGCTTCCCAGCTCAGCTGATCCCGGGATTCGAGTAGCAAGCAGCCAGAGCAAACCCGCCGAGAGGTTCCCCCATGGCAGGCGAGACCGTCATCACGGTCGTCGGCAATCTTGTCGACGACCCCGAGCTGCGCTTCACCCCCTCCGGTGCGGCGGTCGCGAAGTTCCGTGTCGCGTCCACCCCCCGCACCTTCGACCGCCAGACGAACGAGTGGAAGGACGGCGAGAGCCTGTTCCTGACCTGCTCGGTCTGGCGTCAGGCGGCGGAGAACGTCGCTGAGTCGCTCCAGCGAGGCATGCGCGTCATTGTGCAGGGCCGGCTGAAGCAGCGGTCCTACGAGGACCGTGAGGGTGTCAAGCGCACGGTCTACGAGCTGGACGTCGAGGAAGTCGGCGCCAGCCTGCGCAACGCCACGGCCAAGGTCACCAAGACCACCGGCCGCGGTGGCCAGGGCGGCCAGGGCTTCGGCGGTGGCGGTGGCGGCCAGGGTGGCAGCGGCTGGGGCGGCGGCCCCGGTGGCGGCCAGCAGGGCGGCGGCGCTCCCGCTGACGACCCCTGGGCGACCGGTGCTCCCGCCGGTGGCAACCAGGGCGGTGGCGGCGGCTGGGGTGGAAACTCCGGCGGCGGCACTGGCGGCGGCTACTCGGACGAGCCCCCCTTCTAGGGGCGGGGTTCGCACTCACACTTCTTGATCACACAGGAGAAACACCATGGCTAAGCCGCCTGTGCGCAAGCCGAAGAAGAAGGTCTGCGCATTCTGCAAGGACAAGGTCACGTACGTGGACTACAAGGACACGAACATGCTGCGGAAGTTCATTTCCGACCGCGGCAAGATCCGTGCCCGCCGCGTGACCGGCAACTGCACGCAGCATCAGCGTGACGTCGCCACGGCCGTGAAGAACAGCCGTGAGATGGCGCTGCTGCCCTACACCTCCACCGCGCGATAAGGGAAGGGTGACCGACTCATGAAGATCATCCTCACCCACGAGGTCTCCGGCCTCGGTGCCGCGGGCGACGTCGTCGACGTCAAGGACGGTTACGCTCGCAACTACCTGATCCCGCGGAAGTTCGCTATCCGCTGGACCAAGGGTGGCGAGAAGGACGTCGAGCAGATCCGTCGTGCTCGCAAGATCCACGAGATCCAGACCATCGAGCAGGCCAACGCTGTGAAGGCCCAGCTCGAGGGCGTCAAGGTCCGTCTGGCCGTTCGCTCCGGCGACGCCGGTCGTCTCTTCGGTTCCGTCACCCCGGCCGACATCGCTTCCGCGATCAAGGCCTCCGGTGGCCCCGAGGTCGACAAGCGCCGCATCGAGCTCGGCTCGCCGATCAAGACGCTGGGCGCTCACGAGACGTCCGTGCGTCTGCACCCCGAGGTTGCCGCGAAGGTGAACATCGAGGTCGTCGCGGCCTGAGTGCCGCGCGTGCTGAAGCAGTAAGCGATGGGGCCGCACCCTGCGGGGTGCGGCCCCATTCGTGTCTGTCGGACGCAGGCCTGCGGAGGGCCTTCTCTGTCGGGAGCAGGTATACCGAGGGACGTTCCTGTTTCACGTGAAACACCGCGTTCTGTGGAGCACACCCTGTTTCACGTGAAACAGGCAGCGCTTCACGTGAAACGGTCAGCGGGTCGCGCCCGTCACAATCCATGCGCCCGAGCGAGTGCGAAGCCACAGGGTCAGCATCCGCACAGTCATCATCAGCGTCATCGTGGCCCAGAGGGCGGTGAGCCCGCCGCCCAGTACCGGGACCAGTAGAGCGACCGGCGTGAAGACCACCAGAGTGATCAGCATCGCCCAGGCAAGGTAGGGGCCGTCGCCGGCACCCATCAAGACTCCGTCAAGGACGAAGACGATGCCGGAGATGGGCTGGGAAAGGGCGACGATGATCAGGGCGGGCAGCGCCACATCCTTGACTGCCGGGTCGCTGGTGAACAGAGGCAGGAACGCCGGTCGGCTGATGACCACCAGAATTCCGAGAACGGCTCCGACGGCGATACCCCACTCGACCATGCGACGGCATGCGTCCCGGGCGCCCTGGGCGTCACCGGCTCCGAGGTATCGACCGATGATGGCCTGCCCCGCGATGGCGATGGCGTCGAGGGCGAAGGCCAGCAGGCTCCACAGGGAAAGGATGATCTGGTGGGCGGCGATGTCGGCATCCCCGAGACGGGCAGCGATCGCCGTGGCGATCATCAGGATCGCCCGCAGCGAGAGAGTGCGCACCAGCAGGGGCACACCGGCTTGCGCGGAGGCCCTGATCCCGGAGGCATCCGGGCGCAGCGAGGCACCATGCTTGCGCGCTCCGCGCAGAACCACCACGAGATAGACCGCGGCCATGCCGCACTGAGCGATGACGGTGCCCCAAGCGGAGCCGGCGATCCCCAGATCGGCGCCGTAGACCAGCGCGGCGTTGAGGGCGCCGTTGACGACGAAGCCGGCGATGGCGACGTAGAGAGGGGTCCTGGTGTCCTGCAGGCCGCGCAGGACACCGGTCGCGGCGAGGACCACCAGCATCGCCGGTATGCCGAGCACGGAGATGCGCAGGTAGGTGATCGCGTAGGGGGCTGCCGCCTCCGAGGCACCGAAGAGGTCCACGAGATGGGGTGCTGTCGGCAGTGCGACGGCGACGACGGCAGCACCGAGGAGCAGTGCCAGCCAGATACCGTCCATGCCTTGCCGGATGGCGGACGGGAGGTCGCCCGCTCCGACGCGACGGGCAACCGCGGCCGTTGTGGCGTAGGCGAGGAAGACGAAGACGCTGACGGCGGTCATGAGCAAGGCGGAAGCGACGCCGAGTCCGGCGAGTTGGGCTGTGCCCAGGTGGCCCACGATGGCCGTGTCGGCCATGAGGAAGAGGGGCTCGGCGACGAGGGCGCCGAAGGCCGGCACGGCCAGCGCGACGATCTCTCGGTCGTGCTGTCTCCGGCCGGTTCGGCGGCGCGCGGGGGCCTGTGTCATGTGCACCAATCTAATCGTCCACAGGTAAGAGATGCAAAGCATTCGCACCCCTTACTTTCCGTCCTCGGGTGCGCACTGCTGTGCACTGTTCGAGGCGATCTTGGGCCGGTTGGGAAAGTTTTTCTTCTGCACAGCCCGTGGATGACAAAGGTGCAGGTCAAGAGGGCTTCCCGAGTGAGGGTCATTGCTTGTTCACAGGCCTGTCCACCGGGTCGTGCACAGGTTTCGCGGAGTTCTCCACAGCATCTGGGCCGTCGTCCACATGGCCTGTGGATAACCAGATTGGCTGACGGTGCCGACAGGCCTACGGTGGTCCGGCGCCCGCTCCGTCCGCCGGTTTTCAAAACGCCACAAAACCGGCGCATGCCAACCGGAGTTGGGCCTCTTATTTGTCAGTGCCGTGCCGTAGAACAAAGGGGCACGGCTAGGTCTGCTTCGGCGGACGGGAGGAGGTGGCTCGGTGAGCATTTCCGAGCCCTTGGACGACCCGTGGGCCGACAGCGGTCCCAGTGATCGTCTGCCCGCCTCCCGCCGACGTGGTGACGGAGCCCGCGGCAGAGACGAACAGCATGAGCGCGGCAGGGACAACGGGGCGTGGGACAGCGGATCGGCCCCGTCCTTCGAGCGGGTACCGCCGCAGGACATCGACGCCGAGCAGTCCGTCCTCGGCGGCATGCTCCTGTCCAAGGACGCCATCGCCGACGTCGTCGAGATCCTGAAGGGCCATGACTTCTACAAGCCGGCCCACGAGACGATCTACCAGGCCGTCCTCGACGTCTACGCCAAGGGCGAGCCCGCCGACCCCATCACGATCGCGGCCGAGCTCACCAAACGCGGTGAGATCAACAAGGTCGGCGGGGCCTCGTATCTGCACACCCTCGTCCAGACGGTCCCCACGGCGGCCAACGCGGCGTACTACGCGGAAATCGTCCATGAGCGGGCCGTCCTGCGCCGACTGGTCGAGGCCGGCACGCGCATCACACAGATGGGATACGCGGCCGACGACGACGTCGACGAGATCGTCAACCGTGCCCAGGCTGAGGTCTACGCGGTCACCGAGCAGCGCACCAGCGAGGACTACCTGCCGCTCGGCGACATCATGGAGGGTGCGCTCGACGAGATCGAGGCGATCGGCTCGCGCAGCGGCGAGATGACGGGCGTTCCCACGGGGTTCACGGACCTCGACTCCCTCACCAACGGTCTGCACCCGGGGCAGATGATCGTCATCGCGGCCCGTCCCGCCATGGGCAAGTCGACCCTTGCCCTTGACTTCGCCCGGGCCGCGTCGATCAAGCACAACCTGCCGAGCGTCATCTTCTCCCTGGAGATGGGGCGCAACGAGATCGCGATGCGTCTGCTGTCCGCAGAGGCCCGCGTCGCTCTGCACCACATGCGCTCCGGCACCATGACGGACGACGACTGGACGCGCCTGGCGCGCCGGATGCCCGAGGTCTCGTCCGCACCGCTCTACATCGACGACTCCCCGAACCTGTCGATGATGGAGATCCGCGCGAAGTGCCGTCGGCTGAAGCAGCGCAACGACATCAAGCTGGTGATCATCGACTATCTGCAGCTCATGCAGGCCGGGGGCTCCAAGCGCTCCGAGAGCCGGCAGCAGGAGGTCTCGGACATGTCCCGGAACCTCAAGCTCCTGGCGAAGGAGCTGGAGGTTCCGGTGATCGCGCTCTCCCAGCTGAACCGTGGTCCCGAGCAGCGCACGGACAAGAAGCCGATGGTGTCCGACCTGCGTGAATCCGGCTCCATCGAGCAGGACGCCGACATGGTGATCCTTCTGCACCGCGAGGACGCGTACGAGAAGGAGTCGCCGCGCGCGGGCGAGGCGGACATCATCGTGGGCAAGCACCGTAACGGCCCGACGGCGACGATCACGGTCGCCTTCCAGGGGCACTACTCACGGTTCGTGGACATGGCGCAGACCTGATCGCCTCTCGTGTAGGGTCCCAAATTCCGTGTCCTAATCCCACGACCGATGTCCTATCGCTGGCAGATAGGACACGATCCTGAGACTGGCTGGTCAGCACCGTCACCCGTTGAGTGACGTGACGGGGTGCGGGCCCTGCTCGAACAGTGTGCTGGCACCGTGGCTGTAGGGGCAATCGCCCGAGCAGGGGGTGCCATGGACAGTCCTGATGTAACGGTCAGCGTTCGGCGTCGCAACAGCGACGCTGTCGAGGAACGAGCGTGGGTTGCAGCGTCTTCCGATCTGCTGAGGTCGGCTGTGCCATGGCGGACGTTCCGCTGGTACAAGGGGCAGAAGCACTACTCGGGTACTTACTGGTCCTCGACAGTTCGGGATCACGTGATCTACGAGTCCCGCCTGGAGCTGGCCAGGCTGCTCTTCGCTGTTTTTGACGCTTCCGTACAGCACATCACCGCCCAGCCGTTCCTGCTGAAGTCCGTGGTGGAGGGGAAGGTCCGCAAGCACATCCCGGACTACCTGCTGATCGGCGAGCCGGGACCTGTGGTTGTGGACGTCAAGCCGTACCGAAGGCTCTCCAGGCCCGAGGTGGCCTTCACGTTCGAGTGACACGGCAAGCGGTGGAGTCCCGGGGATGGCAGTACGAGGTCTGGAGCGAGCCACCGGAGGCGGAGCTGGATAACCTCCGCCTCCTCGCTGGTTACCGGCGGGATTGGCTGTTCAGCCCTGAGCTTCTCGATGAACTCCGCCGGACCGACCTCGATGAGGTCCCACTGGGCGAAGCCGCCCGCTGCCTGCCTGACCGCCCTGAGCCCCAGGTGCGGTCCGCGATTCACCACCTGCTGTGGTCCCATGCTCTCTTTGCTGATCTGCGTCAACCGCTCGATTCTTCACGGGTGTTGAGGAAGGCGGCATGAGCGGGGCAGGGACGAGGGTGGGGGTCGGTACGCGCTTCCGCTACGACGGGGAGACCGTCGAAGTGGTGGAGATGGCCGCTACGACGGCGGGCAACGAAGTGGTCCTCAAGGATGGCCGAGGGCGGCTACTCAGGTTGTCACTGAAAGAACTGCTGTTCTCTGACCGTGCGGCCGTGATACCCGAGCAAGCGGGCCCGGCAGCTGACGACGCTGAGGACATCGCGTCGGTAGTGCTGGGACAACTACACGAAGACGAGCGGCGGAAGATCCTCGACCGGGCCGAGCACGTCCGCGAGGCGAACTTTCGCTCGTTCTCGTTCGTGCTGGCGGCTCCTCATTGCATCGCGCGCTGGAGCAGCGGCTGTTGGAGGCATGCGGATGGCGATACGTCGTGTGGGGCGGACCTGCGTCGGCGGAGCTCGAGAACCTTCGGTTCCTCGCCGGGTCCCGACGCGACTGGCTCTTCGATGGTCTCCTGCTCGACGAACTTCGAGCGATGGAGCTGGACCGCCGGACACTTGGCGAACTCGATGACGCACTCGCCGGACGGGAACCGGAGGAGGCCCGTGCTGGGGTCCTCGACCTTCTCTGGCGTGGCGAATTGGTCACCGACTTAAGTACCCCTGTCAGCGGTCATCACGTTCTGAAGGTTCCGAAGTGAGCTGGGCCGGAGCCCGCGTGGGGGTTGGTACACGGTTCCGCTATGACGGCGAGACCGTTGAGGTAGTCGAGCTGGCGATCACCGTGAACGGCAACGAGGCGGTACTGAAGAACGGCCGCGGGAAGCTGCTGAGACTGGCAGTGAAGGAACTGCTGCTGATCGAGACCGGCATTCCTATCGCCTCGTCGCCGCCGGTCATGTCCCGTGTAGTGGTGTAGCCGGGTCGGTGAACAGCGGCTGGGGCAACTGCGGGTGGGCAAAACCGTCCGGCACCTCCGCCCGAACGGCTGCCCGGCCCCGCTCAGCTCTTCCGCTCACCCAGGACACAGAATTCGTTGCCCTCCGGGTCGAGGAGGGTCACCCAGTGCTGCTCGTCCTGCACGGTGTCGGCGCGCCGGGCACCGAGGGAGAGCAGCCGGGCGACCTCGGCCTCCTGGTCGTCGGGGCGGAAGTCGGGGTGGAGCCGGTTCTTCGACGTCTTGCCCTCGGGGACAGGCACGAAGAGCAGCCCCGGCATCTGGTCCGGCTCAGGCCGGATCTCGATGATCTCCTCGGATTCGTCGACCACTACCCAGCCGAGAGCCTCGGCCCACCAGCGCCCGAGGGCGATGGGGTCAGAGGAGTCGACGATGATCTGTTCCCATTCGAGTGCCATGGGCGTGAGCATAAACAGGGCCGGCTGACTGCCAGGGTGGGGGTGACTGCCGTCGACCGCCGGTCCGGTGTGGGATCGTGTCCCGCAGAGCGGTGTAGTAGCGCGATGTGGTAGCAGCGCGTCGCGAGAAGTGATCGCTGCCACACCACTCCAGGGGACACCACCTCGCCGCCCGCCTTCAGGCAGAACCCATGACCAGCCGATCGCCGACGGACGGCCATCGAACAGGACCGCACTCATCGACCAGAACGGTCGGCTCCGACAGGTAGACGTTCGAGTCGACGGGCCCATAGGTAACGTTGAACGAGTCGAGCCAGTACGACCAGTTCCGTATTCCGGCGGCGCCCCCGACTACCTGCTGCTGAAGCGGGAGGGGCCGCTGGTCGTCGATGTGAAGCCGAGTCGCTGGCTGGAGACCCCGGAGGTGGCCTTCACGTTCGCCTGGACACGCCAGGTCGTGCAGGGCCGCGGGTGGGTATCAAGTGCTGAGCGAACCGGAGCCGGGCGTGTTGGAGAACGTACGGCTCATCGCCGGATACCGCCGTGACTGGCTTTTCCCCGCTGATCTGCTGGAGCGGTTGATGGGGCCGTCGCGGGGTGCCCCGCGAAGAGGCCCCTCGGCGCAGTGGGTGGGTTCGCCCCGGAGCTTGTTCGGGCCGGGGTCTTGCACCTGCTGTGGTCGGGCCGGTCTCCCTGACATCCCCCTCCGAACGAGCCGAACGCGGTACGGCCACGCAGCTGACCCGATTGGGGAAACGAGTCGCCGCGGCCGCCCAGAAGGTCCCGGCTGAGGAAATGCCGCGACGGTGAGAGGGAACACCCATCCAAGCCGTGAGACAGCGGGAAGCTGCTCAGCGCCTAGTCTCGTATCTGCTCAGGATCACGCCGCAGGGAAGCGTTCGCGTCTCCACCAGGTTCAGGTTCACCCAGTTGTCCAGCGCGGTGAAGAACGCCGTGCCGCCGCCCACCAGGACCGGCGCGGTGGCCAGCACGTACTCGTCAATCAACCCGGCCCGCATGGCCGCCCCGGCTAGCGTCGCGCCGCCGATGTCCATCGGACCGCCGTCCTCGGCCTTGAGCCGGGTGATCTCGGCGACCGCGTCGCCGGTGACCAGGCGGGCGTTCCAGTCGACCTTGTCGATCGTCGAGGAGAACACCACCTTCGACATGTCCCGCCAGCGGCGCGCGAACTCGATCTCCGCCGGGGTGGCGTTGGGCTGCTGGTCGCCGGTCGGCCAGTAGGAGCTCATCGTCTGCCACAGCTTGCGCCCGTACAGCGTCAGGTCGGTCGACTGCAACTGATCGGACCAGAACTGGAACAGCTCGTCGCTCGGCACGCTCCAGCCGATGTCGTCGCCGGGCGCGGCGATGTAGCCGTCCAGGCTCAGGTTCATGCCGTAGATCAATTTGCGCATGGCGCCAGCCTTCCGTGAGGCGGTCCCTCGCGTACAGACCGGCGCGGCGCGGGAAACTCATCGGTGCGATCTGAGCTCGCATGTAGCCCTCGTGCTCGGTGACTCAGCCGCAGACTCATCGTTCCGGCGAGGAAAGGGCATCGATCTGAGACTGATCTTGGTGACATCGCGGTGAGACAACAGAGAACCAGCAGGTCACAGAAGATCGACAGGTCATCGGCGGCGAGACCCACACCTCACCGAAGTGTCTGGTCAGCGCGATGCCCTGTGCCAGGAGTCCACGAGACCTGCACCCGGCCTCGCAGGCTGCGGGCCCGAATGTGCTCGACGCGGGGATGTCAGGCCGGGTGGACTGGGCCCATGACGACATCTCAGGGAGAACTGCTTCCCGGTACCCGTCGTGCTCTGCTGCACCGGATCGCCGTCGCGCAGGCCGAAGGGCGGGCTCCGTCGCTCGTCGCGGCCGTTGTGCGGGATGGAACCACGGTGTGGACGGGTGCACGGACTTCGGTGGAAGGGCATGCGCCGGACGAGAACGTGCAGTACAGGATCGGCTCGATCACCAAGACCTTCACGGCCGTCCTCGTGCTGCGGCTTCGCGACGAGGGCGCACTGGATCTCGGGGATCCGCTCGAGAAGCATCTGCCGGGCACCGGCGTGGGGGAGGCGACCGTCGCAGAACTCCTGGCGCACACAGCTGGGCTGGCGGCCGAGACGCCGGAACCGTGGTGGGAGCGGAGCCCGGGATCCTTGCGGCCCGAACTCGCCGACGTTCTGGGTGAGCGGCCCCTGCTGGCCTCGCCCGGCCGCCGGTTCCACTACTCGAACCCGGGGTACGCATTGCTCGGCGCACTCATCGAGAAGCTCCGCGGGGCCCCCTGGGAGGACGTCCTTCGGCGTGAAGTGCTCGAACCTCTGGGTCTGTATCGCACCAGCGTGCTGCCTCAGGCGCCCCATGCGGGCGGCTGGGCCGTGCATCCCTGGGCGGATGTGATGCTTCCCGAGCCCGTCGAGGATCTGGGACGCATGGCACCGGCCGGTCAGCTCTGGTCGACGACCGGTGACTTGGCGCGGTTCGCGGTCTTCCTGGTCCATGGCGACGAGCGGGTACTGAGTGCCGAGTCGTTGCGGGAGATGAGGACACCTGCCGCGCCCCACGACGCGGCGGATGTGGCGAGCGGTTACGCCTACTGTCTGGGCATGGAGATCCGGCGACGGAACGGCCGGTCCCTCGTCGGTCACACCGGCTCACTGCCCGGGTTCCTCGCGTGCCTCATGATCAGCGTCGATGACGACGTGGCGGCGATCGCCATGGCCAACTCCACTTCCGGGCCGCTGCTGTTCCAGGTCGCCGCCGACCTGGTCCGCATCGTCGCCGAGGCGGAGCCGCGCATCCCTGCACCGTGGAAGCCGTTGGTTGATCTCGACCCGTCGCTGCTGGAGTTGACGGGGCAGTGGTACTGGGGCACGCACGCCTTCGCTCTGCGGCTGACGGCCGACGGACTGGTTTCGCTGGGGCCGCTGTCCGGTGCCGGACGCCGCTCACGGTTCCGCTCGAACGGCGACGGCACTTGGACGGGGCTGGACGGCTACTACGCCGGCGAGCCCCTGAAGGCCGTACGGCGGCCGGACGGGCCCGTGAGCCATCTGGACCTCGGCTCGTTCGTGTTCACGCGTCAGCCGTATGACGAGGGGGCTCCTGTGCCGGGCGGGATCGATCCCGGGGGATGGCGCGGTACCGGTTGAGCGGTGACGTGCCTGGGCGTCGTTTCACGTGAAACGACGCCCAGGCATGCCGGTCAGAGCTGGAGCTTGAAGCCTGTATGGGAGGCCGTGAACCCGAGTCGCTCGTAGAAGCGGTGGGCGTCGGTACGGGTCCTGTCGGAGGTCAGCTGGACCAACTGGCATCCCTCGTCCCGGGACGCGTTGATCGCCCACTCAATGAGTTGTGTCCCCAGCCCGCTGCCGCGCTCGTCAGCGTGGATGCGCACTCCTTCGATGGTCGACCTGGTGGCGCCGCGTCGGGAGAGCCCGGGAATGATCGTGAGCTGGAGCGTGCCGACGACCTGGCTCTGCCGTACCGCCACGACCAGACGCTGGTTCGGGTCGGCGCTGAGCCGCTCCAGTGCGGCCAGGTACGGGGCGAGGTCGTCCGGTGACTCGCGCTGTGCGCCCAGCGGGTCGTCCGCGAGCATGGCGACGATCGCCGGGACGTCGTCGGCGATCGCGGCACGTATCTCAAGATCTCCCATGGACGCACCCTACGCAGTGCCGGCCGGTGCGGAGATGCCGCACGCGGTATGTCCTGCCTCAGGCGGGCAGCGGGGCTTTCAGCGTCTCCACGACCCGGACCAGTGGGGCCAGTTCGGGGTTCTTCGCCGCTTCGTCGAGGGCTTCGCGCAGGGCGGCGTCGTTGGTCGGCCGTGCCGCCTTCAGTAGCTGGAGACCCGCGTCGGTGACGTTCGTGTAGATGCCCCGGCGATCCGTGGGGCACAGGTAGCGCTCCAGCAGTCCGCGGTCTTCCAGCCGTGTCACCAGACGCGTGGTGGCGCTCTGGCTGAGGACGACGGCGTCGGCGACCTGCTTCATCTGCAGATGTCCGCCGTCCCCGTCGTGCTGTCGGCTGAGCACGTCAAGCAGGGAGTACTCGCGCGCGCTGAGGTCGTGCCCGGTTTGCAGGGCGCGCTCGATGTGGGCCTCGATCCTCCCGTGGAGCAGGGAGAGGGCGCACCAGCTCTGGGCGAGAGCGGTGAGTGCGGGGTCCGTCGCTGTCATGGGCGTCTCCTCCGTCCCGGAGCGGCTGACACTCAGGATAGAGCAGATCCGCAATTGACGTCGGTTGCCTGTATGCCGCGTCTGCAACTATTGTGCACGCAGGCAAACTGCTCCTGCAATCGTCTGGGAAGGTAACCCTCCATGCCTCTCGCGCTTCTGGCCCTCGCGATCGGGGCCTTCGGGATCGGAACGACGGAATTCGTGATCATGGGCTTGTTGCCCGAGGTCGCGGGCGACTACGGAGTCTCCATCCCGACCGCCGGATACCTGGTGACCGGCTACGCGCTCGGCGTGATGTTCGGCGCCCCGCTGATGACCGTGCTCGGCACCAAGATCTCTCGCAAGCGGATGCTGATGCTGCTCATGGGCCTGTTCATCGTCGGCAACCTGCTCTCGGCACTCGCCCCGGCCTTCTCCGTCATGCTGATCGGCCGGATTGTCGCCTCGCTGGCCCACGGCGCCTTCTTCGGCATCGGCGCGGTCGTCGCGGCCGATCTCGTCGCCCCGGACAAGAAGGCCGGAGCCATCGCGATGATGTTCACCGGCCTGACCGTCGCCAACGTGGTCGGCGTCCCGCTGGGCACGCTCGTCGGGCAATCCGTCGGCTGGCGGGTGACCTTCGCCATCGTCGCCGCCCTCGGCGTCGTCGGGCTGGTCGGCATCGCTCGGCTCGTCCCCGACACGCCCAAGGCGGAGGGCGTGCGCCTGCGGCACGAACTGGCCGCCTTCAAGAACGTGCAGGTGCTGCTCGCGATGGCCATGACCGTCCTCGGCTTCGGCGGTGTCTTCGCGGCCATCACCTACATCGCGCCGATGATGACCCACGTCACAGGCTTCGCTGACGGCTCGGTCACGTGGCTGTTGGTCCTCTTCGGCCTCGGCATGGTCGGCGGCAACCTCGTCGGCGGCAGGTTCGCCGACCGCGCCCTGATGCCCATGCTGTACGTCTCCCTGGGCGCCCTTTCCGTCGTCCTGGCGCTGTTCACCCTCACCGCCCACGACAAGTTGCTGTCGGCGATCACCATCGCGCTGATCGGCGCCCTGGGCTTCGCCACCGTGCCGCCGCTCCAGAAGCGGGTTCTCGACCAGGCGCACGGCGCCCCGACCCTGGCCTCAGCCGTGAACATCGGCGCCTTCAATCTCGGCAACGCGTTGTCCGCCTGGCTCGGAGGCCTCGTGATCGCGGCAGGCCTCGGCTACACCGCCCCCAACTGGGTCGGTGCCGTCCTGGCAGCCGGAGCCCTGGTCCTGGCCCTTCTCTCGGCAGCCCTTGAGCGCCGTACCGGTGAGCCCGGCACTGTCGTGACGGGTGGCGCACCGGCCGGGCAGCGGGCCGCCGTCCACCACTGAGCAGCCGGGTCACCCCGACCGACCGCATGACTCAGCAGCACCAGCACGTCGTCCAGGACAACTCCCTCCTGATCACCACCACCGCTGTCGCCCCGCTGACCCCCCGGGACGCCGATGCGCTCGTCGTCGCGTCCCGGCGAGCCGCCGAGGCCGCAGGCGTCACCAACAGCGTCACCGTCCTGGACTCGGGCAGCATCTGCTCGCCTTCCGGCGGGACCACCGGGCCGTGCTGATCTCCGACGAGACCAACGCCCGCAAGGCATTCACGGCTCTCCAGCCGAACGCGCCCACCGCGGACCTGGTCGACGCGGTGCAGCCGGGAGGCCTCTTCCACACGCTGCCGACCGCGCTCGACCGGCCGCTGCCGTTCACCGCCGACGGCGGTCCGGTGCGGCGCGAGGGCCGTCTGATCGGCGCGATCGGCGTCGGCCCGCCGGAGCAGGACCACGGCTTCGCCACGGCCGCCCTTGAGGCCCGTGCCTGACCAGGCCTCAGCACGACCATGCGGGCGCCCCGGTTTCCGGGCAGCCCGCACCGTCGTACCGAGACTTTTCAGCCCGCCGCGACCGTGACCGGCGCGAACCGCCGGCTCCAGTCTCCGGGCAGCTCGGTGATCCCGTACGACATCACCGAGTTGAAGGCAACGGACTCCAGGCCGCGCTGCTTCACCCACGCGAGGAGCTCTTCATGCCGCACATCGATGTCGGTGCGCAGCGGGCGGTCGGTGTGAGCGGCAAGAGAGGCGATGAGCGCCTGCGCCACCGACGTGTCGCGCGCGATGAGCGGCCCCACGACGTGGGTGTCCATGTTGGGCCAGGCTCCCGCGTACCCGATGATCCGCCCGCCCTCCTCGGCTACGCGCAACTGATCGGCGAAGGCGGGGAGTCGGGTGACGATGTGGGTGCGGTCGGTCCCGAACACCTGCTCGTCGAGCCGGAGGATCGCGGTGAGGTCCTCGGCGGTCGCGGCGCGAGTGGTGACAGTCGGCTCCGGCCCACCGGGGCTGAAGTGCCCCCGGACCATCTCGGCCCGCCCGGTGACCTTGAAGCCGAGTTCCTCGTAGAGGGGGCGGCCGTACGGCGTGGCATGCAGGGTGACGGGAGTAGCACCCATCGCCGAGACGACGTGGCGCATCAGTCGGCGTCCCACGCCCTGGCGAGCATGCCGTCCGGCCACCAAAACCATGCCGATCGCGGCGAGGGCAGGGTTTTGTGGTCCGTACTCGGTGACGACGCAGGCGCTGACCAGGCCGCCGTCGGGGTCGTCGATGCCGTAGCCCTTTCCGGCCGTGAGGAGGAAGCCCCACTTGTGCTCCTCCCGTGGCCACCCCCGGTCCTCGGACAAGTCGGCGCAGGCCGCTTGATCGCGGAGCGTGAGACGGCGGATGGGCAGAGAGGCAAGGGAAGGAGTCGGCACGCAGGTCAGGCTGTCCGACGCGGGCCCTTGGCGTCCACCTCTTTCAATGGAGACGTACGAGCTTTTGGCCAGTTGTCGCCACCCGTACACGGCGTGGGTCGGTGCTGGATGTTTCACGTGAAACACGTAAGAACACCCCGTGTCCGATCGAGGCTGGGAACGGTGCATTACCGCGCCGAAGTTGACCGACTCGATGATTCGCGTCGTGGCCGCATTCGTGGCGAGGGAAGGGGGGACTTGTGTGCACGCCGGTGGCCGGTAGGGTCGACTCCGGTTCGCATTCGGGACGGCACGGCCCGCCCCGTATGGGCCGAGTGCAGGGCAACGCAGCCTAGCGGGACGGAGAGATCGAAGACCCGCGTTTCCGGTTACGCGACGGAAGCGTCCAGGCGGGTGAGAAGCTCGATGAAAGCACTGCGGCCAATGTCACACTCTCGCCTTACTTGTCCGTACGGGGCCGGAATACGGGTTGAATGTGGCCGCATTGGCCGCGACAAGGATGGGAACGCAGACCGTCCACGGGGGAAAGCAGGCACCTTCCGGCTGGGAAAGTGCGCAGACCGACCGAAAGATGCTCGAGGCGAGGCACACCATGGACGCTCCGACCACCACGTCGGCCGACAGCGGCACTTCTGGCGGCGAGGGCGGCTGGTTCACACCCCGCAAGGACCCGGCGACGGCGCCGGACAGCGACGCCAGGACGCCCGACAGAACGGCAGAAGGGCGTCGGCCGGCCGCGATACGCCCGGTGGGCAGGCCGGGAACCGTCCCGGAAACCCCGGCAGACGGCACATCCGCGCCGACAAACACGACGCCCGGCAGTGTGAGCGCCGGTGGGCCCGAGCAAGGGCGTGACGCCCCGGGGTCGATACCGAAGCCCGCCCCTCAAGCCGCGCAGCACGCTCCTCCCCCCGCGGTCTCGAGCCTCGCCGGCGCCTCATCGCCGGGTCCCGCACCGGCCCCGCTGACCCCCACGCCCTTCGCCTCCACGCCGGCTCCGCCCCCGACTGCCGCTGCTGAGCAGCGTGTCCCCGCCCAGCGGTACGCACCGGTGTCGTCCCCGGAAGAGGCCGCCACCCCCCGGGTCGAAGAGGGTTCCCCGGACGCCCTGCTCATCCGCCGCGCCATGGCCGAGGTATCCCCGGTCGCCGACAAGGTCACGTCGTACTTCTACGCTCTGCTCTTCGTTCGCCACCCCGACCTGCGGTCGCTGTTCCCGGCCGCGATGGACACGCAGCGGGACCGGCTGCTCAGAGCGCTGCTCACGGCCGCCGAGCACATCGACAACAAGGATGTCCTCGTCGACTACTTGCAGAATCTCGGCCGGGGGCACCGGAAGTACGGGACGCGGGCCGAGCACTACCCGGCCGTCGGCGAGTGCCTCATCGGTGCGCTGAGCAAATACGCCGCCGGGGTCTGGAACGCGGAGATGGAGGCGGCCTGGGTCAGGGCCTACACCACGATCTCCCAGGTCATGATCGACGCGGCGGCCGCGGACGAACTGCGAGCCCCGGCCTGGTGGTACGCCGAGATCGTCACGCACGACCTGCGAACCCCGGACGTCGCGGTCGTCACCGTCCGGCCCGACCAGCCGTACCCCTTCCTCGCCGGGCAGTACACGAGCGTGGAGACGCCCTGGTGGCCCCGGATATGGCGGCACTACTCCTTCGCCTCGGCGCCCCGCTCCGACGGTCTTCTGTCGTTCCATGTGAAGGCCGTACCAGCGGGCTGGGTCTCCAATGCCCTGGTGCACCGCGCCCGCCCCGGCGACATCATCCGGCTCGGTCCGCCCGCCGGTTCCATGACCGTGGACCACACCACGGACAGCGGTCTGCTCTGCCTGGGCGGCGGCACGGGCATAGCGCCCATCAAGGCTCTGGTCGAAGATGTCGCCGAGCATGGGGACCGCAGGTCGGTCGAGGTCTTCTACGGAGCCCGCACGGACCACGACCTGTATGACATCGACACCATGCTCCGCCTCCAGCAGAGCCACCCCTGGCTCTCGGTCCGGGCGATCATCGACCAGCAGGCGAACCAGCAGCTGCCGGACGCGATACGCGCCTATGGGCCGTGGAACGAGTTCGACGCCTACCTCTCGGGCCCGCCCGGGATGATTCGCAGCAGTGTGGACGCACTGAGGGACATCGGTATCCCGTCGAACCGCATACGCCACGACTCCGTCGAGGAACTGGTCGCGGCCGGAAGCTGACCCTGGCGCCTCAGCCCAGGTCGGGAGCGTGCATGGCGAGAACGCCCTCGATGTTGCCGTCCAGGTAGTGGCGCAGCGACAGCGGCACGAGATGGACGGAGGCGATACCGACCCGGGTGAAGGGCACGCGCACGATCTCGTACTCGCCGACCGGCTCGTCCACCTCGGGGCCATGGCGCAGGGAGGGATCCATGGACTCCAGGCGGCAGACGAAGAAGTGCTGCACCTTCACACCGGTTGCTCCGCCGTCCTCCCCGATGTGCTCCATGGTGTCCACGAAGCAGGGCACCACATCGGTGATCTTGGCGCCCAGTTCCTCGTACACCTCGCGGTGCAGGGCGTCGATGACGGTCGAGTCGCTGGGCTCGACCCCGCCACCGGGGGTGAGCCAGTAGGGATCCACACCCGGCTTGGTGCGCTTGATCAAGATCAGGTCGGCGCCGTCCAGCAGAACGGCGCGGGCGGTGCGCTTGACCACGGGTCGGACGGTCATGAGTGAAATGTGGCCCGGCTGGTTCCACGTGAAACATCGCGAACCGTCACCGGCCGAGCCCCCAGAGTGAGGCACGGTCCCGAGCGCCCCGATACCCACCCCAAGGCGCCCCCGTCGCCTCCTTGAGAAGGCCCTCGGCCCCACCACCAGGGCGCCCGCGAAACCCGCGTCATCCCAGCTCGGAGCCCGGCCGATGAGGGACTCAGCACCAGTCGGCCGAAGCCCGCTGCAACCACTCGTGGGCTCGAGCGATATGGGGCAGCGCCAGCGTCCCGGTCCGAACCACCAGAAAGTATGTCCGCAGCGGTGGCACCGTCGGCTCGTGCAGGGCCACGACATCGCCCTGCTCCAGCGCCGGCGCACACAGATAGCGGGGCAGCACCGCCAGGCCGGCGCCGGCGGCCGCACAGGCCAGGACCGCACGAAGGTCGGGGACGATCACTGTGCCTGGGGTAGCCGGGTGCGAGTCGAAAACGGAGGCCCAATAGCGGGAGACGAAGGGCAGCGACTCGTGCACCTCCACCACGGGCACCTTCTCGAGGGCCGGTTCCGGCTCGCGGTCCGTTTGCACGGTGCCGATCTGCTCGGCCCAGCGCGGCGCCGCGATCAGGACGTGTTCCTCGTCGCAGAGCGCAGTCGCCGTGAGCAGGGAGCCGCGCGGCTGGGCCGTGCTGATGGCCAGATCATGGTGCCCGGCAGAAAGCCCTTCCAGTGTTTCCTCGGCCGTCCCGAAGGAAGCGCGCAAGGCAAAGCCCTGGCCGTCCTCACCGGTCAGCTCCGTGAGGGCGGGCAGGGCTCGTTCGGCGGTGAACTCCGGAGGACCTGCGAGGTGCAGGGTCCGTAAGGAGGAGTCGTCGTCGAGGCCGGTCTCGGTGATCTCCACCAGGGCGTCGAGATGGGGCGCGGCCTTGTGGGCGAGCTCGTCGCCGATGCTCGTCGGGGTCACGCCGCGGGCCTGCCGCAGGAACAGGGGGCGGCCCAGTTGCCGTTCCAGCGTCCGTATCTGCGAGGTGACGGCAGGCTGGGAGAGACCGAGCAGGGCGGCGGCGCGGGTGAAGGAGCCGGCCCGGTGCACGGTCACGAAGGTCCGCAGTAAGGCCAGATCCACCGCGCACTCCCCTCTCCGACCCTCGCCACCCGCCCACGGCCTGCCCAACTATAAATAAGTCGATAGGTCTCTGTCGCTACCGTGATTGGACACTGACAGAGAGTCAACTAGCCTTGGTCGCGCGGTTCTTGCGCGCGGAACCGGGGGACGGTCCGAGCCACGAGGGGGGAGGCTCGGACCGTCCGTGGGGATGGTCAGGCGGCCGATGCGTCCAGCGCACGCAGCACGTCCGCCACCAGGTCCTCCGGGTCCTCGGCACCGACCGAGAGGCGGATGAAGCCCTCAGGCACCGCGTCCCCGCCCCAGCGTCCCCGCCGTTCGGCCGTGGACCGCACCCCGCCGAAGCTCGTCGCGTCGTCCACGAGCCGCAGCGCTTCGAGGAAGCGGTCGGCACGCTCGCGCGTGGGCAGCGTGAACGACACCACGCACCCGAAGCGCCGCATCTGCCGAGCGGCGATCGTGTGCGAGGGGTCGTCGGGGAGACCCGGGTAGCGCAGCCCCGTCACCTCGGGCCGCTCGCGCAGCGCCTCTGCGACCGCCAGGGCTGTCGCGCTCTGCCGGTCGACCCGCATCTGGAGCGTCGCGATGGAACGGTGTGCCAGCCAGGCCTCCATGGGCCCCGGAATCGCACCGACGATCTTGCGCCAGCGGCGTACGGCGGTCATGGCCTCGGCGTCCCGGCCGACGACATAGCCCAGGAGGACGTCTCCGTGCCCGGTGAGCTGCTTGGTGCCGCTGGCCACCGCGAAGTCGGCACCCAGCTCCAGTGGACGCTGGCCGAGCGGCGTCGCGAGGGTGTTGTCGACGGCCACCAGGGCACCACGCGCGTGTGCCGCCTCGGCGAGCCGCCTGATGTCGCACACGTCGAGCCCGGGGTTCGACGGCGTCTCGATCCACAGCAGCCTCGCGCCGTCGAGGACGTCGAGCTGGGCGTCGCCGCCCGTCGGCGCGGTGCGCACCTCGATGCCGTACGCCTCCAGCTGGGCGCGAACCAGCGGCAGCGCCTGGTAGCCGTCATCCGGCAGGACACACACGTCGCCGGTGCGCAGCTGGGAGAAGAGCACTGCCGAGATGGCGGCCATGCCCGAGGCGAAGACGAGCGTCTCCGCATCGTCCCGGCCGGGTGCCTCCAGCTCGCCGACGGCACGCTCCAGCAGCGTCCAGGTCGGGTTCTGGTCGCGGCCGTAGGTGTAGGGGCCGGTCGGCTCGCCCGGCAGGTGGAAGTGGGCGGCGAACACCGGGCCGGGCAGGGTGGGCTCGTACTTGACCGGCTCGGGCAGTCCGGCCCGCACCGCGCGCGTGCCGTCACCGGTCTTCACGGTTGCCCGTCCCGCGGTGCCCGTCACCTCGTCGACGGTGCCTGTCGCCCTGTCCGCAGCATTCGCCGTCTCGCCGGCGGCACCCGTCACCCCGCTCACGGCGTTCGTCACCTCGTCCACGGCATCCGTCACTCCACCCGCCGCACCGGTCACCCGGCTCGCGGCATCCTTCACCTCGCCCGCGTCCGCCGCCGGTGCCGTGTGGCGGATCACCCGGGCCGACTCACCCGTCGCCCCGCCCGCGTCGTCCTGCGCGGAATCGCTCATACCGCCCGTCCCTCCACGTCCCTTCGCACGGCGGCGAGCAGACCGGTGCTCGCCGCCTCCACCATCTCAAGGCACTCCTCGAAGCCGTCCGCGCCCCCGTAGTAGGGGTCCGGTACGTCGAGGTCGTAGCCGGCGGCAGGATCGTACGAACGCAGCAGCCGTACCTTCTGGGCATCCTGCTCCGTCGGCGCCAGGCGGCGCAGCGCTCCGAGGTGGCCGGAGTCGAGGGCGATCACCAGGTCGAGGCGGGAGAACCAGGACGACTGGAACTGCCGGGCCGTGTGGGCGCCGGCGGAGCCGTTGTCCTCCAGGACGGCCACCGTGCGCGGGTCCGCGCCATCGCCCTCGTGCCAGCCGCCCGTGCCGGCGCTGTCGACCTCCACCAGCCCGTCGAGACCCGCTTCCGCCACCCGTGCGCGGAAGACGATCTCGGCCATCGGGGACCGGCAGATGTTGCCCGTGCAGACGAAGCAGACGCGGTACGTCATGTCTGCTCAGTCCCCGTCGGGCAGGACGACGTGCAGCGCCCAGGAGACGACCGAGATGATCAGGCCGCCCAGGACGGCCGTCCAGAAGCCCTCCACATGGAAGCTCACGTCGAGCTTGTCGGCCAGCCACGAGGTGAGAAGCAGCATCAGCGCGTTGACGACCAGCGTGAACAGGCCGAGCGTCAGTATCAGAAGCGGCAGACTGAGGAGCTTGACCAGCGGCTTGACCAGGAAGTTCACCACGCCGAAGAGCAGCGCCACGATGATCAGAGTGCCGATCTTCTTGCCCGTGCTGTCACCCGTCAGGGTGATCTTGTCGAGCAGCCATACGGCGACCGCCAGGGCACCCGCGTTGGCAATCGTCTTGACTACGAAATTCTTCATGTGTCTGATCGTGGCAGACCTGATCGGACACGGGCACAAGAGGCAGGGGCGGACAAGGCGATGAAGGCATTCCGGCTGGATGAACTGGAGGCGGAGCGCGCCGCCAACGAGGGCGCCTACCTGCAGTTTCTGCGGGAGCAGAACATGTCGGTCGGTCTGTACGCCCTGGACGCGGGCGAACAGGATCCACAGAAGCCGCACAATCAGGACGAGGTCTACTTCGTTGTGAGCGGCCGTGCCGCGATCACCGTCGGCCTGGAGACGACCCAGGTGGCGCGCGGCAGCGTGATCTACGTGCCGGCGGGCGTCGCACACAAGTTCCACCACATCACCGAGGACCTTAGGGTGCTGGTGGTCTTCTCTCCGCCCGAGCGATGACGGACCGCCTCGGGGTTCCCTAGGGGATCGGTCAGGGGAGGACAAGGGGTGCGAGGCCCCCGTTCGCCCCCTCCCGGTCCTAGCATCGAGTGCAGGACATCAGAGATCCAGAAGGACCGACAGGGCCCGGCACTCGAACGGGTGGGAAGGTAAGGACGAGGGCGATGCGAGAGATCTTCACGGGACTGCCGTGGTGGGTGAAGTGGATCGCGGTGCCGGTCATCGCCCTGGTCGTGTTCGGCGGGCTGATCGCCAGTGTCGTCGGCTTCGTCATCGGACTGCTCTTCAAGCTGCTGGTCTTCGTGGCACTGGTCGGTGGACTGATCTACGTCGTACGGAAGTTCATGTCGAGCTCCACGTCGCGCAGCGACTGGTGAGACCGGTGGGGAACCGGTGGGGGTAGCGGGAAACACCTGGAATCACCCGTTCCCTCGGGCGAGGGAAGTTTCCGGTCCGAGCGGCCTGTATGCGGTGGCAGACGAATAGAGTCCGGAACTCGACGCGGGGACTTCCCCGCGAGCGGCATTCACCCCCACCCGTGTTCCTCCGCACGGTCTGCCCCCTCGCGCTTCGGGAGAGACCCTTGGTCCCGGCTGACACCGCACCCGTCCAGCTCCACACCGTCCCCGCGCAACCGCGCTCGGCGGCGCCGCCCGGGCCACCGCCACCTTCCACACCGCCGCCACCGCCGACCCTCATCGGATCCGTGCAGCGCGCGATGCGTCTGCTGGAGACCGTCGCCGTACACGAGTACGGGGCCCCGGCCAAACAACTGGCCCGTGAGACCGGGTTGGCGCTGCCCACGACGTATCACCTGCTGCGCACGCTCGTGCACGAGGGCTATCTGCGGCGGGACAAGGGCCTGTTCTTCCTCGGTGAGGCGGCCGAGCGGCTGAGCAGCAGCGGGGCGCGGCAGAAACGTCGCAGCACGGTCGTCGACGCGCTCGCGCACTGGCGGGACGTCCTGGGCGTGCCCGTGTACTACGCGGTGTACCGGGAGGGTGAGATCGAGGTCATGTGCGTCTCCGACACCCCGGGCAACCCGGCGGTCGAGGAGTGGGCAGACTTTCGCGAGACCGGCCACGCGCACGCCATCGGGAAGTGCCTGCTGTCCCAGCTGGACGAGGAAGCCCGCCGTGACCACCTCGACCGCTACCCGGTGCAGCCCCTCACGCCGTACACGGTGCGCGACAACCACAGCCTGCTCCGGCGCCTGGAGCGGATCCGGCGGATGGAACCCGTGACCGAGCGTCAGGAGTACGCCCTGGGTGCGGTGTGCGCCGCGATCCCCCTCACTCTCGGCACCACGGCCGCGACGATGGCCATCTCACTGCCCGCACACCAGGCCGACCGGTTGCTCCCCGCGGCCCGTCAGTTGCAGACCGAGATCGGGCGTCTGCTCGGCTCGCTCGCGCTCTCTATCAGTATGTGAAAACTCACTCCTTGTGATCTGCTGTGTACGTTCAGCAAGATTCCACCAAGTGTCAGAGGTTCGTTCCCGGCCAGTCACGGCGAATGACGGGGTTATCGATGCGCGAGTCCGTACAAGCAGAGGTCATGATGAGCTTTCTCGTGTCCGAGGAGCTCTCCTTCCGCATCCCGGTGGAGCTGCGCTATGAGTCCAGTGATCCCTATGCCGTCCGGCTGACTTTTCACTTGCCCGGTGATGCCCCGGTGACATGGGCTTTCGGACGGGAGTTGCTGATCGACGGCGTCGGCCGGCCGTGCGGGGAGGGCGATGTGCGGGTCACGCCCGTCGAACCCGACGCGCTGGGCGAGGTGTTGATCCGGCTTCAGGTGGGCAGCGACCAGGCGGTGTTCCGGTCGTCGACCGCACCGCTCGTCGCTTTCCTGGACCGTACGGACAAGCTGGTGCCGCTGGGCCAGGAGGGCTCGCTCGCCGACTTCGACGCGCACCTCGACGAGGCCCTGGACCGCATCCTCGCCGAGCAGGGCGCTGGTTGAGACATGGGCCCGGCGGCACGGTGGAGTAACGCTTCACCGGGTGTCGCCGAACTGCGAAGGAACGCTTCTTCCTGCGATCTTCGTATGTCGGGTGATCTTCTCGCGGTCCCAGGCGGTCGAGCCGAGACGCTCGCGGTCAACGAGCCGGAAGCCGGGCGCCACGCCGGTCGCCGGGGCGCTATGCCGAGAAGCTGGCCGCCGCGCCGAGGGCCGGGGCGCCGCGCCTTGAATCCAGCCGCCGCGCCGGGGAGTCCAGGCCCCGCGCCGGACGCCGGGGCCCAGGCCTTCACAGGCGTCCACAGGCGCAGAGGCGTCAGCGCTTGCGGCGCCGGCCCCTCCCCCCGCGCGCCGGGACCGCAGCGGCCTCCCTGGCGGGCTCCGTGCCGGGCCGGTCGGCCGAGACCACCAGCGCCGCCAGGGCCGTGGTGACCGGCACCGAGGCGACCAGGCCGATCGAGCCGACCAGCGTGCGCACGATCTCCTCCGCGACCAGCTCGCTGTTGGCGACCGTCCCCACACTGCTCTGCGCGATCGAGAACAACAGCAGCAGCGGCAGCGCGGCACCCGCGTAAGCGAGGACGAGCGTGTTGACGACCGAGGCGATGTGATCGCGGCCGATCCGGATGCCCGCGCGGTAGAGCCCGCGCCACCCCATCGACGGATTGGCCTCGTGCAGCTCCCAGACCGCCGAGGTCTGGGTGACCGTCACGTCGTCGAGCACGCCCAGGGAGCCGATGATGATGCCGGCGAGCAGCAGACCGCTCATGTCGATCGTCGGGTAAAGGCCGTGAATCAAACCGGTGTTGTCGTCGGTGTTGCCGGTGAGTGCGGCCCAGTCGATGAAGACTGAGCCGAGGATGCCGATCAGCAGCAACGAGATGAGGGTGCCCAGCACCGCCACGGATGTCCGGGCGGACAGACCATGACAGAGGTAGAGGGCGATGAGCATGATGGCACTCGCGCCCACCACCGCCACGACCAGCGGGTTCGACCCCTGCAGGATCGCGGGCAGGATGAAGAAGTTCAGCACCATGAAGCTGATGGCCAGTGCGACCAACGCCATGACACCCCGCAGCCGCCCGACGACCACGACGGCGACGGCGAAGATGCCGGCGAGTAGCGCCATGGGCAGCCGACGGTTGACGTCGGTGACCGAGTACTGCAGGTCCTTCGGCGCCGAAGGCTCGTAGGCGACGACGACCTTCTGGCCCTCTTGCAGCTGGCGGGACTGGTCGGGCTGGACGATCTCGGTGAACGTACGGCCCTTGTCGTCCCCGCTGTCGACCCGGATCGTCGCCCGCTTGCAGGTGCCCTTCTCCTGCTGCACCGCGGAGGAACCCTCAGCGGTGGAGGTGTCGCCGGTCGGCGGAACGCCCGAAGCGCCGGCCTCCTTGCAGCTCACCTCGACCACCTTGGTGACCGTGGCATCCTGCGTCTGCCGGTCGAAGCCGACGCCGGTGCGCTCGTGAGCCGGGGCGCCGCCCGGCCACAGGACGGCGAGACCGACCAGCACCGCCGCGGCGAACGGGATCAGGATCGCCGCGATGACCTTGCGCAGATGCATGGAGACGGGCGTGGCCGGGCCGTGGCTGTGCGAATGCCCGTGGCCGCCACCCGGGGCGGAGCCGTGCCCGTCACCTCCGCCATGACCGTTCCCGTCGGCGCCACCGTGCCCGTGTCCGTCATCTCCGCCATGGCCATTCCCGGCACCGGCACCGTGGCCATGCCCGTCGCCGCCACCGGGCCCACGACCGGGGCCGTGGCCGTGGCCGGGACCCGGACCGCCCGTTGGAGCGTCATGACCACCGTGCGAACCGGCACCCGGGCCGTCACCGAAGCTCGGTCCGTACTCACCGCGGCCCGAGGGGCTGAAACGCCCGTCACGCCCGTATCCGGGGCCGGGGCCGAGGCCCTGCCGCATGGCTTGCCCCTGCCCGCCTCCGGCGACGGAATCATGACCGTCACCATGGCCGTTGCCGTTTCCGGCGCCGGATCCGTGGGGCGGCTCGGGCGGTGGGTGGGAGGGACGCTGCGTCGTGGTCACCGACCGATCATCGCAAGAACGAGGGGGGCCCTCTGTTCACCGCGCCAGAATTGCCGCTAGCGTGGAGGCACCTTTTGTACACGCGGGAGCTCGGAGCACCGGGCTGAGAGGGCGCTGACCTCCGTCCCAGCGATGTTTCACATGAAACATCGCCGGAGTCGAGTGACGTTTCACACGGAACGTCGCCGGACGGAAACCGCTGCGTCGACCGCCGAACCTGTTACCGGGTAATGCCGGCGTAGGGAGTAGGTCTGATGACCAACAAGGACGCACGCACGCCTGCCTCCGTTGAGGACGAGAAGTCCGAGGAGGCCGGGAAGTCCATCGGCTGGCACAAGGCGTACATCGGAGGCAATCGCCCCGACCTGCGCGTGCCGGTCCGTCAGGTGCACCTCACCAATGGCCAGTCCGTCGCCCTGTACGACACGTCGGGCCCGTACACCGATCCGCTCGTCGACACCGACGTCCGCAGGGGCCTGTCGCCCCTGCGCGAGAACTGGATCATCGCTCGCGGTGACACCGAGGAGTACGCGGGCCGCCCGGTCCGTCCCGAGGACGACGGCATCAAGCACACCTCGCCCCGCGGCGGCCTCCGCAACCTGGACGCCGTCTTCCCCGGTCGGCCGCGTCAGCCGCGCCGCGGCAGGGAGGGGCAGGCGGTCACGCAGCTCGCGTACGCCCGCCGGGGAGAGATCACGCCCGAGATGGAGTACGTCGCCATCAGGGAGAACGTGGCACCCGAGGTCGTGCGTGAAGAGATCGCCGCAGGCCGGGCCGTGCTGCCGGCCAACGTCAATCACCCGGAGATCGAGCCGATGATCATCGGCAAGCGGTTCCTGGTGAAGGTCAACGCCAACATCGGCAACTCGGCTGTGACGTCCTCCATCGAGGAGGAGGTCGAGAAGATGACCTGGGCGACCCGCTGGGGCGCCGACACGGTCATGGACCTGTCCACCGGCCGCAACATCCACACCACGCGCGAGTGGGTCCTGCGCAACTCCCCCGTGCCCATCGGCACCGTGCCGCTCTACCAGGCCCTGGAGAAGGTCGACGGCCGGGCCGAGGAACTGACCTGGGAGATCTACAAGGACACGGTCATCGAGCAGGCCGAGCAGGGCGTGGACTACATGACGGTCCACGCGGGCGTGCGCCTGGCGTACGTGCCGCTGACCGCCAACCGCAAGACCGGCATCGTCTCCCGCGGCGGCTCGATCATGGCTGCCTGGTGCCTCGCGCACCACAAGGAGTCGTTCCTGTACGAGAACTTCGAGGAACTCTGCGAGATCCTCGCCGCGTACGACGTCACGTACTCGCTCGGGGACGGCCTCAGGCCCGGCTCGATCGCGGACGCCAACGACGAGGCGCAGTTCGCGGAGTTGCGTACGCTCGGGGAACTCAACCGGATCGCGAAGCGTTTCAACGTACAGACCATGATCGAGGGCCCGGGCCACGTCCCGATGCACAAGATCAAGGAGAACATCGACCTTCAGCAGGAGATCTGCGATGAAGCTCCGTTCTATACGCTCGGCCCGCTGACCACGGACGTCGCACCGGCGTACGACCACATCACCTCCGGCATCGGTGCCGCGATGATCGCCTGGTGGGGCACGGCGATGCTGTGCTACGTCACGCCCAAGGAGCACCTGGGCCTGCCGAACCGTGACGACGTCAAGACGGGCGTCATCACCTACAAGATCGCCGCCCACGCAGCCGACCTCGCCAAGGGACACCCGGGTGCGCAGGAGTGGGACGACGCGCTGTCGGACGCCCGCTTCGAGTTCCGGTGGGAGGACCAGTTCAATCTGGCCCTCGACCCGGACACGGCACGGGAGTTCCACGACGAGACCCTGCCCGCCGAGCCCGCCAAGACGGCTCACTTCTGCTCGATGTGCGGTCCCAAGTTCTGCAGCATGAAGATCTCGCAGGATATCCGCCGTGAACACGGCGGCACACGGACCGAGATCGAGGAGGGCATGGCGCTGAAGTCGAAGGAGTTCGCGGCGAGCGGGAACCGCGTGTACCTGCCCATCGCGGACTGACCCTGCCGCGCAGGCCCGGGGCCGATGGGCCGCGGGCCTGTGGGTCCGCCCGTTCGAGTCCGCGTGCGGGTCCGCCCGTTCGAGTCCGCTGCCCGGACGGGCCCCGACGCGGGGGTTACTCCGGCTGGTGCTCCGGCCCTCCGAAGTCCGGGCTGGAGTAGTCCGGGCTGCTGAAGCTGGGGCGCGAGCCGCGGTCGCCGTCGTCCGGGCTGGTGAACCCCGGGCGGCCGTAGCCGAGGTGCGGCATGCGGCTGACCGGCGTTGACGACGGCGTGTGGTGCAGTGCGGCCGCCGCGCCCGGGTCGACGAGGGCCTCCCGCAGGAAGGGCAGGATGCCGCGTTCCAGCAGGGCCTCGTGCCAGGCCTCCTTGGCCTGGACCACCTCGCCCCGCAGTTCGCCGTACGGTCCGCCTTCGGCCGTGGGCTTGTTGCGCAGGGCAGTGAGCAGTAGCCCCACCGCGGCGACGAGGATCGCGACCGCGGTCACGGCGCCGAACACCCAGCCCGTGGTGAGCATGGTGCGGGCGAATCCCTGCTCCGGGTCGAGCATCCGCAGGATGTACCCGACGAGCAGGAAGATCGCCGCGGCGGTTCCGGCCAGGACGGGCGCCAGGACGGCGACGACGGCGACGGCGCCCGCGCCGGCGGTCTCGGCGACCCCGCCCATGGTGGCGGCGAGCCCCGACGCGCCCGTACCGGGCCTGGCGGAACCGGACTCGCGCACGGCCGTCGAGTCGGCCGACGCCGGTTGTCGCAGTTCGTCGCGGACCTTGACGTAGTGCTGATACTCGGTCGATGCGGCCGCCGTGATGAGCGCGGTCGCGTTCAGCGCCATGGTGCGCAGTTGTTCGGGGTTGAGCCGCTGACCGACAGCGGCCAGTTCGGGACGGTGTGGTGCGGAGCGCAGCGCCTCATCGAGGATCCGCTCGTATTCCTGGCGGTCCTCGCTCAGCAGGTGCTGCGGAACGCTGTTCATGTGCATCCCCCGATGCTCCGTAGGGCTTGGGGCTCGGCATGCTGACGAGCCGTCGGGCAGAAACGGAGGGGAGCCTGCTACGGATAAGCCGATGGTAGAGCGGTGACGGTATGCGGTGACAGGGGGTTTACCGAAATTGACCCCTCACCGGCCCGGTCCTCCGAAGGGGAACGCCTGCCCGGTGAACGTTCACGCATCCAGCGGCAGTTGCTGGACCAGTAGTTTTCCGGCCATGGTCACGCCACCGTCCATCGCGATGGCGAGTCCGTCGGCGTAGACGTGCGGTCCCTCGATCACGGGGTCGCGGTCGTCCTCGTCGTCCTCCGAGCCGACCTCGCCCAGCAGATACGGAATCGGGCTGTGCCCGTGAACGATGCGGGTGCCCCCGTACGTATCGAGCAGGGAGCGCACGGCGTCCGCGCCGCCCTCGTCGCGGAAGGAGAACCGCTTGGTGAACTTGCGGAACAGGTCCCAGACCTCGTCCGCGTCGTTGCGGGTGATCGTCTCGCGGACGGTGTCGTTGACCTCTTCGATGGAGCGGCCGTAGTCGAGGTAGGCGGTGGTGTCGGAGTGGACGAGCAGGTGGCCGTCGACCTCCTCGATGGCGTCAAGGCGCGACATCCACTGCAGGTGGTGGTCCTGGAGGCGGTCCATGTCGGTCTTCTGGCCGCCGTTGAGGAGCCACGCCGCCTGGAAGGTGGCGGTGCCCGCGCCGGAGTTGACGGGGGTGTCGCCGAACCGCTTGGCGCCGAGCAGCAGCAGCTCGTGGTTGCCCATGAGCGCCTTGCAGTAGCCGCCGGCCGCGGCGGCCTCGGCGGACAGCCGCATCACGAGGTCGATGACGCCGATGCCGTCCGGCCCGCGGTCGGTGAAGTCGCCGAGGAACCACAGCCGGGCGGTGCCCGCGCACCAGCTTCCGGCGGCGTCGAGCAGGCCCTTCTCCTGGAGGGCCGACACCAGCTGGTCGAGGTACCCGTGCACGTCACCGACGACGTACAGCGGTCCCTGCCCGGTGGTGGCCTGCGGGGCGGCGGCGGTCTCGGGATCCACGGTCACCTGGACAGTGTCACCCCGGTTGATGACGGGAAGGTCGCGCTCGGTCGGCGTGTACCCCTCGGGGTAGGCCTCCTCGGGCGGCGGGGCGACGTCACTGGGGTGGACGCTGTGGACGTACGGACCGGCCTCGTGGACGTACGCGGGCACCCGGAAGTCGCGCAGCGTCGCCGTCCGCTCCACCTCGGGTCCCTGACCGGCCCCCTGAGTCATCGACCCCTCCACCATCGCGCCGCGTTGCACCGCATCGGACTGCCTGGTCGTAGCGGCCCGCGGGTGTCGTGGGCCCATCATAGGAATGCGGATCGCGCCATGTGATGACCCAGGGGTGGTGAATCAGAGCAAGAGTCCAGTTCACCGCGGCTTTCGCCCCGATTGGACCGGGCTTTGACCACCGTGTGACCGTCCCCGCTCTTCCGCTCTCCGCGAGAACGATCCCTTCTCTCCGGGGGACCGGCCCTGTTTCTCCCCAGGAGTACGACCTTCCCTTTACCTGGGTGAGTGGACCTACGTCTCCTCGGGTGATCGCGGCGGGCTGACCGTCGTGCGCGGCGAGCGTCGCTGGGACGAGGTGCGCACGATCAGCTCCGTCGGTATCACCTGCTCCACCGGCCGGTCGGATTCCAGTCCCTCGATGGCGTCGATGAGGAGTTGCACCACCGCCGTGCCGATGCGGCGCGGCTTCAGGGAGAGCGTGGTGATCGGTGGCTCGGTGTTGGCGTACACGGTGGACTCGCTGCAGCAGACCAGCAGCAGGTCGTCGGGGACGCGCAGGCCGTAGCGGCGGGCCGCGGCGAGCAGGTCGGTGCCGTTCGGGTCGAACAGTCCGTAGACCGCGTCGGGCCGGTCGGGCCGGGCGAGCAGCCGGTCGGCGGCCACGGCTCCCGCGCAGGGATCGTGCGCCGGGTAGGCCTCGTGCACCGGATCCTGGCCCACTCGCTCGCACCAGCGCAGGTACGCCGTGGTCGACAGGTGCGTGTACGTGTCCGTCGACGTGCCGGTCAGCAGGCCGATCCGGCGGGCGCCGGCGTCGGCCAGGTGGTCGAGGATGCCGAGGACGGCGGCCTCGTGGTCGTTGTCGACCCAGGCGGTGACCGGCAGGGCGCCGGCCGGGCGGCCGTCGGAGACGACCGGCAGGCCCTGCCGGACGAGTTCACCGACGACCGGGTCCTGGTCGGAGGGGTCGATGACGACGGTGCCGTCCAGGGCGACGTTCGACCACACGTCGTGGCGGGAGGTCGCGGGCAGGATGACGAGGGCGTAGCCGCGGGCGAGCGCGGCGGAGGTGGCGGCCCGCGCCATCTCCGCGAAGTACGCGAACTCCGTGAAGGTGAAAGGTTCATCCCCGTATGTGGTCACGGTCAGGCCGATGAGTCCCGACTTGCCGGTACGGAGGGTCCGGGCGGCCGCCGAGGGGCGATAGCCCAGTCGGTCGGCGACCTCGCGGACATGGCGCCGGGTGGCGTCCGGGAGCCGGCCCTTGCCGTTGAGGGCGTCGGAGACGGTCGTGATGGAGACTCCGGCTGCGGCGGCCACGTCTCTGATGCCCGCCCGACCCGGCCTGCTGCCTCGCCGTGAGGTTTCCGCGCGGCTCACCTGGTGCTTCCCTGCTGCTGTCATGGCGAGCCGATAGTAGGGCTCATGCGGTGGGGTAGTGCGGACGCATATGCACACGTTGACAGGCACGTTTCTGCATGATCATTTACTGCCAATTGCTTTGGAAAGCAAGGGCGTTGAACGCTCTCATGACAGTACGTGTCTTGTCGGCGCGCACGGGCCTGCCAAGTGGGTGATGTTGCGAAGAGGTCTCAACTCACCTGCACGAGGGATGCGCGCCACGGCGTGCACCACCGGCGCGTAGATATATGTGAGGCGCGCCCCCGGATTCGTACGCCTTGGTGCGCCGATGCCCCTGTTGCCGGTGGGACAGGAGAGGTCGGGGCCCGGCTGCTCGGTCGTGGCTATACGCAGCGGCGCCGAATCCTCATAAGGTGAGGAGTAATGGATGTCGGCGGCGGTCATGGGCCGCCGGTCTTCACGAGGAGGACTGCGGTGAGCGAGACGAGCCCCAAGCTGCGCGCCGAGCTGGAGGGGATCCCCACTTACAAGCCCGGCAAGCCCGCCGCGGCAGGTGGTCCGGTGGCCTACAAGCTGTCCTCCAACGAGAACCCGTATCCGCCTCTGCCGGGTGTGATGGAGACCGTGACGGCGGCGGCCTGCACCTTCAACCGCTACCCGGACATGGCCTGTACGGCGCTCATGAACGAGCTGTCCGAGGCGTTCGGCGTGCCTCTCGCCCACCTGGCCACCGGTACCGGTTCGGTCGGTGTCGCCCAGCAGCTGATCCAGGCCACCTCCGGCCCGGGCGACGAGGTGATCTACGCCTGGCGGTCGTTCGAGGCGTATCCGATCATCACGCAGATCAGCGGCGCGAGGTCGGTCCAGGTGCCGCTGACGCCCGGGGATGTGCACGACCTCGACGCGATGGCCGACGCCATCACCGACCGGACGCGGCTCATCTTCGTCTGCAACCCCAACAACCCCACGGGCACGGTGGTGCGGCGGGCCGAGCTGGAGCGGTTCCTGGACCGGGTGCCCAGTGATGTGCTGGTGGTCCTCGACGAGGCCTACCGCGAGTTCATTCGCGATCCCGAGGTGCCGGACGGCGTCGAGCTCTACCGTGACCGGCCCAACGTCTGTGTGCTGCGGACCTTCTCGAAGGCGTACGGCCTCGCCGGCCTGCGTGTCGGTTTCGCCATCGCCCATGAACCGGTGGCCGCGGCGCTGCGCAAGACGGCAGTGCCGTTCGGCGTGAGCCAGCTCGCGCAGGAGGCGGCGATCGCCTCACTGCGGGCCGAGGACGAACTGTTCGGCCGGGTCGGCTCCCTGGTGTGCGAGCGCACGCGCGTGGTCGACGGTCTGCGCTCGCAGGGCTGGACTGTGCCCGAGACTCAGGCCAACTTCGTATGGCTGCGGCTGGGGGAGCGCACGGTCGCGTTCGCGCAGGCATGCGAGCAGGCGGGCGTGGTGATCCGGCCGTTCCCGGGTGAGGGTGTGCGGGTGACGGTCGGGGAGGCCGAGGCGAACGACATCTTCCTGAAGGTGTCGGAAGGGTTCCGCAAGGAGCTGTAGGGCTCAGCGCGCCAGGTCAGGCGTCCAGAAGTTCCACGCGTACGGGGTCGCCGTCCCGCACTGTCGTGAGCAGGCCGGGGTCGCCGTCGAGACGGCCGAGGACATTGCACGGGCTTGCGAGGCGGCACTCGTCACCCTGTGAGATCGGCGTTGGTCCGTACGGGAGGGCGAGGGCGTCGCCGTCGGTCCAGAAGGCGACGGTGCCCGGCTCTACGACCTCGCGGGCGCCTGTTTCACGTGAAACCGACACTCCTGTGTCGAAGTACACCTCCTCGCCCCAGGTGCGCGCTGTCGACACTAGAGGCAGCGCGTTGGCGAGGGCCTGACTGGTCGGGGTGTCGTCGAGCGACGCCGTGAGATGGCCCGCGGGCCAGGAGATCCGTATCCGTGGTGGCGGCGGTGTCTGCATGCCATCAATTCAACAATATGTTGAAGTTCCAGCCAAGGGGCCTGTTGTGACCGGCGCGACAGGGGACCCCCTCCAGGGCTCGAAAGTCCGTGCTGCATAATGGCTTGTGAATGTGAACGCTTTCACAAGCGTAGGTAAGGAGCGGCGACGTGGACCTGGCTTTGGCGCCGGAGACCCTGGCGCGATGGCAGTTCGGCATCACCACCGTCTACCACTTTCTGTTCGTCCCCCTGACGATCTCGCTGGCCGCGCTCACGGCCGGTCTGCAGACGGCCTGGGTGCGGACGGAGAAGGAGAAGTACCTCCGAGCGACGAAGTTCTGGGGCAAGCTCTTCCTGATCAACATCGCGATGGGTGTGGTCACCGGCATCGTGCAGGAGTTCCAGTTCGGCATGAACTGGTCCGACTACTCGCGCTTCGTCGGTGACGTGTTCGGTGCGCCACTGGCCTTCGAGGCCCTGATCGCCTTCTTCTTCGAGTCGACCTTCATCGGCCTGTGGATCTTCGGCTGGGACAAGCTGCCGAAGAAGATCCACCTGGCCTGTATATGGATGGTCTCGATCGGCACGATCCTGTCGGCCTACTTCATCCTCGCGGCCAACTCCTGGATGCAGCACCCGGTGGGCTACCGGATCAACGAGGCGAAGGGTCGGGCCGAGCTCACCGACTTCTGGCTGGTGCTCACCCAGAACACCGCGCTCGCCCAGGTCTTCCACACGCTCACAGCGGCCTTCCTGACCGGCGGCGCCTTCATGGTCGGCATCGCGGCCTTCCACATAGTCCGCAAGAAGCACCTCCCCGTGATGAAGACCTCGCTGCGGCTGGGCCTCGTCACCGTCGTCATCGGCGGGCTCCTCACCGCGATCAGCGGCGACGTGCTCGGCAAGATCATGTACCAGCAGCAGCCGATGAAGATGGCCGCTGCCGAGGCGCTGTGGGACGGCGAGAAGCCGGCACCCTTCTCGGTCTTCGCCGTCGGCGACGTCGACAAGGGCCACAACAAGGTCGCCATCGAGATCCCCGGCCTGCTGTCCTTCCTCGCCAAGGACGACTTCACTTCGTACGTGCCCGGCATCAACGACGTCAACAAGGCCGAGCAGGCGAAGTACGGGCCCGGTGACTACCGGCCCAACATCCCCGTCGCCTACTGGGGCTTCCGGTGGATGATCGGCTTCGGCATGACGTCGTTCGCCATCGGCCTGGCCGGGCTGTGGTTGACCCGCAAGAAGTTCATGCTGCCGCAGCATCTGAGGGTGGGCGACGACGAGGTGCCGCATCTCGTGCTGCTGCCGAAGAAGGCGCTCGGCCCGACCCTCACCAAGTGGTACTGGCGCATCGCGATCCTCACCCTGGGCTTCCCGCTGATCGCCAGCTCCTGGGGCTGGATCTTCACCGAGATGGGCCGCCAGCCGTGGGTCGTCTACGGCCTGTTCCAGACGCGTGACGCGGTCTCCCCCGGTGTCTCCCAGGCCGAAGTCATCACCTCGATGGTCGTCTTCACCACGCTGTACGCGATCCTCGCCGTCGTCGAGGTCAAGCTGCTGGTCAAGTACGCCAAGGCGGGCCCGCCGGAGCTCACCGAGGCCGACCTCAACCCGCCCACGAAGATCGGCGGCGACTCCCGTGACGCCGACAAGCCGATGGCCTTCTCGTACTAGGCCGAGGGAGCTGCACAGTCATGGAACTGCACGACGTCTGGTTCGTCCTGATCGCCGTCCTGTGGACCGGCTACTTCTTCCTGGAGGGCTTCGACTTCGGGGTCGGCGTGCTCACGAAGCTGCTCGCCCGCAACCGGCCCGAGAAGCGGGTGCTGATCAACACCATCGGCCCCGTCTGGGACGGCAACGAGGTGTGGCTGCTCTCGGCGGGCGGCGCGACCTTCGCCGCCTTCCCCGAGTGGTACGCCACGCTCTTCTCCGGCTTCTACCTGCCCCTGCTGCTCATCCTGGTTTGCCTGATCGTCCGGGGTGTCGCCTTCGAGTACCGCGTGAAGCGGCCCGAGGAGAGCTGGCAGCGCAACTGGGAGACGGCGATCTTCTGGACCTCGCTGATCCCCGCGTTCCTGTGGGGTGTGGCCTTCGGCAACATCGTGCACGGCGTGAAGATCGACCAGGACTTCAACTACGCCGGCGGCGTCCTGGACCTGCTCAACCCGTACGCGCTGCTGGGCGGGCTGGTCACGCTGTCGCTGTTCACCTTCCACGGGACGGTGTTCGTCGGGCTCAAGACGGTCGGGGAGATTCGGGAGCGGGCGCGGAAGCTGGCGCTGCGCGTCGGGCTGGTGACCGCCCTGCTGGCGCTCGTCTTCCTGCTGTGGACGCAGTCCGACCGAGGTGACGGGACATCGCTCGTCGCGCTGGTCGCGGCCGTGGCGTCGCTCGTCCTGGCGCTGGTAGCGGCGCGGGCGAAGCGTGAGGGCTGGGCGTTCGCCCTGTCGGGGCTCACCATCGTGGCCACGGTGGCGATGCTCTTCTTGACGCTCTTCCCGAACGTCATGCCGTCGACGCTGAACCCGGACTGGAGCCTGACGGTCACCAACGCCTCGTCCAGCCCGTACACACTGAAGATCATGACCTGGTGTGCCGGGATCGCCACCCCGGTCGTCCTGCTCTACCAGGGCTGGACCTACTGGGTGTTCCGCAAGCGGATCGGCACTCAGCACATCGCCGCCGAGACCGTGCACTGAGGTGTGTTTCACGTGAAACCAATCGATCCGCGTCTGCTCCGGTACGCCCGAGCCACCCGGGGTTTCCTGGCGGCGGTCGTGGCCCTGGGCGTCGTAGGGGCGGGGCTGGTCATCGCGCAGGCGATGCTCATCGCCGAAGTGGTGGTGGGCGCCTTCCAGCACCGCATGGCGGTGTCCGAACTCGGCACTCCCCTGGTGCTGCTGGCCACGGTCGCGGTCGGCCGGGCCCTGGTCGGCTGGCTCACCGAGCTCGCCGCGCACCGGGCGAGCGCGGCGGTGAAGTCCGAGCTGCGGGGGCGGCTGCTGGAGCGTTCCGCCGAGCTGGGGCCGGGCTGGCTGAGCGGGCAGCGGACCGGTTCCCTGGTCGCCCTGGCCACCCGGGGGGTGGACGCCCTCGACGACTACTTCTCGCGGTATCTGCCGCAGTTGGGTCTCGCGGTGGTCGTGCCGGTGGCGGTGCTGGCGCGGATCGTCACCGAGGACTGGGTCTCCGCGGCCATCATCGTGGGCACCCTCCCGCTCATCCCGGTCTTCATGGTGCTCATCGGCTGGGCGACCCAGTCCCGGATGGACCGTCAGTGGCAGCTGCTTTCGCGGCTGTCCGGGCACTTCCTGGACGTTGTCGTGGGGCTGCCGACGCTGAAGGTCTTCGGCCGGGCCAAGGCGCAGGCCGAGTCGATCCGGCGGATCACCGGCGAGTACCGGCGGGCGACCATGCGGACGCTGCGGATCGCCTTCATCTCCTCCTTCGCCCTGGAGCTGCTCGCGACGATCTCGGTGGCGCTGGTCGCCGTGACGATCGGCATGCGGCTGGTGCACGGAGAGATGGATCTGTACATCGGCCTCGTCATCCTGATCCTCGCGCCCGAGGCGTATCTGCCGTTGCGGCAGGTCGGGGCGCAGTACCACGCCGCGGCCGAGGGGCTCGCCGCCGCCGAGGAGATCTTCGAGGTTCTGGAGACGCCCGTCCCGGCGTCCGGTTCCGCGGCCGTGGCGGAGGGTGCGCTGTCGTTCGAGGGCGTGACCGTCCGGTATCCGGGGCGGTCGGTGGACGCCGTCTCGGACGTGACCTTCAGCGTCGAGCCCGGGGAGACGGTCGCGCTGGTCGGGCCGAGCGGCGCGGGCAAGTCGACGCTGCTGAGCGTCCTGCTGGGGTTCGCGCGACCGGACGAGGGCCGGGTGCGGGTTGGGGGAGTCGATCTCGCAGGTGCCGACCTGGAGGCGTGGCGTTCCCGGATCGCGTGGGTACCGCAGCGGCCGCATCTGTACGCCGGGACGATCGCCGAGAACGTACGGCTGGCCCGGCCCGACGCCGGTGACGACGCAGTACGGCAGGCGCTGCGGGACGCCGGGGCGCTGGAGTTCGTCGACGCGTTGCCCGAGGGTGTGGACACCGTGCTCGGCGAGGACGGCGCCGGGCTGTCCGCCGGGCAGCGGCAGCGGCTCGCGCTGGCCAGGGCGTTCCTCGCGGACCGGCCCCTGCTGCTGCTCGACGAGCCGACGGCGGCGCTGGACGGAGCCACCGAGGCCGAGGTCGTCGCGGCGGTGCGGCGCCTTGCGGCCGGCCGGACGGTGCTGCTGGTGGTGCACCGGCCGGCGTTGCTGGAGGTCGCGGACCGGGTGGTGCGGCTGGCGGAGCCCGAGACCTCCGCCGGGTCGCCTGTGGCATCCGCCGTGGCCCGGGGGACCGGAACGCGGCCCGTCGAGGTCGAGCCGCCCACCCCGGCCGAGCTCGTCAGTCAGCCGGCTGCAGGCGGGGTCCTCGCCCGTGTCCGCGCCATGTCCGGTGCCCGGCGCGGACGGCTGGGACTCGCGCTGCTGCTCGCGAGCCTCGCGCTGGGGAGTGCCGTGGGGCTCATGGCCACCTCTGGCTGGCTGATCTCGCGGGCCTCGCAGCAGCCGCCCGTGCTGTATCTGATGATGGCCGTCACCGCTACGCGGGCGTTCGGCATCGGGCGGGCCGTGTTCCGGTACGCCGAGCGGCTGGTGTCGCACGACGCCGTGCTGCGGATGCTGGCGGACACCCGGGTCGCGGTGTTCCGCAGGCTCGAGCGGTTGGCGCCCGCCGGGCTGCGCCGGGTCCGCCGGGGTGATCTGCTCTCCCGCCTGGTCGCCGACGTGGACGCACTGCAGGACTACTGGCTGCGGTGGCTGTTGCCGGCCGGGGCGGCCGTCGTCGTGTCGGCGGCGTCGGTCGGCTTCACGGCCTGGCTGCTGCCCGAGGCCGGCGCGGTGCTCGCGGCCGGGCTCCTGGCCGCGGGGGTCGGCGTGCCGCTGATCACCGGCGCGGTGGCCCGGCGGGCCGAGCACAGGCTGGCGCCCGCCCGTGGGGTGCTCGCGACGCGGGTGGCCGATCTGCTCACCGGCACCGCCGAGCTGACGGTCGCCGGCGCGCTGCCCGCGCGGACCGCCCAGGCGCGCGAGGCCGACGGGGCGCTCACCCGGATCGCCTCGCGCGCCGCCACCGCCACGGCCCTCGGCGACGGTCTCACCGCGCTGGTCTCCGGCCTGACCGTCACGGCGGCTGCCCTGGCCGGTGCCCAGGCGGTCGCCGCCGGGCGGCTGGACGGCGTGACCATGGCCGTCGTCGTCCTGACCCCCCTCGCCGCCTTCGAGGCCGTGCTCGGGCTGCCGCTGGCCGTGCAGTACCGGCAACGCGTCCGCCGGAGCGCGGAGCGGGTCTACGAGGTTCTGGACGCCCCGGAGCCCGTGGGGGAGCCCGAGCGGCCCCGGCAGGCGCCCGCTTCACCGTTCCCGGTCGTGCTCAAAGGGCTGACCGCCCGGTACGCCGGGCAGGAGCGCGACGCGCTCGCCGGGCTCGACCTGACCCTCGACGAGGGCCGCCGGATCGCCGTGGTCGGGACCTCCGGCTCAGGCAAGACCACGCTGGCGCAGGTGCTGCTGCGGTTCCTCGACGCGAAGGCCGGCTCGTACGTGCTGGCGGGCGTGGACGCCTACGCGCTGCACAGTGACGACGTACGAGGGTTCGTCGGGTTGTGTGCGCAGGACGCGCATCTCTTCGACAGCTCGCTGCGCGAGAACCTGCTGCTCGCCAGGAAGGACGCCACCGAGGACCAGCTGCGCGCCGCGTTGTGCCGTGCCCGGCTGCTGGACTGGGCCGACGGCCTGCCCGACGGCCTCGACACGCTCGTGGGCGAGCACGGGGCGCGTTTGTCGGGAGGCCAGCGGCAGCGTCTGGCGCTGGCCCGGGCACTCCTCGCCGACTTCCCCGTCCTGGTGCTGGACGAGCCCGCGGAGCACCTCGACCTGCCGACCGCCGACGCGCTCACCGCCGATCTGCTGGCCGCGACCGAGGGCCGGACGACGCTGCTCATCACGCACCGGCTGGCGGGGCTCGAAGCGGTCGACGAGGTGCTCGTGCTGGACCGGGGACGGGTGGTCCAGCGCGGTCCCTACGCGGAGCTGCTGGCGCTGGACGGGCCGTTGCGGGAGATGGCCGAGCGGGAGGCGGCCGCGGAGTCGCCGGCGGGAGCGCGGTAGCAGCCGGGGCCGGTGCGCACTGGGCCATTCGGCGCAGCCGGTCCCCCAGCCGTACGACCTGAACAGGACCGGGCCCGCAGTGCTGGGCGACGATCGCTGACATGCGCTCATATCGCCGTCATCGGCTGCTGGTTCCGGTCCTGCTGTGCGCGCTGACCGTGCTCGCGGCCCGGCCGACGGCGGCGCCCGGGGAACCGGGCAGCGGTACCGGAACCGGCGCGGACCAGGGCCTCAGCGCCGAGGTGGCGCGGCTGTACGAGGAGGCCGCGGTGGCGACACAGCAGTACGAGGCCGGCCGCGAGGAGGCCGAGAAGGAGCGGGCCGAAGCCCAGCGGACGGAGGCACTCCTGGACGCGCAGCGGCGGCACATCGCCGCCCTGCACGAGGACCTGGGCCGGATCGCCCGGGCTCAGTACCGCAGCAGCGGTGGCCTGCCGGTGGCCGCGCACATGATCCTCGCCGACAGCCCTGACGGCCTGATGCGAGGTCAGCACGCCTTCTCGCAGGCGCATCTCGCCGTGAACAACGCGATCTCCAAGAACTGGCGCGCCGAGGCACGGCTCGCGGCGGACGAGGCCAGGGCCGCGGACCGGTGGCAGGCGCTGGAGAAGCGCAACCTGCAACTCGCCGGGCTGAAGGCGGACATCGAACAGAAGCTGGAGACTGCCCGTTCGCGGCTCCAAGGGGAGGCGGACGTGGCGGTCGCGGCCGGAGCATGCCGCGGAGCCGTCCGGCTCGACCAGCCGGAGACGGGGTTCACCGACGGCGAGTGGGTCGCGCCGGTCGAGACGTACGAACTGTCCGCGTCCTACGGCAGCGGTGGCGCGCGGTGGTCCAGCCGGCACACGGGGCAGGACTTCGCGGTGCCGATCGGCACGCCGGTGCGGGCCGTGGGCGCGGGCCGGGTGGTGAAGGTGTCCTGCGGCGGTGCCTTCGGCATGGAGATCGTGCTCAAGCACGCGGGCGGCTACTACACGCAGTACGCCCATCTCGCTTCCCTCGCGGTCGACCAGGGAGAGCACGTCAGTCCGGGCCAGTGGATCGGCCAGTCGGGCACCACGGGCAATTCCACGGGGCCGCACCTGCACTTCGAGGCCCGGGTCACGGCGGAGACGGGCTCGGCGGTGAATCCGGTGTCGTGGCTGGCGGCGCGCGGGGTGTCCCTTTGAGACGCTCCGGCCCCGGCGGCTACGGCAGTTCCGCCAGCAACTGCTCGATCACGACCGCGACCCCGTCGTCGTTGTTCGCCACCGTCCGGCCCGATGCGGCGGCGATCACGTCCGGGTGCGCGTTGCCCATCGCGTACGACCGGCCCGCCCAGGTCAGCATCTCGACGTCGTTCGGCATGTCGCCGAAGGCGACGACCTGCTCGTGCGAGATGCCGCGCTCGGCGCAGCACAGGGCGAGGGTGCTGGCCTTGGACACTCCCGGGCCGCTGATCTCCAGCAGGGCGCTGGGGCTGGAGCGGGTGACGTCGGCACGGTCGCCGATGGCGAGGCGGGCCAGGGTCAGGAAGGAGTCGGGGTCGATCTCGGGGTGGTAGGCGAGGATCTTCAGCACCGGCTCCGAGGCGGCCGGGTGATCCGGGCCCAGCAGTTCCTCGGCCGGGGCGAGGCTGTCCGGTATCTCCATGTGCAGCTTCGGGTACGCCGGCTCCTGGTAGAAGCCGTACGTCTGCTCCACCGCGTACACGGTGCCCGGCGCCGCGTCGCGCAGCAGCCGTACGGCGTCCAGGGCGTTCTCCCGTGCCAGCTCCCGCACCTTCACGAACCGGTGGGCACCCGGGCCGCCGTGCAGGTCGACCACGGCGGCACCGTTGCCGCAGATGGCCAGGCCGTGGCCGTGCACGTGGTCGCTGACGACGTCCATCCAGCGGGCCGGGCGGCCCGTGACGAAGAAGACCTCGATGCCCGCCTTCTCGGCGGCGGCCAGCGCGGCGACCGTACGCGGGGACACCGACTTGTCGTCGCGCAGCAGGGTGCCGTCGAGGTCGGTGGCGATCAGCCGCGGCGGAAGGGTCTGGGCCGCGGTCTCGGGCTGTCGGGTCGCTGAGGTCACCCGGCCATTGTCCCGCACATGCCTGCACGGGCGTGCGGGGCTCCGCACAGGTGAGTGGATACCGCCCTGACCAGAGGCGTCCCGACCGTCCCGCGACGCTCAGCGGCGCAGCTGTGCCGGAGCTTCCATCGCGATCTGCTCGAAGACCTTCTCCTCCGCCGCGAACGGCGAGTCGGGGATCGGCCAGTGGATCACGATCTCCGTGAACCCCAGCTCCGCATGCCGTCCGGCGAAGTCCACGAACGCGTTCAGGGACTGGAGCGGGCCGTTGCGATCCGGTGTGAAACCGGAGAGCAGGACCCGGTCGAGGCCGGTCATGTCCCGGCCGACCTCGGCACAGATGTCGTCGAGCTTCTCGGCCTGCCCGCGAATGGCCTGAATCGACTGTTCAGGTGTGCCGTTCTCGAACAGTTTCGGATCGCCGGTGGTCACCCACGCCTGGCCGAACCGGGCCGCGAGCCGCATCCCACGCGGACCGGTCGCGGCCACCGCGAACGGCAGCCGGGGCCGCTGGACACAGCCGGGGATGTTCCGGGCCTCGTGGGCGGAGTAGAAGTCACCGTCGTACGACACGGCGTCCTCGCTGAGCAGCCGGTCGAGCAGCGGGACGAACTCGGCGAAGCGGTCGGCGCGCTCGCGCGGTGTCCACGGTTCCTGGCCGAGCGCGGTGGCGTCGAAGCCCGAGCCCCCCGCGCCGATGCCCAGCGTGACCCGCCCTCCGGAGATGTCGTCGAGGGAGATCAGCTCCTTGGCGAGTGTCACGGGATGCCGGAAGTTCGGCGATGTGACCAGGGTGCCCAGCCGCAGCCGGTCGGTGACGCTCGCGGCGGCCGTGAGGGTCGGCACGGCGCCGAACCACGGGCCGTCCCGGAAGGTGCGCCAGGACAGGTGGTCGTAGGTGTAGGCGGTGTGGAAACCGAGCTGCTCCGCGCGCGTCCAGGCCGCGCGGCCGCCTTCGTGCCAGCGGCGGTACGGGAGGATCACGGTGCTCAGGCGCAGACTCATGAGATCGAGCCTAAGGGAGCCCGGGGGCCACCTGTGTTTCACGTGAAACCAGTCACCGTGCGTCTCTGATCGCCACCAGGTCAGCGTGGTCCGGGAAAGCGCAGGTAGCGAGGCGGTACGGCCTGAGTGAGCCACACCCCGTTGGCGCTGACGTGGAAGACGTGGCCGTCGGCGTGCATGGCGGACGCGTCCACTCCGAGCACGACCGGCTGCCCCCGGCGGGCTCCGACACGGGTCGCGGTCTCCCGGTCGGGCGAGAGATGCACGGCGTGCCGGTTCATCGGGCGGAGTCCCTCGGCCCGGATCGTATCCAGAGTGCGGGCGACGGTGCCGTGGTAGAGGTGCGCGGGCGGGGTGGCCGACGCCAGCCCGAGGTCGACGTCCACGCTGTGGCCCTGGCTGGCGCGGATCCGGGTGCCCTCGACGGCGAAACGCCGCTTGTCGTTGGTGGCGACGACATGGTCCAGTTCGTCGCGGGCGAACCGGAAGCCGTGCGCGGCGGCCGCGGCGATCAACGTGTCGATCTCGACCCAGCCGGCCTCGTCGAGCGTGAGCCCGATGCGTTCCGGCTGGTGGCGCAGATGCTTCGACAAGTACTTCGACACCTTCACGGTGCGTCTTTCGTCCATCCCTCCAGGGTGCGGGAGAGACGCGCATCACGCGATCGAGTTTCACTCCGGAGGTTTGATCCACAGCCAAGTATGGTTATCCACAGGGGAATTGGCGGTTCTGTGGACAACTGGCCGCCACCGCAGGGGTTTTGGCACCTCACTTCACACCGGTGGCTTCACCCGCGCCAGGCCCCGGAGCGCCCCCGGCGCCCACCGTGACAGCCAGCGCGCGCCCCGCGCCTCGGGAGTCACCGGCACCACCGCCTCGTTGCGCGTCACCGCCCGCAGGATCGCACGGCCGACCTTCTCCGGCGGGTAGTTGCGCAGTCCGTACAGACGGGCGGCGCGCTTCTGCAGCCGCTTCTCCTCCTGGGAGTCGACCCCGGCGAAGTGCGCCGTCGAGGTGATGGCCGTGTTGACGAACCCGGGGCACACCGCCGTCACGCCGATCCCCTGGCCTGCCAGCTCCGCACGCAGGCACTCGCTGAACATCAGTACGGCCGCCTTGGAGGTGCTGTAGGCGGGCAGCGCCCGGGACGGCTGATACGCCGCGGCCGACGCCACGTTGACGATGTGGCCGCCCTGCCCACGCTCGGCCATCCGTCGGCCGAAGAGCCGGCAACCGTGGATGACACCCCACAGGTTGACGTCGAGGACCTTCTTCCACTCCTCCGGCGTGGTGTCGAAGAAGGAACCGGACAGTCCGATCCCGGCGTTGTTCACAAGGACGTCCACCACTCCGTAATCGGTGGTGACCTTCTCGGCGAGCTTCTCCATGGACCGCTCATCGGAGACGTCGACCGTCTCCGCCCATGCCTCCGGGGCGCCCAGCAGGCGGGACTTCTCAGCGGTGCGCACCGCCGCCTCGGCGTTCCGGTCGACGGCCACGACGCGCGCTCCGGCCTCGGCGAACGCGAGCGCCGTCGCCCGCCCGATGCCGCTGCCCGCTCCGGTGACCAGTACGAGCTGCCCGCCGAAGCGTTCGGCGTGCTCGCCGCTCGCCACCACCGGGGACCGCCCGCTCCCGACGGACGTCACGAACTCCTCGATCCAGGAGGCCAGACGGTCCGGGCGGGTCCGCGGGATCCAGTGCCCCGCCTGGATCGTCCTGTGGGTCAGCTGCGGAACCCACTGCTCCAGTTCGTCGTGGAGCCGCTCCGAGAGAAACCGGTCCTCCAGGGGCGTGATGACCTGCACGGGCGCGTGGGCGTGCGCGTCCGGGCGTGGCGCGCGCAGCCGGGGCCGGACGTTGTCCCGGTACAGCCAGACCCCGTGGGCCGCGTCCGACGGCAGGGACGCGGTGGGGTAGCCGCCCCGGGGCACCTTCTCGACGCGCTCCAGCATCCGCGGCCAGCGCGTGCCGAGCGGGCCGCGCCAGGCCAGCTCGGGCAGCACGGGCGTATGCAGCAGGTACACGTACCAGGACCGGGCGCCCTGCCCCAGGACCTGGCCGACCCGGCGCGGGGTGGGCCGCTTCACACGCCGGGCGATCCAGTGGCCCAAGTGGTCGAGGGACGGCCCGGACATCGAGGTGAAGGAGGCGATGCGCCCCTCGGTGCGCTGCACGGTGGTGAACTCCCAGGCCTGCACCGAGCCCCAGTCGTGCCCCACCAGGTGCACCGGCTCGTCCGGACTCACCGCGTCCACGACGGCCAGGAAGTCGTCCGTCAGCTTCTCCAGGGTGAACCCGCCCCGCAGCGGTCTCGGCGCCGTCGACCGACCGTGGCCGCGGACGTCGTACGCCACCACGTGGAAGCGTCCGGCGAGCCGCCCGGCGACCTCGGACCACACCTCCTTGCTGTCGGGGTAGCCGTGGACCAGGACGACCGTGGGCCGCCCCGGATCACCCATCTCGGCCACACAGAGCTCGACTTCGCCGGTCCGCACCCAGCGCTCCCGCGCGCCCGTCAGCAACGTCATCCGGCGAATCTGGCAGTTGTTAGAGAGTTCGTCAATAGAGGCTTCCCGGGCGTGGTAACTCCGAAGAACCAGCTCCCCTAGGGGCCCGTAATACTCAGGGCTGATCCGAAGACAGCTCTGCGGAGTGACGACCGCCACGCGTACGGCCCCTACCTTCGAAGGGTGACTGTGATCGCGACCGAAAGCCTGAGCAAGCGGTTCCCCCGGGTGACCGCGCTTGACCGGCTCTCCGTGGACGTCGGACCCGGTGTGACCGGACTCGTCGGAGCCAACGGAGCCGGCAAGTCCACACTGATCAAGATCCTGCTGGGTCTGTCCCCCGCCACCGAGGGCCGCGCCGAAGTGCTCGGTCTCGACGTCGCCACCGAGGGCGCCGCCATCCGTGAGCGGGTCGGCTACATGCCCGAGCACGACTGCCTGCCGCCGGACGTCTCGGCCACCGAGTTCGTCGTCCACATGGCGCGCATGTCCGGCCTGCCGCCCACCGCCGCGCGCGAGCGCACGGCCGACACCCTGCGCCACGTCGGCCTGTACGAGGAGCGGTACCGCCCCATCGGCGGCTACTCGACGGGCATGAAGCAGCGCGTCAAACTCGCGCAGGCCCTCGTCCACGACCCGCAGCTGGTCCTCCTGGACGAGCCGACCAACGGCCTCGACCCGGTAGGCCGCGACGAGATGCTCGGCCTGATCCGCCGCATCCACACCGACTTCGGCATCTCGGTCCTGGTCACCTCCCACCTCCTCGGCGAACTGGAGCGCACCTGCGACCACGTCGTCGTCGTCGACGGCGGCAAGCTCCTGCGTTCCAGCTCCACCACGGACTTCACGCAGACCACCACGACCCTCGCGATCGAGGTCACCGACACCGACGAGCACCCCGACGGCACCCGCGCGGTGCGCGAGGCACTGCTCGGGCACGGAGTGAGCGTCGAGGACGGCAGCGGCCTGCCGGGCGCCGGTCACGTACTGCTGCTCACCGCGCAGGGCGAGGAGACGTACGACCTGGTCCGGGACCTGATCGCGGACCTCGGACTCGGCCTGGTGCGCATGGAGCAGCGCCGGCACCACATCTCCGAGGTCTTCACCAGCAGCGACGAGCGCGAGCAGCGGAAGGAGGCGGTCGGCCATGGCGGTTGAGCACTCCACGGGGACATCCGCCCCGGCACCGGGCGACCAGACCCGCATCCACAACATCGGCTACCGCAGCTACGACGGCCCGCGTCTCGGCCGCGCCTACGCCCGCCGCTCCCTGTACTCGCAGTCCCTGCGTGGCTCCTACGGCCTCGGCCGCTCGGTGAAGTCCAAGGTGCTGCCGATGCTGCTCTTCGTGGTGATGTGCGTGCCCGGGGCCATCATGGTCGCCGTCGCGGTCGCCACCAAGGCCAACGCCCTGCCCCTGGACTACACGCGCTACGCGATCGTCATGCAGGCGGTCATCAGCCTGTACGTCGCCTCGCAGGCGCCCCAGTCGGTCTCGCGGGACCTGCGCTTCAAGACCGTTCCGCTGTACTTCTCGCGGCCGATCGAGACCGCCGACTACGTCCGCGCCAAGTTCGCGGCACTGACCTCGGCGCTGTTCATCCTCACGGCCGCACCCCTGCTCGTGCTCTACGTGGGCGCGCTGCTGGCCAAGCTGGACTTCGCCGACCAGACCAAGGGATTCGCACAGGGACTGGTCTCCGTGGCACTGCTCTCACTGCTCTTCGCCGGCATCGGCCTGGTCATCGCGTCCTTCACCCCGCGCCGCGGCTTCGGCATCGCGGCCGTGATCGCCGTGCTGACCATCACCTACGGCGCGGTCTCCACCCTCCAGGCCATCGCCGACGCGCAGGGCAGCAGCGACGCCGTGCCGTGGATCGGGCTGTTCTCGCCGATCACGATCGTCGACGGCGTGCAGTCCGCGTTCCTGGGCGCGACGTCCGCCTCCCCCAGCGGGGTGGGCCCGAGCACGGCCGAGGGCGTCGTCTACGTCCTCGTCGCCCTGGGCCTGATCGCGGCGAGCTACGGCCTCCTGATGCGCCGCTACAAGAAGGTGGGACTGTGACCACGCTCAACATCGACCACGTCTCCCGCTGGTTCGGCAACGTGGTCGCCGTCAACGACATCACCATGACCATCGGCCCCGGCGTCACGGGCCTGCTCGGTCCCAACGGCGCCGGCAAGTCCACCCTCATCAACATGATGGGCGGCTTCCTGGCCCCCTCCACCGGCACCGTCACCCTCGACGGCCAGGCCGTGTGGCGCAACGAGCAGATCTACCGGCACATCGGCGTCGTCCCCGAGCGGGAGGCGATGTACGACTTCCTCACCGGCAAGGAGTTCGTCCTGGCCAACGCCGAGCTGCACGGCCTGGGCGCCAAGGCGGCCCAGAAGGCGCTCGCCACGGTCGAGATGGAGTACGCGCAGGACCGCAAGATCCAGACGTACTCCAAGGGCATGCGCCAGCGCGTGAAGATGGCCTCCGCCCTGGTCCACGACCCCTCCCTGCTCCTGCTGGACGAGCCGTTCAACGGCATGGACCCACGCCAGCGCATGCAGCTGATGGACCTGCTGCGCCGCATGGGCGACGAGGGCCGCACGGTCCTGTTCTCGTCCCACATCCTCGAAGAGGTCGAGCAACTCGCCTGGCACATCGAGGTCGTCGTCGCCGGGCGGCACGCCGCCAGCGGGGACTTCCGCAAGATCCGCCGCCTGATGACCGACCGGCCGCACCGCTACCTGGTGCGCTCCAGCGACGACCGCGCCCTCGCGGCCGCGCTGATCGCCGACCCGTCGACGGCCGGTATCGAGGTGGACGTCGCCGAGGGCGCGCTGCGCATCCAGGCCGTCGACTTCGGCCGCTTCACGGCCCTTCTGCCGAAGGTCGCCAGGGACCACGGCATCCGGCTGCTCACGGTCTCGCCGTCAGACGAGTCCCTCGAGTCCGTGTTCTCGTACCTGGTCGCGGCGTAGGAGGCCCTGATGTACGACCCCACAGTCGCCCGGCTCACTTACCGGGCCCTGCTCGGCCGACGCCGGGCCCTCATCCTCGGAGCCCTGCCGCTGCTGCTCATCGCCATCTCGGTGGTGGTGCGCTTCCTCGCCGGGGCGGACGACCAGACGGCGGCGGATCTGCTCGGCGGCCTCGCCCTCGCCACGATGGTGCCGATCATCGGCGTCATCGCCGGAACCGGCGCGATCGGGCCGGAGATCGACGACGGCTCGGTGGTGTACCTGCTGTCCAAGCCGATCAAGCGGCCGACCATCATCTTCACCAAACTGATCGTCGCGATCGCGGTGACCATGGTGTTCTCCGCGGTGCCGACGCTCATCGCCGGCTTCGTCCTGAACGGCAACGGCCAGCAGGTCGCCGTCGCCTACACGGTGGCCGCCCTGGTCGCGTCGATCGCCTACGCGGCCCTGTTCCTGCTGCTCGGCACGGTCTCCCGGCACGCGGTGGTGTTCGGGCTGGTCTACGCGCTGGTCTGGGAGGCCCTGTTCGGCTCCCTGGTGCCGGGTGCGCGCACGCTGAGCGTCCAGCAGTGGTCGCTGGCGGTGGCCCAGAAGGTGTCCGGCGGAGACCTGGTCTCCTCGGACGTGGGGCTGACCACGGCGACGGTGCTGCTGGTGGCCGTCACGGTGCTGGCCACCTGGTTCGCCGGGCAGAAGCTGCGCTCCCTGACGCTCGCCGGCGAGGAGTGACGTGCCCCGGCCTTGACGGGGGCTTCACCCCCGTCCGGGCACACTGGGCGCACGGAATGTAAGGGAATCACCACGGGAGTTGGACGGCTGGGAGGGACGGGGATGGCGGGCGAGAGGGCTCAGTACGACGACGACGGCGGCGGGCAGCCCACCAGCGGGCCGCGGAACGGGGCCCGGCCCGGGTCCGGGTCCCGGGGCGAAGCCCCGGATGACCTCGACGGGGTCGTACTGGACGAGGACTTCATACGCTCCGCCGGGACCTCCGAGCCGTCCGCCCGCGCGCGGATGCTCGCCGCGAAGTGGCGCCGCGAGGAACCACAGCCGCAGCCCTGGCGCTCCGACGAGCCCCCCGCGGGCTGGTTCTTCAGCAAGGTCCGGCGGCGCAGGTGGCGCAGGAAGTAGCCGGACCGCCGCCGATCCGGCGTCGATTTAATCGGTGGCGTCCGATTCACCCGGCAGGCACAGTGGTTGTCATCACGGCCGGGCGAGAAGCCCGGCGCCACGTTCTGGGAGAGGAGCGGGACGATGTCCATGCACGGCAGTACGTCCAGCTCCCTTCAGGGCAGCCCGCGGCGGGACCCGGAGTAGTCGCCACCTCTCCGTAGAACCCGCCTCACACGGGGAGCTGCCCGGGGCGGCCGCTTCGAGCACGCGAGTCGCACATCGCGTGGGCCGCCCACCCGGAGGATTGGCCGAGTGGTAAGGCACTGGCTTGCTAAGCCAAGGTCGGGTCTGAAAAGCCCGCGCACGTTCGATTCGTGCATCCTCCGCCGAACATCGCACACCGACGGGCGACCGGCCCGACGCTCAGCCCAGCAACCGCTCCAGCACCACCGCGATGCCGTCCTCGTCGTGGGAGGACGTCACCTCGTCGGCCACCGCCTTCAGTTCCTCGTGGGCGTCCGCCATGGCGACGCCGTAGGAGGCCCAGGCGAACATCGGTATGTCGTTGGGCATGTCCCCGAAGGCGATCGTGTCGGCCGCCTTCATCCCGAGCCTGCGGGCCGCCAGGGACAGCCCGGTCGCCTTGGACAGCCCCAGGGGGAGGAGCTCGACGATGCCCGCGCCCGCCATCGTGACGGTGACGAAACCGCCGGCGGTGCGCGTCGCCACCTCGCAGAGTTCGTCGTCGGTCAGCGTCGGGTGCTGGATGTACAGCTTGTTCAGGGGCGCGGTCCACAGGTCGGACGCGTCCGTGAAGGGCGTGGCGGGCAGGGTGCCCTGGACCGCGTAGCCCGGGCCCACCAGCACTTCGCCGTCCAGGCCGTCGCGGCTCGCTGCCAGGTGGAGCGGGCCGACCTCCGCCTCGATCTTGGCCAGCGCCACCCCGGCCAGCTGCCGGTCCAGTGTCACCGACGTCAGCAGGCGGTGCGCGCCGGAGTCGTAGACCTGTGCGCCCTGGCCGCAGACGGCCAGGCCCTGGTAGCCGAGGTCATCGAGGATGTGCCGGGTCCACGGGACGGCGCGGCCGGTGACGACGATGTGCGCGGCACCCGCCGCCGTGGCAGCGGCGAGCGCGTCACGGGTGCGCGGCGACACCGTGTCGTCGGAGCGCAGCAGCGTCCCGTCGAGATCGGTGGCGACGAGCCGGTACGGGAAGGCGCCCGGGGAAGCCGTGTCGCTCACTTGGCCACCGGCTCCAAAACCTCCCGGCCACCCAGGTACGGACGCAGCACCTCGGGCACGCGCACCGACCCGTCGGCCTGCTGGTGGTTCTCCAGGATCGCCACGATCGTGCGCGGGACGGCGCACAGCGTGCCGTTGAGCGTGGCCAGCGGGCGGACCTGCTTGCCCTCACGGACGCGGATCGACAGACGGCGGGACTGGAACTCGGTGCAGTCCGACGTCGAGGTCAGCTCGCGGTACTTGCCCTGGGTCGGGATCCACGCCTCGCAGTCGAACTTGCGGGAGGCCGACGCACCGAGGTCGGCGCTCGCCACGTCGATCACGCGGTACGGCAGCTCCAGCGAGGTGAGCCACTGCTTCTCCCACTCCAGCAGGCGCTGGTGCTCGGCCTGCGAGTCCTCGGGAGCGACGTAGGAGAACATCTCGACCTTGTCGAACTGGTGCACCCGGAAGATGCCCCGGGTGTCTCTGCCGTGCGAGCCGGCCTCGCGGCGGAAGCAGGGCGAGAAGCCCGCGTAGCGCAGCGGGAGACGGTCGGAGTCGAGGATCTCGTCCATGTGGTAGGCCGCGAGCGCCACCTCGGACGTGCCGACCAGGTAGAGGTCGTCGTCGGCGAGGTGGTAGACGTCCTGCGCCGCCTGGCCGAGGAAGCCCGTGCCCGCCATGGACTGGGGACGGACCAGCGCCGGGGTCAGCATCGGGGTGAAGCCGGCCGCGGTGGCCTGCGCCATCGCCGCGTTCACCAGGGCGAGCTCCAGCAGGGCGCCGACGCCCGTCAGGAAGTAGAAGCGCGAGCCGGAGACCTTGGCGCCCCGCTCGACGTCGATCGCGCCGAGGTTCTGGCCGAGTGCCAGGTGGTCCTTGGGCTCGAATCCCTCGGCGGCGAAGTCGCGGATCGTGCCGTGCGTCTCGAGCGTGACGAAGTCCTCCTCGCCGCCCACGGGCACGTCGGGGTGGACGAGGTTGCCGAGCCTCTGGAGCAGCTCCTGGGTCTCGGTCGCGGCCGCCTCGCGGTCCGCGTCGGCCGCCTTGACGTCGGCGGCGAGCTGGCCCGCCTTCTTCAGCAGCTCGGACTTCTCGTCGCCGGCCGCCTTGGGGATGAGTTTGCCGAGCGCCTTCTGCTCGGCGCGCAGCTCGTCGAAGCGGACGCCGGACGACCTGCGCCGCTCGTCGGCAGACAGAAGGGCGTCGACGAGCGCGACGTCCTCTCCACGGGCGCGCTGCGAAGCGCGCACACGGTCGGGGTCCTCACGGAGCAGGCGAAGGTCAATCACGCGCCCAAGGCTACCGGTGAGGGGTGACCGCCCACGACTCACTATGGTCGGCGGGGCATACGTACCGTTATGGGCGAATTACGTGCAGTGTCAATAAAACGGCCCCCTGTCCCCGGTGCGAGGCATCCGAGGGCGTCGCGTTGACGTGAATCCCTTGCGGGGAGCGGGACTTGGGCGTGAGTTGTCCACAGGGGCCTCCGCGCCCCGCAAAGTTATCCACAGGCTGTGGGGAAGATCTGTGGACTTCGGAATTGATCACTCCAGAAGGCCCGGCCACCCCTCAGAATTCCCCTCGCAAACCCGCTTTACCCTCACTTTCGAGTGGAAATAGGTCACCCCCAAGAGTTACGCAAGGGAAAACGATGGACGAAGGGTGACCTGCCCGCTGATGGATGCATCAAGGGCCTGTAGGGCGATTTGTCGACTGACTCACGGTTCGTTGTCGACTTGTCCCCAGGTCGAGAAGCGGACCTGTGGAAAACTTCTGTGGATAACGACAATAGGCAGGTAGGACCGGCCTAGAAGCGGCCGTCCTGACACTGTGCGACCCAGTCGGCCGCCGACATGAACTCGTCGTCGGAGGTCCCCAGGCGCGGCGGCTGCACATCAGCCGGCCGCACGTCCGCGCGCGGGTAGGAGCCGAGGTAGCGCACCTGGAGGCAGATCCGCTTCAGGCCCATCAGGGCGTCGGCCACCCGGCGGTCGGAGATGTGGCCCTCGGCGTCGATGCAGAAGCAGTAGTTGCCGATGCCCTCGCCGGTGGGCCGGGACTGGAGCAGCATCAGGTTGATGCCGCGGGTGGCGAACTCGCCCAGCAGGTCGCGCAGGCCGCCGGGGTGGTCGTCGCGCTGCCACAGCACGATCGAGGTCTTGTCCGCGCCGGTCGGTGCCGCGGGCCGGGCGGGGCGGCCGACCAGCACGAACCGCGTCTGGGCGTTCTCCGCGTCGTGGATCCCGGTCTCCAGGGCTTCGAGGCCGTAGCGGGCGGCCGCGAACTCACCCGCGAAGGCGGCGTCGTACTGGCCCTCCTGGACCAGGCGGGCGGCGTCCGCGTTCGAGGCGGCCGACTCCCAGTGCGCGTCCGGCAGGTGCTTCTTCAGCCAGTTGCGCACCTGCGGCTGCGCGGCCGGGTGGGCGGAGACGGTCTTGATGTCCGACAGCTTCGTGCCGGGCCTGACGAGCAGCGCGAAGGTGATCGACAGCAGCACCTCGCGGTAGATCATCAGCGGGGCGCCGGCGACCAGCTCGTCCAGGGTGGTGGTGATGCCGCCCTCGACGGAGTTCTCGATCGGCACGAACGCGGCCTCGGCCTCGCCGGCGCGTACCGCGTCGAGTGCGGACTGCACGGACACGTACGGGATCAGCTCCCGGGTGGCGGCCTCGGGAAGCGTGCGCAGGGCGACTTCGGTGAAGGTGCCCTCGGGACCGAGATACGCATAGCTCGCTGGCATGACCTCACCCTAATGGGCCCGCGGAAGCGCCATCCCCCACAAGCCCGTACAGAGCCCGACTCTCACCCCTCCAGCAGCTTCTGCCCCACGTACTCGCCCTCGGCGGCCCCTCCCGGCACCGCGAACAGCCCGCTCGACTCGTGCCGGATGAACTGCGACAGGGCGTCGCCGCGGTCGAGCTTGCGCTGCACCGGCACGAAGCCGCGCAGCGGATCGGCCTGCCAGCAGATGAAGAGCAGGCCCGCGTCGGGCACCCCGTCGGGGTCGATGCCGTCGTGGAAGGAGAACGGGCGGCGGAGCATCGCAGCGTCGCCGTTCTGGTCGGGCCGTGTGATGCGGGCGTGGGCGTTGATCGGGACGACCAGGTTGCCCTTGGCGTCCGTCTTCTCCAGGTCCATCGCGGTCGTCTCCGTGCCCCCGGACAGGGCCGCCCCGTCGGACTTGCGGCGCCCGATCACGTCCTCCTGCGCCCTGACGGACAGCTTCTCCCAGTCGTCCAGGAGCATGCGGATCCGGCGTACGACGGCGTAGGAGCCGTTCGCCATCCAGGCCGGTTCACCCTTTTCGGGGACGAAGATGCGCTGGTCGAAGTCGGGCTCGCTCGGTTTGGGATTGCGGGTGCCGTCGATCTGGCCCATCAGGTTGCGGGCCGTCATGGGGTGGGAGGTGGCGCCGGGTGAGCGGTTGAAGCCGTTCATCTGCCACCGCACCTTGGCGGCCCGGCCCGCGTCCTTCTGGATCGCGCGCAGGGCGTGGAAGGCGACCAGGGCGTCGTTGGCGCCGATCTGCACCCAGAGATCGCCGTTGCTGCGGTTCTTGTCGAGGTGGTCCGAGGAGAACTCGGGCAGCGGGTCCAGGGCGCTGGGGCGCTGCTTCTCCAGGCCCGTCCGGGCGAAGAAGCTGTGGCCGAATCCGAAGGTGATCGTCAGGGACGAGGGTCCGGCGTCGCGGGCCACGTCGGTGTCCTCGTGAGGGCTCGGCTCGCCCGCCATCAGCCGCCGGGCTGTCTGTGACCAGCGGCGGAGCAGGGCGGCGGCCTCTTTGCGCCCGGCGCCCGCCGCCAGGTCGAAGGCGACGACGTGGCCGCGTGCCTGGAGGCCGTCGGTGATGCCGGGCTGATGTTTCCCGTGAAACATCGCCCGGTCCGTACCGAGCGAGGTGAGCGGAACCGCGGCTTCGGAGGGAGCGGCGGCGTACCCCACGGCGGCGCCCGCCGTGCCGAGGACGAGCCCGGTGGCACCGGCGGTGCCGAGCAGCCGCCGCCGCGAGATGTCCTCGTGGGCCGGTGCCGCTTTACTCTCCCGCGGGGTGACCTCGGGGGTACGGGCCTTCGGAAGGGACTGGTCAGGCATGGTCGTTCAGCCGATCTGAGCGTTCTTGGAGACGGTCACCTCGTCGATGTCGGAGGTCCTCACGGTCACGTCGACCTGCCAGTCTCCGGCCATGGGGATCTGCACTCCGTTCGCCGACCAGTGTCCGGTAGCGATGTGGTCGGGGACGACGGGCAAGGGCCCGATGTCCTTGGCCTTGAGGGTGAACTCGACCTTCACCTCGGGGATGTCGAAGGCCCTTCCGTTGGGCCGCTCCACGAAGACGTGCATCTCGTTGTCGCCGACGCGTGCGGGATCGAGGTCGATCGTGACGATGCCCTTGCCGTCCTCGCCGCCGGTGTCGAACGGCATGTTCAGGGTCAGCGCCCCGGACGCGCCCGTGCCGGACGAGGCGGACGCGGAGGACGAGGAGGCCGCCTTGGCCTCCTGCTCGGTGCGTCCCGGCTCGGTCTGCGTCAGCACGGTGGTGACGGCGAGCAGCACGACCGCGATGCCGGCCTCTGCCAGCACGGAGCGCCGCAGTCCGAAGCGGTTCGGGTCCGCGTCCCGCATCCGCTTCTGCCGTGCGGCGTCCCGGGCGGCCTGCTGCCGGGCGAGTTGTGCGGCACGTTCGGTGCCGGGGTGCTCGTCGGTGCCGAGGTCGCTGTCACCCTCCGCGGGGGCGTCCCCGTCGCCGGTGGCGGTGATGTCGGCGTCACCGGCGGTCTCGGCCCCCGCGCCGACCCGTTCCTTCGCGCGTACCGCCGCTGCCTCGGCCGGTGCCGTCTCCGCCAGCCGTCCCGTCCACCGGCGCGAGATCCACGCGACGCCGACCATGACGACGACGAGGCCGATCTTGGCCAGTAGGAGCTGGCCGTAGCGGGTGTCGGTGAAGGCCGACCAGGAGCCGAGCTGGCGCCAGGACTGGTACGTGCCGGTCGCGATGAGGACGAGGACGCTGCCGAAGGCGACCTGGGAGAAGCGGCGTACAGCCGGTCGATCGACGGGCGTATCGGCTGGTGCGCGGTACAGGGCGACCAGGAGCGCGCCCAGTCCGCCGAGCCAGGCGGCGACGGCCAGCAGATGGAGCACGTCGACCGGCATGGCGATGCTCGCCTGGAGGCCGACCGAGGCGTGCTCGGACATCGCCCAGCTCGCCGCGAGCCCGGCCGCCACGACGACGCCGCCGATCGAGAGCCCGAAGGTCAGGTCCCGCTTCTCCTGGGTGTCCTCCTCAGGATCAGGCTGTCGGCGCGAAGCGCCGTCGGTCAGGGTGGTGGAGGGAGACGGGCGGGCGTACGCCCCGAAGAGCACGGCGATGAACAGGGCCGCCGCGGCGAGGAGCAGCAGCCGGGACACCAGGGCCGCGCCGGTCTTGGTCTGGAGCACCTGTCCGAGCAGGGACAGGTCGAAGATGTCGGCGGCCTTCCCGGAGCCCGTGAAGGAGCCGCGCAGCAGCAGCAGGGCGAGGGTCGCCGCGGTGAGCGCGACCCATCCGGAGACGACGAACCGCTGCACGGGCCGTACCCCGGCACCGCGCCGCCAGCAGGCGAGCACGAAGGCGGCGCCGCCGGCCATCACGGTGAACCCGGCGTACGACACGTAGCGGCCGAAGCCGTACAGCCAGCCGACGAGCCCGTCGTCGGCGGACTGCCCGGAGACCGACACGGACGTCTTGGAGGGGGCGCCGATGGAGAAGGTGTAGGCGCCGGCGACGGGATGGCTGTCCGCCGAAACGACCTGGTAGGCCACGGTGTAGGTGCCGTCGGGCAGGCCCGAGTGCAGCGGAACGGCGTACGTCGTGCCGCTGACGTTGGAGGGCTTGCCGGTGTCGACGCGCTTGCCCTCGGGGTCGAGCACGCGCAGCGAGTCGTCGGACAGCGCGACCTGCTCGGAGAAGGTGAGCGAGATCCGGGCCGGGGCCTTGTCGACCACCGCCCCCTGGCCGGGGTCGCTGCCGGTCACCGCGGCGTGCGCGGAGGCCGGGCCGGCTCCGGCGAGGAGTGCGCAGGCCGCGGCCAGGAGCACCAGCACCAGTGTCCGGACCCGGGGGGCGATGGTCAGCGTCACAGTGGTCCCTCCCTCAGTGTCCGGTCTTCGGGGTGTAGGTCGCCGGCTTCACCGGCATCTCGACCTTCATGGGGCCGGAGTGGGCGAAGTGCAGCTCGACGGAGACCGTCTGGCCTTCCTTCGGTTTGCGCTTGAGCTGCTCGAACATCAGGTGGTCGCCGCCGCTCTTCAGCTCCAGCCGGCCGTCGGCGGGGATCTTCAGGCTCTTGACCTCCCGCATGGCTCCGTCGACGGTCTCGTGCACGGTGACCTGCCCGGCGATGTCGCTGGTGACCGAGGTCAGGTCGTCGGCGGCACCGCCCTTGTTGGTGACGGTGAGGAAGCCGGCTGCCATGTCGTCGGACACCGGCTGCGGCATGTACGCGGAGCCGACGGAGAGTTCCGCCTTCCCCGAGTCGCTGTCGCCGCCGGAGTCCGAGCCGCCGCAGCCCGCGAGGGCCAGGGCTCCGGCTATGACGAGGGCGGCCGGGCCGAGCCTGGGCCTCACGGGTTCTCCCCCTTGACGATCGCGGGGAGGTCCTTGGTGTAGTCGTCGACGGTGGCCTCCTCGCCGTAGAGCACGTAGCCGCCGTCGGTCTTCGGGGAGAACGCGATGACCTGGGTGCCGTGCTCGGAGACGGGCTTGCCGTTCTTGTCCTTCTTGGTCGGCTCGATGGAGATGCCGAGGGTGCGGGCGCCGGCCTGGATGGTCGCGAAGTCGCCCGTGAGGCCGACGAACCCGGGGTCGATGCCCTTGAGCCACTTGCCGAGCTCGGCCGAGGTGTCGCGCTCGGGGTCGGTGGTGACGAACACCACGCGCAGCTCGTCCTGCTCGGCCTTGGGGAGCTGCTTCTTGGCGACGGCGATGTTGTTCATCGTCAGCGGGCAGACGTCGGGGCAGTGGGTGTAGCCGAAGTAGATCAGCGTGGGCTTGCCCTGGGTCTCCTTGCGGAGGTCGTACTTCTTGCCCTGCGTGTCGGTGAGGACCAGGTCCGGCTTCTCGAACGGCTTGTCGAGGACGGTGGCGGCCTTGTCGGTACCGGCCTCCTCCGACACCACGGCGACGGGCTTGTTGCTGTCGTCGCCGCTGCCGCAGGCGGTCAGGGTCAGGGAGGCGGCGGCGAGCAGAGCGGCCGCGGCGAAGGTCTTGGTGCGCATAGAAAAATGTCCCAGATGTCGGTGACCCGACGCGCGCCGGGTGCCTCGCGCGGAGGCGGGGATCCGGCGCGCGCCGTCAACGGAAGCAGCCTCAGGCGCTGGTACGGCGACGCCCGGCGAGCACGCCGTAGGCGACACCCGCCGCGCCGACCACGATGCCGACGATGCCCAGTACGCGGGCGGTGGTGTCGGTGCCGTCGGAGGAGGCGGAGTCGGAGGCGGCCGTCTCGGCGGAGGCCTTCTCGGCCGACTTGGCGTCGGAGTCGTCACCGGCTGCCGAGCCGTGGTGCCCGTCCTCGGAGGCGGCGGACAGCTCCAGCACCGGGGCCGGGTTGTCGGGCTCCTCCTGGCCCTTCTGCGGCACCTCGATCCAGCGGACGACCTCCTTGTTGGAGTACGTCTGCAGGGCCTTGAAGACCAGCTCGTCGGTGTCCTCGGGCAGCTGGCCGACGGAGAGCGGGAACTTCTCGAAGTAGCCGGGCTCGATCCCCTTGCCGTCCGCGGTCCAGGTGACCTTGGTGACGGCCTCGGTGATCTTCTCGCCGTGCATCTCCAGCGGCTTGTCCAGCTTGGACTTGGTGACCTCGATCTTCCAGCCGGGCATGGGCTCCGGCATGACGGAGGCCAGCGGGTGGTCGGTCGGGAAGTTGACCTCGAGCTTGGTGGTCGAGGCGTCGTCCCGTTCGTTGGGGACCTTGAAGTTCACGACCGCGTAGCCGCCCTTGGCGGCCGTGCCCTCGGGCTGCACGCTGACGTGCGCGAAGGCGGGGGCGGACAGGGCGAGGACGCTGACACCGGCGGCGGCACCGGCCGCGACGATACGGGAAGCCTTCATGGAAGGGGCACTCCGCTGTGATTCGGTCTGGATGTGGAAGGAGGAATGCGCGCACACGCGCGTGCCGCACGACGGCGGCCCCTTCTCCGCGGGAGCGGAGTGGTGGTGGTCGCGTCGCGTCAGGCGGCGAGGGCGAGTGCGGCTGCGGAAGCCGTGGCGGCCGGCGGGCCGCGCCGGATGACCGTGTGCTGGAGGGCCATGGTGCGAGGCATCGGGAGTACGGGCCGCGCGGCGGACACCGGGCTCGGGCGGGCCGCGGGGGCTCGCGGGAGCCCGGCGCGCAGGGCGCGTACCAGCGCCAGAGCGGCCCGCAGGGAACGCACCAGCGCCCCCTCGGCGACTCCCTGCGCCGACAGTTGCGTGAGCCGCAGCAGAGCCAGGTCGCCGTGACGCAGCAGCCAGCCTGCGGCGAGCGCCGCGAGGACGTGGCCGAGCAGCATCGGCAGGGACGGCCAGAGCGAGGCCGACTCGGACGCGGCGTCCGCGGGCAGATGCGTGTGCGCTCCCGGAGACGGCTGGATCCGGGCTTCGGTGAGGATCCTGTGGGCCTGTGCCGGGCTGATCGCCGCCGCCGTCGTGCCGCACACGAACCGTGCGGCCTGCTGGACGAGTGCGGCGTCGCTCCCGCCCGCAGGCACCGAGGACGTGACGGCGGCCGTACCGTGCTGGCCGAGGCCGAACAGCGTGTGCAGCACCAGCTGGCCGAACGCGAGCATTCCCGTGATCCCCGCCAGTGAGCGCACGCGCCCGGCGAGCGGGGCCGTCACCGCGACCACCCCGAGGAACCCGGCGACCAGCGTCCACAGCGGAATGCCGTCGCAGGAGGCGATCGCGTGACCTGCCCCGGCCAGCACGACGCAGACCGCGGCGAACACCGCGGCCCGCAGGATCCGGAGCGTGTGTCCGGAGCGCGTCGCGCGCGCGTGGGGGGCAGACATGGCGGGCTCATCATCGCACTGGCCCCGCAGGCACCGTGCGGCAGGTCCATAAGATGCCGTACGACCGGAACGTCATGCTCTGGTCCCGCACGCCCCCAGATGCGCCGGTGTCTGCCCTCACATACACCGATCAGGACCAGCGCGCATCCGCCGTATGGGCGGCGTCACGTCAACTTCACGCTTACACACGGGCAGTGAGGGCAATACGTAACGGTATGTCGAGCCGCAGCCAGGAGGCTGGAGCATGAGCATCTGGTGGTCACTCCATCTGCGGCGCGAAGCTGCGAGCGTGCCGCTCGCCCGCCGCCTGCTGATCGGCACGATGGAGACCGCGGGCGTCGACCCCGACATCTCCTACGACCTGTCCGTCGCTCTCAGCGAGGCGTGCGCGAACGCCGTGGAGCACGGCGGGGACACGGGGCGTGGCCCCGGTTCGGAGGCGTACCGGGTCACCGCGTACCTCGACGGCGAGAAGTGCCGCATCGAGGTCGCCGACGCGGGCCCGGGATTCCCTGCGGCTTCCGCCGGGCGGCCCCGTCCGCCGGTTCGCCCCGCGCACTCCGACGCGGAGAACGGCAGGGGTCTGTGCCTCATCGAGGAACTCGCCGACCACGTCCACATCGGGAACAAGCCGGGCCGGGGCGGAGCCGTGGTGAGCTTCGACAAGATTCTGAAGTGGCGTTCCGGCGCCCCGCTGATCGCGGTCTGACCTTCCCGGCGAGGGCGGTGTTTCACGTGAAACACAGCCTGTGACCGGCCGCCCTACAGCGCTCCCCAGTCCAGCGTCGTACGCGCCAGGCCCGCCACCTCCGTCAGCAGCGCCAGCCGCGCCGCCCGGACCGCCGGGTCGGGGTCCATCACCAGCACCTCGTCGAAGAAGACGCCGATCGCGTCGACCAGCGGGGCGGAGACCTCGATCAGGGCGCCGAGATCGTCCTCCCGCCCCTGCAGCGCCTGCCGTACGGCCTGGGCGCTCTCGGCGAGACGCAGTTCCGCGGGCGCGGTCAGCAGGGACACATCCGCCGCCTCGGCACCGCCCTCGGGCAGGATGCGCACCACCCTCTGGAACGCGGCCGCGAGCGCCTCGAACGCCTCGCTGCCGATGTGCCGCTCCAGCGTGGCCAGCGTCCGGTCGCCGTGGGCGGGCCGGTCGGCCCACACCAGTACGGCCTGGACGAGCCGGTGTTCGTGCCCGGCGTCGGTGAGCTGCTGCTCGTAGCGCCGGGTGATGAGCTCGGCTGCCTCGGCGACCCGCTCGGCGGGCACCTCGACGCCCTGCGCGGCGTACCGCACAGCCGCCGCGCGCAGCCCCTCGCTCACCCGCACCCCCGCCACGGCGGGCAGGCTGCGCAACACGTTGAGCAGCCCGATCGCCGCCCGGCGCACCCCGTACGGGTCGGAGCTCCCGGTCGGTGCCGCGCCGATCAGGAACATGCCCGTCACCAGGTCGAACCGGTCGGCCAGGGACAGCACGGCACCCGCGTCCCCGGCCGGCAGGGCACCGCCGGCGGAGCGGGGCAGCTCCATCTCGGCCAGCGCCCGGGCGACATCGGCGGACTCACCGGCCCGGCGGGCGTACTCCTCCGCCATGACCCCGGCCAGCCCGGAGAACTCGATCACCATCTGCGACGCCAGATCGAACTTGGCCAGGGCACCGGCGCGCCGCACGACCTCCACCGACTCCTCCGGGAGCCCGGCCCGTCCGGCCAGGTCCTGGGCGAGGGAGGCGAGCCGGACCGCGCGGTCGGCGACCGTGCCGAGCCGGTCCTCGAAGGTCAGCTTGTCCAGCCGCCGCCGGAACTCCTCCGGCGCCACCTTCAGGTCCGCCCGCCAGAAGAACGAGGCGTCCTCGTAACGGGCCCTCAGTACCGCCTCGTTGCCCGCCCGCACCACGTCGTCGTCGCACAGGGCGTTGGCGAAGGTCACGAAGTGCGGCATGAGCCGCTCGCCGTCCAGCACCGGCAGATAGCGCTGGTGCTTGCGCATCACGGTGGTCAGGACGCTCGCGGGCAGTTCGAGGTAGCGCTCGTCGAACGAGCCCCGCACGGCGTACGGGAACTCCAGGATGTCGGTGATCTCGTCGATCAGTCCGGCCTGGCCCTCCACGTCGATGTGCCCGCCCACCTCGGCGGCGGCCTCCAGGGCACCGCGCACGACCGCGCCGCGCCGGGCCTCGCGGTCCAGCAGGATGCCGTGCATGTGCAGGAAGTGCGGATAGCCCTCGGCGGAGGTCACCCGGACCTCCGGATACGGGGCCTGCCGCTGCACCCGCGTCGTGTCGCTCGCGGAGAGGGAGGAGACCACCACGGGCAGGGGAGTGCGCCCCAGCAGCGCGAGCAGCCAGCGCACGGGACGCGAGAACGACAGCCCGGGGTCGCTCCAGCGCATGTTGCGCCCCGCCCGCAGCCCGGAGACGACCTCGGCCAGCAGCGCGCTGAGCACCTCCACGGCAGGGCGTCCCTCTTCGTGCCGGGTGACCGCCACGTACTCGACCCCGTTGGCCTCGACCACGCGCACATCGGCCGGTTCGGCGCCCTGACTGCGGGCGAAGCCCAGGAGCGCGGGGGTGGGCGCGCCGTCCTTGTAGGCAGCGGCGACCTTGGGCCCGCGCACGGTCCGCATGGTGTCCCGCTCGCGCGGCTGCACACCGTCGACCGTGATCACGATCCGGCGCGGTGTCGCCATCACGGTGATCGCGCCGTGCCCCAGCCGGGTCGCGGCGAGCTTGGCGGTGACCGACTCGCGCACCGCTTCGGTGGTGGCGGGGACATCCGCGTAGGGCAGTTCCTCCACGCCGATCTCGAACAGCAGCGTCTCGGTGCCCGGCACCTTGGGCAGCATGGCCCGCTCGGCCGTAGCCGGCGCCGCCGCCAGCCCGAGCGGATGCTCCAGCGCGGCCCGCCGCCGCTCCCACAGCTTGGCCGTCTCGTGCGTCAGGCCACGCATCAGCGAGAACGCCTTGGCCCGCTCGGTGGTGCTGATCGCACCGCGCGCGTCGAGCACGTTGAAGGTGTGGCTGCACTTCAGCACGTACGTGTACGCGGGGACGGGCAGTTCCAGGTCCAGCAGGCGCCGGGCCTCGGCCGCGTACGACTCGAACAGCCGGTGGTTGGTGTCGATGTCGGCGTCGTCGAGGTAGTAGCGGCTCATCTCGTACTCGTTCTGCCCGAACACCTCGCCGTAGGTGATGCCCGGCGCGTACGCGATGTCCTTGAAGTGGGACACGCCCTGAAGGTTCATCAGGATGCGCTCGAGCCCGTAGGTGATCTCCACCGACACCGGGTCCAGGACGACGCCGCCGACCTGCTGGAAGTAGGTGAACTGGGTGATCTCCATGCCGTCCAGCCAGACCTCCCAGCCCAGCCCCCAGGCGCCGAGCGCGGGCGAGGCCCAGTTGTCCTCGACGAAGCGCACGTCGTGCGCGTTCAAGTCGACACCGAGGGCGCGGAGGCTGCCCAGATAGAGCTCCTGCGGGTTGCCCGGGTCGGGCTTGAGGATCACCTGGAACTGGGTGTGGGTCTGGAGCCGGTTGGGGTTCTCGCCGTAGCGCGAGTCGTCCGGCCGCACGCTCGGCTCGACGTAGGCGACGCTCCACGGCTCGGGACCGAGCACCCGCAGTGCCGTGGCCGGGTTGGCCGTACCGGCTCCGACCTCCGTGTTCAGCGGCTGCGTGATCATGCAGCCGTTGTCGCTCCAGTACTTCTGCAGGGTGAGGATGGCGTCCTGCATGGTCAGCGCCGTCTGAACGTTCTTCATGATGATCGCGCCCGTTCCCCGAATCGGCCCGGCAAGGTCGGCCATGATCTCATACGTCAACTAACGCTGACCTGCTGTTTCTTGACCGAGAGGCCCGCGTCCCAAGTGGGGCGCGGGGCTGAGTCACGGTGCGGCTCCGCCGCCAGGGCGCGACCAGCCCCCACGCACCCGCGGACGACACTCAGCCCTTGACGGCCGCCATCCACGCCTCGACCTCGTCGGACCGCCGGGGCAGCGCCGCACTCAGATTCCGGTTCCCGTCGTCCGTCACGAGGATGTCGTCCTCGATCCGCACACCGATGCCCCGGTACTCCTCCGGCACCGTCAGGTCATCGGCCTGGAAGTACAACCCGGGCTCGACGGTCAGGCACATCCCCGGCTCCAGCGTGCCGTCGACGTACGCCTCGACCCGCGCCGCGGCACAGTCGTGCACGTCCATACCGAGCATGTGCCCGGTCCCGTGCAGCGTCCAGCGCCGCTGCAGCCCGAGCTCCAGCACCCGCTCCACCGGCCCCTCGACGAGCCCCCATTCGACGAGCCTCTCGGCCAGCACCCGCTGGGCGGCGTCGTGGAAGTCGCGGTACTTCGCGCCCGGCCTCACCGCCGCGATCCCGGCCTCCTGGGCCTCGTAGACGGCGTCGTAGATCTTGCGCTGGATCTCGTCGAACCGCCCGTTGACCGGCAGGGTGCGCGTCACGTCGGCCGTGTAGTACGTGTGCGTCTCCACACCCGCGTCGAGCAGCAGCAGCTCACCCGAGCGCACGGCCCCGTCATTGCGCACCCAGTGCAGCGTGCAGGCGTGCGGCCCGGCGGCGGCGATCGTGCCGTAGCCGACGTCGTTGCCCTCCACCCGCGCACGGAGGAAGAACGTGCCCTCGATGTACCGCTCGGAGGTCGCCTCGGCCTTGTCGAGGACCTTCACCACGTCCTCGAAGCCGCGCACGGTCGAGTCGACCGCCTTCTGCAGCTCGCCGATCTCGAACTCGTCCTTGACCAGGCGGGCCTCGGACAGGAAGACCCGCAGCTCCTCGTCGCGCTCGGCGGTGACCTTGTCGGTCAGGGCCGCCTCGATGCCGGCGTCGTAGCCGCGCACGACCCGCACCGGCCCGGTGGCCTCGCGCAGGGCGCCGGCCAGCTCGCGCACGTCGGAGGCGGGGATGCCGTACAGCGTCCCGGCCTCGGTGAGGGAGTGGCGGCGGCCGACCCACAGCTCGCCCTGGCCGTCCAGCCAGAACTCGCCGTTGGCGCGGTCGGAGCGCGGCAGGAGGTAGATCGTCGGCTCGTGGCCCTCGGCCGTGGGCTCCAGGACCAGGACGCCGTCCTCTGTCTGGTTGCCGGTGAGGTAGGCGTACTCGACGGACGCGCGGAAAGTGTACTCGGTGTCGTTCGAGCGGGTCTTCAGGTTGCCCGCGGGGATCACCAGACGCTCGCCCGGGAAGCGCGCGGAGAGCGCGGCCCGCCGGGCCGCGGTCTCCGCGGCCTGGGGGATGGGCCGCAGGTCGCGCAGCTCGGTGTCGGCCCAGCCGCTCTTCATGTTCTCGGCCAGCTCGTCGGACACGCCCGGGTACAGTCCGTTCTTCCGCTGCTTGATCGGCTCTTCGCTCTCGTCCGGGGTCGCCGGTGTGAGCTCCTCGGCCACGGTCATCCTCCTCGGTACGGCACTGGACCACCGTCCACTCTACGGCGGCGCGGAAGCGGCCCCGGGGCGGTGACGAGGAGCGTTATTCGAACCGGACCGCCAGCAGGACGACGTCCTCCGCACCCGCCGCCGCGTCCAGTCCGTCCGGCAGGACGCTCCGCAGGACGTGGTCGGCGATCGCGCCGGGGTCGCCGCGCAGGGCTCGGGGCACACCGGCGGCGGCCGCGTGCAGCCGGGCGAAGGCGCGGTCGGTGGCCTCGCCCGTGCGGTGCAGCAGGCCGTCGGTGTAGAGCAGAACCGTCTCTCCGGGTTCGGCGAGGATCTCCACGCTGGGCGCCTCCCAGCAGGCGAGCATGCCCAGCGGGGCCGAGACGGACGTCTCCACGAACTCGGTGCGGCGCTGTCCGATCAGCAACGGCGGGCTGTGCCCCGCCCCGGCCAGCGTGATCTTGCGCGCGGCCGGTTCGCAGTAGCCGAACAGGGCCGTGGCCGAGCGGGCCGGTTCGGTCAGCCGCAGCAGCAGCTCCAGGTCGGACAGGACGGCTACCGGGTCCTCCCCTTCCATCACGGCGTAGGCGCGCAGCGACGCCCGCAGCCGCCCCATCGCCGCGACCGCGCTCGGGCCCGACCCGGTGACGGACCCGACCGCGAGGCCGAGGGCCGCGTCGGGCAGCGGCAGGGCGTCGTACCAGTCGCCGCCGCCGCGCGGGCCGGTGCGGTGCCGGGCGGCGAGCTGGACGCCGGCGACCCGGGGCAGCCGCGCGGGCAGCAGCTCGTCCGACATCGTGGCCATGGACGTGCGGGTGCGTTCCAGTTCGAGGAGGCGGGCCAGGTGCTCGGCTGCGTACCGCGCGTAGAGGCCGGCGAGGTGGCGCTGCCGCTCGCCCGGTTCGGCGGGTTCGTCGTAGAGCCACACGGCGACGCCGAGGCGGCCGGCGGTGTCGGTGGTCAAGGGAAGGGCGTAGCTGGCGGCGTAGCCGAGGCGGGCCGCGACCTCGCGGTGGCGGGGATCGAGCCCCTCCACGGCGAACAGGTCCGGTTCGGCGATGCCGCCCTCGCCGCCCGGCAGCCCGTCGAGGATCCGGCCGTAGGACAGGGCGCTGCGCGGCACCGTCTCGAGGTGGCCGAGGTCGGCGCGGGCGAGGCCCAGGCCGATGGTGGTGTCCGGGCCGAGTCCGTCGCCCGGTTCCAGGACGACGAGGCCGCGCCGGGCACCCACCAGGGCGGCGCCGGCCCGCAGCAGTTCCTCGAGCGCTGCGTCGAGCACGGCCGTGCGGGCCAGGCGTTCGGTGAGTTCGTGCAGGGTGGTGAGGTCGGAGACCCAGCCGGCCAGGCGGTCCTGGAGGACCGCGCCGGGAGGGGGCGGGGGGTTCGCGGGAGCGGCCGCGGGGGCCCCCGCCGCGACGGGCGCGACAGTGTGTGCGGGCGCTGGAACCGTTGAATCGATTCCAGCCACTTTCGGAGGGTGCGGAGCGTTCATGGCGTCCGGCCTTCCAACCGGCACGTACTGCTCAAAAGCATCGCAAACCCCCATGTCATTCTGCGTCGCTAGCAGTGTCTCCACATGTACACGCACTCGTGAGGAGATGTCCAGCATTGTCCTGCTGGGATTCCTGGTGTCCATGAGGACCGAGAGAACAACTCCCCTTCCCCTTGCGGAAATGCAAAGTTGGCCTAAAACTGCCTCAGGGGACGGCTTATTGCGGTCGACTGGGCTTGCTCGACGGAGCGTCACAACGGTCGTGATGGGTACGTACTCGGTGAAGGCCAGGGGTGGTTGGGAACCACCCGGAACCTGGTGACGGTACCGGGCGTCCTATCCACCGACGACCGTGCCCCATCCTCCCGTGGCGGAGGCGGAGAGAAATACGCGCGACGGCAAACGCCATACTTCGCCACCCCTACGCCACGCCCGTGCTTTCGACAGACGCAGTATGGGCGGGACGGCCGCGGAGGCAGCCCCAAGCTCGACCCATAGGGGTTCCCCCTGCTCCCGGCAGGGGTGTGATGCGCCAACAGGTACGCACAGTGAAGTGATCGACACATAATGTGATGTGGACCACAGTGTTGCCAAGGCGTGCAACGGAAAGGAACGAGCGCTCATGCGCGAGATCCTCGGAAGGCGTCGCAGGCTCCTGTCCCAGCGCAGCGACGGGAGGCCTGAGCTGATCGGCGCGGCCCTGACCTACGCGACGGAATGGCAGTGGCCCGTACTCCCGGGCGTGGCGGCGGACCCGCAGGGGCACTCCCGCTGCAGCTGCCCCGACCCCGACTGCACGGTGCCCGGCGCCCACCCCTTCGACCCCGGCGTCCTCGCGGCCACGACCGACGAGCGCATGGTGCGCTGGTGGTGGGGCAACCGGCCGACGGCGCCGATCGTCCTGGCCACCGGCGGCCTCGCCCCCTGCGCGGTCTCGCTGCCGGCCCTGCCGGCCGCCCGCGCCCTCAAGGCGCTCGACCAGATGGGCATGCGGCTCGGCCCGGTCGTCGCCTCCCCCGCCCGCTGGGCGATCCTCGTCAAGCCGTACTCCATGGAGCAGCTCGGCGAACTGCTCTACGCCAAGGACTTCGTCCCCGGCTCCCTCCGCTTCCACAGCGAGGGCGGCTACCTGGCCCTGCCCCCGTCCGAGACGGGCCAGGGCGAGATCCGCTGGGAGCGCGCGCCGCTGCCTGGTTCGGCCTCGCCGTGGCTGCCCGATGTCGAGGCCGTCGTGGACGCCGTGGTCGAGGCCCTCACTCGTACGGGTGTGAGCGCGCCCGAGTTCTAGGGCTGTCGGGCGCGCCGGGCCCGGCGCCCGTCCCGGCGCGTTAAGTTCCGGAACCATGCGGCGTCATGCCCGGGGCCGCTCCCGGGAACCCCGAAAGACCAGACTGTTCGCCCTCGCGGGCGTCGTGGCGGCGTGCGCGGCCGCACTGCCACTGGCCGTGGCGTCCGCGGGGCCTGTGGGGTCCACGGGGCCCAAGGGCGCTGTGGGATCGGTGGATGCCGATGTCCGTGCGTCCGGTTCCGGTGCCCTGCGTTCCTCTCCGCATGCCGACGGCAAGGCGCCCGGGGTGTCCTCTCCGCGCGCCGGCGGCAAGGCGCCCGGGGCGCCCGTCCTCGGCCGCCCCAAGCTCGGCCACCCCGTACTCGACCAGGGCCTGTCGACCGCCGTGCGCTGCGGCCCCGGACTCTCCTCGCCCGACGGCATCGAGGCGCAGACCTGTGTGGTGACGCAGGGTGCCGAGACCTGGGCGCGGACCTACTACCGCAATGCGACGGGCAAGGCGCTGGACGCCCTGCTGAGCCTGATGGGTCCTGACGACCGGAGCGTGCGGATGACGTGCGCCGTGAGGGCGGAGGACGAGCCGGGGACGTGTGAGACGCCCCGGGAGCCCACACGCGGGAATCCGGCGGCGTACACGGCTGTCGCGGAGTTCGCCGAGCGGGGCGGGCGGGGCCCGCTGCTGCTGCGCTCGGGGAGCAACTAACCCGCGAGAACGGGTAGTTGAGGATCGGCTGCGTTCCGTGAACGGAAGCCGGGACGAAAAAGACCCGGTTGCTGGCGACGGGGGATGCACCAGCAACCGGGCTACAGGAACGGTAACAAGAGATCGGCGGTTCGCAAATTCGAACTCGCCTTTCCGGTCACCGACTGGCTTGTCCGCGCCGGGAGTTGTGCCCTCCCGGACGCGACGGCCCGGCCGGCCGGTGGACCGGCCGGGCGGGCGCCGGGGGCCGGTGTCAGCTGAGCGTGACCTGCCGGTTGGTGAGGCCGCCGCGGGCGCGGCGCTCCTCCGCGGTGAGCGGCGCTTCCGTCGCCAGGGCGGCGGCGAGGCGCTCGGCGAACTCTGCCGCGGGCTTCTCCACGTCCTCGGCCGTGACCCCGCTCGGCAGGTCCCAGACCGGCACCGTGAGCCCGTGAGCGCGGAAGGAGCCCACGAGGCGGGTCCCTTCGCCGAGGCTGGAGCGGCCCGCTGCGTGCAGTCGCGCGAGGGCGTCCAGAAGCAGTTCCTCGGCGTGCGGCATGACCCACCGCAGATGGTTCTTCTCCGGCGTCTCGCACCAGTACGCGGCGTCCACACCCTGGAGCTTGACGGTCGGGATGGCCGCGGCGTTGGCCCGCTCAAGGGAGGCGGTCACGTCGGGCGTGGCGTTCTCCGAATCCGGGACCCAGAACTCGAAGCCGCTGTGCACTTCTGGCTCGAACGTGCCCTCGGGGTCGAGCAGGTCCTGCAGCCGCGGGCTGTCGGCCGGAGCGCGGCGGCCCTGGACGGGCGTGCCGGGCGGGGCTTCCATGGCGCGCTGGAGCGTGTCGGCGAGGTCACGGCTGATGTCCCCGGAGGAGGTGTCGTTCTGCAGTCCGATCAGGACCGAGCCGTCGTCGCGGCGCAGGGCGGGCCAGGCCATCGGCAGGACCGTGGCGAGCGTGACCGAGGGGACGCCCTCGGGCAGGCCGTCCTTGAGGGTCAGCTCGACCGTGGCAGCCGGGACCAGTTCGCGCAGGGCCACCCAGTCGCATTCGCCGGGCAGGCCCTCGAAGGGGCGGTGCACCAGCTCGGTCGCCGCGTGTGAGGCGGCCCGGCCGTGACAGGCCTTGTAGCGGCGGCCGCTGCCGCAGGGGCAGGGCTCACGGGCGCCCACGACCGGAACGTCTCCATCAACACCTGCGGTGCGGGCCCCGCCCGTGGTCTGCGGGCGCTTGGCCTTCGTCTGCGGTCGCTTCTTGGCCATCGATGGGTCTCCCGGTTACGGCTCGTCTCGTACGGTCGCGAGCCTAGCCGTTCGTGCCGCGGGCCACGTGCCCTGTGGACAACGCCCTCTCCAGCGCGGCGCAGGCGCTCAGTCCATGTCGTCGAAGGCGTCGAAGGCGTCCGCGAAATCCAGCCCGGGTATCCGGGAGACCGCGGGGGCGGCGACACGCGTCGCGAAGTCGTCGCGGCGGTGGCCGGCGTCCGGGTCGTGGACGTCCGCGTGGACGATGACCCACACGGTGACCTCGCCGCGGATGTCGTCGCGCACACCCCAGTCGTCGGCGAGCGCGGTGATGATGTTCAGCCCGCGGCCGCCGTGCGCCGTGACCGACGGGGTCGCGGGGGCGGGGCGGGTCGGGCCGCCGCCGTCCGTGACCTCGACGATGAGCCGGCCGGCCGGGTCCACGCGCCAGGCGGCACGGACGTCACCGTCACCGGACAGCGCGTCGCCCAGGGGCCTGCCGTGCTTGCACGCGTTGCTCAGGAGTTCGGAAAGGATCAGTACGGCGTCGTCGACGACCGATTCCGCGACTCCCCCTCCGCGCAACTGCGTACGCATCCGGTGTCTCGCTTCCCCCACGCCCGCAGGGCCATGGGGTACGGCCATGCTCGACGACGTGGGCACCTCCTGTGCCACCACCAACGCCACCCCCGAGACCTCCTTCGCCCCACGCCACGGTGTGGATGCCCCATTGGCCTGTACCGGAAACCGGCCAACCCACGTCCCATGACGCATTCACCACAGCCAGGTCACGGATCGAACGCGCCGGAGCACTCCCTGTCACCACCTGGCCGGAAACCATCGGTGTGGCCGAGATGGGAGGATCCCGTTCGTCGGGGCATGAGGTCAAGAGGTGTGCGTGGGTCTGGTGTGACTTGAGAGGTTGGCGGCGCCGACGTGGAGCGTCAGCGGCCGAGCTGGTCCAGGACCGCGCGCGGGCGGTTGGTGATGATGGCGTCGACGCCCAGCGCTACGCAGAGATCCACGTCCGAGGGCTCGTTCACGGTCCACACGTGCACCTGGTGCCCGGACTGCTTCAGGCGCTCGATGTATGTGGGGTGGTTGCGCACGATCCGGAGCGAGGGGCCCGCGATCCGCACGCCGGGGGGCAGCCGTCCGTCGCGCAGCCGGGGGGTGAGGAACTGCGTCAGATAGACCGTCGGAAGCGTCGGGGAGGCGGCACGCACGCGGTGCAGCGAACGGGCCGAGAAGCTCATGACCCGCACCTGGGACTCCTCCGCGGAGGCGGGGGCCTCGAGACCGAACCGCTTCAGCAGGACCAGCAGCCGGTCCTCGACCTGCCCCGCCCAGCGGGTGGGGTGCTTGGTCTCGATGGCCAGTTCCACGCGGCGCCCGGCGTCGGCGACGAGTTCCAGCAGCCGCTCCAGGGTGAGGACGGAGGTCGCCTCGCGGTCCTCCGGGCGGTGCTCCCAGTCGGGTTCCTCGTCGCGTCCCTTCCAGGCCTCACCCCTCTTCCAGGAACCGAAGTCCAGGGCGGCGAGGTCGGCCAGCTCCAGCGCGGAGACCGCACCGCGGCCGTTGGACGTACGGTTGATCCGGCGGTCGTGTACGCACACCAGGTGGCCGTCGGCGGTGAGGCGCACATCGCATTCGAGGGCGTCCGCGCCGTCCTCGATCGCCTTGGTGTACGCGGCCAGGGTGTGTTCCGGGGCATCCTCGGAGGCCCCGCGGTGGGCGACGACTTGAATCACGTGCTGTCGTGCGTGGGTCACCGCGTCATGGTGCCACCGAGTGCGGGTACGCGTCCGGTCGGACGGACTCGACGGATGCGCAGGTCCGGACGGAGGCATAGGGATTGCATCCTTTTCGCCAGTAATGACCTATATAAAGAATGGCCTCGGACGCACAGCCACCGCTTATGGTGCTCTGACGGCCGGTGGGAAAAGCTGACGGCATACAAAGGGACAAGCACAGCTCCATCGCGCCGGACCCGTCGACCGGTGTGAAAAAGCGTGACCGAGTGCGACCCGGACAACAGCCGTGGATCTAGGAGAAAAGCTGTGAGCACCGAGAACGAGGGCACCGCGGTACCCCCCGCCCCGTCCGCACCCCCCGTGCCGGTGGACGCTCCCGCTGCTCCGGCGCCCCAGGCACAGGCCCCCCAGGGGCCGTACGGGCAGGACGCCCAAGGGCAGGCCCCTCAAGGGCCGTACGGGCAGGACGCCCTGGGGCAGGGTGCCTCCGGCGACGCCGGTCACCCCGGCGCCTCCTCTTCCGCCCCCGACCCGTCCTGGCCCCCGCCCCCGCCGCCGACCGCCCCCTACGGCGACGGCGGTTCCGGGTCCGGTCCGGGCGGCTGGGGTTCGTCGTACCAGCAGCCGGCGCCGAAGTCCGGCCGCGGACGCGGCGGTCTGGTAGCCGCGGTCCTGGTGGCCGCGCTGGTCGCGGGCGGCCTGGGCGGCGGGCTCGGCTACGTGCTGGCGAAGGACAACGACGAGAGCACCGGTTCCACGACGGTCTCGGCTTCCGCGAACGGCGGTGACGTCAAGCGCGACCCGGGCACGACCGCGGGCGTCGCCGCCAAGGCGCTGCCGAGCACGGTCACCATCCAGGCCGAGAGCACCAGCGGCGAGGGCGGTACCGGCACGGGCTTCGTCTTCGACAAGCAGGGCCACATCGTCACCAACAACCACGTGGTGGCGGACGCGGTGGACGGCGGCAAGCTGACGGCGACGTTCCCGAGCGGCAAGAAGTACGACGCCGAGGTGGTCGGTCACGCGCAGGGCTACGACGTGGCGGTCATCAAGCTCAAGGACGCCCCCTCCGACCTGAAGCCGCTCACCCTCGGCGACTCGGACAAGGTGGCCGTCGGCGACTCGACCATCGCGATCGGCGCCCCGTTCGGCCTGTCCGACACGGTGACGACGGGCATCATCAGCGCCAAGAACCGCCCGGTGGCCTCCAGCGACGGCAGCGGCAGCCAGGCGTCGTACATGAGCGCCCTGCAGACCGACGCCTCGATCAACCCGGGCAACTCCGGCGGTCCGCTGCTGGACGCTCGGGGCAACGTCATCGGCATCAACTCCGCGATCCAGTCGACCGGCAACGGCGGCTTCGGCACCGGCCAGTCGGGCTCGATCGGTCTGGGCTTCGCCATCCCGATCAACCAGGCGAAGTACGTCGCGCAGGAGCTGATCAAGAACGGCAAGCCGGTGTACGCGAAGATCGGCGCGTCCGTCTCCCTGGACGACAGCTCCGACGGCGCGCAGATCACCGACCAGGGCGCGGGCGGCGCGGCACCGGTCGAGCCGGGCGGCCCGGCCGCGAAGGCGGGCCTCAAGCCCGGCGACGTCATCATCAAGCTCGACGACCGGGTCATCGACTCCGGCCCCACCCTGATCGGCGAGATCTGGACCCACCAGCCCGGCGACAAGGTCACGATCACCTACGAGCGCGGCGGCAAGCAGCGTACGACCGAGGTCACCCTGGGATCCCGCGTCGGCGACAACTGACCCCCACCCGCCCGCACCGACCCGCTACCCTTGTCCCCGCGCCGCCGATCACGGTCGGCGCGGGGAGGCGTGCCCGAGCGGCCGAAGGGAACGGTCTTGAAAACCGTCGTGGCAGCGATGTCACCGTGGGTTCAAATCCCACCGCCTCCGCGCAGGTCATAGATGTTGCAGGTCAGAAGGGGTGCTTCTCGCTGAGGGGCACCCCTTCTGCATGGGCTCTGTCTCACCTTGATCCGGCTGTGTCGCGTTGTCGATCAGTGCGTGTGGACCAGCTCTGGCCTGTGGGACAGCGCTGCTTGCAGGTAGTCCGCTCCTGACGCGGAACCATCACGTTGACGATTCAGACGAGGGCCATGCTCCATAGCCCTCTTGAGCAACCTGACGTCTGGCCGGCTATGCCGCGGTCTCTGTGATGAGGACGGCGGCGGTGACCGGGCCCGGGGTGTCAGTTGTGGCTGCGTCGGCTACGGCGACCCGGACGGCGCGAGCGACTTCGAGTGGATGGTGTCCGCGGAGGACCGCGAGTTGGACCTCGATGTGGCGGCTGGGTGGATCGTCATGGTGCTCCACCTTGATCGGGCGGCTTCCCAGCACGGGGGCGAGGCGAGCGACGCCCGGAACAGCCGCCGCGACGTCCGCCAACTCACCGACGTGTCCCCACAGGAATCCCGTACCGGCCACCGGGGGTGAACTTCGCGCGGCTGCAGCTTCCGGCACGGGCCTCGTGGCCCTCGCTGCGGTCCGCGACTGCACGCCTGTCCCCGAGCCGTCATGGAGATCCGTGACGAGCAGGTCAGCTGTCAGGGTGGCCAGGCCTAGCCGGTCAGTGGCCGCTTTGAGCAGTGCGCTCCTCAACTGTTCGGCGGACTCGGGCAACGGCTGCCCCGGGGATGCTGTGAGTGCGGCTTCGATCCTGAGCGGGCCGGGCGGTAGCGCGCCGGCCGGCGGACGGACAGCAGGCTCGGACACGGCCTCGAGCGGTGCCGCCCCGATGCGCACAGACTCCAGCCGAACGCCGGGAATGTCGGCTGCAGCACGTCTGAGGGCCCGTACGGCTGCTTGCTCGGTGATCCATGTCCCGTCATCGGGCCCGCCGAGTGGAAGCAGCCGGCTCAGGTCGAGCTGGTGCCGTACGGCCGGCGTCCATGCCTCGGTCACCGGCTTCTCACCCTCTTCTCCTATGGCCACGGTTCTGCCGCACTGAACCCGGAGCGTCTGCGAGGACTCCGGCCGGGGACGCTCGGCCATCCGTTGAGCACCTCGCCACGATCCACCTCGGTCAAAACGTCCTAATATGAATATAATCTGAATAAATGGTGCCAGGTGGGCTTCTTGAGGGAGGAATATCCCTATGACTGAGAACACCGGCCTGAGGCACAGTGGTGCGCCCGAGTCTCGCGGCCGGACGGCCATCGCCGATGTGGTGGTGGAGAAGATCGCCGGAATGGCGGCGCGGGACGTGCGCGGCGTTCATGCCCTGGGCAGCGGATTCGCCCGCTCGATGGGATCCATGCGGGAGCGGATGCCCGGCGCCGGCAGCGGCAAATCCGCCACGCGCGGGGTCAGCGTCGAGGTCGGAGAGCTGCAGGCGGCCATCGATCTGGAGATCGTCGTCGATTACGGCGTCTCGATCACGGACGTGGCCGGCGCGGTGCGGGAGAACGTGATCTCCGCGGTGGAGCGGATGGCGGGTCGGGACGTCGTGGAAGTCAACATCATGGTCAGCGATGTGAGGCTGCCCGACGAGGAGGACGAAGGCGAAGAGCGGCAGCGGGTCCAGTAGCCGGGGCGGAGCAGCCCGCATGAGTGAAGGAGCGCGTGATGAGCAGGGCCGTGGTGGGCTTGATGGCCGGGATGGCGCTGGGTTTCGCCGCGTATTTCGGCAACTTCTGGGCTTTCCTGCTGGTGCTCGGGCTGGGCATTGTCGGTCTCGTGGCCGGGCGGTTCATGGAAGGTGACCTCGAACCGGGTGACTTCGTCCGTCGGCGAGACCGGCAGGAGCGGATCCGCGATGACCGGCGACGGGCTCGGGGAGACTGGCGGCAGTGACCGGCGAAGCCGACCGGCGCCCGGGCATTCCCCGCGGGGAGCGCGGTGCGATCACCGTCGCCGACCGGGTCGTCGCGAAGATCGCTTCCCACGTGGCGCGCGAGGCACTGAGCCGGTTCACCGAGTCGGCCGGCCACGTACCGCCCGGCCACCGGACGCCACACGTGGCCACATCCGTGCGGCGGGCACCGGAGCGGCATACCGCCGGAGGAGACGACGAGTCCACCGCCGGACGGCAGGTCATCGGCGAGGTGGGTATGCGCATCACCGTCGAGCTCGGCTATCCGTCCGACATCGGGGCGCAGTGCGCCGCAGTGCGCCGGGAGGTTACCGAGCGGCTCAGGACATGGGCCGGAATGGAGGTGTCCGACTTCTCGGTGTCGGTCGGGAAACTGCACTCGGAGCATGCGCGGCACACGGACCAGGCGAGGGTGAGATGAGCGCGAACACCTGGCGGCAGCCGACCGGTGACAGCGACCTTTCCTCCGATCCCGGAAAGGCAACTCCGTCCGCCGACGGCACCCCTAGGGCGGGCACGGGCTCGACGGCATCGGTCGGCGCGTCATCGCGCCGGTCGGCGCGCCGCTTCTGGTCTGCTCGGCGGGTCCCCGCGGCCTTGGTTGCCCTGTTGTCCGTCGCAGCCACTGGCCTGTTCCTGTATGACGTGGTCTCGGTGCGGGCAGGCGGACCCGCGATGCGCTGGCGGCGTCGGCTCGCCGAGGAACTGGCCACACGGCCCCTGGATGACATCTGGATGATCGTCGGGGCCGCGGTGGCGATGGCCTTCGGCCTGTGGCTTTTCCTGCTGGCGGTGACGCCGGGTCTGCGCGGGCTGCTGCCCATGCGGCAACCCACCGGTAGCCCCGGGGCGGAGGAGGTCCGCGCCGGGGTCGACCGCCGCGCGGTCGCCCTGGTTCTGCGCGACCGGGCCGTGCAGGTGCCCGGTGTCCAGTCGGCGCGGGTCGCTGTCGGCCGCCGGAAGGTCAAAGCCCGGGCAGACGCACATTTCCGCGATCCAGGGGAGGTCCGCGCGGACCTGGGCGCCACGCTGGGGGAAGCCGTGACGTCCTTGGGTCTCGCCCGGCAACCCGCGCTGACCGTGCAGGTCCGGCGCCCGAAGAAGGGCTGAGGTGAGTCCGGATGCTCAAGCCAGTGAACCGGGTGCTGCTGGGGCTACTCGGCCTTGGGCTGTTCGCCCTGGGCGGCGCCGTGCTGCTGGGCGGGCTGGATCTGCAACGCCACTGGGGTTTCGGCGTGCCGGGCTGGTGGCCCTTCCGCGGGCCGGACGATGTGATCCTGGGCGCCGGGGGACGCACCCGGTGGCGGGACGAGGGCTGGTGGTGGCCGACCGTGATCGCGGTGCTCGCCGTGCTGCTGGCCCTGCTGCTGTGGTGGCTCCTCGCACAGCGCAGGCACCGCCTGAGCCAGGTTCTCGTGGACAGCGAAGACGGCGCAGCGGCCCGACTCGACGGCCGCACGCTGGAGGACGTCATCGAGGAAGAGGCGCAGGCCCTGAACGGGGTGTCGCGCGCGCATGTACGGCTGACAGGCCGACGTACTGCTCCGGCCGCACGTGTGCGGCTGCTGCTGGAGCCTCACACGGACCCGGCGCGGATTCTGGGGCAACTGACCCGGGAAACGCTCGTACACGCGCGGGACTCGGCCGGCCTGGACCGCCTCCCGTCGAAGGTCAGACTCCGGGAAGCCCGCCACGGTGCCGACCGCGTCGCCTGACTACGGGCCAAGGGGACGTGGGGGGCTGACGGTGTTATCGGATGGGGCGCCGACCGGTGCGCTGGGACCAGCGGACGGCGATGAGGGCCAGTGCGGCCACGAGAATCGCGATGCCGATGATCAACAAGTAGCTCAGCCCCTCGGCCGCCACTCCGATGATTCCCAGCACGACGGCGACCAGAACGAGAAGCAGCAAGAAGGCCATGACGCGTACGCCTCCCAAGGGTGGATGAGCGCGGGCGTCAGCGGCGCGCGAGTTGCCGCTCGCCGCCTGCTCCCGTCCGGTAGGGCATGTCGTAGTGCTGGAAGATCGCTTCCTCTGACTCGGCGGGCAGGACGTCGTCCATGCCGAGCGAGGGCGCCTTCTTCACCAGCGTCTTGGCGTAGGAGACCTTGACGTAGCCGGGCCCGAGGATCGCCTCGTCGAGGGGGACGAAGGCCAGGTGGTGGCGGGTGGGGAGTCCGGTGCGGACCGTGGCCATGGCCGGTTCGTCGGTGGTGGTGTCCACGTAGACCGCTTCGAGCACGCCGATCTTGTGGCCCTTCGGGTCGACGACGCTGCGGTTGCGCCACTCGCGGATATCGGCTGAACGGATCATGGCGTGCCTCCTGAGCCGTTGATCCGGGGCCGGTTCGAGCCGCCCCTGCGGGCAGTCACAGCCTGCTGAACCTCGGTGGCCCATTGTTTGTTCAGGCTATCCGCGATTCGTCGCGTCGCGCCCTCGCGTGGCAAGGGTTTCGAACGTGGTAGTCGGCAGGCATGTCGATAAAGCCTTCCGGTGACGCGGACCGTTCGTCTCGGTTCGGGCGGCTGCACCGCGTGATCAGCCGTTCGCCAGTCGGGCGGGGATGGAGGCGGAGCAGGGATACCGAGCTGTGGTCGCGTTCGCTGGGCTTCGCGGCGCTGGGGCTCCTCACGCTGGTACCGCTGCTGATCATCGTCTCCGCTGCCGACGCCGAGCACGGGCGGGGGTTCGCGCAGTGGCTGGGGGAAGGGCTGGGCGTCTCGACGGCTTCCAGGCGGCAGGTCGAGCAGTTGTTCATCCGGCCCGGCCAGGCCCTGCGGACCACGACCGCGTTCGGTATCGCCGCTCTCGCCGTGTTCGGCCTGACGTTCGGGGCGGCGGTGCAGACCGGCTATGAGAAGGTCTGGGGCCTGCCGCCGGCTCGCTGGTGGGCCAGGTGGCGGCATGTGGTGTGGCTCGGTGTCCTCACCGGATACCTCTACGTCTCCGCCACCACGCTGCTGCGCGGACCTCTGGCCGGTGGGGCCGTCGCGTCGCTGAGTGCCGTCCTGTTCCTGTGGTGGTCCCAGCGCCTGCTGCTCGGCGGGAGGGTCCGCTGGCGTGCCCTGCTGCCCGGCGCTGTGGCCACCGTGATCGGGCTGCTCGGCCTGAGAGTCTTCTCCAGGCTCGTCTTCTCGCCGTTGATCGCATCCAACGCCGTCAGCTACGGGCCCGTCGGAACCGTCCTGGTCATCGAGTCCTGGCTGGTCGGCGTGGGCGTCGTGGTCTTCGGCGGGGCGCTGGTCGGCCGACTGCTGTACGAGGAATTTCTACGCATGGCACTGGCGCTGAAACGGCGCAGGTGACGGGTATCAGGGTCACACCCAACCGTCCTCCTGGCCTCTTTGCGTGCATCAGCAACGATCCTGTTCGCCTCTGCCCTGGCCTCTGCTGACGCTTGATCGGCGGTCTGTTGGACCAGGCTGAGAACCAGTGCGGCCGACTTGTTCGGGGTTGTGTCAGACAAATACCTTCGGGGTTGCCCCCAAGCGGGCCTCCGAAGGGACCTGGGGGGAAGGCCGTGTGCTGCGCGCCGTAGGCCCGACCACGCATGTCACTTAGCCGGGGTGGCGCACCGAGTTCCGACGCCGCAGCCGTGACCGCTTCTCGCTCATGGTCCAGCATCGAACGTGCCCGCTGCTGAGCTTGATCGAGGTCAAGGAGGTCTGCGCCGAACCCGCGTAGGTCGAGGGCCTGACGTGCCTCAATGAGCTCCTGACAGGCCTCTGTCGCCTGAGCCTGAGCAATCGCTCGCTGGTTCTGTGCTTCCAAGGCGTCTCATGTCCGTCGTGGCTGCGCGGCGCGTCTGAGTATCTGTGCTCATGTGCCGTGCCCGCCGGAACGCCATGCTGACCGCATGTACTCAGCAGATCATCACCCGATGGCGGAACGGCAGAGGCCTTGAGACAGGCGAGTGACCCATCATCCGGCGGGCAGCTGGGGGTTTGTGGCGTGCTGCTCGTCATCGACTTCGTGGTCATCGCCTGGATGGTGTACGGCTACGGGATGGCGGGATGGGCGGACGGCTACGAGAGCGACGGTGTCGTTCCGACGGGTGCGTCGCAGGCGGCGTCGACGGCGGCGTGGCTGCTGGGCGGCGGCGCAGTGCTCACGGGCGGTGGGCTCCTCGCCCTGGGGTGGCGTATCCCGGGCGTCGTGCAGTTGGTCGTCCTGGGAGGCGGGGCGGCGTACTTCTCCTCACTCGCTGCCGGTTGACAGGGCGCCTCCCCTCGTTTGAGCTGGGGCGGAGCGACCTCGCCGAGCTGAGAGGCATCCCTTCCGCATGGGGCGGCGGCGACCGGCTCTCCATCGTCTTCAGCCTTGAGACCCCACCACGCAGGAGTGTCATGACCAACACCAAGGCGCGCACGGCCGCGCTCATCACCCCCGTCGGGCGGGATGCCCAGGACGAGGCGAGGGTGCTGGCCGCGGACGGGCGTACGGGCAAGGCCGTGCGGCGGTTGCGCAGGGGCTCCTGGCTGAAGCGGGGCCCGGCCCGGGAGGCCGTGGAACTGCTGGCCGGGGGGCACGCGTTGCCCACGAGCAACGCCCAGGCGCTGGCCGCCCTGCGTCGACTCGACGCCGGGCTGGTCGAGGAGCTGACCGCTCTGCTCGACGACGGCCAGCAGATCGCCGCGGTCAAACTGCTGCGCGAGCGGACCGGTATCGACCTGGCCGGTGGCTATCACCTCGTCCTGGAGCTGGGCGGCCGGCCGGCTGAGGACTGAGCACCACGATCACCCTGGTGGTGGAGGCGCCGTCGGTGTCAGGTCGTGGCAGGTGTACCACTCCGTGCCGCGCAGCCGCTCGCGTTCGGGCGCGGGGAGCGCGGCGATCAGGCCCGGAGCGGCTCCCCGTGCCACCTCCGTGCGGTGGGCCAGGACCGCCGCGGTCTTCCGGTCCAGCCATGGGGTGACGTCGACGGTGGCGCTGACCCGTTCGTCGGGGACCGTGCGCATCGCTTTGCCCGTGGGGGCCAAGTGCCCCTCCCCCCGCCCCCAGGGCCGAGTGCGGGTGCGTGGCCAGGTGCAGGGCGCTCGGCTGCCACGGATCTCCGGCGTCCGGGAAGAGGCGTTCCAGGCCGGCGGCGTGGACCGCGCGTGGTCACCCGGTGGGTGTGCACGTGGTCCTCGTGGCCGGTCAGGCCGCCGTACGCGTCGTGGGTGACGACGGTCTCCGGGCGGAGGTCGCGCAGGTGCGCGACCAGTTCCCCCACCGCCTCGTCCAGCGGGGCGTCGCACCAGCGCGGCCTGTCCGGGTTCGGGAGTCGTCCTGCCCGGGCTGGGGGCGGTCCGCCTCCCGGACGCGGCCCCCGGCGCCGCCCTGCTGCTGCGCGCCGAGCGCGGGACGCGGGAGTCGGCGTAGCCCAGCATGCGCGGCGGGCCGGCGCCCAGGATGCGGAGCGCCTCGGCCAGTTCGGCGGCGCGCGGGGCGTCCGCCGACCAGGTCGTCGTCACGACGGCCGTGCGCGCGCCCGCCGCGGTGTTGCGGGCGAGGACGCCGCCCGCCGACAGGGACTCGTCATCGGGGTGGGACGAAGACCGCGAGAAGGCTCGGCGCCGGCATCGGCCCTCGCTACGGCAGGTCCGATGCCGAGCGCGGTGACTCGGTGATGCTGATGGCCTGGCTCGGGCACTTCTCCACCGCCTCCAGGATCTCCGGGTCCTCGCCCGCCTGCTCGCGACCCGGGCGGACGACGCCGAAGCCGTCGACGAACTCGAAGACAGCCGGTGCCCGGTGGGCGCACTCGGCGGAGCCGTAGCAGAGATCGCGGTCGACAGAGACCTTCATGCCGTTTCGTCCCCCTCCTGACGGCGTCGGGAGCCGATGGCCGTCGGGAGTCTGCCTGCCCAGCACGCCGTCGGCTGAACCGGCCGGCTACCGCGCGCCCCCGGCGGTCGTCAGCCAGTGGGCGACCCGGCGTACGGCGGCCTCGTCGAGCCGTTCGACCAGGGCCTGGACGGTGGTGTCGTCCTCGGGGGAGAGGTCGTAGAGGCCCGCCTTGGTCAGGCCGGCCATGAGGACCTGGTGGCGGCGGCCGGTCATCCGTTCCGCCAGTGTGGCCGGTTCGCCGGGGGAGGGTTCAGGGTCCGGCCGGTGCCCGGGGGTCTGCTGCGGCGCGGTGTCGAACCGGTGCCACGCGCCGTCCTTGGGCCCCCACAGGGCCACCGTCACCTCGTCGCCCCGGGCCCGCACGGCCCGGGTCATCTCGCCGAGGGCGTACAGCACGGGCGAGCGGTGGGGCGACTGCGCTGCCGTATGCCAGGAGCCCGCGGCCGGCCGGTAGAACATCGCGACCCAGCGTGGAGCACCCTGCGGTCGTGGGCTCTCGGGACGTGACTCCACTGCGCTCACCCCTGTACATCGCTCCGAAGCGGTACGGCAGGGCGACCATAGCTGACGGGCCGTCAGGTATCCAGGGTCCGCCGAGAGCTCGGTCCGTCAGGGCGAATCGAACGGTCCGCCGGGGTTGCGGGGCGGGGTCCGCCGGGGAGGATCACCACGTCGTCCGGCACCGGTCCCTCCCCTCGTGGGGACCGGTACCGAACGGTGGGGCTGTGGTCGTCCGGCTCGGACGGCAGCTGACCGGATGAGCCCGCTGTCGCGTCCGGATCCTGCCATTTTCGGCCACCGGGGAGGAGTCTCCGGTGGCCGACGGAGGGCATTACCGCAGGTCAGCCATATAAAGTGAGCTTTCCGGTCCGGACGTCCAGGCGTGGAAGTAAGGAGCTGAGGCCTTGAGTTCCGACTCGGGGGCACGCACCGCCTTCGCGGAACGCCTCGCACTGCTGTACAAGGAAGCTGGCAACCCTCCTCTCAAACGTGTGTCCGAAGCGGTCGTCCGGCTCCAGCGGGTCGACGAACGCGGGCGGCCCGTGCGCGTGTCCGCCCAGCGCATCAGCGACTGGCGGCGGGCCCGGAACGTACCGGCTCAGTTCCCCGCTCTCGCGGCCGTGCTGCAGGTGCTGATCCCCGAGGCGCGGCGCTCGCGACCCACGCCGGTCTCCCCCGGCCTGTACGACCTCGGCCAGTGGCAGCGGCTGTGGGAACGCGCGGTGGCCGACCCGGTCGGTGAACGGCCCGCGGAGTCCGCGGCGTCCGCGTCCGGGGAGCGGTCTGCGGACGGGGCCGGGTCCGCGCCCGGCGGGGTGTGCCCGTACCGCGGGCTGGCCTCCTATCGCCGGGAGGACGCCCGGTGGTTCTTCGGCCGGGAGCGGAGCACGGACGCGCTCGTCACCCAGCTCGGGGCCGCCGTGGGGACGGGCGGCCTGGTCATGCTCGTGGGCGCGTCGGGGGCGGGGAAGTCCTCGCTGCTGAACGCCGGTCTGGTGCCCGCCCTGCGGGACGGTGCGCCGGGCGGTAACGACGGCGACGGCAGCGGCGGCCGGGCGCGGCAGGTCGTGCAGCTCGTGCCAGGGGGTGACCCGCTGACGGAGCTGGGCCGCTGCGTTCCCGAGCTGGCACCCGTCGTGTCGGCCCTGGCCCCGCCCGGGGAGGCCCCGCCCCGGCCGGAGGCGACCGGAACCGGCTCCGCTTCCCGTCGAGTCCCCGACTCCCCGCCCTCCACCGGCTCCCCGGGGGACCGGCTCCGCCTCACGGGGAGCCTTCGACTCCCCGCCCTCCACCGGCTCCCGGGGGACCGGCTCCGCCTCACGGGGAGCCTTCGACTCCCCGCCCTCCACCGGCTCCCGGGGGACCGGCTCCGCCTCACGGGGAGCCTTCGACTG
>NZ_JBIBEP010000002.1:555296-693370 GCF_042955185.1 Streptomyces sp. NPDC012474
CTCCCCACCCTCCACCGCCTCCCCGGGCACCGGCACCTCTCCCCGGGGAGTCCCCGACACCCCGCCCTCCGCCGCTTCCGCCCGCGCCGCCGTCGCCGCCTGGGCACGGCGCGTGGCTCCTTCCGGGGCCCGTCCGGTCGTGATCGTGGACCAGTTCGAGGAAACGTTCACGCTCTGCCCCGACGAAGCGGAGCGGCGCGCCTTCATCGAGGTCCTGCACGCCGCCTGCTCGCCCGGCGGCCCCGGCGAACCGGCCCCGGCGGTCGTGGTGCTGGGCATACGCGCCGACTTCTACTACCGCTGCCTGAGGTACCCCGAGCTGCCCGACGCGCTCCAGCACCGGCACATGGTGCTCGGTCCGCTGACCACCACGGAGCTGCGCGAGGCGGTGACCGGCCCGGCCAAGGCCGTCGGCCTGGAGCTGGAACCGGGCCTCGCGGAGCTGATCGTCCGGGAGGTCAGTGCCGACGGCCTGCGCCCGGCGCACGACGCAGGTGTGCTGCCGCTCCTCTCGCACGCCCTGCTCGCCACCTGGCAGCGCAGGAAGGGGGGCCGGCTCACGCTGGCCGGCTACCGCGCGGCCGGCGGCATCCAGGGCGCGGTCGCGGCGACCGCCGAACGGGCCTGGGCCGGTCTCGATCCGGCCGCGCGCACGGCGGCCCGGCTGCTCCTGCTCCGTCTGGTCCGCCTCGGCGAGGACACCCAGGCCACGCGGCGCCGCGGGACCCGGCGTCAGCTGGCGCAGGAGTCGGCCGACCCGGGCAAGACCGAGGAGTCCCTCGAAGCGCTGGTCCGCGCCCGGCTGGTGACGCTCGACGCGGAGACCGTGGAGATCACCCACGAGGCACTGCTGCACGCCTGGCCACGGCTGCGCGACTGGATCGACGAGGACCGGCAGGGCAATCTGCTGCGCCAGCGCCTGGAGGAGGACGGCCGGGCGTGGGAGGAGTCGAACCACGACACCTCACTGCTCTACCGGGGCTCCCGGCTGGAGCAGGCCCACGGCTGGGCGAGATCCGCCGGGGACACGTTCCTGACCCGCAGCGCCGTGGAGTTCCTGGCCGCGTCCGTCCGGCTGCGCAGGCGGATCATCTGGATCAGCCGGGGCGCGGTGGCGGCGCTGGTCGTACTGGCGGTGCTGGCCGGCGGGTCCGCCGTCGTGGCCTGGAAGCAGCGGGACGCAGCCGTCTTCGAGCAGGTGCTCGCCCAGTCCGACCGCGTCCAGCACACCGATCCGTCGCTGTCCGCGCAGCTCGACCTCGTGGCGCACGGTCTGCGGCCCGACGACAAGGGCGCGAACAGCCGTCTGATCTCCATCGTGAACGCCCCGCTCTCCAGACCCCTCACCGGCCACACGGGCGCCGTCTACCTCACGACGTTCAGCCCGGACGGACGGGTACTGGCCACCGCCAGCTACGACCGGACCGTACGGCTGTGGGACGTCGCCGACCCCAAGCGCCCGAAGGCCCTGGGCAGGCCCCTCACCGGTCACACGAGCTGGGTGAGCAGCGCGGTCTTCAGCCCGGACGGCCGTACGCTCGCCAGCGCGTCCGACGACGGCACGATCCGGCTGTGGGACGTGACCGACCCCGGCCGCCCGAAGCCGCTCGGCGAGCCCCTGACCGGCCACGACGGCACGATTTACCTGATCGCCTTCAGTCCGGACGGCCGCACGCTGGCCTCCGCCGGCGACGACCGCACCGTGCGGCTGTGGAACATGGCCGACACGAGCCGGCCGCGGGCCCTGGGCGAGCCCCTGACCGGACACACGGCAGCCGTGCGTTCGGTGGCGTTCGGCCCGGACGGCGGGACGCTGGCCGCGGGCGGTGACGACGGCACGATCCGGCTGTGGGACGTGTCCGGCCCGGGGCGTCCGCAGCCGGCCGGGGCGCCGCTGACCGGCCACACCGCCACCGTGCACTCCGTGGACTTCAGCCCCGACGGGCGCACGCTCGCCAGCGGCAGCGCGGACGGCACCGTACACCTGTGGAACATGGCCGGTCCGGGCCGCCCGGCCGCGGTCGGCGCGCCGCTCACCGGCCACACCGGGCCGGTCTGGTCCGTGGCCTTCAGTCCGGACGGGAACATGCTCGCCGCGGCCAGCGCGGACAGCACCGCGAGCCTGTGGAAGGTCGGTGATCCGGAGCACGCGTCGCAGGTCGGCGGGCCCCTAGCGGGCAGCAGCGGCGAGATGTACGCGCTCGGCTTCAGCCCCGACGGGCGCACGCTCGCCACCGGTGCGGGCGACAACAGGGTCCGCCTGTGGTCGCTGCCCACGTCGGACATGACCGGCCGGACCGGAGTGTTCCGACCGGACGGGCGGCTTCTCGCGACGGCGGCCCGGGACGGGCGGATCCGGCTGTGGGACGTGCGGACGCCCGGCAGGCCGATCCGGATAGGAGAACCGTTTCGCCCGGGCCAGGGCGACGTGCGTTCCCTGCACTTCTCCCCGGACGGCCGCACCCTCGCGATCGTGACGGGCGACCGGGTGGTGGAGCTGTGGAACCTCGGCGACCCCGAACGCCCGGTCCGTCACGGCTCTCCCGCCCGCCTGCGCGTGCGGTACGCCGACCCGCTGGCCTTCAGCCCCGACGGGCGGATCCTGGCCACGGCCTACGACGACCGCACCGTCCAGCTGTGGAACATCGGCGACCCGGCCCGGCCACGCCCGCTCGGCATCCCCCTCACGGGCCACAAGGGCTACATCAACCACCTGGTGTTCGGCCCGGACGGCCGGACCCTCGCCAGTGGCAGCGCGGACGGCACGATCCGCCTGTGGAACACGACCGACCCCGGCCGGGTGACCCTGATCGGGGCCCCTCTGCGCGGCCACCTCGGAGCGGTCAACGCGCTCGCCCTCAGCCGCGACGGCCACACCCTGGCCAGCGCGGGCGACGACAACTCGGTCCGCCTCTGGGACATCACCGACCCCGCCGAGGCCTCCGAGCAGGCGCGGCTCACGGGCCACACGGAGGCGGTCGTGTCGCTGACGTTCAGCCGGGACGGCCGCACCCTGGCCAGCGGCGGCAACGACAGCACCGTCCGGCTGTGGAACGTCTCCGAGCCCGCGCACGCCACCGCGATCGGCCCGTCGATGAGCCCCAACGCCAAGACCGGCACCTTCCTGGCCTTCAGTCCGAACAGCCACATGCTCGGGGTGTCGAGCGGCGCGGACACGATCCGGCTCTGGGATCTCGACGTCGACACTGCCGTCCGCCGTATCTGCTCGATGACCCGGGGCGTGCTGACGCCGGACACCTGGCGGGAGTACCTGCCCCGGCTCTCCTACGATCCGCCGTGCGACAGCTGACGAGGCCGTCTCGCCCAACAGGCCCGGCATACACGGTAGTTCAGTGATACCAGTCACAACCGGGCTTTTCCTGACGGTCAGTCGGCTCGGGGTGGGCAAGCGCTTGTTACCCTTGGCCATAGCTCGATCGCTGGTGCATCCCCCGTCGCCAGCGGTCGAGCCTTTTTTCAGCGCAGGTCGGGGCCTTCTTCAGCGCAGGCCAGAGCGCCTTCCAGCGCAGGGCGGAGCCTTCTTCAGGCGCAGGTCGAGCCTCTTTCAGCAAGGCCCAGCCCTTTCAGCGCAGGTCGAGGCGCATGAGAACGCGCGGGTGACCGGCCAGGACCGAGGTCGTGTCCGCCGCTTGGGCGAAGCCGGCCCGTTCGAAGTTCTTCCGCAGACCCGCGTAGGCCATCGTCAGATCGACCTTGGCGTCGCCGTTGTCCAGCGGGTACGCCTCGATCGCCGGGGCGCCCCGGTCGCGGGCGAAGTCGACCGCGCCGGCGATGAGGGCGTGCGAGATGCCCTGCTTGCGATGGCCGGGGCGGACCCGGACACACCAGAGCGACCACACCGGCAGGTCGTCGATGTGGGGGATCTTGCGGTTGCGGGCGAACGACGTGTCCGCGCGCGGGGCGACGGCGGCCCAGCCGACCGGTTCGTCACCGTCGTAGGCGAGGACGCCCGGGGGCGGGTCCGCGCGGCACAGATCGGCGACGTACGCGCCGCGATCCGGACCGCGCAGTTCGTTGTTGAGCCGGGAGGGGATCCGGTAGCTCAGGCACCAGCAGACGTTCGCCCCGGGCGACTTCGGCCCGAGCACGGCACGGACGTCCTCGAAGTCCGTGGCCGGGCGCACCTCGATGCTCATGCCCCCACGATGTCACGCCCCGGGCGGCCGCGCCCCGGGAGCCGTGGACACGGCCTGGGCGAACGCGTCGTAGAACGGCTGGGCCATCCCGGCGAGCACGGAGGCGCCCTGTGCGAACGGGGTGATCGGATCGATCGCCCCTGTCGGGCCGTTGCCACCGCCACCGCCACCGCCACCGCCACCGCCACCGCCACCGCCTCCTCCGCCTTCGGCGGCCAGCGCGGACGAACCGCCCTGCAGGACGACGAGCGCGACGAGCAGAGCAGCGGCACGGGAGAGCAGATGGAATCGCTGCATCCTCCAACGCACCGCTGCGCAGCAGGTCACAGGCTTGCCGTTAGTGATGTAGACGTACCGGTACGCTCGTCGGCACAGCTGACCGAGCAGAGATCGCTCCGGAGAACGCCGTGCTCGTGGCCCCGGCACGGGCTAGACGGACGCCGCCCGCAGCAGCCGCAGTTGGCCGATCTCGCTCACGTTCTTCATCAGCTCCGCGTTCACCCAGGCCACCATGTGCGCGACGGTGTGCTCGGGATCGTTCGGCCAGGGGAACGGGGCCGTGGCGTCCAAGTCCTGGTCGGTGAGGTCGTCGAGGACCTTGAGCCACTGGGTGCGCAGGCCCCGCAGCCACTCGACCGTCGGGGCGCCCTCGCCGGGCCAGACGATGTCCGACCGGTCGCGGGGCGGGCGGCCCTGTGTGTGGTCGAGGGCGACGCTCCACCACCATCCGATGTGCCAGCTCACCCACCCGAGGGTGGGGACGGGGACCGGGTCGGGCTCGGTGTCCGCCCAGTCCGGGACCCAGGTGCCGTCGGGGCCCCGGCGCATCGTCCAGCAGAGCTCGGCGGGCTCCCAGAGGAAGTCCCCGGGCTCCAGCCGTTCCAGGTGGTACTCGAACAGCGACCAGGTGAACTCGAACTGCCAACGCGGCAGTTCCGTGCGGGAAGCGCTCATCGGGCCGACCCTACGGGGGCCGTGGCGTCCCGGGCCAGTACCGGCCAGTCGAGGTCCCGCAGCGCGGGTTCGGCGTCGCAGCCCGACGGCAGGCGGGCCGTGGACTGGAACCAGACGACGGTCAGGCGCGAGCGGTAGGCGACCGGGTCGCGGGCCGGGTCCAGGGCCGCCGAGTGGAACGTGCCGAGGCAGGCCACGGCGGGCAGCACCTCGACCGGCCCGAGGCCGCCCGCGTACTGGTCGGGGTACTCGCGCCGGGGCGGGAGGAGGTGCACCGGCGTGCCCGGGCGGGACCGCTCGGCGGCGTGCAGGAGGCTGCGGATGCGCAGGTCGTTCAGCGGCTTGCAGGGGTAGCCGTCCTGCAGGTCGCCGTACGTCGAGGAGAACCGCAGCTCGGCGAGGTCCACCGGGCGGCCGGAGGCCAGGACGAGGCGGGCGAGCGCCAGGGCCGGCCTTTTCGCGTGCAGTTGCATCGAGGTCTTTCGGTGGTGGTCATGGGCGGAACCGGGTTCAGGGCCGGTGCCCCGTCAGCCGTGCCGCCGAGGCGATCGTCGCCCGGGCCTCCCGTTCGGACAGGCCGGTGGCCCGGGCCGCGTCGGTCAGCGGATCGACGAGCGCCGGGCCGATGCCGTCCTCGTAGGCGCGGCAGGCGGCCCAGAACAGGCGGGTGTTGCGCTGGCCCTCGTGCGCGGCCAGGACGAACTGGACCAGGCCCTGGCCGTGCCCGGCGGCGGCAGGGGGCACCGGGTGGTGGGCGCGGGGCGGTGGAAGGAGCAGCCGCAGGAGGGAGCGGGGGCAGGGGGCGGGGGCCAGGTGTGCGGTGCCCGGGGCGGCGGCGTACACGCCCTGGTCCGTGCGGGAGCCGGGGCCGACCAGGTAGCCGCCCGCGCCCCGGATGTCGATGCCGGGGGCGAGCCGGCCCGCCGAGTTGGGGACGACGACCTCGGGCGGTCCGCTCAGCCACAGGTGCCGCCCGCCGGACGGTGTCACGACGACCACGGTCGGCGGGATCGTGAACAGGTGCCGCAGTGCCAGCTCACGCAGGGCGGCCGAGGAGTCCGTGCCGGTCTTCACGTCGAGGTCGAGGCCGATCAGGTGGTGCGGGGGCAGCCCGCAGGCGATGCCGTAGCCGGTCGCCCGGGGAGCGGCGGCGAACAGTTCCCGGATGCGGTCGGGGTCGCTGGAGGCGTCGTAGATGCCGTGCCCGAGGCGGCCGCACGCGCCGTGGCAGGGGGAGGGCGTGGGGTCGTCTCGGTGCGGTGAGCGCAGGGCCGGGAGCTTGGAGCGGGACAGGGGTATGACGGCCAGCCCGCGTTCGGCGGCTGACAGGGCGTGTGCGAGGGCCAGCGTCGTGGCCTGCCGGTCGGTGGTGGCCATGACTCTAGTTTCGTACGTACGTTCGAAAAAGGAAAGAGGGAGCGGGTGCGACGCGCCGGGGCCGGACGGCGGCCGGGAAGGACGCCGTAACGCTTCGTCCCTTGCGGCACCCGGGTTCGAACGCCCCCTTTCGCTCCCATTCGGTACGGAAGTGACGCACAGGGGTTTATCGACTTGTCCTCACGCTTGCGTGCGAATAGCGGCTTCCGGTGTGGTTCGCCGGGGATTCGGTGGGCAACTCTGGAAGCGCGACGTCGAGCACCGCACCGGGGCGGTCGGCCAACCTCCCTGGTGACAGCAGTGGTTCACGCACGAAACGGCCAAGAGCCGGTGCGTCCTCGGTTCGATCAGTCCTGGAGGGACAAGAACATGGCAAGCATCCGTACCGCCCGCGTCATCGCAGCCGTCTCCGCCCTGCCGCTCGCAGCCGCCCTCTTCACCGGTGTCGCGACGGCGGACAACGGCGCCTTCGCGGACGACGGATCCATCGCGTCCGTCACGGAGGCCGAGCAGGGCATCCTCGGCAGCGGCGTCGGAGGCGACAACTTCGGCACGGCGGCCACCACCCAGCAGCAGGCCGTCGGTGACGGCGCCTCGAACCAGAGCAACACCGCCCAGGTCAACGGCTCGGAGTTCACGGCCGTCAATCAGGGCAACGCCAACACCGCCATCAGCTTCGCCCCGCTGTGGTGGTGAGCTGAGCGGGCCGGTGCGGCGGCATCGGCCCGGGTGCGACGGGGTGTGCTTCATGGGGTCACAACGTCTGAGCGGCGGTACTCCGGTACCGCCGCGCAGGCGTTTTCGCGTCTGCCAAGTCTTGACGAAACGTCAGATCTGACGGACAGTCAGAAATCGTGAGTGGTGAGCCGAAGGTCCACGCAGGCCGGGAGACGAAGCACGCCTCCCGGACCGTTCCGCCGCCCGCGGAGGAGTTCGAGGCGCGCCTGAGGGCCTACGAGGGCCGGCCGGCCGCCGCCACCGGAGTCGGCCGCGACCCGGTCAACGAGCCGATGATCAGGCACTGGTGCGAGGCCATGGGCGACACCAACCCCGCGTACACGGGACCGGACGCCATCGCCCCGCCCACCATGCTCCAGGCCTGGACCATGGCCGGCCTCACCCACCGCCCGGAACGCACGGCCGCCTACGACGAACTCCTCACGCTGCTCGACGCGTCGGGCCACGACGCGGTCGTCGCCACCGACTGCGAACAGGAGTACCTGCGCCCGCTGCGCCCGGGCGACCAGGTCACCTTCGACTCCGTGATCGAGTCGGTGTCCGGCCGCAAGACCACGAAGCTCGGCACCGGCTACTTCGTCACCACCCGCACGGACGTCCGGGCCGGGGGCGAACTCGCCGGCACCCACCGCTTCCGCATCCTCAAGTACGCCCCCGCACACCGGCCTTCGAAACCGGTGGAACGCCGCCCCCGCCCGGTCGTCAACCGCGACAACGCCGGCTTCTGGGAGGGCGTGGCCCGCCACGAGCTTCTCATCCAGCGCTGCACCGCCTGCCGCACCCTGCGTCTCCCCTGGCTGCCGGGGTGCAACGGGTGCGGCTCCCCGGACTGGGACACCGTGGCGGCGAGCGGCGCGGGCACGGTCTACTCGTACGTCGTCATGCACCACCCGCCCTTCCCGGCCTTCGAGCCGCCCTACGCGGTCGGCCTCATCGAACTCGCGGAGGGAGTGCGGATCGTCAGCAACGTGGTCGGGGTGCCGTACGACCAGGTGCGGATCGGCATGCCGGTGCGGCTGGAGTTCCGGCGGTACGACGCGGAGCTGGAACTGCCGGTGTTCCGGCCGTTCGACCAGGAGCTGGAACTGCCGGTGTTCCAGGGGGTGCGCCCGTGAAGGCCGGTGACCGCCTCCCGCCCCTGGAGGTCCCCGTCACCCGGACCCTGATCGTCGCCGGGGCGATCGCCTCCCGGGACTACCAGGACGTCCACCACGACCCGGAGCTCGCCCGGCGCAAGGGCTCCCCCGACATCTTCATGAACATCCTGACGACCAACGGCCTGGTCGGCCGCTACATCACCGACCACTTCGGCCCGCGGGCGGAGCTGCGCCGGGTCGCCATCCGGCTCGGCGCGCCCAACCACCCCGGCGACACGATGGTGCTCACGGGCACGGTCGAGGCGGCCGACGGCGACACGGTGACCGTCCGGGTCGTCGGCGCGAACGGCGTCGGCACGCATGTCACGGGCACGGTGACGGTGAGGATCTCGGGATGAGCGCGCGAGCGGGGGACGGTTTCGGGGGGCGCGCGGTCGTCGTCGGCGCGAACGGCGTCGGCACGCATGTCACGGGGACGGTGACGGTGACGGTGAGGATCCCGGGATGAGCGCGCGAGGGCGGGGCGGTTTCGGGGGGCACGCGGTCGTCGTCGGCGCGAACGGCGTCGGCACGCACGTCACGGGCACGGTGACGGTGAGGATCCCGGCATGAGCGCACGAGAGCAGGGCGGTCTCGGGGGGCGCGCGGCCGTCGTCGGTGCGGGGGCCACGGCCTTCTCCAAGGACTCGGGCCGCAGCGAACTGGGCCTCGCCGTCGAGGCGGTGCGGGCGGCCCTGGCGGACGCCGGGCTGACCCCGGCCGACGTCGACGGGATGGTCACCTTCACCATGGACACCAGCCCCGAGATCACCGTCGCCCAGGCGGCGGGCATCGAGGAGCTGTCCTTCTTCTCCCGCGTCCACTACGGCGGCGGCGCGGCCTGCGCGACCGTGCAGCAGGCGGCCATGGCGATCGCCGCGGGCGTGGCGGACGTGGTCGTCTGCTACCGGGCGTTCAACGAGCGCTCGGGCCGCCGCTTCGGCTCCGGGGTGCGGCACCGGGAGCCGACGGCGGAGGGCGCGGCCCTCGGCTGGTCCCTGCCGTTCGGCCTGCTCACCCCGGCCTCGTGGGTGGCGATGGCGGCCCGGCGCTACCTCCACACCCACGGGCTGACCCCGGAGGCGTTCGGGCACGTGGCGGTCGTCGGCCGGAAGTACGCGGCGACCAACCCGGCGGCCCACTTCCACGGCCGGCCCATCACCCTGGCCGACCACGCCGCCTCGCGCTGGATCGCCGAACCGCTGCGGCTGCTCGACTGCTGCCAGGAGACGGACGGCGGCCAGGCCCTCGTCGTCACCTCCGTCGAACGGGCCCGCGACCTGCCCCATCCACCCGCCGTGATCGCCGCGGCCGCCCAGGGCGCCGGACGCGCCCAGGAGCAGATGACCGGCTTCTACCGCGGCGACCTGACCGGCCTGCCCGAGGCCGCGGTGGTCGCCCGGCAGCTGTGGCGCGCCTCGGGGCTCGGGCCCGCCGACATCGACGTGGGGATCCTCTACGACCACTTCACGCCATTCGTGCTGACACAGCTGGAGGAGTACGGCTTCTGCGGACCCGGCGAGGCGGCGGACTTCGTGGCCGAGGAGCGCCTGCCGCTCAACACGCACGGCGGGCAGCTGGGGGAGGCGTACCTGCACGGCATGAACGGCATCGCGGAGGCCGTACGGCAGATCAGGGGCACGGCGGTGAACCAGGTGCCCGGGGCGGAACGGGTCCTGGTGACGGCCGGGACGGGCGTGCCCACGTCGGGACTCGTACTGACCGCCGCCCCCCAGGGGTGAACCCGCAGTACCCCGGGCCCACCGCTCCACCTACAGGAGGTGCGGCGGGCCCCACCCCTACAACCTGAGGGGGACCCCGCTTCGGGACCTGCGGCCGATCCGCCGGCCCTGCTCGCGCTCATAGCGTTGAGCCATGACCACACTCGTCTGCACGAGCGCTTCCAAGGCGGCCGGACCAGCGGCGCAGACCCTTCCGTACCCGTCGTTCTCGTCGTACGTCAGGGCCCGCCAGCCGGTGCTGCTGCGTACCGCCCGCTCGCTCACCGGCAACCCGAGCGACGCGGAGGACCTGCTGCAGACCGCCCTCACCAAGACGTACGTCGCCTGGGAGCGCATCGAGGACCACCGCGCCCTCGACGGCTATGTGCGCCGGGCGCTGCTGAACACCCGGACCTCGCAGTGGCGCAAGCGCAAGGTCGACGAGTTCGCCTGCGACGAGCTGCCCGAGCCGGACCCGGTGCCCGGCGGTGCCGACCCGGCCGAACAGCAGGCGCTGCGCGACGCGATGTGGCGGGCGATCATGCGGCTGCCCACCCGGCAGCGGGCGATGCTGGTCCTCAGGTACTACGAGGATCTCAGTGAGGTCCAGACAGCCGAGGTGCTCGGCGTCTCGGTGGGCACGGTGAAGTCGGCCGTCTCCCGGGCGCTCGGCAAGCTCCGCGAGGATGCTGAGCTGGGGCTTGTCCGCCAGTGAGGCGGTGCCCCGCCCGCTTGTGAGCCGACCCTTCCGCATGGCGTGATCTGATCGATCACCCGGTTCTAGTGACATACCACGCGGTATGTGCGCAGAATCAGCGCAACCTTTACCACCGCGTAGGCAAAGTCGCCCCCGGGAGGACGCCGTGCTGAGCACCATGCAGGACGTACCGCTGTTGATCTCAAGGATCCTGACCCACGGGTCGACGATCCACGGGACATCGCAGGTGACCACCTGGACCGGTGAGGACGAGCCGCACCGCCGCTCCTTCGCGGAGATCGGCGCCCGCGCGGCCCAGCTGGCCCACGCGCTGAGGGACGACCTCGGCGTCACCGGCGACGAGCGCGTGGCAACCCTGGCCTGGAACAACGCGGAACACGTCGAGGCGTACTTCGCGATCCCCTCCATGGGCGCGGTCCTCCACACCCTGAACCTCCGCCTCCCGCCAGAGCAGCTGGCCTGGATCGTCAACCACGCCGCCGACCGTGTGATCATCGCCAACGGTTCGCTGCTCCCGCTGCTCGCCCCGCTGCTCCCGCACCTGAAGCCGGTCGAGCACGTGGTCGTCACGGGTCCCGGAGACCGTTCGCTCCTCGCCGGCGCGGCCGTCCGCGTCCACGAGTACGAGGACCTGATCGCCGGCAAGCCCACCTCCTACGACTGGCCCGAGCTGGACGAACGCCAGGCCGCCGCCATGTGCTACACCTCCGGCACCACCGGCGACCCCAAGGGCGTGGTCTACAGCCACCGCTCCGTCTACCTGCACTCCATGCAGGTCAACATGGCCCAGTCGATGGGCCTGACCGACGAGGACACCTCCCTGGTGGTGGTGCCCCAGTTCCACGTGAACGCCTGGGGCCTGCCGCACGCGACCTTCATGACCGGCGTCAACATGCTGATGCCGGACCGTTTCCTCCAGCCGGCCCCGCTCGCCGCGATGATCGAGAGCGAGCGGCCGACCCACGCCGCCGCCGTCCCCACCATCTGGCAGGGCCTGCTCGCCGAGCTGACCGCGAACCCCCGCGACGTCTCGTCCCTCGGCCAGGTCACCATCGGCGGCTCGGCCTGCCCGCCCTCGCTGATGGAGGCCTTCGACAAGCTGGGCATGCGGGTCTGCCACGCCTGGGGCATGACGGAGACGTCCCCGCTGGGCACGATCGCCCGTCCGCCTGCCGCTGTGGCCGGCACGGAGGAGGAGTTCGCCTACCGCCTCACCCAGGGCCGTTTCCCGGCCGGCGTCGAGGGCCGCCTGACCGGCCCCGGCGGCGAACGCCTCCCCTGGGACGGGGAGTCCGCCGGCGAGCTGGAGGTGCGCGGCCCCTGGATCGCCGGTGCCTACTACAACGGGCCCGACGGCGAACTGCTCCGCCCCGCGGACAAGTTCAGCGAGGACGGCTGGCTCAAGACGGGCGACGTCGGCACCATCTCCGCCGACGGCTACCTCACCCTCACCGACCGGGCCAAGGACGTCATCAAGTCCGGCGGCGAGTGGATCTCGTCGGTGGAGCTGGAGAACGCGCTGATGTCCCACCCGGACGTCGCCGAGGCGGCCGTCGTGGCCGTCCCCGACGACAAGTGGGGCGAGCGCCCCCTGGCCACGGTCGTCCTCAAGGAGGGCTCCACCGCCACCTTCGAGACGCTGCGCACCTTCCTCGCCGACGAGGGCAGGATCGCCAAGTGGCAGCTCCCCGAGCGCTGGACGATCGTCGAGACGGTCCCGAAGACGAGCGTAGGAAAGTTCGACAAGAAGGTGCTGCGCAGGCAGTACGCGCAGGGGGAGCTGGACGTCACCAGCCTCTGACCCGCCCCGGACCGCCGTACGGCAGCAGCACCTCACCGTCGTACGGCGGTCACGCCCCACCCCAGGACCAGCCACAGGCCCGCGACCCCGCACACCCCGTCCCACCCGAAGTGGCTGAAGGCGGTCCCCGCGAGGGCCGATGCGGCGGCGCCGCCCGCGAAGCCGGCCACCACATAGGCGGTGTTGGCCGTGGCGGGGGTGGATGTCGTGGTCAGGGCCAGGGTCTGGTTGGCCACGTGGGAGGCGACCAAGGCCGCGTGCACGGCGACCGCGGCGGCGAACAGCGCCCAGAGCACGTGCCCGCCCAGCCAGAACAGGGGCACCGACACGGCGGCGACCAGATACGCGGAGCGCACGACCCGCGCCGCACCGAACCGGTCCACCAGCCCGCCCGCCAACGGCGCCACCGCACTCGCGGTCAGCCCGAAGAGCCCGAACAGGCCGGCGGTCGCGATGGACAGGCCGTACTCCGGCCCGGTCAGCAGCAGGGCCAGTGAGGTCCACAGCGCGCTCCACGCACCGAACATCCCGGCCTGTCGCACGCACGCCCGCCACAGCTCCGGCGAGCTCCGCAGCACCGACGGCAGTGCGACGAGCCCCGCGAACAGCGGACCCGCCCGGCGTTGCCCCGAGGGCAGGACCACCGCGGTCGCGAGACCCAGGGCGAGCGTGAGCACGGCCGCGCCCGCGAACACCCACCGCCAGCCGAACGCCTGCCCGGCCAGCCCGCCCAGGACCCGGGCCGCGACGATGCCGGTGAACAGGCCCGCGATGACCGCCGCGACATGCCGGGCCCGCCGCTCGGCCGGGGCCCGCTCGGCGACCAGCGGGACGAGCAGCTGGGGGATCACGGTCGCCGCCGAGGCGACGAACACCGCGGCCGCGAGGGCGGCGGCGCCCGGGGCCGCCGCACTGGCACCCAGCGCGAGCGCGGTGACGAGTGTGAGCCCGGCGACCAGCCGGCGCCGGTTCGCACGGTCGCCCAGCGGGGCGAAGAACAGCAGCCCGACCGCGTAGCCGAGCTGGGCGACCGAGGCGATCCAGGCGATGGCCGAGGGCGCCGAGCCGAAGTCGCGGGCCATGAGCGGGAGCAGTGGCGCGGCGAGGTAGATGTTGGCGGCGGTGACCGCGCTGCACACGGCGAGCAGGGAGAGGAAGAGGCCGGGGGCGGGCGTACGGGCCTGCCGTACGGGTTCGGTGCCGCGGGCGGTGGTGGTGGTCGCTGACGACATGGGAGGGGGACTCCTTGGAGTCGGCTCCAGCAACTAACTGGTTGGTTGGCGGATGAGGGAACAGTCTGGGCCGCCCCGCGCTCCACTGTCAACCAAACAGTTGGTTACCCTGGCGCGCTACCCTCTCCCCCATGGCAGCAAGGGACCCCGAGGCCACCAAGGCCCGGATCTTCGAGGCGGCGGTCGCCGAGTTCGCCCGGCACGGGATCGCCGGCGCCCGCATCGACCGCATCGCCGGCTCGGCGAAGGCCAACAAACAGCTCATCTACGCCTACTTCGGCAACAAGGCCGAGCTGTTCGCGATCGTCCTCGAAAAGAAGATGCTCCACCTCGCCGAGGCCGTCCCCGTCGACCCGGACGACATCGAGAGCTGGGTCGACCGCCTGATGGACTATCACGCCGCCCACCCGGAGCTGCTGCGCCTGCTCTTCTGGGAGGGCCTGGAGTACGGCAGCACCGAGCTGCCCCACGAGTCCGACCGCCAGGAGCACTACGCCCGCAAGGTCGCCGCCCTGCGGGAGGGGCAGCGGCGCGGAGCCGTCACGGACGCCATTCCGGCGGCCGACCTGCTGTTCCTGCTGACGGCCCTGGCCAACTGGACCGCCGTCGTCCCCCAGATGCGGCGCATCCTGGTCGGCGACGGCGAGCCCGAGCGGGACCGTCTGCGGGCCTCGGTGAAGGAGGCCGCGCGCCGGCTGACGGCCCCGTAGTCCGCGAGCCGGCTGACGGCTCGGCAGGACTCGCGCGGGCTGACGGACAGGCAGGACTCGCGCGGGCTGACGGACAGGCTGGACGTGCCCCGTCTGACGGCTCGGTAGGCCGCGCGCCAGCCAGACGGCTCGGTAGGCCGCGCGCCAGCCAGACGGCTCGGTAGGCCGCGCGCCAGCCAGACGGATCGGTAGGCCGCGCGCCAGCCAGACGGCTCGGTAGGCCGCGCCCCGGTCTGACGGCCCGGCTGGACTCGCCCCGGCTCACGGCCAGGTATGACGTACCCCGGCTGACTGCGGCTCGGTAGGACTACTGCCCGGTGCTCAGTTGGTCCCGATCCGGCTGAGCAGCTCGACGATCCTGGACTGCACCTCCGGGCTGGTGGACCGCTCCGCGAGGAACAGCACCGTTTCCCCGGACGCCAGCCGCGGCAGGTCCGCCTGGTCGACGGCGGCGGTGTACACGACGAGCGGAGTGCGGTTGAGCTGCCCGTTCGCCCGCAGCCAGTCGATGATCCCGGCGTATCCCTCCTGCCGCCGGTGCACCTGGAGCAGATCCATCACGACCAGGTTCGGCCGGAACTGCCCCGCCAGCGTCACCGCGTCCGCGTCACTCGCGGCCCGCGCGACCTGCATACCGCGCCGCTCCAGCGTCGCCGTCAGCGCCAGCGCGATCTCCGCGTGCTCCTCGACCAGCAGCACCCGCGGCGGGTGCTGCTCACTGTCGCGCGGCGCCAGCGCCTTCAGCAGCACGGCCGGATCGGCGCCGTACGCCGCGTCCCGCGAGGCCTGCCCGAGCCCGGCCGTGACGAGGACGGGCACCTCCGCGGCCACGGCGGCCTGCCGCAGTGACTGCAGTGCCGTCCGCGTGATCGGCCCGGTCAGCGGGTCGACGAACAGCGCGGCGGGGAAGGCCGCGATCTGCGCGTCGACCTCCTCGCGCGAGTTCACGATCACCGGCCGGTAGCCGCGGTCGCTCAGCGCCTGCTGGGTGCTGACGTCCGGCGCCGGCCACACCAGCAGCCGCCGCGGGTTGTCCAGCGGCTCGGGCGGCAGTTCGTCGTCCATCGGCTGCGGCCGCGGCGGATCGGCCACCTCGACGGCCCCGCCGGGCCCGTCCAGCGGCTCCGGCCCCTCGGCGGCGTTCTCGTCCGGTGCGCCTATGGCGTACGACCGTCCGCCGCCCTCGGTCATCTGCGCCAGGCGCGACTGACCGGCGAGGGACGGCTGCGCCGGAACGGGGGCGGTGGCCGGGGCGGGGACCTGCGCGGCGACCGGGGGCGGCGTGTGCTCGGCCGTCGGATGCGGCCGCGCCGCCTGCTCCGGCCGGGGTGCCTGACGCGGCTGCCCCTGCTGCTCCGGGCGGCCCGCCTGGTCCGTACGCGACGCCGGGTCGGGCGGCGTGCCGAGCTTGCGGCGCCGCCCCGATCCACCCGACTGGTGCGGGGGAGGCGTCGCCGTCTGCTGCGGGTACGGGACGGACTGCGGGGCGGGCACGGCCGAGGGCTGCTGGACCTGGAGCGCCTGCCGGTTGAACGGCACGCCCTGGCCCAGCGTCCGCACGCTGATGGCCCGTCCCTGCGTCGAGTTCGGGTCGACGGGCGCAGCGGCCTCGGCGGGCAACGGCTGAGCCGCCCGCGGCGAGCCCTCCGGCGGCAGCGGGGTGCCCGGCGCGGGCGTGTGCTGCTGCGGGGCCCGGGGCGGCGTGCCGTTCGAAGGCGCCGGGTGTGCGGTACCGGCCCCCGACGTGGCGTCGGCGGCGGGCCAGGGCTGGGCACCGGGCTGCCGGGAGTCGGGCTGGGGTGCCCCGGTTCCCTGAGTGGGTGTGCCCTGGGGCGGCGTGCCCTGCCCGGGAGCGGCCTCCGCGGGGAGCGGCCCTGCGGCGGGCTGCTGACCCGGTGCGGCGACACCCTGCTGCGGCACGGGCTGGGCCGGGGCGGCGGGCTGCACTGCCTGCCCCGGCAGGGCCGCCTGCACACTCTGCCCCAGGCCGCCCGGAGCGGGGACGGACACGCCCTGCGGCTGGGTGCCCTGCGGGGCGTTCACGTGGGGGACGGCCCCCTGCGCCGGATCCGGCACTCCCTGCGGCGGCACGGCCGTACCCGGCGCGCCGGGGGGAGCGGCGACGCCGGCCTGGGCGAGAGCGCCCGGCACGGAACCGGCAGGCACCGAACCCGCAGGCACGGGACCTGTAGGGATGGAACCGGCAGGTACGGGGCCCGTGGGAACGGAACCGGCAGGTACGGGACCCGTCGGCACGGAACCGCCAGGCACCGGACCCGTCTGGTCGGTGCTCACCGGCACCTGCGCTCCGGCCCCCTCGGCCGGCTGCGGCGCGGCGACGGCCCGTCGCCGGCGGCCGGTCGGCGCGCTGGTCGGATGCGGCTGCGGCGGTGTGTGATCGGCGGACTGGTCGTGCGGGACGGCGTCGTGCCGCCCCTCCTCGACCGGCCCGGCACCGGCGGCAGCCGCACCGGGGACCGCCACGACGCCGTGCTCCGGAACCGGCACCTGCCCCGGAACCGGCACCTGCCCCTGCCCCTGAGCGTGCACCACACCCGGCGCACCCGCGGGCCCGTCGGCGACCTGCTGCCCTGGTTCGGCCGGAACCTCCTGCTGGGCCTGGGCCTGGGCCTGGGCCGGGGCCTGGGCCGGGACCTGGGCCGGGACCTGGGCCGGGACCGGGGCCGGGACCTGGGCCGGGACCGGGGCCGGGACCTGGGCCGGGACCGGGGCCGAGGCCTGGACCGGGGCCTGATCCGCCTCTGCCGGCGGCAGCGCGAACACCGGCCGCGGCCCGGCCGCCTCCTGAGCCGCCGCCGCCCGCTCGTTGGCGGCGGCCAGCGCACGCCGTCGGCGCCCTGTCGGCTGCTGGGACTGCCCCTGAGCCGCTTCGGACGGACCGGCGGCCCCACCACCGGACGACAGCGCGGGCCGTCCGGGCGGCAGCGCCGCCTGCTCACCGGCTTCACTCCGGCCCCGCTGCCCGGACGGCCCGGGCACACCCTGCGGTGGCACGGTCCCGCCGAGCCCTGTGTTCGAGGCGGCGGCACCCGCCGCATGCTCGGCGGCCGTCATCACGGCCCCCTCGGCGACACCCTGGACGGCGCTGCCGACGGCATCCGCACCGGCGTCCTCGGCCGCGCGCCGCCGCCGTCCGGTACCGCCCGACGCGCCGCCCTCACCGGACGCCTGCGCCGGAAGGGCTGCCTGCTCCCGGGCGGCCCGGCGCCTGCGCCGCCCGGTGGGCGCGGCCCCGTCGGCTCCGGGACCACCGGCCGCCTCGCCCTCACCACCCGGAACGTCTCCGTCCAGGAAGGCGTCGGTGGTGGCCCGCCGGGCCCGGCGCCGCCCCCCACCGGACGTCTGCCCGGCGGGGTCGACGGCAGCGGGGTCGAGGGCAGCCGGGTCGACGAGAGCCGGGTCGACGAGAGCGAGCGCGGCGGACTCGTCCACCGGCTGGACGGCGACCGCTCCGGCCCCGCCCCCGATCGGCACCTCGAGGACGTACGCGTTCCCGCTCATCCCCGGCACGTCGTGCGTCTGCAGCACACCGCCGTGGGCCCGCACGATCCCGCGCACGATCGGCTCGTGCACGGTGTCGCCACCGGCGTACGGCCCGCGCACCTCGATGCGGACGACCTCGCCGCGCTGCGCCGCCGCCACCACGACGGTGTTGTCCAGGTAACCGCCCGCCGACACGGGTGTGTTGCCGGTCGCGTCGACCCCCGCCACGTCCGCGACGAGATGCGCGAGAGCGGTCGCGAGCAGCCGGGGGTCGACCTCGGCCTCGATGGGCGGCGCGTGCACGGCGAACTGCACCCGCCCGGGCCCGATCAGCTCGACCGCCCCGTCCACCCCGGCGGCGACGACGGCGTCCAGCATCACTTTCGTACGGGACACGTCCTCGCTGCCCGCGTCGAGCCGCTGATACCCGAGGACGTTGTCGATCAGTGTCGTGATGCGCGCATAGCCCGCCGAGAGGTGGTGCAGCACCTGGTTGGCCTCGGGCCACAGCTGCCCGGCGTCGTCGGCGGCCAGCGCGGCCAGCTCGCGGCGCAGCTCGTCCAGCGGGCCGCGCAGCGACCGGCCGAGCAGGGTCAGCAACTGCTCGTGGCGGGCGGCGAGCGCCTCGAAACGGTCCTTCTCCCGTTCCCCGAGGGCGGCGTACCGGTCCTCGTTGGCGGCGAGCTCCTCGGCGTGCCGCTCGGTGAGCTCCTCCACTTCGGTGACGTGCTGCTGGCGCAGTGCGGTGAGCTCGGAGGCGTGTTCCTCGGCGATCCGCTCCAGTTCCTCGGCGTGGCGCTTGTCCGCCGCCTCCTTCTCCTCGACGACGGCGTCGTACGGCCGCCGGTCGGTGAAGGTCATCACGGCGCCGACGAGCTGGTCGCCGTCGCGCACGGGCGCGGTCGTCAGGTCGACCGGTACCTTGCCGCCGTCCTTGGCGTACAGCACCTGGCTGCGCACCCGGTGCTTGCGCCCGGAGCGGAGGGTGTCGGCGAGCGCCGACTCGTCGTACGGGAAGGGCGAGCCGTCGGCGCGCGAGTGCAGCACGAGATCGTGCAGTTCGCGCCCGCCGAGATCGCTGGCCCGGAATCCCAGTATCTGGGCGGCGGCCGGATTGACGAGCACGATCCGCCCGTCGGTGTCGGTCCCGACGACGCCCTCGGACGCGGCCCGCAGGATCATCTCGGTCTGCCGCTGCGACCGCGCGAGCTCGGCCTCGGTGTCCACGGTCCCGGTCAGGTCCCTCACGACGAGCATGAGCAGCTCGTCACCGCTGTACCCGTAACCGTCGTAGGCCTGCTGCCCGTTCTCCAGATTCGCACTGGTGACCTCGACGGGGAACTCGGTCCCGTCGGTCCTGCGCGCGATCATCCGGGTCGGCTTGGTCCGGGCATGCGGATCGAGGTGCTCCGGCCGCCGCATGGAGCCGGGAATGAGCTTGGAGTCGAACTGCGGCAGCAGATCGAGCAGCCCGCGCCCCACCAGAGCCGTCCCCGGAGTCTCGAAGGCCTCCAGGGCGATGGTGTTGGCGTTGACGACCGTGCCGTTGGCGTTGACCAGCACCAACGCGTCCGGAAGCGCGTCCAGTATGGCTGCGAGGCGAGCAGCGCCTCGGGATGGCCTGCTGCTCACGAGACGCTTCCTCCCTGTTACCGCACCTTGCCGACCGCTCGGGCCATCTTGCCAACCGTCCCGCGGCGTGTCACGCGAGGGAGTCTAAGGGCTGCGGTTGCGCTCGCGACGCCGGATGAGAGCGAGGTCCCACGAGGAAGTGACCCCGAACTGACGACCGAGTAACCGCCAAACGCCCGTCCTCCTGCGATGACGTCGCGGGACCTTCGCGGGACCTTTACGACGACGGCGTTTCTGTACCTTTTGGCCAGACTGGCGTGATGAGGGCGGAGAGTGGCGCAGAAGAAGGCGCCGGTACGGGCCCGCCCTCTGTGCGCGCACCCCAGCCGGCGGGCGGCTCAGGCCCTGGCGCCTCGTTCGCCGCCCACACCTGGCAGGAGCGGCACGAGCCGGTCCCAGCGGGAGATCTGGCAGCCGTCACGGCGGTCGTACGTGGCGTCGACGGGCCGCCCTTCCCAGGTGCCGGTGACGTGCGCGGTGGCCGGGCCGCCGTACTGCATGGTGCAGAAGCCGCCTTCCGGGGCGGGTGCGAAGACGTCCTGCCCCCACCGCGTGTCCCGCTCCAGGGCGGCACAGGCCCCGCGCGGGTCGGGGTGGCTGCCGCCGTCGGGGCCGCAGTACAGCTCGAACGTTCCGTCGGCTCCGGGGCCGGCGTTCCGCACGGTGACGGTGAGGTGATCGCGGTCCGGGCCGCCGCCGAGCCCGGCCGGGGACAGCAGACCGGTTCCGTCGGCCTGGGCATACGCGGCAGCGGGGACCGCGGTCAGCGACCCGGCGGCGGCGACGGAGGCGGCGGCACCGACGAGGAGGCGCCGCAGGACGGGGCGGGCGGTGGCCCGGGGAGTGGCACGCAACATGCCTGACTAACGCGAAGCGGCCCAGGACGTTGCGCGCGGCCACGCGAGCGGGGGCACGCACGGGCCTGACAAGGCCTTTGCCCTGCGCCCTTCCCGCCTAGTACCGTGGGGGTCGATTGGTGACAGCACGCTCGACTGTGTCATCATCGGCACGCAGCGCTCGCGCTCGCGCGGGAGTGATGCTGGAGGCGTCGCCTAGTCCGGTCTATGGCGCCGCACTGCTAATGCGGTTTGGGCCTTCAAGCCCATCGAGGGTTCAAATCCCTCCGCCTCCGCACTCGATCACGAAGCCCCGGTCACCCGACCGGGGCTTCGTTGTCGTTGCCCTTCGGAAGGGTGGCCGGAAGTGCCGTTTTCGCAGCTCACAAGGGGTGCGGCTAACGGATTTCACATGGCGGCGGCAGTCATGTAATGTTCTTCCTGTCGCCGCGAGCGAGCCGAAAGGCCCGAGAGCGGCGAAAAAACAGAACAAGCACTCGTAGCTTAACGGATAGAGCATCTGACTACGGATCAGAAGGTTGCAGGTTCGAATCCTGCCGAGTGCACACAGGTCGAAGGCCCCGGATCACTCCGGGGCCTTCGGCGTTTCAGGGGCGTACAGCAGCTAAGTACAGCAACCGCGTCAACCGGTACCGCCCATGGCGTCGGACAGTTGGCCGATCGCGGCGCGCACTTCATCCTCGCTCGCTTCGGCGTAGACCTCCATGGTCATGGCGATCTGCGAGTGCCGGAGGATGCGCTGGGCCACTTTCGGATGGACCTTGAGCGCGACCAGGAGCGAGCTGCACGTGTGTCGCGTGTTCCGTAGCGGGATGACCCGGAGCCCGGCGCGACGAGCTCGGAGGGCGAACATGCGGGTCATGTTGCCCGGCTCGATCGGCGTGCCGTACTTAGTGGTGAAGATCAGATCATGGCTGCCCTGCCAGAGCTCCCCGGCGGCTTTCCGGTCGCCGATCTGCTGAGCGCGACGCATCCGCAGCGCCTTGAGGCAGAGTGCCGGCAGAGGGAGGAAGTCGTCGGAGTCCTCGGTCTTGGTCTCGCGGTGGAGGATCTCCCGCCCCGCGCGCTGGATCTGGTGATCGACGTACAGCTCTCCCCGCTCGAAGTCGACGGACTTCCACGTGAGACCCAGGACCTCACCGCGGCGCAGGCCGAGGCAGAGCACCAGGACCCAGGCCGCGAAGAGGTGGTCATCCCGGGCGGCGGCATCGGTGAGGAACTGGCTCGCCTCGGCCACGGACCACGGCTTGTTCCGACGGCGACGAGGCTTCGGCACCTTCACGAGCGAGGCCACGTTCAGGTCCACAGACTGCCCGACGCGCCGGAAGCTTACGGGGCCATGATCACTCGCCCCAAAGCAGCTCCCGCCCAAAGCCGTTCCGCCGACCTCGTGCCTTGTCCTGGGCTTCGCGCTGCCCGGCTCGCAGCTACTCAGCGCGCCCCTGGTTGCGGCTAGACCTGAAGTGCAGGACAAGCGAGGCGCCGGCACCAGCCACGACGGCGAAGACGGCGCCGCCGTAGTTGTCCTGAACGAGGACGCCAGCGGCAATCACGGTACCGATGACAAGGGGTAAGCCAGTGGTCATACTGTTCTTCTTCACGAGAGCCTCTCCTCAGGAGTGTCTGCGGTCGAAAGCACCACGGAGATGGACAGGTTGTCCACACCAGTGCACGCGGCATGATCTCAGGTTCACCGATGCCGGACCAGGCTGACCGCAAGGGTGCCCGTTGACCATGCCCCCAACGTGCCCGGTCAGATGGTTCGCGGCGGGGAACAACGGGGAGCGTCGGCGAGCCGCCGGGGCAACGTGCAGGTGACCCTCTTGCCAGGTCAGCGGCCATCCACATACGCGATCTTCCAAGCTGGTGCTGTACAGCAGCGAAGTACAGCAACCGCAGCAACCGGGTGCGGCCCGTTGAGTACTCACCCAGCCGTACCGCGACCGGTATGACCGCCAGCGACCGATCCACATAGAGCTACGGATCAGAAGGTTGCAGGTTCGAATCCTGCCGAGTGCACACAGAGCGAAGGCCCCCTGGGATCATCCCAGGGGGCCTTTGACATCAACCACTGACATCAACGCATACAGGGGACGCGCTGACGACGTCATCGGAGCGTCCGACTGAAAGACGTCCTCTCGTGGGTCCTCACCCAACGCATCGTCCATCCGGTCGTCGGCGGCTCTGAGCGTCGTGCCGTGACGTGCGCATCGGTGTCGAGCGTCATCGTGATCGTGCTGTGCCCAATGACGCTTGGGTGACCTGTTTCGATGAACCAAAGGTCATCGTGGACACGGGCATTGCTGACGGGCCTCGCCCCGCTGATCACGACGGACAGGGGCTTCTGCATGTCCAACGGCTTCTCGACCGTCAACTCCACCATGACTCGCGTCAGTTCGCACTACGATCACGTGGCCGTTGCCGGGCAGGACATCGCGAGGGGGACACGGGCGTGAGGAGAACCGAGGGTCACGGAGGCAGCCGCCGGGGTGGGGGCATGGCTGCGCTGGCTGTCGCCACGGTGCTGCTTCCGCTCGTCGCGGGGTGTGGCGGGAGCCAGGACGACGCCGGGTCCGGTACCAAGGGCGCCAAGGCGACTGCCGGACAGCAGGGTGGGCGCAAGAACACAGACCAGGGGAGCGGGATCTTCCCGGACAGCGGTGTGATCGTCACTGCCGCGTGTTCCGTGCCCGCGAGCAAGCCGGCGGTCGTGACGGTCACGGGCTGGGACCCGACAACGTGGGAAAGGACGGTCACCCGGACCTTCACCGTCCCGGCCGAGGCCGTGGTCGCGGAGGCCGACGATGTGGCCTCCCCGCTCGTGGAGCTGTGCGCTGACAACTTCCCTGGTGCCGGCACGTCCGAGGACGGGCCCCGCGCTGTCGCCGCCACCCGGCTGCGGCAGCTCTTCGACAAGGACTTCTCCCGGATGGCCGTCGTTCTCATCGATCGAGAGACCGAGGCGACAGGGGTGGGCTACGTCGACACCAGCGGCAAGCTGACCAAGCTGTCCGGTGAACGCAGCGAGGACTTCGGTGACGCGCCCAGAGAGGAGAACGCCGTCTTCGCCCAGGACGGCAATGCTGTCTGGTTCACCGAGAAGGACTCCTCGGAGCATGTGCGGATCGCCAGCCGCTCCGTCGCGGGAGACCACGCGGTGACCGAACAGGCGGACGGTGATGCAAGTTACATGGACGGGGCCGGCCTCGCGCTCGCGGGTGACCCGGTGCGCGGGCTCTTCGGCAAGGAAGTCCGGGTCAGTCCCGACGGGCGTAAGGCGACGGCTTTCATCACCTGGCAGGGCTACAACGTGGCCGACGTGCCACAGCGCAGTGCGCTGCTCAAGGCCGAGCGTGTGAAGGCGGCTCGCACCCCCTACGACGCCGACTGCCAGCCCTATGGCTGGGTCGACGACATGACCGTGCTGTGCGGCCCCCGACTCGGCGAGGCCGAAGACCCGGAGCGGAAGAACTCCTTCTGGACGCTGGACACTTCTCGGCTCGACGGCACGGCGGATCTCCCGAGGGGTGCCCTGGGTGATCCGATCATCCCGGCGACGGATCGGAAGAACACGGTGCGGGCCATTTCGCCGGACGGCAAGCAGCTGATCTTCGCCTCGCTCCAGGGCACCCGGCTCGAGTTCTTCATCTCCGCCATCGCCTCCGGCGCAACCCCGAAGAAGATCGCTGCAGGGGGCGCGGACAAGGCGCTGAGCGTGGGGGACGTCCTGGAGTGGCGGTAGAGGCCGCCGCCCCGTCACCCCACGGGCCCTGCCGTCTGCCGCTGCCCTCGTCCGCCTTGTCGGTGGCGGGCCGCGTCGGGGAAGGGGACGCTGGAGTCGGGGGCGACGTGAGGGAGAGGTGCTCCATGGCTCAGACCGGCCCCGACCACAAGGCGCGCCAGCCGTTCCTCGCCCGGCCCGGCGTTCGCCGCCTCGTGCCGTTCGTTCTGATCACCGCGGTCGCTCTGATCTTCATCTTCGAGAACCGCTCGGACGTCGAGATCCGCCTTCTCGTGCCGGTCGTGACCATGCCGCTGTGGGGAGCCCTCCTGATCGCCTGGGCTCTCGGCATGCTCGCCTGCGTCCTCGCCATGCGCCGACGGTCGAGCCGGCACTCTCGGCAGTCCAGGTAGCGGGGGCGGCAGTCCCGCAGGCGAGTCGCGTGGCCCCGGGGCGTTCGCTCAGTCCGGGCGGCAGTGCTCTTCCAGGTAGTTCGCCGCCAGCGTGCTCGCGCGGTTGAACCAGTCGTTCAGGACGGCGATCTCGTCCGGGGTGTAGTCGGCGAAGAGGTGCGTGAGGCGGGCGTAGTACGGCTCGTAGACCTCTCGGACGCGGGCGACCGCGTCGGGCTGGGCCGCCACGCGGATGCGGCGGCGGTCCGTGGGGTCGGGGTGGCGGGTGATGTAGCCGGCGCGCTCCAGGCGGTTGAGGATGCCGGTGACCGCGCCGGTGGTGACGTGGACGCGGGCCGCGAGGTCGCCAGCCGTGGGGAGGTTCTCGCCGGCCTCGATCACATAGGCGAAGCAGGTGAGGTCGGTCACACTGAGGCCCACCTGCTGGGCGATCTCGTGCTGCCCGACCAGGTGAGTCGCGATGAGCCGGTCCATCGCCGTCAGGGCCTGTTCCGGCGTGGCGGCCGGACGCGGCTTGGCTGGCATACCCAGATCCCTTAGTTCGTGAGATGTTTGGGCCGTAAAAGTCTTAGCACATGAAGGGTTCGGCGAGTAGGAGCCCTTGGGCGCGAGGGAGTGACACGTGAGTGCACATCAGTATGACCACGGGCACACGGTCGCGGGGTGGGTCGGATTCGGCATCGCCACCGTCGGGGCAGGAGTGGCCGGGCTGGGAGTCTGCACGGTCTCCGGCCTCCTGATCGCCGGTGGGCTGGCGATCGGGGTCGTGAGCCTGCTCGTCACCTGGGCCCTGCATCTCTCCGGGTGGGGGAAGGGGCCGGGACTGCGGCCCCGGGCGGAGTGGGGGTGGCGGGTGCGGGACTCGGCGGCGCCGGGCGGGCACGGGGAGTGCCTGTCGTGCCGGCTGGCCGGGCGCGGGCGTGGCGCGCGTGCGGTGGTGCCGGTCATGCCGGCGCAGCGCGAGAGCGAGCCGGAGACCGTCGTCGCCGGGGCCGACTCCGTGCGCTGAGGCCGCTCCTGCGCGGTCGCCCCGTGTTGACGCCGGCTCCGTGTGCTGAGGCCGCTCCTCACCGGCCGCCCCGCCTTGTCAGTGGTGCCCCCTACTCTCGGCAGAGATGGCACAGGCGTGGAAGTGCTCGGGGCTGCGGTGGTCGGCGGACGGTCCCGTGCTGGTGTGGGACGGCGGGCGGCGCAGTGCGCTGACCTGGGGGAAACGCGTGGCCTTCGGGGTCGCGGAGGGGGGTGTGCGCACCTGCGTGGGGGCGCGGGGGCATGCGTGCCCGGTCGGCGGAGTCGTGCCGGGGCGCAGTACGGGGGCGCGGTGCGAGGAGTGTGCGCGGCTGGACCGGGCGCACTCCGTGGCGGCGGACACCATCGCCGACGATCCCCGGCCGTACCGCGTCTATCTGGCGTGGTTCGGGCCCGGCATGGTCAAGGTGGGGATCACGGGAGAGGCGCGGGGGTCCGCGCGGCTGCTGGAACAGGGGGCCGTCTGCTTCAGCTGGCTCGGCGTCGGGCCGCTCATGGCCGCTCGGCGTACGGAGGAGCTGCTGCGAGCCGCCCTGCGGGTGCCCGACCGGATTCCGTACGCCGAGAAGCGGGCGGTCCGGGCCGCGCTGCCGGAGACCGCCGCCGACCGGGGCCGTGAGGTGGCCGAGCTGCACGAGCGGGCGGTCGCGCTCCCCGCGTGGCCGGAGTCGCTCGTACGGGAGCCGCTGCGGGTCGTCGATCACGTGGGCGTGTTCGGGCTCGGGGGGCTGCCCGTCGCCGTCGGGCAGGTGAGCGAGCTCGTCGCCGGGGGCGTGGTCGGCGGGGAACTGGTCGCGGCCGCCGGGCCCGATCTGCATCTGGCGACCGGGGGCGGGGTCGTCGTGCTGGACACACGGTTGATGACCGGCTGGGGGCTGGTGCCCGCCACGGCCGGTGAACTGACCGTGCCGACAAGGCAATTCAAGGAGGCGGCGGGCGTGCAGGACGGGCTGTTCTGACCTGGCGGCGCTTCCCAGGCACTGCCTGGGAGATGCCTGTGTGTTTCTCAGGGAAATCACAGGTTGCCGAAAGCGTGTTCTCAGAGCCCCTCGACATCGTGTTCACATGACCACGACCTCGCCCCAGGGGCGCACCGAACTGCTCAGGCCGGACGGGAGCCCCGTCCGCGTGCTGGTGGTGGACGACGAGATGTCGATCACCGAGCTGCTGTCCATGGCGCTGCGCTACGAGGGATGGCAGATCCGGAGTGCCGGTGACGGCACGGGCGCGATACAGGCCGCCCGGGACTTCCGGCCCGACGCCGTCGTCCTCGACATGATGCTGCCCGACATGGACGGGCTGGCCGTGCTCGGGCGGCTGCGCCGGGAACTGCCGGACGTGCCGGTGCTCTTCCTCACCGCGAAGGACGCCCTCGAGGACCGGATCGCCGGGCTGACGGCGGGCGGTGACGACTACGTCACCAAGCCGTTCAGCCTCGAAGAGGTCGTCGCGCGGCTGCGCGGGCTCATACGCCGTGCCGGTGCCGCCGACCGGCACTCGGACTCCACGCTGGTCGTCGGCGACCTCACCCTCGACGAGGACAGCCACGAGGTGACCCGGGCCGGGGACGGCATCCACCTGACCGCCACCGAGTTCGAGCTGCTGCGGTTCCTGATGCGCAATCCCCGGCGCGTGCTCAGCAAGGCGCAGATCCTCGACCGCGTGTGGTCGTACGACTTCGGCGGTCAGGCCAACGTCGTCGAGCTCTACATCTCCTATCTGCGGCGGAAGATCGACGCCGGGCGCGAGCCGATGATCCACACGCGGCGCGGTGCCGGGTACCTGATCAAGCCCGCGCCATGAGCGGCCGACGGCGGCCGGGTACGCAGCAGCGGGCGGGCAGGCGGTGGGCAGGCAAGCCGCGCACGCTGCGGACACGGCTCGTCGTCGCGTCCGTGGTGCTGATCGCCGTGGTGTGTGCGGTGATCGGGACCGTGACGACACTCGCCCTCAGCTCCCATCTGTACGAGCAGTTGGACGGGCAGCTCGGCGGAGCCGCGTCCAGAGCCGCGTCCAGCCCACCCCGGGTTCCCGGCGAGGGCAGGGCCGACGGGCTCGCGGAGAAGAAGGAGGAAAGCCTCACCGACTTCGTCACGAAGGGGCCGCAGCCGGGCGGTACGGTCGCCGCCAAGATCGAGGGCGGCCGGATCACGGAGTCCGCGTACGGCGTCTCCGAAGACAACTACCAGATGAGCGCGCGGGCGCTGAACTCCGCCCAGGCAGCCGCCCTCGCCTCCGTGCCACAGGCCGAGGGACCGCCGAGAACCGTCGACATCCCCGGCCTCGGCGAGTACCGGGTCGAGTACAAGAGCGGTGACAAGGGCAGCTACTACGTGGCCATCCCGACCACGGACGTCACCAACACCATCAACACACTCGTCCTGGTGGAGATCAGCGTCACCGGAGCAGGTCTCGCCGCTGCCGGTCTCGCGGGTTCCGTGCTGGTCGGCGTGGCCACCCGCCCTCTGCGCCGCGTCGCCGCCACCGCCACCCGGGTCTCCGAACTGCCCCTGCACACGGGCGAGGTGAACCTCAGCGAGCGGGTCCCCGACTCCGAGACCGACCCGCACACCGAGGTCGGCAGGGTCGGCGGGGCGCTCAACCGGATGCTGGACCACGTCCACGGGGCGCTGCACGCGCGGCAGCAGAGCGAGACGCGCGTCAGGCAGTTCGTCGCCGACGCCAGTCACGAACTGCGTACCCCGCTGGCGTCCATCCGCGGGTACGCCGAGCTCACCCGGCGCGGCAGGGAGCAGGTCGGGCCCGACACCCGGCACGCGCTGGGCCGGATCGAGTCCGAGGCGGGCCGGATGACCCTCCTCGTGGAGGATCTGCTGCTGCTGGCCCGGCTCGACGCGGGACGGCCGCTGCAGTTCGAGCAGACCGACCTCGTCCCGCTGGTCGTGGACACCATCAGCGACGCCCGGGCGGCCGGCCAGGACCACAACTGGCGCCTCGACCTGCCCGACGATCCCGCGCTCGTGTCGGCGGACGCGGCCCGGCTGCAACAGGTGCTGGTCAACCTGCTCGGCAACGCCCGCACCCACACCCCGCCCGGCACGACCGTCACCGCCCGGGTCCAGCGGCGGGGGGCCTGGCTGTGCGTGGACGTCGAGGACGACGGGCAGGGCATCCCGGCCGCGTTGCTCCCGCATGTCTTCGAGCGGTTCGCGCGGGGTGACTCCGCGCGCTCCCGTGCCACCGGCTCGACCGGTCTCGGCCTCGCCATCGTGCAGGCCGTGGCGACCGCGCACGGCGGTGCCGTGAGCGTCGACAGCGCGCCCGGGCGGACCGTGTTCACCGTGCGTCTGCCCGCCCTGCCGCCGCAGCCGGGGCCGGACCCGAGCCGGCAGGGGCACTCACAGGCACGCCACAGCCTCACCACATGGGTACAACAGGGCGCCTGACGAAAGTCGGTTCCATGCGAACCGACTCTTATCCCGGCACGCTGCCGGCGCGGGAGCACCTCCCGGCCGCACCAGCCGGAACGCCTGTCCTGGACGTAGTGATCCCCGTCTACAACGAGGAGAAGGACCTCCAGCCCTGCGTCCGCAGACTGCGTGATCACCTCGTCCGGACGTTTCCCTACGCGTTCCGCATCACGATCGCGGACAACGCCTCCACGGACACCACCCCGCAGGTGGCGCGGCAACTGGCGGCGCGGATCCCCGAGGTCAGCACCTTCCGCCTGGAGCAGAAGGGGCGCGGCCGGGCCCTGCGGGCCGTCTGGTCCGCCTCGGACGCCCCGGTCCTCGCCTACATGGACGTGGACCTGTCCACCGACCTCAACGCCCTGCTCCCGCTGGTGGCGCCGCTGATCTCCGGCCACTCCGACCTCGCGATCGGCTCCCGGCTGGCGTGCGGTTCCCGGGTGGTGCGCGGACCCAAGCGGGAGTTCATCAGCCGGGCCTACAACCTCATCCTGCGCGGATCGCTCCAGGCGCGGTTCTCGGACGCCCAGTGCGGCTTCAAGGCGATCCGCAGGGACGTGGCGCAGGCACTGCTGCCGCTCGTCGAGGACACCGGCTGGTTCTTCGACACCGAGATGCTGGTGCTCGCCGAGCGGGCGGGGCTGCGGATCCACGAGGTGCCGGTCGACTGGGTCGACGACCCCGACTCGACCGTGCACATCGTGAAGACCGCGACCGACGACCTCAAGGGCGTGTGGCGGGTCGGCAGGGCCCTGGCCACCGGCTCACTGCCGCTCGACCGGATCGCCCGGCCGTTCGGCGACGACCCGCGCGACCGGGACATCGAGGACGTGCCCAAGGGCCTCGCGCGCCAGCTCGTCGGGTTCTGCGTGGTCGGCGCCCTGTCCACCCTCTTCTACCTGCTGCTCTACAGCGGCTTCCGGGTGTTCACCGGCTCCCAGATCGCCAACGCCCTGGCCCTGCTGGTCTCGGCGGTCGCCAACACCGCGGCCAACCGGCGGCTCACCTTCGGGGTGCGCGGGCGCGGCGGGGCCGTACGGCACCAGGCGCAGGGTCTGGTCGTCTTCGGCATCGGACTCGCCTTGACCAGCGGTTCGCTCGCGGCCCTGAACGCGGCGGCCTCCGAGCCCGCCCACTCGACCGAACTGGCCGTCCTCATCGCGGCCAACCTCGCCGCGACCGTGCTGCGCTTCCTGCTCTTCCGGGGGTGGGTGTTCCCGGACCGGCGCGAGGACGACCCGGCGCGCGCCGCCTCGTCCTCGTCCCGGTCCCCGTCCCCGTCCCCGTACGACACCACCCCCTTCCGCGCCGGTGACGTCGCGGACTCCTGGCGGGACGCCACCGTGCAGCTGCTGCCGGTGCGCCCGCACGACACCGATGCGAGGGACTTCCGATGACCGTCCACCACGACCAGCAGACCATCGGCCAAGACGCGGGCCCCGGCACGTGGACCCGGCCCCCGGACCCCGCGCCGGCCGGGCAGGCCGGTGCCCCCGGCCGGCCCTTCCCGCAGCGGCTGTGGCGCGGCCGGCCCGAGGACCCCCGCTGGGCCCGCCCGGCCTTCCTCGCCCTCCTGCTGGCGACGGCCGCGCTCTACCTCTGCAACCTGAGCGCCTCCGGCTACGCCAACTCCTTCTACTCCGCGGCCGTTCAGGCGGGCAGCCAGTCCTGGAAGGCGTTCTTCTTCGGCTCGCTGGACGCGGCGAACGCCATCACCGTCGACAAGCCCCCGGCAGCGCTGTGGCCGATGGCCCTGTCCGTGCGGCTCTTCGGCCTCAGCTCCTGGGCGATCCTCGCGCCCGAGGTCCTCATGGGCGTCGGCACGGTGGCCGTCGTCTACGCGGCCGTGCGCCGCCGGTTCAGCCCCGCGGCCGGCCTGATCGCGGGCGCCGTGCTGGCGCTCACCCCCGTCGCGGCGCTGATGTTCCGCTTCAACAACCCTGACGCGATGCTGGCATTGCTGATGGCGGCGGCCTGCTGGTTCGTCATCCGCGCCCTGGAGGACGGCCGCACGAAGTGGCTGCTGTGGGCCGGTGCCGCGATCGGCTTCGCCTTCCTCGCGAAGACGCTCCAGGCCTTCCTGATCCTGCCGCCGCTCGCCCTCGTCCACGGCGTGTGCGCCCCGGTGACGGTGAGGAAGCGGATCGGTCAACTCGCCGCGGGGCTCGCCGCGATCGTCGTCTGCGGTGGCTGGTGGGTCGCGATCGTCGAACTCTGGCCCGCGTCCTCCCGTCCGTACATCGGCGGCTCGCAGAACAACAGCTTCCTCGAACTGACCTTCGGCTACAACGGCCTGGGCCGCCTCAACGGCGACGAGACCGGCAGTGTGGGCGGTGGCGGTGGCGGTAACGGTGGCGGCAACTGGGGCGAGACGGGCTGGGACCGGCTGTTCGGCTCGTCCGTCGGCGGCCAGATCTCCTGGCTGATCCCGGCCGCGCTGATCCTGCTCGTCGCCGGGCTGGTGGCCACGGGCAGGGCCCGTCGGACCTCGGCGACCCGCGGCGCGTTCCTGGTGTGGGGCGGCGCGCTGCTCACGACCATGCTGGTCTTCAACTACATGCAGGGCATCTTCCACGAATACTACACGGTGGCCCTCGCCCCCTACATCGCCCCGCTGATCGGCATGGGCGCGGCACTGCTCTGGGAGAAGCGCGGCAAGGCGTGGGCGTCGCTGACCCTGGCCGCCGCGATGACGGCGACCGCGGCCTGGGGATACGTCCTGCTCAACCGCTCCTCCGACTACCTGCCCTGGCTCAAGTGGCTCGTCCTGGTCGGCGGTCTGACGGCTGCCCTCGGCCTGGTCTTCGCCGGCCGTCTCGGACGCCGGCTGGCCCTGGGAGTGGCCGGGCTCGGCCTCGTCGCCGCGCTGGCGGGTCCGGCGGCGTACTCCCTCACCACGGTGAACGAGGGACACACCGGCTCGATCGTCACAGCGGGCCCGGCGGTCGCGGGCGGCCGCGGGGGACCGGGCGGCGGCCCGAACCAGCAGGGCCAGGGCCCGAACCAGCAGGGCCAGAACCAGCAGAACGGCACCGGCACCGGCAACGCCCAGGGCCGGCAGGGCAACGGCTCCCCCGGCAACGGCTCCCCCGGCGGCGGCCCGAACCAGCAGGGCCAAGGCCAGAACCAACCGGGCCAGGGCCAGAACCAGAACCAGCAGAACGCCGAAGGCGGCCGTATGGGCGGCGGCGTCGGAGGCCTGCTCAACGGCGCCGGCGTCAGTGCCGAGGCCAAGAAGCTGCTGGAGACCGACGCCGAGCAGTACACCTGGGCCGCGGCGGCCATCGGCGCCCAGAACGCCGCGAGCTACCAGCTGGCCACGGGCGACCCGGTGATGGCGATCGGCGGCTTCAACGGCACGGACCCGTCCCCGACCCTGGCCCAGTTCAAGAAGTACGTGGCGGACGGAAAGATCCACTACTTCGTCGCCTCCGGCGGCATGGGCGGCGGCAGCGACGGCACCTCGTCCCGGATCACCTCCTGGGTCGAAGCCACCTTCGCGAAGGTCACGGTCGGTTCGACCACGTTCTACGACCTCACCCAGAAGGCGAGCAGCTGACCCGTCCCTGACCGGACGTGGGGCGGTGGCCGAAAGCCACCGCCCCGTACCGTCTCCGCGGAAACTCTGTTGTACGCCGTATAGGAACTGTTCTACGGTGTACAGCATGACGACGTCCCCCCAGGAAACGGCCCCGCCGCAGACGGCCCACGGAAGCCACCCGCAACGCTGGCTGATCCTCGGTGTCATCTGCCTCGCGCAGCTCACCGTGCTGCTCGACAACACGATCCTGAACGTGGCGATCCCCTCGCTCACCCGCGAGATGGACGCGACGACCGCCGACGTCCAGTGGATGATGAACGCCTACGCACTGGTGCAGTCCGGCCTGTTGCTCACCGCGGGCAACGCCGCCGACCGCTACGGCCGCAAGCTGCTGCTGATGTCGGGCCTGGCGATCTTCGGCGTGGGCTCGCTGGCGGCCGGGCTCTCCCAGAGCCCCGCCCAGCTGATCGCGGCCCGCGCGGGCATGGGCGTCGGCGGCGCGCTGCTGATGACCACGATCCTCGCGGTCGTCGTGCAGATCTTCGACGACCAGGAGCGGGTGAAGGCCATCGCGCTGTGGTCGACGGTCAGTTCGCTCGGCTTCGCGGCCGGCCCGCTGATCGGCGGCGTGATGCTGAACCACTTCTGGTGGGGCGCGATCTTCCTGATCAACATCCCGGTCGCGCTGCTCGGCCTGGTCGCGGTCGCCGCGCTGGTGCCGGAGTCGAAGCACAAGGCCGGTGACCGGCCCGACCTGCTCGGCGCGGTGCTCTCGACCATCGGCATGACGGCCGTCGTGTACGCGATCATCACCGGACCCGAGCACGGCTGGACCTCCGCGCAGGTGCTGGTCTCCGCACTGGTCGGCGCGGCCGTGCTCGGCCTGTTCGTGCTGTGGGAGCTGCGCACCGAGCACCCGATGCTCGACATGCACTTCTTCCGCAACCAGAGGTTCGTGGGCGCGGTCGCGGGCGCGATCCTCGTGGCGTTCGGCATGACGGGGTCGCTGTTCCTGCTCACCCAGCATCTGCAGTTCGTCCTCGGCTACGAGCCGCTGGACGCCGGGCTGCGGACGGCGCCGCTGGCGCTGACCGTCGTCGCACTCAACTTCACGGGGGTCGGGGCGAAGCTGGTCCTCAAGATCGGCACCCCGGGGGCCATCGCGGCCGGTATGACCCTGGTGTCGGCCGGGCTCGCGGCGATCGCGCTGCTCGGAGGGCACGGGTACGAGGGCATGCTGCTCGGCCTGGTCGTGATGGGGGCCGGTGTGGCGCTGTCCATGCCGGCCATGGCCAACGCGATCATGAGTGCGATCCCGCCCGAGAAGGCGGGTGTGGGAGCCGGCATCAACGGGACGCTCGCGGAGTTCGGCAACGGTCTGGGCGTCGCCGTCCTCGGTGCCGTGCTCAACTCCCGGTTCGCCTCGCTGGTGGCCGTGTCGGCGGCGTCGCTGCCGGCCGCGCTGGCCTCCGCCGACTCGGCCGAGGAGAAGGTGAGGATCTCCGACGCGTTCGCCTCCGGCCTGGAGACCAGTCAGCTGGTAGGGGCGGTTGCGGTGCTGGCCGGTGGACTGGTCGCGGCCGGGTTGCTGCGGCGGGCCGAGCGGGCAGAATCCGCCTAGGAATCCGGGACGGTCGTAGCGCGCGAATGCGGGTCCGCCGGGGTTGATCGCGCCCACGCGGCGGAGCCGCACATCGACACGGCCCCGCGCTCCTGAAAACGGCGCGTCTAGCATGAGCGGCGTCGCAAGATCGAGGAAGGTGCGCCATGGCGAGAGCGGCCCGGCAGGATCAGCCGCGGTCCAGTGTCTGGCTGGAGGGCAAGGCGCACCGGCGGCGCGGCGGGGGGCAGCCCTCGGGGCTGGACCGGGCGCGCATCATCGAGGTCACCGTGCGGCTGCTGGACGCCGAGGGACTGGCCAAGTTCTCGATGCGGCGGCTCGCCGGCGAGCTGAACGTCACCGCGATGTCCGTCTACTGGTACGTCGACACCAAGGACGACCTGCTCGAACTCGCCCTGGACGAGGTCATGGGCGGGATGCGGCTGCCCGATCCGGACGCCGACGAGGACTGGCGGGACCAGGTGAGGGCGCTCGCCCGGGAGTACCGGACGCTGCTCGTGCGGCACTCCTGGGTGTCCGCGCTGGTCGGGGCCTTCCTCAACATCGGCCCCAACAACCTGGCGTTCTCCCGGGTCGTCCAGCGCGTCGTCCGCAGGACCGGACTGCCCGCGAAACGCATGACGAGCACGATCTCGGCCGTCTTCCAGTTCGTCTACGGCTACGGCACCCTGGAGGGGCATCTCGCCTCCCGGGCCGCGGCCGGCGGAATGAGCGTGGACGAGTACTTCCAGCAGGCCCTGAGCACGGTGACCTCCGCCCCGCAGGCCGCCGATGTCGTGAAGGAGTCCCAGGAGATCATGGCGGCGCGCGGCGGCGACACGGTCGCCGAGATGCTGGAGCGCGACTTCGAGTTCGCGCTGGAGCTGCTGATCGCGGGCATCGACGCGATGGTCGCCCGCGAGGGAGCAGCCTCCGGAGGGGAAGAAACTCCCGGGACTCCAGGGGTTCCCGGAACCCCTGGACCTCCGGGATCCCCCGGACCTCCGGGATCCCCCGAAACTCCCGGACCCCCCAGGGAGAGCTGACCTACTCCCCTTCCACCAGTCGCGCCGGGAACCCCCCGGTCGCCACCGGCCCCCACCGCTCCGGCGTGATCCGGATGATCGACTTGCCCTGCTTGCGCATGGCCGCGCGGTACTCGTCCCAGTCGGGGTGTTCCCCGGCGATGTTCCGGTAGTACTCGACGAGCGGTTCGACGGAGTCGGGGGCGTCGACGACCTCGGCCGTGCCGTCGATCTGGACCCAGGGGCCGTTGAAGTCGTCGCTGAGCACGAGCAGGCTCACGCGGGGGTCCCGCTTGGCGTTGCGGGTCTTGGCGCGCTCCGGGTAGGTGGAGACCACGATCCGGCCGGAGTCGTCGACACCGCAGGTCAGCGGGGAGCCCTGGGGGCCGCCGTCGGCCCTGCGGGTCAGCAGGATCGCGTGGTGCCTGGGCCGGACGAAGTCGAGCAACTCGTCCAGGGAGACGCGGGTGTTCGTCGCGATGTTCGGTGCCATGTGCGGCAGCCTACGACGCCAGGGCTTCGGTGAGGTCGTCGTACACGGGGACGTCCCGGCGCAGGCCGGTCAGCTCCAGGACGCGGCCCGTGATCCCCTCCGGCCGGGCCACCAGACGCACCACGGCCCCGGGCGGCAGCCGGCGCCGTACGTCGTTGACGAGGCGGATGCCCTGGGAGTCCATGAAGGAGGTCGTCCTCAGGTCGAGGACGAGGACCTCCAGCCGGTCACCCCGGGCCCTGGCCGCGGACAGGACGAGCGGCAGCAGCTCCGCCGCGTTACAGAAGTCGATCTCGGCGGGCATCGTGAGGTGGACGCGACCGGGGAGGTCGCGCGGTTCTGTGGGATTCGTGAAGAAGGTCACGGCACTCACCTGGCAGACGTTCGTCCGGTTTCCGGTAAGGCCGCTTCCTGACCCGTGGGCCATTCCACCATGCGGGGGGCCGGTGGTGGAAGCGTCCCGCAGCGGCGTCGGCCGGGCGTCACTTGGAGGCAACCGAACAGTTAGAGTGCTGTTCGTCCTGTGCTCGCAGTCGGGAATGTGCTGCGGAGCTCTCCTGCGCACGGCCATGGCCGTGCATGCCGAAGAGGTTCGTGGTGGCTGCGTCCGAGTTTCCTGATTTGCCCCGTTTTCCGGTCGGCGCCGAGCTGGCCGAGGCCTTGACGGTGGCTTCTCAGCAGCTGCACGAAACCCTCACGCCTCACAAGGCCCTGCGCACAGCGGTCCGTCTCGCGGTGCATCTGGTGCCGGGCGCCGAGCACGCCGGCATCTCCGTGATCGAGCGCGGCAACAAACTCAACACGCTCGCCTGGACCGACGAGGTCGTGCGCTCCGCCGAGTCCCGGCACACCGGCCGCGAACAGCACGGCCTGTGGGACCAGTTGTGGAACAGCCCGGTGGCGCGCATAGCGGACAGCGAGGCGGACGACGGCTGGGACGTGCTCGCCGCGCTCGGACTGCGCTCCGCGCTGTCGCTGCGGCTGCGCGCCGACCGTCGTCGGCTGACCGTCCTCACGGTGTACGCGCGCAAGCCGGGCGTCTTCGACGAGGAGGCCACGCGCGTCGGCCGGCTGTTCAGCGCGCACGTCAGCATCGCCCTGGACTCGGCGACCGTGCGCGAGCAGCTCACCGAGGCCATGCACACCCGGGACCTGATCGGCCAGGCCACCGGCATCCTCATGGAACGCCAGGGCATCGACGCGTCCGCGGCCTTCGAGAGCCTGGTGCGGGCCTCCCAGCGGGAGAACGTGAAACTGCGCGACCTCGCCCGCCGGATCGTCGGTGCGCCCAACGCCCCCTGACGTGAGGTGAATTACGCCGGAGGCGTGTCCGGCCGGTGACGGGATACCCGTACGGTCATGAGCTCCGAAGCGTCCGACACGCTGGACCAGGCGATGGTGCGCAGCAGCGGTCTCGACATCCTGCTGCGCGACCTGACCGACCGCGCGGTGCAGGAGGTGCCCGGCGCGGACGCGTGCAGCATCACCGTGCGCCGCGCCGACCGGCTGCTCACCCTGGCCGGCAGCGAGGGCCTGCCCAGCGGCCTGGACCTGCGCCAGTACGAGAACGGCTCCGGGCCCTGCGTCGACGCGGCCGAGACCGGCGAGGAGCAGTACACCCCGGATCTCGCCGAGGAGTCCCGCTGGCCGTCGTACACGCAGTACGCGCTCGCGGCGGGCGTCAGGTGTGTGCTGGCGGTGCCGATCGCCGTCGAGGGCGAGAGCGGCGCCGCGCTCAACTTCTACGGAGTGCGGGCCGGGACGCTGGACGCGGGCCGGGACGCGGCCCGGGCCTTCGCGGCCCGGACCGGGGACGCGATCGACGTGGCACTGCGGATCGAACGCCGGCGCCAGTCGGCGGCCGACGTGCGCACCGCGCTGCTCTCCCGCAGCGTCATCGATCAGGCGGTCGGCATCCTGATGGCCCGGGAGCGGATCGACGCACGGATCGCGCTGGAGCGGCTGCGCCGGGTCTCGCAGGACCGGAACGTCAAGCTCCGGGACCTGTGCAGCCAGTTGGTGGCGCGGGTGTCCGCCCCGGACTCACGCCGCCGGAAGTGACTCGCCCTGCACGGCCTGGATGTCCAGCTCCACCTTCAGCGTCGTGCCGACGGCCGCGATGCCGGCCTGCAGGACCTGGTTGTAGTTCATCGCGAAGTCCTCGCGGTGCAGTTCGGTCGTCGCGCGGAACGCCGCCCGGGTACCGCCCCACGGGTCCGGCCCCGTGCCGAGGTAGGCGAGATCCAGGTCCACGGGCCGTACGACCCCGTGCATGCCCAGCTCGCCGTGGACGGTCCACCGGTCGGACCCGGTCGCCGTCAGACCCGTCGACCGGAAGGTGATCTCCGGGAAGCGCTCGACGTCCAGGAAGTCCGGCGACTTCAGGTGCCCGTCGCGCATGCCGTTGCCGGTGTCGACGGACGCGGCCCGGATGACCGCATCCACGCGTGACTTGGTGACGTCGTCCGGGGCGATCTCGATCGAGCCGGAGAACTCCGTGAAGCGGCCGTGCACGCTGGAGATGCCCAGGTGCTGCGCCACGGCGGCCACGCTGGAGTGAACCGGGTCGACGGTCCAGGGGCCGGGCGGCGGCAGCTCGGTGCCGCCCTGCCGCGCCAGCGTCACCTGGCCGACCTCGGCCCTGCGGCTCGCCGTGACGATCACGCTGGAGGCCGCTGGCGCGTACCCGACGGCGGTGACGATGACGGTGTACGCCCCCGGTTCCAGCGGCGTCGCGTCCCGCACGGCGCCCTCCGCGTCGGCCTCGGCCCGCAGCACCTGCGCACCGGTCATGTCCGCCACCGTGACGACCGCGTGTGACACGGCCCATCCGTCCCGGGTGCGGATCCTCGCGGTCAGTCCCATCTCAACTGCTCCTCAGAAAGAAACCGGCCCGCGACAGGGGGCGCACCTCCGCTCGGAGCGCGCCCACCTGTCACGGGCCGGGGTCGTCGCTACTCGCCGGGGTGGGCGAGTTCGATGTCGTGGGCGTCGGTGCCCGCGCCCCCGACCGTCAGGGCGGTGGCCACCGGCGGGTAGCCCGTGGCGATGACCGTGTACTCGCCGCCGTCCAGGTCGGTGAAGGCGTACGCCCCGTCCGTCCCGGTCGTGGCCGAGCCGACGACGTTGCCCGCCTGGTCGACCAGCGTCACCCGGGCGTCGGCCAGCGGCCCGTGCGGGGCGCGGACGACACCCTGGACGCGGGCGCCCGACTCCAGGTCGATCTCGACCCGGGTGACCCCGGTGCCGCCCACCTCGACGGGCAGGGCGCGCGGCCGGTGCCCGGCGGCGTTCACCGCGACGGTCACCGCCCCCGGCACCAGCTCGGCGAAGGAGAACTCGCCCTGCTCACCCGTGGTGCCGTTGGCCAGCAGGTCCCCGCGCACATCCGTCACGATGACCATGGCGTCCTTGACCGGCTGCCCGCTCTCGGCGGCCCGCACCAGGCCCGTCAGCCCGCTGGTGCCGCTGAGCAGGATGTCGTAGGCGACCGGCTCGCCGTTCACCACGACCGTGGACGCCTGCGGCTGGAAGCCGTCGGCGGAGGCGATCAGCACGTACGAACCGGAGCCCGGGGCGTCCACCGCGTACGATCCGTCGGCCTGCGCCACGGACCGGCCCAGCTGACGCCCGGCCAGAGAGATCAGCGTGACGGCGGCCTGCGGCACGGGCGCGGACTCGTTCCCGCGGACGAAACCGCGGACCGGAACACCGCCCCCACCGGAGGCCGGCTCGGCGGCACGGGCCACGGTCGCGACGGCGGCGAGCCGCTGCGTCCCCTCCGGCCCGGCCCCGTCGGATGCCTCGGCCACGGCCCAGTTCGGCACGGCCTTCTCCCCTTCGGGCGCCTCGGCGGCGGCCTCGGCCGGAACCGTGGCAGGCGTCTCCGGGTCGGTGGCCTGCGCCAGCCCGCCCTTCGTCTTCAACGGGACCTCCTTGATGAACAGCGACACCAGCAGCGCGAGCAGCGCCAGCGGGGCCGCGTAGAGGAACACGTCCGCGACACCGTGGCCGTAGGCGCTCTCCACGACGGTGCGGATCGGCGCGGGCATCGCGCTCAGGTCGGGGATGTTGCCCTCGCCCGTGCCGGCGTGGCCGAGGGCCGCGCCCTTCGGGCCGAGGTCGGTGAGGCCGTCCTTGACGTAGTCGGTGATACGGGTGGCCAGGACCGCGCCGAGGGCGGAGACGCCCACCGCACCGCCGAGGGACCGGAAGAACGTCACCGTGGAGCTGGCCGCGCCCAGGTCGCCGGGCGCCACCTGGTTCTGCGTGCACAGCACCAGGTTCTGCATCATCATGCCGATGCCGAGACCCAGCAGCGCCATGAAGATCGCTATGTGCCAGTACTCGGTGTCGTAGCGGATCGTGCCCAGCAGGCCCATGCCCGCGGTCACCAGCACACCGCCGCCGACCAGCCAGCCCTTCCAGCGCCCGGTCCGGGTGATGACCTGGCCCGAGACGGTGGAGGAGATGAACAGACCCGCGATCATCGGGATCGTCATGACGCCGGACATCGTCGGCGACTTGTCGCGGGCCAGCTGGAAGTACTGGCTGAAGAAGACGGTCCCCGCGAACATCGCGACACCGACGAACAGCGAGGCCAGCGAGGCCAGCGCGATGGTGCGGTTGCGGAACAGCCGCAGCGGGATGATCGGCTCGCTCGCCTTCGCCTCGACGAGGACGAACAGCGCCAGCAGCACCAGGGAACCGCCGACCATCGCGTACGTCTGCCAGGACACCCAGTCGTACTTGTCACCCGCGAAGGTGACCCAGACCAGCAGCAGGCACACCGCCGCGGTGATGAAGAAGGCGCCGGCCCAGTCGACCTTGACCTTCCGCTTGACGACGGGCAGGTGCAGGGTCTTCTGCAGCACGATCAGGGCGATCACGGCGAAGGGCACGCCGACGTAGAAGCACCAGCGCCAGCCGAGCCAGTCGGTGTCGGTGATGACACCGCCGACCAGCGGGCCGCCGACCATGGCGGTGGCGAAGGTGGCGCCGAGGTAGCCGTTGTAGCGGCCGCGCTCACGCGGCGAGATCATCGCCGCCATGATGATCTGGGCCAGTGCGGACAGACCGCCCATGCCGATGCCCTGGACCGCGCGGAAGGTGATGAGCGTGCCCGGGTTCTGGGACATGCCGGCCGCCGCCGAACCCAGCACGAAGATGACCAGCGCGACCTGGATCAGCAGCTTCTTGGAGAACAGGTCGGCGAGCTTGCCCCACAGCGGGGTGGACGCGGTCATCGTCAGCAGGGACGCGGTCACGACCCAGGTGTAGGCGCTCTGGCCGCCGCCGAGGTCGCTGATGATCCGGGGCAGGGCGTTGGAGACGATCGTCGACGACAGGATCGCGACGAACATGCCGAGCAGGAGGCCGGTGAGGGCTTCCATGATCTGCCGGTGCGTCATCGGAGCGCCGTCACCGGAGGAGCCGTGGGAGCCTCCCCCGTGCTTGGCATGAGCCCGCACACCGGCTGGTGTGGTCGTTGCCATGGGCTTCCTTCTCTTACGTGCTTACGGGTGTACGGGTGGTCTCGTCGAGAGCGGCCGGTGCGGCCCGGCCTCCGGGCCGGCAGTCGAAGCTCTCCCTCAGCCGCGCCATGAGGCTGGTGAGCCGGCCGACGTCGTCGTCGGACCAGTCGCTCAGGCGCTCGGCGAGAACCTCGGTGGTCCGCCGCGACAGCTCGTCGAGCTGTGTTTGGCCCGCGGGGGTGAGCCGCAGAATGCGTGAGCGTTTGTCCGCGGGGTCGGGGGAGCGCTCGATCCAGCCCCGGGCCACGACGTGCGCGACATGGCGGCTGGTGACCGACATGTCCACCGCCAGCAGCTCGGCGAGCTTGCTCATGCGCATGTCGCCGTGTCGTCCCAGCAGCGTCAGGACGGCTGCCGACCCGCCGGGGCACTCGGCGGGCATGATCCGGCCGAGCTCCCGCTTCACGGCGCCGAAGGCGCTGAACTGACGGACCAGCTCTTCGTACTGCGCCTGTTCGGCCATGACACCTCCCGCTTTCGTTGCTTAGGGCAACCGTAGGATCTGTTGGTTGCTGAAGGCAAATAAAAGAGGGGGGTGCGGAACAAAAAGTTGGCAAAGGCAAGTATTGCGGGAGTAAATGTGCTGGTGGCGAGCCCGGCGGTAGGGGGTCGCTCGGACCAAACGGAACCGCAACCCCCACTTGGGGAGTCCCGGCGTTTTCGCTAGGGTCTCGGGCCATGGCTAACAACCAGGCCCCGCAGGGCAATCACGACCCCGCCGGCAGCACCCAGATGTTCCGCGCGTTCGTCGACGAGGCCCCGCAGGGCCGTCAGGCGGCGGCCCCGTCCGGCGGCGGGCCGCGCACCGGTCTCATCCTCGGCGTCGTAGTCGCCGTAGCGGTCATCGCGGCGGTGGCCTGGCTGGCGCTGGCGTAACTCCACTTGGCGCCTGGCTGTCCTTTGCAGGTGCCCGGCGTTGGTGCTGAGGCCGGGCGCGTGCGCAAGTCGGCGCGACGAGGTGCCTCCCCAAGCTCTCCGAGCAGGGGGGACCCCAGCGCCCACCCTCCCCGAAGCTCTCGGCTCCGCTCGAGCAGGGGACCCCCATCGCCCTTAGGGGTCCATGCCCGCAGCTGGGGCGGCCCGCAGTCGCCGTCGTACGCAAGGGGCCGTGTCGGGGTTGTCCGCCCGCAGCGGTTGGTGCGTCAACGCCGGTCAGTCGGTATGGAGGTCCATCGCGCCGTTCCGAGGACGGACACCCCCCGGCGCGGCCCCGACCGACCACTCGCGGCTGGGCGCGGCACAAGCCCCCGCCCAGCCGCACGTGCGTCGCAGCCCTCGCGCCGCACGTGCGTCGCAGCCCTCGGCCAGCCCTCGGTCTGCCCTCGGTCAGTCCGAGATCAGACCTTCCCGGAGCTGCGCCAGCGTCCGGGTCAGCAGCCGGGAGACGTGCATCTGCGAGATGCCGACCTCCTCGCCGATCTGCGACTGCGTCATGTTCGCGAAGAACCGCAGCATGATGATCCGCCGCTCACGGGGCGGCAGCTTCGCCAGCAGCGGCTTCAGGGACTCCCGGTACTCGACACCCTCCAGCGCGGTGTCCTCGTACCCCAGCCGGTCCGCCAGTGACCCCTCGCCACCGTCGTCCTCCGGCGCCGGCGAGTCCAGCGAGGACGCCGTGTAGGCGTTCCCCACCGCCAGCCCGTCGACGACGTCCTCCTCGGACACCCCGAGGACGGCCGCGAGTTCGGGCACGGTCGGCGACCGGTCCAGCTTCTGTGAGAGCTCGTCACTGGCCTTGGTCAGAGCGAGCCGCAGCTCCTGCAGTCTGCGCGGCACCCGCACCGACCACGAGGTGTCCCGGAAGAACCGCTTGATCTCCCCGACCACCGTCGGCATCGCGAATGTCGGGAACTCGACGCCCCGTTCGCAGTCGAACCGGTCGATCGCCTTGATCAGCCCGATCGTGCCGACCTGGACGATGTCCTCCATCGGCTCGTTCCGGGACCGGAACCGCGCGGCGGCGTACCGCACGAGCGGGAGGTTGAGCTCGATGAGCGTGTCACGGACGTACGCACGCTCGGGGCTGTCCTCGTCGAGCGCGGCCAGCCGCAGGAACAGGGAGCGGGACAAGGTGCGGGTGTCGATGGCGCCCGCAGCCGGAAGGACCGGGACGGGCTCGGCCGGGAGGGCCGGTACGTCATCGATGGGGCCGAGTGAGTCGAGAGCATGGGGAGCTGTCTCGCTCTCCGCGAGCGTGAGCACCTTCGAGCTGCCCTGTTCTACGGACATGCCACCCCCTTTGGGTCGCGGACGGTCGCGGCGAACGCCCCCGTCTGAGGAACGCAGCCTTCACCTGAATACCGGCGCCGGAGCTTCGGCAAACGCGCTTCCCGGAGAATGTCACATGTCGGCAACACGCTGTAGTGACATGTCGACATCTGAGACGCGAATACGCCCTGCAAACAAGGGGTCTGACGGCTTTTCGGCTCTCAACTGTCGGCAACCGCCCTGATGAGCGATTCGCTCCTCGCGGTGACCTCTCGCTCGCGTTTGCGGTTACGCGTCGATGCGGTTCGCAGACCGCAACCTCTGGAAGCTACGCGCGAGTAGCCGCGACACGTGCATCTGTGAGACGCCGAGCTCCGCGGAGATCTGGGACTGCGTGAGATTGCTGTAGTACCGCAGCAGCAGGATCCGCTGCTCCCGCTCGGGCAGCTGAACGAGCAGGTGCCGTACGAGATCCCGGTGCTCCACGCCGTCCAGCGCGGGGTCCTCGTAACCGAGCCGGTCCAGTAGCCCCGGCAGCCCGTCGCCCTCCTGCGCGGCCTCCAGGGAGGTCGCGTGGTAGGACCGCCCCGCCTCGATGCAGGACAGCACCTCGCCCTCGGTGATGCGCAGGCGCGCGGCGATCTCCGAGGTCGTCGGGGTGCGCCCGAAGGAGGTCGTCAGGTCCTCCGTCGCGCTGTTGACCTGCACCCACAGCTCGTGCAGCCGGCGCGGCACATGGACCGTGCGGACGTTGTCGCGGAAGTACCGCTTGATCTCGCCGACGACCGTCGGCATCGCGAACGTCGGGAACTGCACGCCCCGGTCCGGGTCGAAGCGGTCGATGGCGTTGATGAGACCGATGGTGCCGACCTGGACGACGTCCTCCATCGGCTCGTTGCGGGAGCGGAACCGGGCGGCCGCGTAGCGCACGAGTGGGAGGTTGGCCTCGATGAGCGCCCCGCGTACGCGGTCGTGCTCCGCGGTGCCCGGCTGGAGCTCCTTGAGCTGCGCGAAGAGAACCTGGGTGAGCGCCCGGGTGTCCGCGCCACGGCTGCTCCGCTGGGCCGCGGCGGGAGCGGTTTCCGGCACTGGGGCCGGGGCGGTTTCCGGCGACGCGGCCGGAGCCGGCTCGGCTTGAGTCCGAGGGGGCGGTGACTGGGCGGACGAGGCTGGTGGGGACGGTGCCTGAGGTGCGGTACTGGCCAGCACGGTCAACTCCACCTCGTCATCGTCAACTCATCCGTCAACTCTTCCATCAAAAGCGGTCATAGCATCACAAGACATGTGCACTGTGTGCAAGCACCCCATAACTACGTGTTGAGGGATGAAAGCCGCACAAATCAACCCACGCAAAGCAGGAGCCCCCTGTCCCAGGGACAGGGGGCGTGAAGCGGCCGGTCTCGGAACCGGTCTCAGAAGTCGTAGTCCGCGATCACCCACGTGGCGAATTCCCGCCACAGCGCGACACCCGCCTGGTGGTCCGGGTGCTCCACGTACCGCCGCAGCGCGTCCGCGTCGTCGAAGGCGGAGTTGATGGCGAAGTCGTACGCGATGGGGCGGTCGCTGACGTTCCAGCCGAGCTCCCAGAAGCGGATCCCGGGGATCGTGCCCTCGAGCGCGCGAAAGGCCTCGACGCCCTTGGCGACCCGGGCGTCGTCGCGCTCGACGCCCTCGTTGAGCTTGAAGAGCACCAGGTGGCGGATCATCACTTTGCTCCGTTCGCAACCCACGTGGCGAAGTCGCCGAGGGCCCCGGCGGCGTCCGATACACCCTGGAATCCTATGAGAACGTAGTCGGAGGCCTTCTTCGGGTCCGTGATGATCACGTACAGCGCGAAGACCACGAGGGCATAGACGGCGACCTTCTTCGCATTCACCGCCATCGCGGCCTCCCCTGTCACTGGTGTCTCAAACAGCGCACATGATCGCACGAAGGACCGATCACACGAAGAGGCTGATCGCACGAAGGGCCCCGTCTGACGACGGGGCCCTTCTCAAGCGGTAGCGGAGGGATTTGAACCCTCGGTGACTTGCGCCACACTCGCTTTCGAGGCGAGCTCCTTCGGCCGCTCGGACACGCTACCGAGGGAGACCTTACAGCAAGGTGCCGCGTGCTTTGAAATCGGATTCGGCGACGGTTCAGCGGTCCCGGAAGAACGCCGTGAGCAGCCCGGCGCACTCCTCCGCGAGCACTCCCTCGATCACCTCGGGCCGGTGATTGAGCCGCCGGTCGCGGACCAGGTCCCAGAGGGATCCGGCCGCGCCGGCCTTCTCGTCGCGGGCGCCGTAGACGAGCCGGTCGACGCGTGACTGCTGGATCGCGCCCGCGCACATCGTGCAGGGCTCCAGCGTCACCACGAGGGTGCAGCCGGCGAGCCGCCACGTGCCGAGGGCGGCCGCGGCCCGCCGCAGGGCGAGGAGCTCCGCGTGGGCCGTCGGATCGCCGCCGGCCTCGCGTTCGTTGTGCCCGGCCGCGAGCACGGTCGCACCGTCCGGGGCCAGGACGACGGCGCCGACGGGCACGTCCCCGCCCCGGACGGCCTCGGCGGCTTCGTCCAGGGCGAGTCGCATCGTGGGCCGCCAGGGGTCCCGGACCGGATCCGGCGGCCCCGCGGTGGTACGACCGGTCAGCGGACGGTCTCCAGGGTCTCCGAGGCGCCCAGGGACTCGGCGATCTCGGTGACGGCGTCCGTCGACATCAGGCGCAGTTCCTTCTCGCTCACGCCGAGGTCGTCGAGGATCAGCGCGTCGCCGACCGGGCCGTGCGGCACGGACTCGGCGGAGCCGGTGGGCCCGGCGCCGTCCTCGGCGTCATCGTCATCGTCGTCCTCGTCGGATTCACCGTCCTCGGTGCCGTCGAGGTCGAGGGCGGCGAGGACGTCGTCGTCCGGATCGCGGCCGAGCAACTCGTCGGTGAGCAGGATCTCGCCGTAGCTGCTGCGGGCAGCGGCGGCGGCGTCCGAGACGTAGATGCGAGGGTCCTCCTCGCCGTCCACGCGGACGACGCCGAACCAGGCGTCCTCCTGCTCGATGAGCACGAGCACCGTGTCCTCGTCCGGGGTGGCTTCACGGGCCAGGTCGGCCAGATCAGACAGGGTTTCCACATCGTCGAGCTCTGTATCGCTCGCTTCCCACCCGTCTTCGGTGCGCGCGAGCAGTGCGGCGAAGTACACCGTGACTCTCCCACTGGTCTTAGGCGTGCCGGTTGGGGGTCCCCCCGGCGGAGGTTACGGGCGGGGAGTGCTCGTCCGAGCCCCACCCACTCGGAATCGTGGCAGAAACAAGGCGTTCAGGGGACGTCTTCCGCTCCCTGTGTCCGGCAGTTCTGCTCGCACGCTCGTTGCCGCCACCTGCGGATCGTACGCGGCTTTGCCCCGTTCCACGCACGGTCACCCGCGACGAATCTCCGCGCGGTTCGTGATCTTCGCCGGGGGTTCTCCCGCCCGTTTCCTACCAGCGGAAGGTGCGCATGCGCATCGCGTGCCGCAGCCGGGCCGTCTTGGCGCGGCGCGGCTGGACGCGGTCGCGCAGCTCCCGGGCCTCGGCCAGATCGCGCAGGAACCGGGCGCGACGACGGCGGCGCTCGGCGTCGGACTCGTCGGTCCCGTTCGTCAGGCCGGGCTCCGGGCCGGCCCCCGGCCGCGTGCGCGGCGGCGGATCGTTTCGGAATGTCCGGTCGGGCATCAGGTTCACCACCCCCAGTCCGTCCTTTCCGCTTTCCCCCGGACGGGCGGTTTGACGCCAGTGACCGGGCGAGGGCCGGACGGCGGGCTTGCCGTGCCGTCGGTGGTACCCCGCCCGGTTAATGTTGTGGACATGCGTCTCCACGTCGTCGACCACCCTCTGGTCGCTCACAAGCTCACCACGCTGCGCGACCAGCGCACCGACTCCGCGACCTTCCGCCGTCTCGCCGACGAGCTGGTCACCCTGCTCGCCTACGAGGCCACGCGGGACGTGCGCACCGAACAGGTCGACCTCCAGACGCCGGTCGCGCGGACCACGGGCGTCAAGCTGTCCCACCCGCGGCCGCTGGTGGTGCCGATCCTGCGGGCCGGGCTCGGCATGCTGGACGGCATGGTCCGGCTGCTGCCGACCGCCGAGGTGGGTTTCCTCGGCATGATCCGCAACGAGGAGACGCTGCAGGCCTCCACGTACGCGACGCGCATGCCCGAAGACCTGTCGGGGCGTCAGGTGTACGTGCTCGACCCGATGCTCGCCACCGGCGGCACACTGGTCGCGGCGATCCGGGAACTGATCCGGCGCGGAGCCGACGACGTCACCGCCGTGGTCCTGCTGGCCGCCCCGGAGGGCGTCGAGATCATGGAGCGCGAGCTCGCGGGCACGCCGGTGACGGTCGTGACCGCCTCGGTCGACGAACACCTGAACGAGCACGGCTACATCGTGCCGGGCCTCGGCGACGCGGGGGACCGGATGTACGGGGCGGCCGAGTAGGCCGGACGGGCCTCTCAGCAGCCCTTCTTCGTCGTGGGCGCCGGCTCGGGCCTGGCCAGTTCGGTCAGTGCCCGGTCGGCGTCCGGCTTTTTCGCCAGCTCCTTGAAGCCGTCCCCGATGACGAGGTCGACGGCGGCGCCCTTGCGGGCCGCCTCGGTGCGCCGTTCGGCGCCCGGGAGCTGGGTGCCGAGCACGGGCAGTGAGGTGTCGAGCGCGGCGGTGGGGCCGAGCAGCAGTCCGGTGCCCTTGACCTTCTTGTCGTACTGCTTGGTCGCGTTGCCCACGTCGCCGATCGTGAAGCCGCGCTTCTTGAGTTCGTCGGCGGTCTTCTTCGCCAGACCGGCGCGAGTGGTGGCGTTGAGGACGTTCACGGTGATCGTGCGCGGTTCGGGCAGGGGCTTGGCGCTGGGCGAGGGGCTCGCCTTGGTCGTGTTGCCGCAGTCCGTCCCGTCGCCGGCCGCCGAAGCCTTTCTGCCGCCGCCGGTGAAGACGTCGATGAGCTGCAGCGTGCCCCAGCCGCCCACGCCGAGGACGACGACGGACGCGACGGTCAGGACGACGAGCCTGCCGCGCCGCCGGGGCCGGCGCATCCGGGGGTACTTGTTGCCCTTGATGCGGTACTTGCGGCCCATGCCGGGGGGAGTCAGCATGCTCATGAGCGCAGCGTAGTGCGCTCGGGCGACGATGCCTACTAGATGATCATTCGACGTCGCCCAGCGGAACCCGAAAGGGCCAACCCGCGACCGGCGGGATCAGTCGAGTTCGAGCACGCGCGCGTGCAGCACCTGGCGCTGCTGGAGTGCCGCCCGCACCGCACGGTGCAGCCCGTCCTCCAGGTAGAGGTCGCCCTGCCACTTCACGACGTGCGCGAAGAGGTCGCCGTAGAACGTCGAGTCCTCGGCGAGCAGTGTTTCCAGATCGAGCTGACCCTTGGTCGTCACGAGCTGATCGAGGCGGACCGGGCGCGGTGCGACGTCCGCCCACTGCCGGGTGCTTTCCCGGCCGTGGTCGGGGTACGGCCGGCCGTTTCCGATGCGCTTGAAGATCACACGGAAAGCCTACCGGTCAAGACCTTCCGGGCGCAGCCATGGCGGCCCAGTGCGACGCTGAAAAAAACCCCACAAGGCGGTATGAACCGGAAAAAGGTGCGTGAATATGCCGGACCGCGAGACCATGCCGTCGGCCTCCTCCCCGGAGGTGTCCGCACGTGCCGCCGCTCTTCCCCAGGAGGCCCTGCGGATCGCCTCCGGCTACGCCTTCCCCGGTCCCGTACTCCATCTGGGTGCCCTGCTGTGGGACGGGCAGTGCCTGCCGGACGCGCAGGTCCGGGTGCCGTTGGCGATGCTCAACCGCCACGGGCTGGTCGCCGGCGCCACGGGCACCGGCAAGACCAAGACGCTTCAGCTGATCGCCGAGCAGCTGTCCGCCCAGGGAGTGCCGGTCTTCCTCGCCGACATCAAGGGCGACCTGTCCGGAATCGCCGCGCCGGGCCGCCCGGACGCCCGGGTCGAGGGCCGGGCCGCGGACGTCGACCAGCGGTGGACGGCGAGCGGGTTCCCGGCCGAGTACTACGCCCTCGGCGGCATCGGCCGCGGCATTCCGGTCCGGGCCACGGTCACCGGATTCGGTCCGGTGCTGCTGGCCAAGGTGCTGCGGCTGAACCGCACGCAGGAGCAGTCCCTCGCGCTGGTCTTCCACTACGCCGACAGCAAGGGCCTGGAGCTGATCGACCTCAAGGACCTCAGGGCGGTCGTGACCTTCCTGACCTCGGACGAGGGCAAGTCGGAGCTGAAGACGGTGGGCGGTGTGTCGGCGGCCACGGCCGGGGTGATCCTGCGGTCCCTGACCGCCTTCGAGGCGCAGGGCGCGTCCGGCTTCTTCGGGGAGCCGGAGTTCGACACGGGTGAGCTGCTGCGCACGGCGGAGGACGGGCGGGGCGTGGTCTCCGTCCTGGAGCTGAGCGCCGTGCAGGATCGGCCGCAGCTGTTCTCGACCTTCCTGATGTGGCTGCTCGCCGATCTCTTCCACGACCTGCCCGAGCTGGGCGACGTCGACAAGCCGCGCCTGGTGTTCTTCCTGGACGAGGCGCACCTGCTCTTCGACGACGCCTCCGAGGCGTTCCTGGAGTCGATCACGCAGACCGTGCGCCTGATTCGGTCGAAAGGGGTCGGGGTCTTCTTCGTGACGCAGTCTCCCGAGGACGTGCCCGCCGATGTCCTCGCCCAGCTCGGCAACCGCGTCCAGCACGCGCTGCGCGCCTTCACCCCCGACGACCAGAAGGCCCTGAACGCCACGGTGAAGACCTTCCCGAAGTCGCCCTACGACCTCGAAGAGGTGCTGACCGGCCTCGGGACCGGCGAGGCGGTGGTGACGGTGCTGAGCGAGAAGGGCGCGCCGACCCCTGTCGCCGCGACCCGGCTGCGGGCGCCCGAGTCGTTGATGGGGCCGCTCGGCCAGGAGGCCTTGGAACGGGCCGTGGCCCGGTCGCCGCTGTACGAGCGGTACGCGCCGGCCGTGGACCGGGAGTCGGCGTACGAGCGGCTGGAGCGGGGGCGCGGGGCGAAGGGGCCCGACGAGATGCGGGACGCCGCCCAGGGGCGGGGTGAGCGGGCGGAAGAACAGCCGTCCAGGGCGGAGCGGGTGGTCGAGAGCGGCGTCTTCGGGTCGCTGGCCCGGTCGGTGGGGAAGCAGATCGGGCGGGAGATCACACGGTCGCTGTTCGGCACGGCACGGCGTTCGGGGCGCCGCAGGCGGTAGGGAAGGCCCAGGCGTAGGCGGTGGGGAGGGCGGAGGCGTAGGCGGTGGGGAGGGCCAGGCGTAGGCGGTGGGGAGGGCGGAGGCGTAGGCGGTGGGGAAGGGCGGAGGCGCAGGCGGTGGGGAGGGCGGAGGCGTAGGCGGTGGGAGGCCGAGGCGCAGGCGGTGGGGAAGGGCGGAGGCGTAGGCGGTGGGGGCGGCGGAAGCGCAGGCGGTGGGGACGGCGGAGGCGTGGGGGCCTCCGCCGCGCGGTCCGGTCAGCCGCGATCTCGTCCCTCGCCCTCTCCCTGCCCTCGCCCCTTCGAGGGTTGCGGCGGCTTCCGGGTGTCCGGCTGGGAGTGGGGCTTGGGGGCGTTGCGGGCGGCTTCCGCCCGCAGGAGGGCGCGCATGACCGCGTACGGGTCTTGGAGCATGGCTGGGTTCCTCGTCGTTCCTCGTCGTTCTGGTTCCGTGCGAGACGGACGGACCGGTGGCGGGCCGGTCCTGTCAGCAGCGGAGGACCTCGGAGCACAGGGGACGAGGGTCGTACGGTTTCGCCGGTACGGGCACGGGGCGCCGTGGGGCGTACACGGGCTCCGGCAGCGGGGCGGGACCCGGCGGGGCTGCGGTGCGGCGGACGGCCCGGGCCGGTGGGCGCGGGGCGGTGTCGAAGAGGTCGTACTCGACGGTGGTGTTCTCCCCGGGGACGGTCGCCGTCGGCCCTGTCAGGGCCTCGGCGTGGGTGCCCGGCAGGAGCAGGGCGAGCAGCAGGACGAGCACCCGCGGCCAGACGTGCCGGCGGGGACCGCGGGGTTCCTGCTGCGGTTCGGGGGTCACGGGACGTCATTCCCCCCGCTGTCCGCCCGCCGTCCGCGCCGCTTCTCCCGCCGGCTGTGAGATCCGCTCGCCCGGCCCCTGCCGGCCCGGGACGGGGCCGCGGTCCGGGCGGTGATGCCGCGACGACAGGACCGTATGCCCAGCGCTCTCGCGAGACGCGGGGCCGAGGGCGCGGGGCGTGCGTCGGAGGCGTCGTGCTCCGGGTCCCAGGGGGAGCCGCCAGGTGGCTCGCTCATGGTTCATGCTGGGATCGCCCCGCAGGCAGCCGCCACCTGAGCCGGGCCAGGCGACTGACGCTGTGCTCGCGTCCTACCCGCCGAAGGCGCGTGGGCGCGGCTACTTTCCGGTGGCCTTCGACGCCTTGGCTGCCGCCTTCATCTCCTGCTTGTGCGCCCGCACCCTGACCAGGGACTCGGGGCCGGTGATGTCGGCGACCGAGCGGAACGAGTCCGGCTCGCCGTAGGAGCCCGCCGCCTCGCGCCAGCCCGTGGGCCGCACCCCGAGCTGCTTGCCGAGCAGGGCGAGGAAGATCTGGGCCTTCTGCTTGCCGAAGCCGGGGAGTTCCGCGAGCCGCTTCAGCAGTTCCCTGCCGGTGCCGGCGTCCTTCCAGACGGCCTCGGCGTCGCCGTCGTAGTGCTCGACGAGGTACTGGCACAGCTGCTGGATCCGCTTGGCCATGGAGCCCGGGTAGCGGTGCACCGCCGGCTTCTGCGAGAGCAGCGCGGCGAAGGCCTCCGGCTCGTGCGCGGCGATCTCGTGGGCGTCCAGGTCGTCGCCGCCGAGCCGCTGGGCGATCGTCGCCGGGCCCTTGAACGCCCACTCCATCGGGACCTGCTGGTCCAGCAGCATGCCGACCAGCGCGGCGAGCGGGCTGCGGCCGAGCAACGCGTCGGCCTCGGGATCCTGGGCGAGGTGAAGAGTGACGTCCATGCCTCGATCATCCCCCGGGGCGGGCCCGGCCGCTGCTCAGGTGGCCCGCCAGTACCCCAGCGCGTGCACCCGCTGCTTGGGCAGGCCCAGTTCCTTGCGGACGTACGCCGTCAGGGCCCGGGTCGTCGCCGTGTCGCACGCGATCCAGACGTACGGGTCGGCCGTGCCCTGGAGCAGGCCGGGCAGGTCCGACTTCACCCGTTCGACGAGGTGCGCGCCGGAGTCCTGGCGCGGCACCTTGTGCACCTCGTGCCGGTCCGGGTCGGTGCGGAACGGCAGGTCGTCGTCGCCGCCCTCGAACCAGACGGTGGCCGGGGCGGAGCCCAGGGCGTCCAGGAGGGAGTTGATGGCCGGGAGCGAGGCCGGGTCGCCGACGGCGAAGACGTGCGAGGGCGCGGGGCTCGGGTGCTCGAAGCCGGTGCCCTGGACGGTCGCCCCGATGGTGTCGCCCGGCTTCGCCGCCCTGGCCCAGTCGCTGGCGCACCCCTCGTGCAGGGCGAACTCCAGTTGGAAGGTGCCGGTCTCGGCGTCCGGGTCGACCAGGGTGTAGGCCCGCTGGTGCGGCTTGCCCGCGTTGTCGAACCACAGCCGTACCCACATGGTGGGGTGGACTCCGGTCGCGGCCAGGAGACCGCCGTCGGTGAAGCGCAGCCGCCGGTAGTCCGGGGTGACGTCCTCCACGTCCGTCACCGTGAACTCGAAGTCCTTGCCGCGCAGCAGTTTGAGGACCGCGCCCTCCCAACCCCGCCCCTGCCCCATCGCTTTTCCGCCCCTTCGCGTACGATTCCGGCCACTGTTGTGACTTAGGCAAGGCTAACCTAAAGGAATGAGAGGGTCCCGCGTGGCCACCGAGATCTACCGTGACGCCTGGGGCATCCCGCATCTGCGCGCGGGCAGCGCGGCCGAACTCGCCCGCGCACAGGGCCTCGTCACCGCAAGCGACCGGGCCTGGCAGCTGGAGGTCGAGCGCCACCGGGCGCAGGGCACCACGGCGTCCTTCCTCGGCGGTAGCGCCCTGGCCTGGGACCGGTTCGCGAGACGGGCCCGACTCGCCGACACCGCCAGACGCTGCTTCGCGGACCTGGAGAGACGCGACCCCGGGACGGCGCGGTGGGTGAGCGCGTACGTCGACGGGGTCAACGCGTCACTGGCCGACGCCACCGCACCCGAGTTCGCCCGCACCGGCCTCACCCCCGGCCGCTGGGAACCCTGGACCCCCCTCGGCGTCTGGCTCGCCACCCACATCCTCTTCGCCGGGTTCCCGGCCAAGCTCTGGCGCGAGCAGGTCGCCGCCCACCTCGGCGCGGACGCCGTCGGTCTCTTCGCCGCCGACGGCCCCGGCACTTCCGGCAGCAACGGCTGGCTGGTCGGTGGCGAGCGGACTGTCACCGGGCAGGCGGTCATCGCCGGCGACCCCCACCGCTGGATCGAGGACCCGGGCGTCTACCAGCAGATCCACCTGTCCTGCCCGGAGTTCGACGTCGTGGGCCTGGCCGTCCCCGGTGTCCCCGGCATCGCCCACTTCGGGCACACCGGCACGGTCGCCTGGGCCATCACCAACGCCATGTCCGACTACCAGGACCTCTACCGCGAGCGGCTGCGGCGCACCGGCGCCGGGGTGGAGGCCCTCGACCCGGACGGGCTCTGGCGGCGGGCGGCCCGGCACACGGAGACCGTCGAGCTGGCGGGCGAGGACCCGGTCGAGGTGGAGGTGATCGAGACCGGCCGCGGGCCGGTGATCATCGGTGGCCCCGAAGGGCTCGACGGCGACCCGGCCGACCCGTCGGACCCCTCCGGCGTGCCCGTGGCGATCAGCCTGCGCTACCCGCCCCGCGTGACCGGCGACCTCGGCTTCGCCGCCCTGCTGCCGCTGCTGCGGGCTCGCCGGGTCGCCGACGTGGACCGGGCCTTCGACCGCTGGGCCGAGCCGGTCAACGTCGTCCAGGCCGCCGACACCGAGGGCGGCGTCCTGCACCGCGTGGCCGGGCGGGTGCCGCTGCGCGCCGGGGCCAACTCCCTGCGGGTGGTGCCCGCGTGGGAGCCCGGGCACGAGTGGCAGGGCTGGCACGCGACACCGCGCGCCGGGCTCACCGGCGGCGTCGCCGTCATGGCCAACCAGCGCGGTCCGGCCGCACCCCTCGGCGTCGAGTTCGCCCCGCCGCACCGCGCCGACCGCATCACCGAGCTGCTCGCGGGCAAGGAGCGCTGGTCCGCCGCCGGCATGCCCGCGATCCACACGGACACCCACCTGGCCTCCGCGTCCACCCTCCTGGACCGCCTCGACGCCCTGGACGACCTCACCCCCGAGGCCGCCGCCCTGAAGGACCGCCTCCTCGGCTGGGACCGCCGCATGGACGCCGGCAGCGCCGACGCGGCCCTCTACGCGGCCGTGCGCGCAGCGGTCGTACGGCGGCTCGCGGCGCACCCGGCGTTCGCCGCGCTCACCACACCGCCGGTGTATCCGGAGGTGTTCCAGCCCTGGCTGGCCCTCGTCCCGCGGGTCGGCTTCGCACTCGAACACCTGCTGCGGGCCGAGGACCTGTTCGGCATCGACCGTCCGGCGGCCGTCCGCGCGGCGATCGAGGAAGTGGCCCTGCTCCCGCCGGCCGGTGTCTGGGGCGACACCCACCGCCTCGCCCCCTGGCGTGCGCTGGAACCGGAGCAGCCGTACGACGAACCGGGGCTGTCCGGTGACCACGACTGCGTGCTGTGCACCTCGGGCGTGCCGGGCCTCACCGACCGCGCCGCCCGGGGCCCGGCCGCCCGGTACGTCTGGGACCTGGCCCGGCGCGAGGACAGCCGCTGGGTCGTCCCGCTCGGCGCCTCGGGCGTCCCCGGCTCGCCCCACCACCGTGACCAGCTCCCCCTGTGGCTCGTGGGAGACCTCGTCCCGGTCGTCACCGACTGGACCAAGATGAAGAAGGAACGCGATGTCTGACCCCTACGCCTCCCGCACGCCCGTCCACGAACAGGTGGTCGACGGCTTCGGCACCGTCCGCGTCCTGCCGCTGGACCCCGGGGCCGACGCCGCCGTGATCCACCGCTGGGCCGGCGAGGAGCGGGCCGCCTTCTGGGGCATGACCGAGCTGACCGAACGCCAGGTCGCCGCGGTCTACGCCCACATGGCCACTCTCGACACCCACCACGCCCACCTCGTGGTCCGGGACGGCGAGCCGGTCGCGCTCCTGCAGACCTACGAGCCGGAGGCCGACCGCGTCAGCGAGTGCTACGACGTCCGCCCCGGCGACATCGGCGTCCACCTGCTGCTCGCCCCGGCCGGCCCGGGCGGCGCCCAGTCCGGCTGGACCGCCCGGCTGGTTTCCGTCCTCGCCGCGTACGTCCTGCTCGGGCTGGACCGCCGACGGGTCGTGGTCGACCCGGACGTGGGCAACGAGAAGGCGGTCGCCCGTTTCCTCGGACTCGGCTTCACCCCGGGCCCGGTCGTGGTCCTGCCCGAGATCGACCTCCCGGACGTGTACCTGCCGGAGAAGAAGGCGCAGCTCGCCTTCCTCGACCGGGAGCTAATGTTCCCCGGGTGACCCCGGACGACCTCATCGCCCACTACGGCCTGGAGCCGATCCCCGACGAGGGCGGCCTCTTCCGCCAGACCTGGGCCGGGCCCGAACGCCCCGACGGCAGGCCGGAGGGCACGGCGATCGTCGCGCTCCTGACAGCGGACGACTTCTCCGCCCTCCACCGCCTGCCGACCGACGAGATCTGGCACTTCTACCGTGGCGACCCCCTGGAGCTCCTCCTGCTCGCCCCGGACGGCACCACACGAACGGTGGTGCTCGGGCCGGACGTCCTGCGGGGCCGGCACGTCCAGTTCACGGTCCCGGCGGGCACGTGGATGGGCGGCAGGGTGGCAGAGGGCGGCTCATGGACGCTGTTCGGCTGCACGATGGCACCGGGCTTCACCTTCGCCGGCTACCAGCACGGAGACGCGGCGGAGCTGACCGCACGCTATCCGGCGGAGGCGGCCGCGATCGCGAAACTGTCCCGGCCTTCTCCCGGGTCAGCGTCCTGTTGAGCGCTACGCCGGTCCTGTCCTTGTCCCGGGTCAGCGTCCTGTTGAGCGCTACGCCGGTCCTGTCCTTGTCCCGGGTCAGCGTCCTGTTGAGCGTCACGCCGGTCCTGTCCTTGTCCCGGGTCCGCGTCCTGTCGAGCGTTACGCCGGTCCTGTACTTCTCCCCGGCCCTCATCCCGTTGAGCGCTACACCGATCCTGTCCGTACATAACCCGGAGCCGTCCAGCCCGACCCCGGAGAGCCACGTGGACCATCGGCGGAACGAGGATCGCAATGCCGGGCACCCCCGGCGATTCCAAGCCCTGGTGCTGCTGGGCACCGTGCTGGTCCTGCTCCTCGCCGGAGCAGCCCCCGCCTCGGCCCACGCCGCCCTGCGCAGCACCGACCCCGGTGACGGATCCATCGTCCAGCAGGCCCCCCGCCACGTCACCCTGACCTTCACCGAGTCCGTAGGCCTGCTCGACGACTCCTTCCGGGTGTTCGGCCCCGACCAGCGCCGGGTACACACCGGCGAGGCCACGCACGCGGACGGCCGCTCCGACACGGCCCGGGTCGGCCTGCCCGGCAAGCTCGCCAAGGGCACGTACACCGTGGCCTGGCGGGTCGTCTCCGCCGACAGCCACCCCGTCTCCGGCGCCTTCAGCTTCTCCGTGGGGAAACGGTCCGCCACCACCGTCCAGGCCGACACCGGCCCGGCCGAGGACCCGCTCACCCGCGGCTTCCACGATGCCGCCCGCTACCTGGCCTACCTCGCCGCCGCGCTGCTCGTCGGCATCGTGGCCTTCGCGCTGCTGTGCCGGCCCGCGCACACCTCCCCGCTGCGCCGGCCGCTGGTGGCCGCCTGGTGGACGCTGCTGGGCTCGACGGCCGTCCTGCTCCTGCTGCGCGCCCCTTACGAGTCGGGCACGGGCCCCGCCGCGGCGTTCGACGCCTCCGCCCTCGGCCGCACCCTGACCAGCCGCCCGGGCCTGGCCCTGCTCGCCCGGCTGCTCGTCCTCCTGCTGGCCGCCGTCTTCCTGATGTGGCTGTCCAGGTCCCGTGACACGGGGAAGCGGCCCGTCGCCCTGGCGATCGGCACGGCCCTGGCCGCAGCCCTGGCCCTGACCTGGGCGGCAGCCGAGCACGCCTCCGCCGGGATCCAGGTGCCGGCGGCGATGACGTCGTCCGTGGCGCACCTGCTGGCGACCGGCGTCTGGCTCGGCGGTCTCGTGGCGCTGCTGCTGACCCTGCGCCGCTCGTCCGGCGACGACCTGGTGGAGGTCGTGCCCCGCTTCTCCCGGATCGCCTTCACCTCGGTGACCGTCCTGGCCGTCACGGGCCTCTACCAGTCCTGGCGCGGCCTCGGCTCCCTGCCCGCGCTGACCGGCACGGCGTACGGCCGTCTGCTGCTCGCCAAACTGGCCGGGGTGGCCGTGCTGTTGCTGGTGGCCGGGTACTCGCGCCGCTGGACGGCGCGGATCGCGGCACCGGCGTCCCCGGTCCGGGCGGCCGTACCGGCTCCGGTCCCGCAGCCGGTCGGCGCACCGGCGGAAGGCCGCGAGGCCGCCGCGGAAGCCGGGACGCGCGCATCGGAGACGTCCGGGGAGCCGGAGTCGCCCGACGGCCCGGCGCAGCCGGGGGCCGGATCCGGCGACCCCGGCATCCGGCGCCGTCTGCGCCGCTCCGTCCTCGTCGAGGTCGGCGTCGCCGCCGTGGTGCTGATGATCACGACCGTGCTCACGGGAACCCTTCCGAGCCGGGCCCAGGCCGAGGCGGCTCAGCAGGCCCCGGCGAGCGCGCTGCCGGCCACGACCCAGATCACGGTGCCCTACGACACGGGCACGGGATCCGTGACCGGAAGCGGCACGGTGCAGGTCACCCTGGACCCGGCACGCGTCGGCGAGAACGGCGTTCAGGCCGTCGTCTACGGCTCCGACACGGGCCTGGTGGTGATCCCCGAGGTCCGCATCACCTTCACCCTGCCCTCGCGCAAGGTCGGCCCGATCGACGCCGAACTCACCGACGTGGGCGGCTACTGGGGCACCAACTCCGTCAACCTGCCGCTCGCCGGGAACTGGACGATGAAGACGACCGTGCGGGTGTCGGACGTGGACCAGGTGTCGGTGGAACGCCAGGTGCGGGTCGAGCCCTAGGCAACCGCGCCGCCATCGGCGGGGCGTCGTCCTCGGAGGGCACGTCGTCCGCCTGCGGGGCGTCGTCGAGGAGCCGGGCCATGGTCTCGGCGGCGCTGACGGCGGCGTCGCCGCAGCAGTTGTTGAACAGGACGTGGACCTGTTCCGTCCGCTGGGCCAGCCGGCGCACCCGGGGCAGCCACTCGGCGAGTTCGTCCTCGCCGTAGACGTGGCGGAAACGGTCCTCCTTGCTTCCGGTGCCCCAGGCGGTGCTGCGGCCGTGGAAGCGGACGACGGACAGCCGGGGCGAGGTCACGGGAGTGACCGGCGGGACGGAGGAGGCGAGCCTCTGCGTCATGTCGACGGCGACCGCGGCCATGCCGTGCCGGGCGAGCAGCGCGCCCGTCGCCTCGGCCTGTCCCGGCTCCCACCAGGAGGGGTGTCGGAACTCGACGGCGAGCGGCCAGCCCTCGGTCCGCTCGGCGCACTCCCGGAGGAAGGTCTCCGCCCGCTCCCCGGGCCGGAACCAGGGCGGGAACTGGAACAGCACGCTCCCGAGCCGCCCGGCCTCCCGCAGCGGTTCGATGCCGGTCGCGAACCGGGCCCACACCTGATCCAGCACCGCCGGATCCCGGTGCTCCGCCCGCAGTCCGTCCGGCATCACCGCCTCCCGGGTGGGGTGCCCGGTGAGCAGCGAGAACGCCTTCACGTCGAACACGAACCCGTCCGGTGTCCGCTCGGCCCACAACCTGCTGTTCCGCTCGCCCGGCAGTGCGTAGTACGAGGCGTCGACCTCGACGACACCGAACCGCTCGGCGTAGTGCCGTAACCGCCCCTCGGCGTCCCGCCGGCCCGGGGGGTACCAGCCGCTGCCGACCAGTGCCCGGTCGGTCCAGGAACACGTGCCCACCAGGATCTGACCCATGGGGGAGCGGTTACCCGGGCCGGGCGGCGGCAGGCTCGGTCTCCCGGGGCGGGCGTGACCGTGAGACCCGGGCGTGACGGTGAGACCCGGCCCAATCAGGGTAACCAGGTGGTATCCGCGCATATCCGGGGTTATGGCTGATTACCTCCCCGAGAGTGAGATGACCGACCATGGAGCAGCCCGCCACCGCCGGCCGGGCCACCCGGCCGTCCGGGGAAGAACCCGAAGCCCTCGAAACCCTCGTCGGCGCATCCCTCACGGCCCGTGTCACCCTCGACGAACTCGGCACCGTGACCGGCTGGAACGCGGGCGCCGAGCGGCTCCTCGGGTACTCGGCCGGGCAGCTCACCGGCCGTCGTGCCGCGGATCTGCTGGCCGAGCCGATCCCGGTGCGCGGCGGTCTGCCCACGCTCGCCGGGCTGCCCCGCTGGAACGGCGACGTCGCACTCCGGCACCGCGACGGCCGGAAGCTGACGGTCCGGATCCTCGCCCACCACAGACCACCCGGCGCCGACGCCCCCGCCTGGCTCATCGTCTCCGCCCTGACCGACCGGCAGCCACCGGCCGGTCTCGACGAATCCCTCGTGAGCTGGAGCTTCGCCCAGTCCCCGTGCTGCGCCCAGGCGATCTACGACACCCGGCTCCGGCTGCGCCGGGCCAACGCCGGCATGGAGCGCGCCACGGCGCTCAGGGAGGAGGAGATGCGGGGCCTGCGGGCGTCCGAGATCGTCGACGACGACGCCGGCCTACGGACGGAACGCGGCATGGCCCGGGTCCTGCGCACCGGCGAGCCGGAGTACGCGGAGAACTACCTGCGCGCGCCCGGCGAAGACCATGAGCACGCCTGGTCGGTCTTCGTGTCCGCGCTGCGCGATGACGAGGGCACCATCCAGGGCGTCTGCCTGTCCGCGCACGACATGACGGAGCAGTTCTGGGCCCGCAAGCGCCTCCAGCTGATCGCCGAGGCCGGCCGGCACATCGGCAGCACCCTCGACGTGACGCGCACGGCCCAGGAGCTGGCGGACGTGACCGTCCCGGCCCTGGCCGACTTCGCCGGCGTCGATCTGCTGACCGCGCTGGACGACGGACCCGAGCCGCCCGTCCGGGCGGTTCCGGCGGACGGGCCGCTGCTGCTGCGCCGGGCCGCTCTGCGGTCGGTGACACCGGGCGCCCCGGAGTCGGTCGTTGCGGCCGGTGCGGTGGGCGCCTACCCGCCGGGCTCCGCGCCCTTCGAGAGCCTGCGCACGGGACGGCCCGCCGTGCACGAGGTGACCGACACCGCGTTCACCGCTTGGCTGGCCCGCGACCCGGCCCGCGCCGCCCGGGTCCGGGCCTTCGGCATCCACTCCGTGATGGCCGTGCCGCTGGTCGCCCGCGGCAGCACCCTGGGCGTCGGCTTCTTCGTCCGGCACCGCAACCAGGAGCCCTTCCAGCAGGACGACCTGGTGCTGGCCGGCGAACTGGCCGCCCGGGCCGCGGTCAGCATCGACAACGCCCGCCGCTACACCCGCGAGCGCGCCGCGGCGGTCACGCTCCAGCGCAGCCTGCTGCCACAGCGGCTGCCCCGGCAGGCGGCCGTCGAGGTCGCCTCCCGCTACCTCCCGGCCGGCGGGCACGCCGGTGTCGGCGGGGACTGGTTCGACGTCATCCCCCTCTCGGGGGCGCGGGTGGCGCTGGTCGTCGGAGACGTGGTCGGCCACGGACTGGTCGCGTCGGCGACCATGGGGCGGCTGCGTACGGCGGTCCGCACACTGGCCGACATCGACCTGCCGTGCGACGAGCTGCTGACCCACCTCGACGACCTGGTCGCCCGTCTGAACACGGAGGAGGAGAGCGCCGGCGAGCGGACGGCGCCGGGCTCCGCGGAAGCCTCGGGCGACGTCGGAGCCACCTGCCTGTACGCCGTCTACGACCCGGTGACGCGGCGCTGCTGCTTCGCCGGGGCCGGGCATCCCCTGCCTGCCGTGGTCAGCCCCGGCGGCACCGTCGACCTCGTCGCGCTCCCGGCCGCGCCCCCGCTCGGCCTGGGCGGCCTGCCGTACGAGTCCACCGAGGTCGACCTCCCCGAGGGCAGCCTGCTCGCCCTCTACACCAACGGCCTGATCGAGACCCCCGAGCGGGACCTCGACACCGGTCTCCACCGGCTCCGGAAGGCCCTGGCCCGCCCGGCGGGCTCGCTGGACGCCCTGTGCGACACGGTCCTCGCCGACCTGCTGCCGCAACGCCCGGCCGACGACGTGGCCCTGCTCATCGCCCGTACCCGCGCGCTCGACGCGCGGCAGGTCGCCACCTGGTCGGTGCCGTCCGAACCGTCCGCGGTCGCGCAGACCCGCAAGGACGTGGTGGCGCAACTGGAGCGGTGGGGGCTCTCCGACGCCGCGTTCGTCACGGAGCTGGTCGTCAGCGAGCTCGTCACCAACGCCATCCGGCACGCCCAGCCGCCGGTCCAGCTCCGCCTGATCCGCGACACGAGCCTGATCTGCGAGGTCTCCGACGGCGGGAGCACCGCTCCCCACCTGCGGCGCGCCCGCACCTATGACGAGGGCGGCCGCGGCCTGCTCCTCGTCGCCCAGCTGACCCAGCGCTGGGGCACCCGCCAGAGCGCCACGGGCAAGACCATCTGGGCGGAACAGACCCTGTCCCCCGCGTGAGGAGCCACCGGCCATGACCACACCCGCGTCCCACCGGGCCGCCCGCGCCCCCGTCCAGCAGGCCGCCCTGCTGTTCGGCCTCGTCTTCCTCGTGGTCGGCGCGCTGGGCTTCGTCCCGGGCATCACCACCGACTACGGCTCGCTGGCGTTCGCCTCCCACGAGTCGGGCGCCGAACTGTTCGGCCTGTTCCAGGTCTCGATCCTGCACAACCTGGTGCACCTGGCGTACGGTCTCGCCGGCCTGATCCTCGCCGGTACGGCCGCCGGGGCGTACTCGTATCTGCTGGTCGGCGGCGCCGTCTACCTGGTGCTATGGGTGTACGGCCTGTCCGTCGGCCACGACAGCGACGCAAACTTCGTCCCGCTGAACACCGCGGACGACTGGCTCCACTTCGTTCTGGGCATCGCCATGATCGGCCTGGCCCTCGCCCTCAGCCGGCGCGGCGCGCGCACCGGCGCACGGTAACGAGCACCGGCGACCGCATGCAGACCTTCCTGCCTTACCCCGACTTCCGCACCACGGCCCTGTCCCTCGACCGCCGCCGGCTCGGCAAACAACGGGTCGAGGCCCTGCAGGTCCTGCGCGGCCTGGTCGTCCCCGGCTACGGCTGGCGCCGCCACCCGGCCGTGAAGATGTGGCTCGGCTACGAGGAGGCACTGGTCCGCTACGGCCTGGAGATCTGCCGCGTCTGGCGCGAACAGGGCCACCAGGACACCTGCGCCGCGACGCTCGTGGCCGACCTGGCGGCGACCCGCCCAAACGCCCCGATCCGCGATCAGTCGCAACTGGCCGCCGAGGGCGAACTCCCGCCCTGGCTCGGCGACGACCCCTTCCACGAGAGCCACCGCTCCGCCCTGGTCCGCAAGGACCCCACGACCTACACGTCCCTCTTTCCGGGCGTCCCGGACGACTTGCCGTACGTGTGGCCCACGTCGGACCGCGAGATCTGACCGGACCGCCGGGAGTGCCCGGACCGTCGGAAGTGCCCGGCGAGGGCGGGCCGATCGGGAGGGCGTCCGTCGAGATCCATCGCAGACGTCGCCTCTGAGGAGCGAAGCTAGGCGGCCCTGCGGCGCGCCGGACGCCTGGACGAGGCAGGCTGCTCGGTCATGTCCTCGAGCGGGAAGCTTTCGTCCTCCTCGAACTCCGGGGCGAAGGCCGGGGCCTGGAAGGGGTTGGTCGCCGGAGTCGGCGACGCCGCGCTGGAAAGGCGGGTCTGCCCCTCCACGGCGGAGAACAGCGAAGTCGGTTCGATGAGAGGTCTCTTTTCCGTTACTGGCCCAAGGCAGGGCCAGGCGCGCCCTGACCGGGCACGAGGGTCCTACAGCTTGGTCATCTTGGCGTAGGGGCTCAGGATCCGCATCTGCGCCGAACCGAAGTCGACGAGCGCGGCGATCCCGTCCTCGATGCCGATGACCCGGCCGAGCCCGTACATGTCGTGCGTGACCTGGTCACCCACGGCGAAGTGCTTGGGAGCGGGGGCGACCGGAGCCTTGAAGGGGCTGGTGGGCAAGTGGCGCTTGTGAGCAGCAGGCTTAGTCATTGACCTCAGTATGCGCCTACTAGGGCCTCTCGCGCTGCGGCTGTCCACGTCCGGTGCCCGAACCGAGACGTAACAGAAGCCTTGCGCTGGCCCGGGAAATCGAACACATGATTGAATTCGGCCATGCGAACGTTTCCCGACGATCTCGTCCGGGCGCAACGGGAGTGGAGTGCCACGTACCGGCAGCTCGCCGATCGGCCCGGCCGCACCGAGCTGCGCCGGCGTCTGTACCGGCTGTCGGCTCAGTCGTTCTTCCACCCCTACTGGCGGCAGCGACGACCGAGCCCTGCGGCGTGGTGGGAGCTCCGGGAGCTGGGGCGGAGGGCCGGGGACATGAACGAGCGGCCCCACCGATGACGTGCCGGCCTGCGGGACCGTACGTACCGGACGATCCTGAAGGCATGTCCGGACCGATTCGTGTGATCGTGCATCCGCCGTCGCCTTCGGGCGGCCGGCGCGTCCGCGTGGACGGCGAGATCCTCGGCCTCGCCCACAACGTCGTCGACGTCGCGGAGTTCCTCCGCCGCGCCGGGCTGGAGATCGATCCAGCCGACGTGGCGGAGGTGTCGTGGATCGACTGGCGCGGAGTGGGGCCGGAGCACTGGGGCCCGGAGGCGGGTGGCTGAGAAGGCTGATGCGGCTGACGCGCGAGTCTGCACATCGCGCAAAAGAGGCCAGAATGGGTGATATCCATCCTGTGCCACCGCGGAGGGCACCCATGAAGGACCTCACGTTCGAGCAGAAGCGTTCGCTGTCACGCCATGAGGCCGCTGACCAGCTCACGGCACTCGCAGACGCCCTGAGGGAAGGCGGGGACGCCGAGCTGGACCTCGGCCCCGGAACGCTGGGCCTCCGGATCCCCGACGACCTCCACAGCGAGCTGGAGGTCGAGATCGGCGGCGGCGAGATCGAGCTGGAGATCGAACTGAAGTGGAAGACCGCCCCCGCGCGGGCGACGCCCCAGCGGACCGACTCCCGCGCGGAAAAGCCCAAGCGAGCGAACGCCCCCGCCGCCTCGGGCCGAAGCGGCACGGGTGCCGGCAGAGGCAAGAGCACGAAGCGGTCCGCTGCGAAATCCCCTTGAGGTGAGGATCGCCCACGCGAAGGGCAGCGGCACTCGCTCGCGTCCCCGGGGGGTCGGTGGTGTATCTCGCGAGGTGCCTGCGGGGTGGCGCACCCGGCACCCGGCCTGGGCCGCCGAGTCCTACGCGGGCAGCACGCCATGGATGAGACGGAAACTGAGACGGACAACGACGAAGGGCCCCGCTGCAAGCAGCGGGGCCCTTCGACATCGTGCCCGGTGAGGCACTGGCGGAGGATACGAGATTCGAACTCGTGAGGGGTTGCCCCCAACACGCTTTCCAAGCGTGCGCCCTAGGCCTCTAGGCGAATCCTCCGCCAGGAACATTACATGACCGAGAGGAGTGCTCGCGAACTCGTTCCCTGCCCCCGACATCAGGTAACCTTGGCGCAGCCCCTCACGCGGCGCTATCTGACTGAACTCCCCCAGGGCCGGAAGGCAGCAAGGGTAGGTTGGCTCTGGCGGGTGCGTGGGGGGCGTCTGCGTTGCCGGACCGGATCTCCCGGTCGGGCCCGGGCAGGGCCCGATGTCAGTGGGCGCCTATAACCTCGTATGCGTGTCGTCTCTCGCTCTGTACCGCCGCTACCGCCCCGAGACCTTCGCCGAGGTCATCGGGCAGGGGCATGTCACCGACCCGCTGCAGCAGGCGCTGCGGAACAACCGGGTCAACCACGCGTACCTGTTCAGCGGGCCGCGCGGCTGCGGCAAGACGACCAGCGCCCGCATCCTGGCCCGGTGCCTGAACTGCGAGCAGGGGCCCACGCCGACGCCCTGCGGTGAGTGCCAGTCCTGTCAGGACCTCGCACGCAACGGCCCCGGTTCCATCGACGTCATCGAGATCGACGCCGCTTCCCACGGTGGCGTGGACGACGCCCGTGACCTGCGTGAGAAGGCCTTCTTCGGGCCCGCCCGCAGCCGGTACAAGATCTACATCATCGACGAGGCCCACATGGTCACGTCGGCCGGCTTCAACGCGCTGCTGAAGGTCGTCGAGGAGCCGCCGGAGCATCTCAAGTTCATCTTCGCGACCACCGAGCCCGAGAAGGTCATCGGGACGATCCGGTCCCGGACCCACCACTACCCCTTCCGGCTCGTCCCCCCCGGAACCCTCCGGGAGTACCTCGGAGAGGTCTGCCAGAAGGAGACGATCCCGGTCGAGGACGGCGTGCTCCCGCTCGTGGTGCGGGCCGGCGGCGGGTCCGTGCGTGACTCCATGTCCGTCATGGACCAGCTCCTCGCGGGCGCCGCGGCGGACGGCGTGACCTACGCCATGGCCACCGCCCTGCTCGGATACACCGACGGTTCCCTCCTCGACTCCGTCGTCGAGGCCTTCGCCACCGGCGACGGAGCTGCGGCCTTCGAAGTCGTCGACCATGTGATCGAGGGCGGGAACGACCCCCGCCGCTTCGTCGCCGACCTCCTGGAGCGGCTGCGCGACCTGGTGATCCTCGCCGCGGTCCCGGACGTGGCGGAGAAAGGGCTCATCGACGCCCCCGCCGATGTGATCGAGCGCATGCAGGCCCAGGCCGCCACCTTCGGCCCCGCTGAGCTGAGCCGCGCCGCCGACCTCGTCAACGAGGGCCTGACCGAGATGCGCGGCGCCCACTCGCCCCGTCTCCAGCTCGAGCTGATCTGCGCCCGCGTCCTGCTGCCCGCCGCCTACGGCGACGAGCGCTCCGTGATGGCCCGCCTCGACCGGATCGAGCGCGGCGTGAACTACTCCGCGGGCCCGTCCGGCGTGCCCGCCATGGGATACGTGCCCGGCCCGGAGGGCCATGGGGGAGCGGCTCCCGCTCCGGTCCAGGCGGGTGGCGGCGGTCCGCTGCCGACGGGTGGCCCGGCGGCGGCCCGTGCGGCGGTCCGTGCGACCGGAGCACCGGGCAGCGGCGGCGCTGCGACGGGCGGCGGTGGCGGCATGACCGGGAGTGGTGGCGGCCCCACGGAGGCCGCGCCCGGCTCCGCCCCTGCGGCGGCGGGTCAAGGCGTGCCCCAGTCGTCGCCGCCGCACCAGAGCGCGCAGCCGTCGGCCCCGGCGACCACGCACCCGGGGCACGCCGACCCCGAGGGAGCCGGCGCTCCCGCCGGAGCCCCGGCGGCCCCCGCCCCTGCCCCCGCCGGAGAGGCCCAGCCCTCTCCGGCCCAGCCCGCCCCCGGCGCCTGGCCCACCGCCGCCTCCGCCGGCAGCGGCGGCCGTCGCCCCGGCGGCTGGCCCACGGCCGCTCCGGGCACGCCCGCTTCGAACACCCCACCGGCGAACACCCCGCCGACGAGCACCCCCGCCCCCAGCACCCCTCCGAAGGCCCAGCCTCCGGCGGCGTCGGCGCCCGCGCCTGCCCCCGCTCCCACCGGCGGCGGCCATCTCGACCCCCGCATGCTCTGGCCGAACATCCTGGACGCGGTCAAGAACCGCCGGCGCTTCACCTGGATCCTGCTCAGCCAGAACGCCCAGGTGGCCGGTTTCGACGGCACGACCCTCCAGCTCGGCTTCGTCAACGCCGGCGCCAGGGACAACTTCCTGAGCAGCGGCAGCGAGGACGTACTGCGGCAGGCGCTGGGCGAGCAGTTCAACGTCCAGTGGAAGATCGAGGCGATCGTCGACCCCTCGGGCGGCTCCGCGCCCCCGGCGCCGGGCGGCGGCCCCTCCGGCTTCGGCGGCGGTGGCGGCTACAACACCGGCGGCGGCGGCTACAACCCAGGCGGCGGCGGTGGCGGCGGTACGGCGACGGCCCAGCGGCCCGCCCCGTCCCAGCCGGCTGCCCCGGCCGCCCCCTCCCAGCAGTCGAGCAGCCCCGGCCCCGCTGCGGGGGCCGCCGGCTCCGCCCCGGCCCCCACGCCGGCCGCTGCCGTCCCCCAGCCCTCCGCCCCACGGCCACGTCATGTCTCCGCCGAGGAGGACATCCCCGAGGACGACGACCCCGACCTCGACGAGTCGGCCCTCTCCGGCCAGGAGCTGATCGTGAGGGAGCTGGGAGCGACGGTGGTCGAGGAGTTCACGAACGAATAGCCAGAGCTCGTAGGTGAACGGCCAGGGCTCGTAGGCGAACGGCCAGGAGTCCTGGAGGAACGGCCAGGGACTCGTATGCGGAGCCTGCCGGAGGAGGGCGGCGCCGCTCTCGTTGGAGGAACCTCCAGCTCCAGTTCCCCCCTCCCCTCGGCGACCCGCACAAAGGGAACCCGGCGGTCTCCCGTTAGGCTGACCCCCGTGAAGGTCCTCGTCATCGGCAGCGGCGCCCGCGAACACGCCCTGTGCCACTCCCTGTCCCACGACCCCGACGTCACCGCGCTGCACTGCGCTCCCGGCAACGCAGGTATCGCCGAGGTCGCCGAGCTGCACCAGGTCGACGCCCTGGACGGCGCCGCCGTCACCGCGCTGGCCACCCGCCTCGGAGCGGAGCTCGTGGTCGTCGGCCCGGAGGCCCCGCTGGTCGCCGGTGTCGCCGACGCGGTGCGCGAGGCGGGCATCCCGGTCTTCGGCCCGTCCGGCCGGGCCGCGCAGCTCGAAGGCTCCAAGGCCTTCGCGAAAGACGTCATGGCGGCGGCCGAGGTGCCCACCGCCCGGTCGTACGTCTGCACCACACCGGAAGAGGCCGACGCGGCCCTCGACGCCTTCGGGCCCCCGTACGTCGTCAAGGACGACGGGCTCGCCGCAGGCAAGGGTGTCGTCGTCACCGACGATCTCCAAGCGGCCCGGGCCCACGCGGCGGCCTGCGAGCGCGTGGTCATCGAGGAGTACCTCGACGGCCCCGAGGTCTCCCTGTTCGCCGTCACCGACGGCGAGACGGTCGTCCCCCTCCAGCCCGCCCAGGACTTCAAGCGCGCGCTGGACGGCGACGAGGGCCCCAACACCGGCGGCATGGGCGCGTACTCCCCGCTGCCGTGGGCCGACCCGAAGCTGGTCGACGAGGTGCAGCAGACCGTGCTGCAGCCCACCGTGGACGAGATGCAGAGGCGCGGCACACCCTTCTCCGGCCTGCTCTACGCCGGTCTCGCGATCACTTCCCGCGGTGTCCGCGTGATCGAGTTCAACGCCCGGTTCGGCGACCCCGAGACCCAGGTCGTCCTGGCCCGGCTCAAGACGCCGCTGGCCGGTCTGCTGATGGCCGCCGCCACCGGCAACCTCGCCCACCTGGAGCCGCTGCGCTGGAGCGACGACGCGGCCGTGACCGTCGTCGTCGCCTCGCACAACTACCCCGGCACCCCGCGCACCGGCGACGCCATCACCGGTCTCGACGAGGTCGCCGCCGAGGACGCACCGCACGCGTACGTGCTGCACGCCGGCACCCGGCAGGAGGGGGACGCCGTCGTCAGCGCGGGCGGCCGCGTCCTGTCCGTGACGGCCACCGGCAAGGACCTCACCGAGGCCCGCGACCGCGCCTACACGGCCGTCGGCCGCATCCGCCTCGACGGCTCCCAGTACCGCACGGACATCGCCGCGAAGGCGGCGGGCGCGTAACCGGCCTACGACGGGCAGGGAAAACCACCCCGCCGCCGATGAACCCCACAGGCCCCGGATCCGTCTCAGGATCCGGGGCCTGGCGCATGCGAGAGGCAGGGCCGGAAGTATGCGAGAGGTGGGGGCCTGATGCTCGCTGTCCGTCATCCACCTCTCCCCAAAGCCATTCCATCGAGTGACCGATGCCCTTTCCGGCTGACGGAGGGCGGAGCCCCAACTAGGGTGCGGCGCAAGCGTTCCGGCACTTGGCCCACCGGCATTGCGATGTCAGTGGCGGGTGCCACAGTGGGGGAGTGAGCAAGGGCAGCATCAGGTCAACGGGGAGGGGGTGAGGTCGGTCGTGACCGGAATGGGTGTGGAAGCAGGCGCGCAGGCCGCGCGGGCACGGGCACTGGCCGTGCTGCGCATCCGAAGCCGTGCCCTGGCCGTCGCCCTGCTGCCGGCCGCCGTTGCCGTGATCCTGCTCGCGGGCGCCGTCGGCGACCGCCTGGAGGGCCCCGTCTGGGACGCGGCCCGCTGGGTCCTGACGCCGGTCGCGGTCCTCGTGCTGCTCGCCGCCGCCGGGATCGCCCTGGTCGTCGCCCGGGCCCGGCCCGCCATGAGCCCGACGGTCCCGGTCACCGAGGAGGCGGCTCCCGACCTGTACCGGATGGTGCGCGACCTCGCCGACCGCCTCGACGTCCCCGCCCCCTCTGCGATAGCGCTCACCCCGGACTGCGACAGCTGGCTGGAGGACCGCACACACCCGGCCCACGGCCCGCCCCCGGCCGAGGAGCACCACGACATAGCGGGAGCGGGGAAACAGGCGCACCGCCGGCACCCCGTCGCGCCGGTCCTCGTCATCGGCTCCCCGTTCCTGTGGTGGATGCGGGTCGGCGAGCTGCGCGCGGTCCTCGCCCCGGTCATCGCCGGTACGGGCCCCTCGGCCCACCCGGACATAGCCGCCGCCCGGCGCTTCGTCCGGGGCCTGGACGCCGCGGTGGCAGTGGCCTCGGCACCCCGTCGCGAGCCGGTGTCCCGGGCGGTGCTCGCCGGGGTCGGCTGGGTCGCCCGGCTTCTGCTGCGCAGCTGCCGCGGTCATGCCGCCGAGATGGAGCGGGGTGTGGCGGCCGCGGCCGCGGAGCGTGCACAGGCTGTGGATTACGGGCTGCGGATCGTCGCCCAGGAGCAGGTGGGCCTGGCGTACGCGGGGTGGGACCGGCTGCTGACCCGGGTGGCGCTGCCCGCCTGGCGGATGGGCCGCTGGCCGTCCCGGCTGGACGCCGGTGTGGTCGCGGCGCTCACGGAGCTGTCCCGGCGCGACCGCCTGGCGGAGGGTTTCGCGTCCCGGCTGGGCGAGCGGCCCGCCTGCGATCTGCTGGAGGAGCCGGGCACGGTCGACGAGGCCGCCTCCCTCCTCGCCGCCCGCCTCTTCCACGGCGGCCCCGCCGGGTCGGGGCCCGACTGGTCGCCGGTGGCCTGGAGCGAGTATCCGGAGGAGGTCGTCGACCGCAAGTGGCGCCTCGACGCGGCCCGCCTGCACCGCGTCCTGGACACCATGGGTGTCCGCCCCGCGAGCGGCCCCGCGGCCCCCGCGACCGGCGCCCCCACCCTGTCCCGCGTCCTCGACCACCTGACGGAGCCGGGCACCGCACGGACGGCTGGGAGCGCCCCGGCAGGCAGCCCCACAGGAGCCCCCGCCGCCTCGGCACCGGACACCGCCCCGGCGCCCGGCCCCGGCGCAGCGGACCCCTTCGACGACGAGGACCTCTCCGGTACGACGGCCCCCAGCGCCACCCTCGCCGCCCGGCTCAGCGCCGAAATGGCCCGCGAGGAGGCCGCCCCCTCCCCGGCGCCCCCGTCGCCCGCCTCGGCCTCCCCCACCCCCGACCCGGCCGTGCTCTGGGACGACCGGACCCTGCCCCTCTTCCCCCTCCAGCCCCCGCGCACGGCCAGGGAACTGCTCGCCGACCACCTCACCGCGATGGTCTGCTGCGCCGCGATGGACACCGCCGGCGCGACTCCCGGCCTGGACTGGCTGGACGGCCCGACCCTCCTGGTCGACGGTGAGCGCACGGCCGATCTGGCACCCAAGGTCCTCACCCTCATCGAGGACGGCGACGCCACGCCCCTGCGGGTCTGGCTCTCCCAGCTCGGCATACGCCCGGAGAAGCCGGTCCGCCTCGGCTGACCACCCGGAGCACCCACTTCCGGTTCTGGCCAATTCGAAACGAACAGTGACGAAGTGCGCGCGTCATGTGATGTGCTGGGACCGCTCGCGCGCATGGCAAGGGCTTGGGACATACGACAAGCACATACGCACATAGGCGTCGCACCCACCGCGGAACACCGCACACAGCACACCGGCACCAGTCACCCGACACACAGCACACCGGCACACCGGCACACACCACACCGGCACACACCACCACGGGGGCAAGGGGAGGGGAAGCAACCATGGGTTCGGAGCAGATCCGCCGCTGGGAGTCGGGAGCGATGGCGCACGCCGTGACGGATCCCTTCGGGCAGGGCCCCGTTCCGTGGCTGCGTGGCAACGTGACGTATTTCGACGACTCGGGCCAGGTCGTCCCCTGGTACGTGGACCAGGACGCCCCGTCGAAGAGGGGCAGCCGCTCGGGCGGCCCCCGCGCGGCCGACGACGTCCACCGTCAGATCAAGGGCTTCACCTCCACCGGCGCGGTCACGCCCGGCGAGGCCATCGACTTCCACATCACCGTCGACCCGCCCCAGCAGTTCGCCGTCGACATCTATCGCATCGGCCACTACGGCGGTGACGGCGCCGCGAAGATCACCACCAGCCCGCGCCTGTCCGGCATCGTCCAGCCCGCGCCGCTCACCGCGGACCGTACGGTCTCCTGCCACCACTGGTGGCTGTCCTGGCGGCTCCAGGTCCCGTCGTACTGGAACGTCGGCGCGTACGTCGCCGTCCTCACCACCGCCGACGGCTACCGCTCGCACGTCCCCTTCACCGTCCGCCACGACCAGCCCGCCGACCTGCTGCTCGTGCTGCCCGACGTCACCTGGCAGGCGTACAACCTCTACCCGGAGGACGGCCGCACCGGCGCCAGCCTCTACCACGCCTGGGACGAGAAGGGCCGGCTGCTCGGCGAGTCCGATGCCGCCACGACGGTCTCCTTCGACCGCCCGTACGCGGGCGCCGGCCTCCCCCTCCACGTCGGTCACGCCTACGACTTCATCCGCTGGGCCGAGCGCTACGGCTACGACGTCGCCTACGCCGGCGCCGGCGACCTGCACGCGGGCCGCGTCGACCCGGCCCGCTACCGGGGCCTGGTCTTCCCGGGGCACGACGAGTACTGGTCGGCGGAGATGCGCCGGACCGTGGAGCTCGCCCGCGACACCGGCACCTCGCTGGTCTTCCTCTCCGCCAACTCCATGTACTGGCAGGTGGAGCTGGGCCCCTCCCCCTCCGGCGTCCCCGACCGGCTGCTGACCTGCCGCAAGCGCCGGGGCCCGGGCAAGCCGGTGCTGTGGCGGGAGATCGACCGGGCGGAGCAGCAGCTCCTGGGCATCCAGTACGCCGGGCCCGTCCCCGAGCCGCACCCGCTGGTCGTGCGCAACGCCGGGCACTGGCTGTGGGAGGCGACCGGGGCGCACGAGGGCGACGAGATCGAGAACCTGGTGGCGGGCGAGGCGGACCGCTACTTCCCGCGCACCCCGCTGCCCGACCACGAGGAGCGCATGCTGCTCGCCCACTCCCCGTACGCCGACAAGGAGGGCGTCCTCCGCCACCAGGAGACGTCCCTGTACCGCGCACCCTCCGGCGCCTGGGTCTTCGCAGCAGGAACGTTCGCCTGGTCCCCGGCCCTGGACCGCCCCGGGCACGTCGACCCGCGTATCCAGCGCGCCACCGCCAATCTCCTGGACCGCATCTGCAAACGGGACTGACCCACTGTCGGTGATCAAGCTCGGATACGGGAGAATCGAGCCACTCAGACAGAACCACGGGGAGGAACCGTGTCCGGATTCGTCGAAAAGCCCGAGCCGATCCAGGTTCCGGGCTTGGTGCATCTGCACACCGGCAAGGTGCGCGAGCTGTACCGCAACGAGGCGGGCGACCTCGTGATGGTCGCCAGCGACCGCATGTCCGCCTACGACTGGGTGCTGCCGACCGAGATCCCCGACAAGGGCCGGATCCTCACGCAGCTCTCCCTGTGGTGGTTCGACCGGCTCGCCGACCTGATCCCGAACCACGTGCTGAGCACGGACCTGCCCGAGGGCGCCCCCGCCGACTGGGCGGGCCGCACACTGATCTGCAAGTCGCTGCAGATGGTGCCCGTGGAGTGCGTGGCCCGCGGCTACCTCACCGGCTCCGGCCTCGCCGAGTACAACGAGACCCGTACGGTCTGCGGCCTCGCCCTGCCGGAGGGCCTGACCGACGGCAGCGAACTGCCCGCCCCGATCTTCACCCCGGCCACCAAGGCGGCCGTCGGCGAGCACGACGAGAACGTCTCCTACGAGGAGGTCGCCCGCCAGGTCGGCGCGGACACCGCGGCCCGGCTGCGCCAGGCGACCCTCGCCGTCTACTCCCGCGGCCGGGACATCGCCCGGGAGCGGGGCATCATCCTCGCGGACACCAAGTTCGAGTTCGGCTTCGAGGGCGAGGATCTGGTCCTCGCGGACGAGGTCCTCACCGCGGACTCCTCCCGCTTCTGGCCCGCCGACCAGTGGCAGCCGGGCCGTGCCCAGCCGTCGTACGACAAGCAGTTCGTCCGGGACTGGCTGACCTCGCCGGAGTCCGGCTGGGACCGGGGGAGCGAGCAGCCGCCGCCCGCTCTGCCCCAGCAGGTCGTCGACGCCACCCGCGCCAAGTACGTCGAGGCGTACGAGCGCCTGACCGGCATCAGCTGGATGTAGCCCCGTACCCGGGACACGGAGAAGCCCCCCGGCCGGAACCGGGGGGCTTCTCTATGGAGCGAACGACGAGGTTCGAACTCGCGACCTCAACCTTGGCAAGGTTGCGCTCTACCAACTGAGCTACGTTCGCATGCGCCGTGGCGCGAGAACCACTATACCCAACCTCGCTCCCGCGCGAGCCGTACCGCCGCATGCCGGTTCTCCGCCCCGAGCTTCGACACGGCCGACGACAGATAGTTCCGTACGGTCCCCTGCGACAGCGCGGCCCGTTCGGCGATCTCCGCGACGGGCGCCCCGTCGGCGGCCAGTTCCAGGACCTCGGCCTCCCGCGCGGTCAGCGGCGAGTCCCCGGCGGCGATCGCGTCGGCGGCCAACTCCGGGTCGACGTAACGGTTCCCGGCGTGCACCGTTCGGATGAGCTCGGCGAGCCGCTGCGCGCTCACGGTTTTGGGCACGAACCCCCGTACCCCGGCCTCCAGCGCACGCTTCAGATGCCCGGGCCGCCCGTGGCTGGTGACGATGAGGACCCTGCAGCCGGGCAGTTCGGTCCGCAGGGATGTGGCGACCTTCACACCGTCGGCCCCGGGCATCTGGAGGTCCAGCACGGCGACGTCGGGCTTGTGCGCCCGGGCCATCGCCAGCGCCTCGGGCCCGGTGGCCGCCTCGGCGACGACGATGAGGTCGTCCTCCAGCGACAGCAGCGCGGCGAGCGCCCCCCGGATGAGGTGCTCGTCGTCGGCGAGCAGCAGCCGGATGGGTTCCACGGCCGTCATGAGATGACCTCACTCACGGGACGCGCCGCGATGACGGCCGGGGCGGCGCCGGGAGGGGCGGACGGCGACGGCAGCGGAATCTCCGCCGTCAGCCGGAACAGCCCTCGTCCCGCCGGCCCGGCCTCCAGCGTCCCGTCGATCTCCGCCAGGCGTTCCCGCAGCCCGGCGAGCCCCGAACCGGACGGTCCGGCCCCGGGCTCCCTCCCCGCCTCGTCCGCGCCGTCGTTCTCCACGGACAGCACCACTCGCCCCTCCAGTACCCGCAACCGCACGGAACACCGCCGTGCGTCCCCATGCCGCAGGACGTTCGTCGCGGCCTCCCGCACCACCCACCCCAGGGCGGACTGCACCGCGGCCGGCAGCCCGGCCACCGGTGCCCCGCCGACCGTGCAGTCGATGCCGGCCGCCGCCAGCACCCCTTGCGCACCGGCGAGTTCCGACCCGAGGTCGGCTTCCCGGTAGCCGCGCACGACCTCCCGCACCTCGCGCTGCGACTCCTGCGCGAGCCGCTGCACCTCGACCATCTGCGTCACGGCCTCCGGCCGCCCCCGCTGCGCCAGCTGCACGGCGAGTTCGCTCTTGAGGGCGATCACGGCGAGGTTGCGCCCCATGACGTCGTGCAGATCCCGCCCGAACCGCAGCCGCTCCTCGGCGACGGCGAGCCGGCTCCGGGTCTCGCGGGCCTCGTCGAGTCGGTAGACGGCGTTCATCAGCCACACCGAGAAGACGGCCGTGAAGGCGATGAACACGCCGCCGATCAACACGATCAGCGCCGTGAAGAGCGCCGTGAGCACGGAGGCGCCGAGCGCGAACGCCACGGTCCAGGTGCCCGCCGCGAAGCCGCCCGCGATGGCGAACGCGCGCCGCCGGTCGCGGACGCCGAGCGCGATGATGCCGGGGCCGAAGATCAGGATGACCCCGAAGACGCCACCGGCGGCGGTGTCGACGCTCTCGCCCTCGGGTCCGAGCTCGGCCAGGCCGATCGCGGCGACGGCGATCGCGGCGGTGACGGCGGCCAGGGTCCACAGCAGCCCGGTGGGCTGGGGCCTGCGGCCACGCGTCCAGTCGATCGCCCGTGACACGGTCACGAAGCAGAGGCCGGCGTGCACGGCCACCGCCAGCATGACGACACTGCCCAGCCGGGCCCCGAGCGGGGCCACGGACGTGAGCCCGACGGAGAAGAACTCCATCACCGCGAAGAAGTGGAACGACCACCGCGTGTACGTCTCGACCTTCTCCGGCGTGCTCTTGTGCCGCCACCACCTGCCCGGCGTGCGCATCGGCCCGTCACTCCCCCTTCGGTCAGTGCCGTGGTTCCCAGCGGAACCACCGCCGTACAGCAAACACCCCGATGAGGATCCAGGCCATCGCGGTCGCCAGAGCACCCAGCGCCTCGTACCCGGAGAGGTTCCCGGTCCAGCCGCCGCGCACCAGCGTGACGACGGGCGTCAGCGGCAGCAGCTCGCACACGGAGGCCACCCGGTCCGGCAGCAGCTCCAGCGGTATGAACATGCCCGAGCCGATCATCGAGACCAGCAGCAGCGGCATGGGCGTGGCCTGGGCGCTCTCGGCGGTCCGGGTGAAACCGGCAGTGGCCGCGGCGAGGGCCGCGCACATCACGAGCCCCAACAGCAGGCCGAGTACGACCAGATGGGGCGCCGACGGCGCGGACAGGTCCAGCAGCGCGACACAGCCGGCCGTCAGCAGCAGGCACTGCGCCAGCCCGGTGAGGACGGCCGGCAGCGCGGAGCCGGCCAGGATCTCGGCGTCCCGCAGCTCACCGGTGCGCAGGCGCTTGAGGACGAGCTCCTCACGCCGGACGACGAACACGCCGACGAGCACCGAGTAGACGGCGAACAGCAGGGAGAAGCCGACGGCTGCGGGCAGCACCAGCGTGCCGGTGCTCAGCCCCGCCCCGGCGAGGTCCATCTCCTCCGCCGCCGACCGCACGCTGACCGGCATCACCAGCGGCACGAACAGCGCGGCGACGAGCGCGCCCCTGGTCCGCCCCAGCAGGGTCAGTTCGGCGCGGGCGAGAGCGGTCATCCGGCTCAGCGGGGTCGTCATCGCCGTGGCCGGCCGGGGCGTCGTCTGCGTGGCGCTCATGCCGCGTACTCCTTCGTCGTCATTCCCGTGGCCTGCTCCGCCGAGGCGTTCTTGGCGATCCCGAGGAACGCCTCCTCCAGGGACGCCGAGCGCACGTCCAGGCGGCGCAGCTCCACCCCGGCCTGCGCGGCCCACATCAGCAGCCCCGTGGCCGTCCGCTGCAGTTCGTGGGTGCGGAGCCGGACGAGCCGGCCGTCGGTCTCGTGCCCGGCCACGCCCAGCCCGCCGAGCGGCGGGAGGTCGCCGACGAAGTAGCCGTCGGGCAGTTCGAAGGAGATCCGCGACGGCTCCGCGGCGGTCACCTCGGCCGGTGTCCCGGTGGTGGCGATCCGGCCGTCGTGCATGATCGCGAGCCGGTCGGCGAGGTTCTCGGCCTCCTCCAGGTAGTGCGTGGTCAGCAGCACCGTCGTCCCGCCGTCGCGCAGCGCGCTCACCAACTCCCAGGTGGCCCGGCGGCCTTCGGCGTCCAGTCCGGTGGACGGTTCGTCGAGGAAGAGCACCTCGGGATCGCCGAGCAGGGCGAGGGCCAGGTCGAGGCGGCGCCGCTGGCCACCGGACAGCTGCTTGACCCGGGTGCCGGCCTTGGTCTCCAGGCCGACCAGCGCCAGCACCTCGGCGGGCGGCCGTGCCCCGCTCACGCATCCCGCCCACATCCGCGCGGTCTCCGCGACGGTGAGCTCGGAGGGGAAGCCGCCTTCCTGGAGCATCACGCCGGTGCGGGGCCGTACGGCGGCCCGTTCGGTGTACGGATCGTGCCCGAGGACCCGCACCCGTCCGCCGGCCGGCTCCGCGAGTCCCTCCAGGAGTTCGACGGTGGAGGTCTTGCCCGCGCCGTTGGTGCCGAGCAGCGCGAAGATCTCCCCGCGTCGGACGGTGAAGCTGATTCCGCGTACCGCCTCGAACCCGCCCCCGTACACACGTCGCAGGTCAGTGACCTCAATCACGTGTTCGTGTCCGTTGCTTTCCATGCTTCAAGCGTCCCGGCCACACGGGCCCGCGAGCAGTGCGCGCTGTCATCGTTCGGCATGACAAATGTCAGGCGGACGCTCGGGGGATACGAAGAAGACCCCGGTCCTGATGGACCGGGGTCTTCATTCCCGAGCGGACGACGAGGTTCGAACTCGCGACCTCAACCTTGGCAAGGTTGCGCTCTACCAACTGAGCTACGTCCGCATGTGCTCCCGATCGGCTTTCACCGACCGGTGCAGGCACCAGCCTACCTGATCCACAACTGTGGCCGGTACGGCGATGCAGAGCGGGTGACAGGAATCGCACACTGCGCCTTCCCCCTGGAAGGGGGATGTTCTACTACTGAACTACACCCGCATGTTTCCGTGAGCCGGGCCTTTCGGCCTCGCCCCTCGGCGTGCTCCAGACTCTAGCTGATCAGCCGGGGTGCTGCGCAAGTCGGTTGCCGCGAGGGGCGGGTGGCCGGCCGTGGGGCCGGGCTCGACGGGCCGTCACTGCGCGGCGGTGAACGCCTCGTAGACCTTCTTGGGGATGCGCCCGCGCGCGGGGACCTCCATCTTGTGGGCCTGGGCCCAGGCGCGCACGGCCGACGGGTCGGGGGCGACCTCCGTCTGCCGGTAGGCCTTGCCCGAGCGGGACCGCTTGCGGCCGGCCTCCACGTACGGCGCGAGCGCCTGCCGCAGTTCTCCGGCGTTGACTTCGCTCAGGTCGATCTCGTACGACTTGCCGTCCAGTCCGAAGGCGATCGTTTCCGCCGCTTCCGAGCCGTCGATGTCGTCAGAGAGAGTGACCACGACCTTCTGCGCCACGAATATCGGTCCCTTCATGCGGCACTTTGCCAATTCATTTGTACAGTGCCTGGCAATATATTGTGAAGCCCGACTAAATCCTTCCGCGTGTCAGAAGGCAATGGGTGCCGGGTGTCGATCCGGAATCTTTCCCGAAAATGTCGCGTGTGGGTCCGTCGATGCCGGATCGTGATGACGGTCACGTAGTTTCCTACAAGTCAACGCGCGTAGAAATTTTGTGCGGGTAGTCTGAAGGAACCTGCTCAGCACCACACACCGGGAGTGCCAGTGGCACGCGTCGTAGTCGACGTCATGCTCAAGCCGGAGATCCTCGACCCCCAGGGCCAGGCGGTGCAGCGCGCACTGCCGCGGCTCGGTTTCGACGGGATCTCGGACGTCCGCCAGGGAAAGCGTTTCGAACTGGAAGTTGACGGGCCGGTCGACGAGGCCGCCCTCGCCCGCATTCATGATCTTGCGGAGTCCTTCCTCGCGAACACCGTGATCGAGGACTTCACGATCCGTGTCGAGGAAGTCGCGGAGGCTGTGAAGTGACCGCTCGTATTGGCGTCGTCACTTTTCCCGGCAGTCTGGACGACCGTGACACCCAGCGCGCGATCCGGGTCGCGGGCGCCGAGCCGGTCGCCCTGTGGCACAAGGACAAGGACCTCAAGCAGGTCGACGCCGTGGTGCTGTGCGGTGGTTTCTCCTACGGCGACTATCTGCGCGCCGGGGCCATCGCCCGTTTCTCGCCGGTGATGGAGCCCCTGCTGGAGCAGGCGAAGGCCGGTCTGCCGGTGCTCGGCATCTGCAACGGCTTCCAGATCCTCACCGAGGCCCATCTGCTGCCGGGCACGATGCTGCGCAACAACCACCTGCACTTCATCTGCCGCGACCAGAAGCTGCGGGTGGAGAACGCCGAAACCGCCTGGACCACCGACTACGCGGCCGGCCAGGAGATCCACATCCCGCTGAAGAACAACGACGGGCAGTACGTCGCCGACGAGCGCACCCTCGACGAGCTGGAGGCCGAGGGCCGCGTCGCCTTCCGGTATGTCGACTTCAACCCCAACGGCTCCCAGCGGGACATCGCCGGTGTCAGCAACGAGGCCGGAAACGTGGTCGGCCTCATGCCGCACCCCGAGCACGCCGTCGAGCCGCTGATCGGCACCGGCCGCACCGACGGCCTCCCGTTCTTCACCTCGATCCTCAAGAAGCTGGTCAACGCATGAGCCGGACGCCTCTGGACACGGTCGAGCACGCGGCCGCGACCCCCGACGTCGAGCTGCCCTGGGCCGAACTGGGCCTGAAGAAGGACGAGTACGAGCGGGTCGTGGAGATCCTCGGCCGCCGGCCCACCGGGGCCGAGCTCGCCATGTACTCGGTGATGTGGTCGGAGCACTGCTCGTACAAGAGCAGCAAGGTGCACCTGCGCCAGTTCGGCGAGAAGGCCCCCGAGTCCGACGCCATGCTCGTCGGCATCGGCGAGAACGCCGGTGTCGTCGACGTCGGCCAGGGCTACGCGGTCACCTTCAAGGTCGAGTCGCACAACCACCCGTCGTACGTCGAGCCCTACCAGGGCGCGGCCACCGGTGTCGGCGGCATCGTCCGCGACATCATCGCCATGGGTGCGCGCCCGGTCGCGGTCGTCGACCCGCTCCGCTTCGGTGCCGCCGACCACCCCGACACCAAGCGCGTGCTGCCGGGTGTCGTCGCCGGCATCGGCGGCTACGGCAACTGCCTGGGCCTGTCCAACATCGGCGGCGAGGTCGTCTTCGACGCCTGCTACCAGGGCAACCCGCTGGTCAACGCCGGTGCCATCGGCGTCATGCGGCACGAGGACATTCACCTGGCGAAGGCGTCCGGCGCGGGCAACAAGGTCATCCTGTACGGGGCCCGGACCGGCGGTGACGGCATCGGCGGCGCCTCGATTCTGGCCTCCGAGACCTTCGACGACGCCAAGCCCTCGAAGCGCCCGGCCGTCCAGGTCGGCGACCCCTTCCAGGAGAAGCTGCTCATCGAGTGCACGCTGGAGGCCTTCGCCGAGAAGCTCGTCGTCGGCATCCAGGACCTCGGCGCGGCCGGCCTGTCCTGCGCCACCTCCGAGCTCGCCTCCAACGGCTCGGGCGGCATGCGCGTCACCCTGGACGACGTCCCGCTGCGCGACTCGACCCTCTCGCCCGAGGAAATCCTCATGAGCGAGTCGCAGGAACGCATGTGCGCGGTCGTCGAGCCGGAGAAAGTCGACCGCTTCCTGGAGATCTGCGACAAGTGGGACGTCATCGCCACCGTCATCGGTGAGGTGACCGACGGCGACCGCCTGGAGATCTACTGGCACGGCGGCAAGATCGTCGACGTCGACCCGCGCACGGTCGCGCACGAGGGCCCGGTCTACGAGCGCCCCTACGCCCGCCCGTCCTGGCAGGACGAGCTCCAGGCCGACGACGCGAACAAGCTGCCGCGGCCGGAGACGTCCGAGGAGCTGAAGGACCAGGTCCTGAAGCTGGTCGGCTCCCCGAACCAGGCCTCCAAGTCCTGGATCACCAGCCAGTACGACCACTTCGTGCAGGGCAACACCGTGCTCGCCCAGCCCGAGGACTCCGGCATGATCCGGATCGACGAGGAGACCGGCCTCGGCGTGGCGATCGCGACCGACGGCAACGGCCGGTACGCCAAGCTCGACCCGTACCACGGCGCTCAGCTCGCGCTGGCGGAGGCGTACCGCAACGTCGCCACCACCGGCGCCAAGCCGCTCGCCGTCTCCGACTGCCTGAACTTCGGCTCGCCTGAGGACCCGGCGGTGATGTGGCAGTTCGCGGAGGCCGTGCGCGGTCTGGCGGACGCCTGCCAGCAGCTGGGCACGCCGGTCACGGGTGGCAACGTGTCCCTCTACAACCAGACGGGCGAGGCGGCCATCCACCCGACCCCGGTGGTCGCGGTCCTCGGCGTCATCGACGACGTGGCCCGCCGCACGCCGGTCGCCTTCCAGGAGGAGGGCCAGCTGCTCTACCTCCTCGGCGACACCCGTGAGGAGTTCGGCGGCTCGGCCTGGTCGCAGGTCGTCCACGACCACCTCGGCGGTCTGCCCCCGCAGGTCGACCTGGAGCGCGAGCGCCTGCTGGCCGAGATCCTGATCTCCGCCTCCCGCGACGGCATGATCGATTCCGCGCACGACCTGTCCGACGGCGGTCTGATCCAGGCGGTCGTCGAGTCGGCGCTGCTGGGCGGCAAGGGCGCCCGCCTGATCGTCCCGGACGGTCTGGACGCCTTCACCTTCCTCTTCTCCGAGTCGGCGGGCCGCGCGGTCGTGGCAGTGCCGCGCTCCGAAGAGGTCCGCTTCAACGACATGTGCGGTGCGCGGGGCCTGCCCGTCACCCGCATCGGTGTCGTCGACGGCGACACCGTGGACGTCCAGGGCGAGTTCGCGCTGCCCCTGTCCGAGCTGCGCGAGACGCACGAGGGCACGATCCCGGCGCTGCTCAAGTAGGCGACCGCTCCGAAGCCCCCCGCCCGGACCGGGCGGGGGGCTTCGCCGTGCCCGGGCGGATCTGGGCGCCGACCCTTGCACGGGATTACGTAGTTACGTAATCTGTGAGTATGGATCTGGGAGAACGCGTCACCGCCCTCGAACGCCGTCTGGCGGCCCTCGAAGGCGCCCGGCGCACCGGCCCCCTCATCGACGGGGGCGACTTCTGGGCGCTGAACGGACTGAGAGAGCAGCTGTCCGAAGCGGGGGTGTCCCACGGCGGTGTCCTCTACACCGGCTCCGTGGGCCTGCCGACGGGCGAGGAGTACTCCTGGCAGATGACCGCCCTCACGGAGGACCTGCTGGAGGGTGACTGGACCACGGCCGCCGAGTCGTTCGCGGCGCTCGGCCACCCGGTCCGGATCCGCCTGCTCCGCGAGATCCTCGGCGGCCGGCGCACCGCCACCGAACTCGCCGAGCTGGACGAGGTCGGCACGACCGGCCAGATCTACCACCACCTGCGCCAGCTCACCGCCACGGGCTGGCTCCACACGACCGGCCGGGGCCGCCACGAGGTGCCACCGGGGCGGGTCGTACCGCTCCTGGTGGCACTGGCGACGGCCCGCCCGTAGCGAAAACTTGGGGGAACCGAATGTCCGCTCGCAAGCTCGGCATGGTGGCCTACCGCGTGCTGTGGCTGGTCTTCTTCGGTCTGATGGCCGCCGACCTGGGTTTCGGCCTGTCAGCCGGCCCCTGGTGGTGGAACTTCGCGCCGGTGCTCCTTGCGTACGCCGTCGTCATCCTGGTGAACCGGTGGGGCGGCACCCCGGACAAGCCGCGCGCGGCCCGTGAGCCCGTCGAGGTCGCTGTGCCCGTCACCGGCCGCTGGTCCGCGCTGAACAGCCCGGCCGACCGCACCCCCAGCCACGGCGTGCACGGCTACGGCCAGACCTTCGCCATCGACATCCTGGCCGAGCCCGAGCCGGGTGCCCGCCCGGCCTTCACGTGGCTGTGGCCGCTCGCCCGCCGCCCCCAGGACTTCCCGGCCCACGGCGCCCCCGTCCTGGCGGTCGCCGACGCCACCGTCGTACGAGCGCGAGGCCGGCAGCGCGACCACCTCAGCCGCACCTCCCTGCTGGGGCTGCTGTACCTGATGCTTTTCGAAGGGATGGTGCGAGAGCTCGCGGGCGTCGGCCGCATCCTCGGCAACCACATCGTCCTCGACCTCGGCGACGGCACCTACGCCGCCTACGCCCACCTCCAGCGCGGCTCCCTCACCGTCCGCGAGGGCGACCGCGTCCGCGCCGGACAACCGATCGCCCGCTGCGGCAACTCCGGCAACTCCTCCGAACCCCACCTGCACTTCCAGCTGATGGACGGCCCGGACCCGGACGCGGCCCGGGGCGTGCCCTTCACCTGGCAGGGCATCGGCGTGCCCCGCAACGGGGAGACCTTCCAGGTACCGTCCGCGAGCGCCGCCCTAGGCTGACCTCCATGCCACCGGCCAGGAAACGCCTCCGCAGCTACGACCCCGTCAAGATCCGCGCGGCCGTACTCGCCCAGTTCGGGCACGTACGGGCCGCTGCCGCCGGGCTCACCCCCGAGCAGCTCGCCCTGCCCACCCGGCTGGGCGACTGGACCGTTCGTGAGCTGGTGGCACACGTCGGGACGGTCCTCGGGGCGGTCTCCCGGCTGACCGGCCTGCCGGAGCCGGCCGAGCAGGACGGCACCCTGCTCGACTGGCCCGCCGCGATCGCGGCCGACGCGCCGGAGATCGCCGCCCACGCCCGTGAGCTGGCCGGGAGCCACCCTGACCCCGCCGCCTACCTGGCGGCCACCGAGGAGCGCTTCACCGCCGGCCTCGCCGCCCATCGCGGCACCCGGCTGCTCGCCACCAGCGCGGGCGCCCTGCCGCTGGCCGACTACCTCGTCACCCGCACCGTCGAACTCGTCGTCCACACCGACGACCTCAACGCCGCCGTCCCCGGCCTGGACATCCCCTACGACCGGCAGGCCCTGGCCGCCTGCACCCGGCTCCTCGCCGACGCGCTCGCCGCGAAGGCACCCGGCGGTTCCACGGAGGTGCGGGTGCCGCCGTACGCGGTGGTGCAGTGCGTGGAGGGGCCGAGGCACACCCGGGGCACCCCGCCCAACGTCGTCGAGACGGACCCGCTGACCTGGATCCGGCTGGCGACCGGACGGACGGCATGGGCGCAGGCACTCCAGGACGCCGAGGTCAGCGCGAGCGGCGAGCGGGCGGACCTGTCGGTCTACCTGCCCCTGATGCAGTAGCCCTGATGAATCAAGGGGAACCGATCCACCCGGGTCGTCCGTCGAAGTGGCATGGACAGGCAGAAGCAGCGCATGACCCTGACGGCCGCCGCCATGCTCGTCCCGCTCATGGCGGCCTGCGGCAGTGAGAAGGCGGACAGCGGCAGCGGCTCGGTCGGTGCCGAGCGGCCGGTCACCGGTGTGCGGTGGAGCGTGGACAGCGTCACCGCGGACGGCCGGACGCAGCAGGCCCCCGCCGGCGCCCACGTGACCATCGACAAGGGCCGGGCCGAGGGCAGCTTCGGCTGCAACAACTTCAGCGCCGAGGCCACCGTGGAGGGCGACCGCGTCCGGCTCGGCAAGACCAGGGCCACCCAGATGGCCTGCGAGAACACGCCCATGGCCTTCGAGAAGACCCTCGCGCGGGCCTTCTCGGACCAGGAACTGAAGGCGAAGGTGGACGACGACCGTCTCACCCTGACCACCGGCAGGGGCGACACCGTCCGGCTGACCAAGGCGAAGGACGCCCCGCTGGCCGGCACCAAGTGGACCGTCACGGCACCGAAGGCCGACGGCCGCGCCCACCTCACCTTCGACGAGAAGAAGGGCACCGTCTCCGGCAGCCTGGGCTGCAACAAGGTGAACGCCAAGGCCACGGTCAGCGACGGCCATATCACCCTCGGCCCCCCGGCCACGACCCGAATGATGTGCGAAGACTCACTCATGGCCGGTGAGAAGACCCTGCTGCGGCTTTTCGACGGGAAACTGAAGTACGGAATCGATCACCAAACCCTGACGCTGACCAGCGAAAACGGGACGAGTGCGCGAGCGGTGGCCGAGCGGTGATCCACCGGAAAGTCCGGTATCCCCAATTCGGACCAGTGGTCGACCTCGCCTACACTCGGTGGCGTGCCACGTGGTGACGGACGACTCAACCACGACCTGCTCCCCGGTGAGAAGGGCCCCCAGGACGCTTGTGGCGTCTTCGGTGTCTGGGCTCCGGGCGAAGAGGTCGCCAAGCTCACGTACTTCGGGCTCTACGCCCTCCAGCATCGAGGCCAGGAATCCGCGGGAATCGCGGTCAGCAACGGCTCACAGATCCTCGTCTTCAAGGACATGGGCCTGGTCTCTCAAGTCTTCGACGAGACCTCCCTCGGTTCGCTCCAGGGTCACATCGCGGTCGGTCACGCCCGCTACTCGACCACCGGTGCCTCCGTCTGGGAGAACGCCCAGCCGACCTTCCGCGCGACCGGACACGGATCCATCGCGCTCGGCCACAACGGCAATCTCGTCAACACCGCCCAGCTCGCCGAGATGGTCGCCGACCTGCCCAAGCAGGAGGGCGGCCGTACGCCGCGCGTCGCGGCGACCAACGACACCGACCTGCTCACCGCGCTCCTGGCGGCCCAGGTCGACGAGGACGGCAAGCCGCTGACCATCGAGGAGGCCGCCCTAGAGGTCCTTCCGCAGGTCAAGGGAGCCTTCTCGCTCGTCTTCATGGACGAGCACACCCTGTACGCGGCCCGCGACCCGCAAGGCGTCCGTCCGCTGGTCCTCGGCCGCCTGGAGCGCGGCTGGGTGGTCGCCTCCGAGTCCGCCGCCCTCGACATCTGCGGCGCCAGTTACGTCCGCGAGATCGAACCGGGCGAGTTCGTCGCCATCGACGAGAACGGCCTGCGCACCTCCCGATTCGCGGAAGCGAAGCCCAAGGGCTGTGTCTTCGAGTACGTGTACCTGGCCCGCCCGGACACCGACATCGCCGGCCGGAACGTGTACCTCTCCCGCGTGGAGATGGGCCGCAAGCTGGCCAAGGAAGCGCCGGCCGAGGCCGACCTGGTGATAGCGACCCCGGAGTCCGGCACGCCCGCGGCGATCGGTTACGCGGAGGCCTCCGGCATCCCGTTCGGCGCCGGCCTGGTCAAGAACGCCTACGTCGGCCGGACGTTCATCCAGCCCTCGCAGACCATCCGACAGCTGGGCATCCGCCTGAAGCTGAACCCGCTGAAGGAAGTCATCAAGGGCAAGCGCCTGGTCGTCGTCGACGACTCCATCGTGCGCGGCAACACCCAGCGGGCCCTGGTCCGCATGCTCCGCGAGGCGGGCGCCGCCGAGGTCCACATCCGGATCTCCTCGCCGCCCGTGAAGTGGCCCTGCTTCTTCGGCATCGACTTCGCCACCCGCGCCGAGCTCATCGCCAACGGCATGACGATCGACGAGATCGGCACCTCCCTGGGCGCCGACTCCCTGGCCTACATCTCCATCGACGGCATGATCGAGGCGACCACCATCGCCAAGCCGAACCTGTGCCGCGCCTGCTTCGACGGCGAGTACCCGATGGACCTCCCGGACCCCGAGCTGCTCGGCAAGCAGCTGCTGGAGACGGAGCTGGCCGCCGGCCCGGCCGCCACGGCCGCCGCCGACGCGATCCGCCGCCCGTAGACGGCCCGTAACACCTGCCGTACGACACAAAGGTTCTTATCGTCATGCCTGACACAACTGGTGCCAGCTACGCAGCCGCGGGCGTCGACATCGAAGCCGGTGACCGCGCCGTCGAACTGATGAAGGAGTGGGTGAAGAAGGCCCAGCGTCCCGAGGTCCTCGGCGGCCTCGGCGGCTTCGCCGGCCTCTTCGACGCCTCCGCCCTGAAGAACTACGAGCGGCCCCTGCTGGCCTCCGCCACGGACGGCGTCGGCACCAAGGTCGACATCGCCCGCCAGCTGGGCGTCTACGACAGCATCGGCCACGACCTGGTCGCCATGGTCATGGACGACATCGTGGTCTGCGGCGCCGAGCCGCTGTTCATGACCGACTACATCTGCGTCGGCAAGGTCCACCCCGAGCGGGTCGCCGCCATCGTCAAGGGCATCGCCGAGGGCTGTGTGCTGGCCGGCTGCGCCCTGGTCGGCGGCGAGACGGCCGAGCACCCGGGCCTGCTGGGCGAGAACGACTTCGACGTCGCCGGCGCCGGTACGGGCGTCGTGGAGGCCGACCGGCTGCTCGGCGCGGATCGCATCCGTACGGGTGACGCGGTGATCGCCATGGCGTCCTCCGGGCTTCACTCGAACGGGTACTCACTCGTCCGCCACGTCCTGCTGAACCAGGCGGGCCTGGCGCTGGACGCGCACATCGAGGAACTCGGCCGCACCCTCGGCGAGGAGCTGCTGGAACCGACGAAGATCTACTCACTGGACTGTCTGGCCCTGATGCGCACCACCGAGGTGCACGCCTTCAGCCACATCACCGGCGGCGGGCTCGCGGCCAACCTCGCCCGGGTCGTCCCGGACGACCTGCACGCCGTCGTCGACCGCTCCACCTGGACACCGGACCCGATCTTCGACCTCGTCGGCCGTACGGGCAGCGTCGAGCGTCTGGAGCTCGAGAAGACCCTGAACATGGGTGTCGGGATGATCGCGATCGTGCCCCAGGAGTCCGTGGACGTGGCCCTGGCGACCCTCGCCGACCGCGGCGTGGACGCCTGGGTGGCCGGAGAGATCACCGACCGCGGCGAGCACCGCAGCGGTGCCGCCCTGATCGGTGACTACGCGAGCTGAGGCACGGGGGTCGTGACCCTGCAGGCAGCACAGAACCCGGTCGGTGACCGAAGTCACCGACCGGGTGAGTGTTCAGTGCAGGGTCAAGCGCCGCGACGATGCTGCGAGGACTGGTCGTCCTCGTCATCGTCGTCCTCATAGAGGTCGGCGTACCGTGCGTACAGGTCGTCGTCCTCATCATCGTCTTCGAACGGCTCGCCGTTAGGCGGCTGCGGATTCGAAGGCGATGCACCCAGCTCCTCAGCCAGGCGTGAGAGATCAGTCCCACCGCTGTTGTACTTCAGCTGGCGGGCGACCTTCGTCTGCTTGGCCTTGGCCCGGCCGCGCCCCATGGCTCGACCCCCTCAACGACGGGGCTCGACGGCCCCAGAGTCTTGACACGCGTTCATGGTCCGGCACGGACTCTCCGCGGAGAGACCGGTCCGTAGGGCTTCCACGGTACCTGAGCCCGCGCCCATACGGTACGTCGCCCGCATGACCTGCCCACGCCCAGAACCTTCGAGGCGCCCCGTCCTCGCTGGTCAACCGCGATTTTAACCACTTCTCGGCGGGCGACCCGCCGGTAGAAGTGAGAGTTCTCTCTAACTGCCCACCGGCGGGTACCGGCCAAACGTACGAGACGCCCCGGTCGGCCCGGAGTCAGCGGGCCCGGCGGGCCAGGGCCGCGTCGTGCATCCGCTGCTCGGCGATCCGGTCGGCCGCGGCGGCCGGCGGAATGCCATCGTCCTTCGCACGTGCGAATATGGCCAGCGTGGTGTCGAAGATCTTCGACGCCTTCGCCTTGCACCGGTCGAAGTCGAAGCCGTGCAGCTCGTCGGCGACCTGGATGACACCGCCGGCGTTCACCACGTAATCCGGCGCGTAGAGGATCCCGCGGTCGGCGAGGTCCTTCTCCACGCCCGGGTGGGCGAGCTGGTTGTTGGCGGCGCCGCAGACCACCTTGGCGGTCAGCGCGGGCACCGTGTCGTCGTTCAGGGCACCGCCGAGCGCGCAGGGGGCGTAGATGTCGAGGCCCTCGGCGCGGATCAGGGTCGCGGTGTCGGCGACGGCCGTGACCCCCGTCGGGTGTGCCGCGAGGATCCGGCCCACGGCGTCCTCGCGCACGTCGGTGATGACGACCTCCGCGCCCTCCGTCCGCAGGTGCTCCACCAGGTGGTGGCCGACCTTGCCGACGCCCGCGATGCCGACCCGCCTCCCGCGCAGCGAGGGGTCGCCCCACAGGTGCTGCGCGGAGGCCCGCATGCCCTGATAGACGCCGTAGGCGGTGAGGACGGAGGAGTCCCCGGCGCCGCCGTTCTCCGGGGAGCGGCCGGTCGTCCAGCGGCACTCACGCGCCACGACGTCCATGTCGGCGACGTACGTACCGACGTCGCAGGCCGTGACGTAGCGCCCGCCCAGGGAGGCGACGAAACGGCCGTAGGCGAGGAGGAGCTCCTCGGTCTTGGTCTTCTCCGGGTCGCCGATGATCACGGCCTTGCCGCCGCCGTGGTCGAGACCGGCCATGGCGTTCTTGTACGACATGCCGCGGGCGAGGTTCAGCGCGTCGGCGACGGCCTCGGCCTCGTTCGCGTACGGATAGAAGCGCGTGCCGCCGAGCGCGGGGCCCAGGGCGGTGGAGTGGAGGGCGATGACGGCCTTGAGGCCGCTCGCGCGGTCCTGGCAGAGCACGACTTGCTCATGTCCGCCCTGGTCCGAGTGGAACAGGGTGTGCAGTACATCAGCAGGTGCGCCGGTTACGTCGGTCACTGTGGTGACTCCTGAGTAAGTTGCGGCGGGTGGAGACCAGCCTCCGTGCGGGTGGCGGGGACTGTTGAGCATGAGATTAGAGCCTGACGGGCCCGCCGACCGCACAGTGCACAGGATCACCTCCGACCGGAGTACACCCGTGCGACGATTTGCATAGATTTCCCGCGCGATCGTGAGTGGGTTCCGCAGGTTTTCGCGCCGGTGCGCGGGGGAGGGAGCAGGCGTGCCCAAGGTGACCTCGGTGATCGTCCCCTACGCGACCTACCTGCGCGTGTACGAACCGCTGGCCGCCTTCCCCGAGCCGGAGCGCAGCCACTGGGCCCACTACGCCCGCCGTACGGACCGCCCCTCGTACCAGGACGAACTCCGCCGAGCCCTCGCCGACTTGGCCCCCACCCCGCCGGTGGCGGTGCCGGTGCACGAGAGCGAGGACGCCTTGGTGCTCGACGTCGACGGCGTCGTCTGCGTCTGCCCCTGGCGCACCCGGCTGCGCGGCTGGCTGGCCCTGGACGAGCTCAGCGAAGAGCTGCCCCCGCCGGTCATGGACGCGGTCCTGCCGCCCGTCCTGCGGCGCCAGGCGTCCCAGGACTACGAGCGCTGGCTGGCGATCAACCCGGACGCCCGGCCGTGGATCCGTACGGCCACCTGGCAGGTGCCGATCAGCTGGTTCGTGCTGGTCTCCGACGAGGAGCGCGAGTACGACGAGGGCGCCTCGGCCGACAGCCCGCCCGTACTGCGCTACCGAACCCCCATGGTCCAGGCCCGGCGGCGGGTGGCCCGTGGCCTGCGCGCCCTGAAGGAGGCCATGGACGAGGGGCCGCTGATCGACGGCCTGATGGACGTCGGGCGCTGGCTGGAGGAGTTCCATCCGCGCTCGCTCGTGGAGCTGGACTACGGCGGCCTGGTGCACGCGGTGCCGGCCGGGGCACTGGAGGACGACCACTCCGCGGCGGACGTGGCCGAGGGCATCGCCGCGCTGCGCCGGGGCGACGGGGCCGCCGCGGGCCGTGCGTACGCCCGGCTCGTGGAGCGGTGGCGTTCCGTGCGTGATCTGCGGTCGGCCAACTGACCTCTGACCTTGATGTCCGCACAGACCGCTCGCATCCGGTCACGAACTGACGTTTGACGAACCGCCCGATTTGGGGTTTCGTCCTCGCACCGAGTTCCTGAAGCGGGCTGTGCGTCTCCTGAGGCTGCGTCAACAAGGGACGTAGGGCCCGATCCGGGCAGACCTCTCAAGTAGGCCAAGCGTGACGGACTACACGTACGAGGCTCTTGCGTCCCTTGCCCCCCCTCATGCCAAAATAGGACAAGGAGTCCGGGGAGGGCTCCTTCCGTCCCATGGTGCTGCACTATGGGCGGAATCTCAGCATTGCACGCTTTGGGGGGTCTCATGACTTCCTGCTCACCCTGTGACTGATCGTCACAGCGGTGTGACTGTCCGCTATGGCATGGTCCATCGGCTTCCGTCGCTGATGAACACCTGGAGGGGCAATTCCATCGGTTTGGCCGACGCGGCTGGACAGATGGTGTAGTTGTAGTGCCGAGGACAAGCCGTTCGTCCTATAACCGACTCGACTCGCGTCCGCCATTTCGGGCAACGCGGGTCAAGGTGCAGAATTTAGAGGAAAGAACCGAGAAGGTTCGGTTCTCCCGAGGAGGCCGCTCATGACCGCTCGCACCCCTGATGCCGAGCCGCTGCTGACCCCGGCTGAGGTCGCCACCATGTTCCGTGTGGACCCGAAGACGGTCACGCGGTGGGCGAAGGCCGGCAAGCTCACGTCGATCCGCACGCTCGGCGGGCATCGGCGCTACCGCGAGGCCGAGGTCCGCGCTCTGCTCGCGGGCATCCCGCAGCAGCGCAGCGAGGCCTGAACAACTGAATAACCGGGCAAACCGGCTGGTTCCCCCGACTGGCCGCGGCGTCCGGACCACAGCTCCAAACGACGCGGGGTCCTGCCCCAACAGGCCCCACGCCCGAGCCGTTCAAGGCTTTCCAGGCATGCAGCAGGGTGCGTCGTCGATCGCGCTGGACTCCGCCGGGTCCAGCGCGATCTTTTTTGTGCGCCCGCGATAGGTCTGCGATCCCGCTGTGAGCAGCCTTGTAGGAGCCTGGGGAAGGGTGTCGGATCCTCTGTGTGCGGCACCTCGGACCGGGTGCAATTGCACATATTAAATTGACCCTTTGTAGGTGGGGTGTAAGTACCGCACTTTCCGAAACTCATGCAGTGACACCCGTCACATACCAAGCGGCTTGTTAGCTCCGCCGCAGGTGCGGTAGAGAAGCCGCCGCCGCCTCCAGCAGCCCGTCTGCACAGGGGTGTTGAGTCCGCTCGTGGATCATGCGGGTGCCGGGCTCTCGTCCTCCTTGGCCCGGGTCGCGCCCTGAGCGGCACGCGGTGCGGATTCCAGAGCCAGCCGCAGCAGGCGATGGCAGATCGGGCAATGCCGGGTGAGATGCCGGTACGACGACGCAGCCGACAGGTGCGCGCGCAGCAGAGCCCGCGTCTCGTGCCTCGCCGCTGCCGCCGCCATGGGCCACCTCCAGGAGGCCGCACGGACGACGGCCCTGGTTCTGGGGTACCGATGGAATGAGGGGGCGTCAAGACGGCGTGTGGAGCGCGAAGGGGCTACACGGAGGTCAGGGCATACGAGAGAACCCGGATCCGAAGATCCGGGCTCTTGCGGGGCGGGCGGTCCTGACGGGATGTGCTGTGTCCGATTGCGGCTCCGCCGCGGGCGCGGCCTCCGTCTGTTCGGCCGGTGGCCCGGACGACGAAAAACCCGGATCCGAAGATCCGGGCTCTTGTAATGCGGTCCTGACGGGATTTGAACCCGCGGCCTCCACCTTGACAGGGTGGCGAGCACTCCAAACTGCTCCACAGGACCAGGTTTCGCAGTGCCATTTGTGCGTTGCGCTGCGAGAAGAGACTCTACAGGAGGGTGGGTCCCGGGTCGAACTCACCCTGCGTCAGGGCCCCGTCACGGCACCGCCGCGTCGATCGCCTTCACGATCCGCTTGTCGGAGACGGGGTACGCCGTGCCCAGCGCGTGGGCGAAGTAGCTGACGCGGAGCTCCTCGATCATCCAGCGGATGTCCAGGACCGACGACGGGACCGGCCGGCCCTGCGGCAGCTGCTCCAGGAGCCAGGCGTACTCGTCCCGCATCTCATGCACCTTCTGCATGCGCGTGGTGTCCCGCTGGACGTTCGTCGGCATCTGCTGCAGACGTCGGTCGGCCGCCACCAGGTAGCGCATCAGGTCCGGCATCCGCCGCAGCCCCGCCTCCGTCACGAAGCCCGGCTTCACCAGAGCGTCCAGCTGCGCCCGCACGTCCTGGAGGTTCGGCAGCAGCACGGGGCTGCGTACGGCCTTCAGGCGGCGTTCACAGGCCTGCCACGCGGCCAGGACCTGTTGCACCTGCCCCACCGTGCGGACGGTCGTGTCGACGATCTCGGCGCGCACCTTGTCGTACAACTTCCGGTACGACTCCTCGTCCCACGCCGGACCGCCGAAGTCCCCGATCAGCTTGTCCGCGGCGGCCATCGCGCAGTCGTCGAACAGGCCCTGGATCGAGCCGTGCGGATTCGCGGACAGCGCCAGCTTCTGCGCGTTCGTCAGGCGATCGCTCGCGAATTTCGCCGGGTTCACCGGGATGGTGCGCACGATCAGCCGGCGCGTGCCCTTCCACATGGCCTGCGCCTGCTCCGCCTCTGTGTCGAAGAGGCGCACGGAAACCGTGTCGCCGTCGTCGACCAGCGCCGGATACGCCTTGACCGGCTGACCGGCCCGGCGTGTCTCGAAGACGCGGGTGAGCGTGCCGATCGTCCAGTCGGTCAGGCCCGACCGCTCCAGGGACTCACCGCCGGAGCGCTCGGCCGTCGCCGCGGCCGCCTGCGACAGGGCCTTGCGGGCCTTGGGACGCAACTGGAGCTTCAGCGCCTCCAGATCCTTGTCCTCGGCCAGTTTGCGACGCCGCTCGTCGACGATCCGGAACGTGACCTTCAGGTGGTCGGGGACCTTGGACAGGTCGAAGTCGTCCGCCTCGAAGGGCACCCCGACCATCAGCCGCAGCTCGCGGGTCATGGTCGCGGTGAGGGGCTCCTGGAGGGGGACGGCCCGGTCCAGGAACGCCCTCGCGAAGTTGGGCGCGGGAACGTAATGCCGGCGGATCGGCTTCGGCAGGGACCGGATCAGCTCCGTCACCAGCTCCTCGCGCAGGCCCGGGATCTGCCAGTCGAAGCCCTCGTCCGTGACCTGATTGAGGACCTGGAGCGGGATGTGGACGGTCACACCGTCGGCGTCCGCGCCCGGCTCGAACTGGTACGTCACCCGGAACTTGAGGTTCCCCTGGCGCCACGAGTCCGGGTAGTCGTCCTTGGTGACCTCGCCCGCCTTCTCGTTGATGAGCATCTCGCGCTCGAAATCGAGGAAGTCGGGCTGCTCGTGCCGCTTGTGCTTCCACCAGGAGTCGAAGTGGGCACCGGAGACGACATGTTCGGGGATCCGCTGGTCGTAGAAGTCGTACAGCGTCTCGTCATCGACCAGGATGTCCCGCCGCCGGGCACGGTGCTCGAGCTCCTCGACCTCGGTGAGCAGCCGCCGGTTGTCCGAGAAGAACTTGTGGTGCGTGCGCCAGTCGCCCTCGACCAGCGCGTTCCGGATGAACAGCTCGCGGCTGATCTCCGGGTCGATCCGCCCGTAGTTGACCTTCCGCTGGGCGACGATCGGAACGCCGTACAACGTGACCTTCTCGTACGCCATCACCGCGGCCTGGTCCTTCTCCCAGTGCGGTTCGCTGTACGTGCGCTTGACCAGGTGCGCGGCGAGGGGCTCGACCCACTCCGGCTCGATCCTGGCATTGACGCGCGCCCAGAGGCGGGACGTCTCGACGAGCTCGGCGGACATCACGAAGCGCGGCGGCTTCTTGAACAGGGCCGAGCCCGGGAACACGGCGAACTTCGCGTTCCGCGCCCCCAGATACTCGTTCTTGGCGCCTTCCTTGACGTCCTTCATACCGACATGCGACAGCAGGCCGGCCAGGAGCGAGACATGGACGCGGTCGGCCGGAGCGTCGTCCTCGTTGAGATGGATGCCCAGCTGCTTCGCGACCGTGCGCAACTGCGAGTAGATGTCCTGCCATTCACGGATGCGAAGGAAATTCAGGTACTCCTGCTTGCACATCCGGCGGAACGAGGACGAACCCCGCTCCTTCTGCTGCTCACGGACATAACGCCAGAGGTTGAGGTAGGCCAGGAAGTCGCTGGTCTCGTCCTTGAAGCGGGCGTGCTGCTGGTCGGCCTGAGCCTGCTTCTCGGCCGGGCGCTCGCGCGGGTCCTGGATGGACAGCGCGGACGCTATGACCATGACCTCGCGCACGCAGCCGTTCTTGTCCGCCTCCAGGACCATCCTGGCCAGCCGGGGATCGACAGGCAGCTGAGCCAGCTTGCGGCCGGTCTCCGTGAGCCGCTTGCGAGGGTCCTTCTGCGCCGGGTCCAGAGCGTTGAGCTCCTGGAGCAGCTGAACGCCGTCACGGATGTTGCGGTGGTCAGGCGGGTCGATGAACGGAAACTTCTCGATGTCCCCGAGGCCGGCGGCGGTCATCTGCAGGATGACGGAAGCGAGGTTCGTCCGCAGGATCTCCGCGTCCGTGAACTCCGGGCGGGCCTCGAAGTCGTCCTCGCTGTACAACCGGATGCAGATACCGTCCGACGTGCGGCCGCACCGGCCCTTGCGCTGATTGGCACTGGCCTGCGACACCGGCTCGATGGGCAGCCGCTGGACCTTCGTGCGATGGCTGTAGCGCGAGATCCGCGCGAAGCCCGGGTCGATGACGTACTTGATACCCGGAACGGTCAGCGACGTCTCGGCGACATTCGTGGCCAGAACGATCCTGCGACCCGTGTGCTGCTGGAAGACACGGTGCTGCTCCGCATGGGAGAGCCGGGCGTAGAGCGGCAGGATCTCGGTGAACCGGTAATTCTTCTTGGTGAGGGCATCCGCCGTGTCCCTGATCTCCCGCTCACCCGAGAGGAAGACAAGGATGTCCCCCTTGCCCTCCTTCTGGAGCTCCTCCACGGCATCCGTGATCGCGGTGATCTGGTCCCGGTCGGCGTCGTCGCCGTCCTCCTCCAGCAGCGGCCGGTAGCGGACCTCCACGGGATACGTACGGCCACTGACCTCGACGATCGGGGCATCGCCGAAATGCCGCGAGAACCGCTCCGGGTCGATCGTGGCCGACGTGATGACGACCTTGAGATCCGGGCGCTTCGGCAGCAGCTGCGCGAGGTAACCCAGCAGGAAGTCGATGTTGAGGGACCGCTCGTGGGCCTCGTCGATGATGATCGTGTCGTAGGCGCGCAGCTCGCGATCGGTCTGGATCTCGGCGAGCAGGATGCCGTCCGTCATGAGTTTGACGAACGTGGCGTCCGGATCGACCTGGTCGGTGAAGCGGACCTTCCAGCCGACGGCCCCGCCGAGCGGAGTGTCCAGCTCCTCGGCGACACGCTCGGCGACCGTGCGCGCGGCGATCCTGCGCGGCTGCGTGTGCCCGATCATGCCGCGCACGCCGCGCCCGAGCTCCAGGCAGATCTTCGGGATCTGCGTCGTCTTCCCGGAGCCGGTCTCACCGGCGACGATCACGACCTGGTGGTCGCGGATCGCGGCAGCGATGTCGTCCTTCTTCTGGCTGACCGGCAGCTGCTCGGGGTAGGTGACCTCAGGCACCAGGGCGCGCCGCCCGGCCATCCGTTCCTCCGCCTTGCCGACCTCCGCCTCGATCTCGGCGAGCACGGCGGCCCGCGCCTCCGGCTTACGGATCTTGCGCGCACCTTCGAGCCTGCGCCCGAGCCGGTGCGCATCGCGCAGGGACAGCTCGGTCAGGCGGGGGGCGAGGGCGCCGAGGGCGGGGGCGGGGTGCGTAGACATACGGGATCCAGGATCTCATCCCGCCGAATTTGATGGCTAACCCTTTTGTCGTGACCCGTAACGGCCCCCGAGCGACCGGAGTGGCGTCGGGTGCGGTGGGGGGAACGAAAGAGCCCCTCTCCGAATGCTTCGGAGAGGGGCTCAAGCCCTGGTGAGGGCTGTTGTGGCTGGGGCCGGGGTCGAACCGGCGACCTTCCGATTTTCAGTCGGACGCTCGTACCAACTGAGCTACCCAGCCACGAGGTTTCACGTGAAACCTCAGCGGTCCTGACGGGATTTGAACCCGCGGCCTCCACCTTGACAGGGTGGCGAGCACTCCAAACTGCTCCACAGGACCAAGCTTCGTACGACAGTGTCGCACAGGGTGGTGCGTGCCCCCAACGGGATTCGAACCCGTGCTACCGCCTTGAAAGGGCGGCGTCCTAGGCCGCTAGACGATGAGGGCTATCGGCCCGCCTGGGCGCTTCTCAGCGCGTCGGGGACGTGAGAAGCATAGGGGATGGCGGGAGCTATCGCCAAAACGGTTTAGGGGGAGGGCGACGGGGTGCCCTCCGAGGGGGCGCTCGGGGAGGGTGTCGCGCCGGGCAGGTTCTCCTTGGGGAGGTGGCGGCTGACCTCGGCCGTCGTGAGGCCGAGGCCGCCCAGTTCGATCTCGTCCCAGGCCTGGAGGTGGCGGGTGTCCCGGTCGAAGTAGAGGATCGACGCCTCGATGGGGTCGGGGTGCTTGCCTTCGATGGCGCGCAGGCCGCTGCCGCCGGTGGAGCCTTCGATGCGGAGCCGGGTGCCGTACTTCAGGATCTCCATCTCGTCGTGGTGGAGGTGGCCGGCCAGGGCGAGGGGGACCTCGCCGTCGACTCCGCGGGCGGCGGCGGGCTCGTGGGCGATGGCGACGTCCACCGGGGTGCCGGCCGTGCTCTGGTCGCGCAGGGCGGTGGCCAGGCGGGCGCCGGCCAGTTCCTGGGACTGGCGGGCGCCGATCTGCCGGGACCGGTCGGGGGTGAACTGCGGGTCGCCGATTCCGGCGAAGCGCAGGCCCTTGATCGTCTTGGCCTTGCCGTCGTCCAGGACGTGGACGTTCCTGAGGCTCTGCATATAGCGCTGGGTGATCATCGAGTCGTGGTTGCCACGGACCCAGACGTAGGGGGCCCCGAGGTCCTCGATGGGGTCCAGGAAGCCGTTCTCGGCGGCTGTGCCGTGGTCCATGGTGTCGCCCGAGTCGACGATCACGTCGACCTTGTACTGCTCCACCAGCGAGGCGATGATCTTCCAGCTCGCCGGGTTGAGGTGGATGTCGGAGACGTGCAGGACCCGGATCGTGGAGGGGTCGGGTGCGTAGGCGGGGAGCGTCGAGGTGGCGTCGTAGAGCTTGGTCACGTTGGTGACGAGGCGGGCCAACTCCTTTTGGTAGACGTCGAATTCCGTGACGATGCTGCGTGCGTTGCCGACCAGGGAGGGGGCCGAGGTGAGCAGGCCGGAGAACTTGGGTTCCAGGACGGAGTCGGGGCGCCAGGTGGCGTAGGCGGTGCCGCCCGATGCGGCGAGGAGGGTGAGGGCGAGGCCGCCGGCGGCCATCGCGCGACGGGGGCGGCGGTAGACGGCGAGGCCCAGGGCGGTGGCGCCGACGACGACGGCGACGCCGGAGCGCAGGGCCAGGTCGAGCGTGCCGCGGCCGACGTCCTCGGTGACCTCGTCCTGGAGGCCGGAGAGGCGTTCGGGGTGGTCGACGAGGGCCTGGGAGCGGTCGGGGTCGAGCTGGTCGATGTTGACGTCCAGGCGGACGGGGGCGATGTGGCTGTTCAGCTCCAGGGCGCCCAGGGGTGAGATGTTGATCTTCGTGCCGCCGGCGAAGGACGGGCGCAGGGTCATCGTGGTGTTCATGGGGCCGACCGGGGCCCGGACGTTGCCCACGACCAGCAGGCCCAGCCAGGCGCCGAGGAGGACGACGGCGACGAGTCCCACCGCACGGGTCCACGGGTGCGGCTGTGCCACGAGTTCGACCGTGGCGGGTGCCTGCCGGGAGTGGTAGCGGCGGGCCAGGGCGCGCGGGGCGTTGCGGATCGGTTTCAGGACACTCAGGACTGCGGCGGGGACGCGGGCCATTGGTCCCGTATGCCCAAGTGCGCGGACGGATATGCGGCGCCGGAAGGCTCTCGTACGGCGGGGGTGTGGCCGACAATGGGCCTGTGCTGGAGATGACGCGTGAGGAGTTCGAGGAGCTGGTCGCCGAAGCGCTCGACCGGATCCCGCCGGAGTTGACCCGATTGATGGACAACGTCGCGGTGTTCGTCGAGGACGATCCGCCGGCGGACGATCCCGAGTTGCTCGGGCTGTACGAGGGGACTCCGCTGACCGATCGGGGCGAGTGGTACGCCGGTGTGCTGCCGGACCGGATCACCGTCTACCGGAATCCGACGCTGCGGATGTGCGAGTCGCGGGAGGACGTGGTCGCGGAGACGGAGATCACCGTGGTGCACGAGATCGCGCACCATTTCGGTATCGACGACGAGCGTCTTCACGCCCTGGGTTACGGCTGACCGGGTTGTGAATGCGGGGCGCGTGTCCTCTTGTGGGCGGCGGGAGTTGGAGGTGTTGACTCCTTCACCCTTTCCGGAGGTGGCCCCGTGCGCCCCTTGTACGTACCCGTCCGACTGGCCGCCACGGTCGTGGCGGTGGCCGCTGCCGCCGGCTGCATGAGCGTCGGCGACGACGCGGGTGGGAGCGTCAAGCCGTCGCACTCCGCCGGGCAGCGGGGCGGTGAGGCTCCGGACGGCGGGCCGGCGGTGTCGGGCGGTGGCGCGGGGTTCGGCGCGGCCGGTGCCGAGGGCGAGCGGGGGCGCGGCAAGGGCGAGAAGGGCAAGAAGGGCAAGGGTGGCGGGGCGGGGGTGTCGGCGTCGCCCGAGGCGTCGCCGAGCGCTGACGCGAGTCCGACGGTGCCGGGGCACGACAAGCCGGGCAAGCCGCAGCCGCCGCGGCCCACGGCCAAGCCGCCCGCCCCGCCGACGCCCACCCGGACGGCCGAGCCGGAGCCCACGCCGACGCCGCAGGAGCCGACGACGTCTCCGGAGCCGACGCCGGAGCCGTCGTCGTCGGCGCACGAGCCGCCGGGGCCGCAGCTCGCCCAGCGGGAGCCGGCGCCGGAGGCGGGGGCACCGGCGTAGGGCGGCGCCAGGGTGCGTCGGCGGGGCGGGAACTTTTCTTCCGGGTGCGGGAACAATCCCGGCCGGGGGGCGGTTGGAGTCCCTGGAAAGCTGTCCGGTCGCCGGACGGTGGCCCGCTGTCTCCTGCACAGTCCGGTTTGCCTTACGGGTCCCGGAGTGCGTATGGTGGCAGATCGTTTGAACCCATTCTTGCCCGGCGCCACTGCAGAGCGCGCCGTGTGGCGCGTACTCTCCCTTGCCGTGGTGGACCGCATTGAGGCGGTCGTATTGCGAATCGCGAATCACGGAGTTGACGGGCGCGTGCCGACTGAGACTCCGGAAGGTTTCGCATTCGCATGTCCATCGCCAGTACTGATCACGTCGTCGTGCCCGAGAACGAGCAGGCCGAGGACGCCCCCGAGGTCACCTTCGCGGGCCTCGGCCTTCCCGAAGGCGTCGTGCGCAAGCTCGCGCAGAACGGCGTGACCACCCCCTTCCCGATCCAGGCTGCGACCATTCCGGACGCCCTGGCCGGCAAGGACATCCTCGGCCGTGGCCGCACCGGCTCCGGCAAGACGCTGTCGTTCGGTCTGCCGGCCCTGGCCACGCTGGCCGGCGGCCGCACCGAGAAGCACAAGCCGCGCGCCGTCATCCTGACGCCGACGCGTGAACTCGCCATGCAGGTCGCCGACGCGCTCCAGCCCTACGGCGACGTCCTCGGCCTGAAGATGAAGGTCGTCTGCGGCGGTACGTCGATGGGCAACCAGATCTACGCTTTGGAGCGTGGCGTCGACGTCCTGGTCGCCACCCCGGGTCGGCTGCGCGACATCATCAACCGTGGCGCCTGCTCGCTGGAGAACGTGCAGATCGCCGTTCTCGACGAGGCCGACCAGATGTCGGACCTGGGCTTCCTGCCCGAGGTCACCGAGCTGCTCGACCAGGTCCCGGCGGGCGGCCAGCGCATGCTCTTCTCGGCCACGATGGAGAACGAGATCTCCACGCTGGTCAAGCGCTACCTGACCGACCCGGTGACGCACGAGGTCGACAGTGCCCAGGGCAACGTCACGACCATGTCGCACCACATCCTCATCGTGAAGCCCAAGGACAAGGCGCCGGTCACCGCCGCGATCGCCTCCCGCAAGGGCCGCACGATCATCTTCGTCCGCACCCAGCTGGGCGCCGACCGTATCGCCGAGCAGCTCTGCGACTCGGGTGTGAAGGCCGACGCGCTGCACGGCGGTATGACGCAGGGCGCTCGTACGCGCGTGCTGGAGGACTTCAAGAAGGGCTACGTCAACGCGCTCGTCGCGACCGACGTGGCGGCGCGCGGCATCCACGTCGACGGCATCGACCTGGTGCTGAACGTGGACCCGGCCGGTGACCACAAGGACTACCTGCACCGGGCGGGCCGCACCGCGCGTGCCGGCCGCACGGGCACGGTCGTGTCGCTGTCCCTGCCGCACCAGCGGCGTCAGATCTTCCGGCTGATGGAGGACGCGGGCGTCGACGCCGGGCGTCACATCATCCAGAGCGCCGGCGCCTTCGACCCGGAGGTCGCCGAGATCACCGGTGCCCGGTCGATGACCGAGGTGCAGGCCGAGTCGGTGGGCAACTCCGCGCAGCAGGCCGAGCGTGAGGTCGCCCAGCTCACCAGGGAGCTGGAGCGGGCGCAGCGCCGCGCGAACGAGCTGCGTGAGGAGTCCGACCGCCTGCTGGCCCGGGTCGCGCGCGAGCGGGGCGAGGAGCCCGCGGCCGTGGTGGCCCAGGAGGGCGGGGACGTCGCGACCGCCGTCGAGGTGTCGGTGCCCGAGCAGCCGACCGCGAAGGACGTCGAGCGCGAGGAGCGCCCGGAGTCCTCCGCTCCGTACGAGCGCCGGGAGCGGCGCGACGACCGCGGTGGCTTCCGCCGCGACGACCGTGGTGACCGGGGCGACCGTGGTGACCGGGGCGGTGACCGTGGCGGCCGTTCCTTCGAGCGTCGTGACGACCGTGGCGGCCGTTCGTTCGAGCGTCGTGACGACCGTGGCGGTTTCAACCGCGACCGTGACCGGGACCGTGGCGGCCGTTCCTTCGACCGTGACCGTGACCGTGACCGTGACCGCGGTGGTTTCCGTCGTGACGACCGGGCCGACCGTGGTGACCGGAGCGACCGTGGTGACCGCGGTGGCTTCCGCCGCGACGACCGTGGTGACCGGGGCGGTGACCGTGGCGGCCGTTCCTTCGAGCGTCGTGACGACCGTGGCGGCCGTTCGTTCGAGCGTCGTGACGACCGTGGCGGTTTCAACCGCGACCGTGACCGCGGCGGCGTCCGCCGTGACGAGCGCGGTGGGCACCGGGGCAGCGACCGTCCCTTCAACCGGGACCGCCGTGACGACCGTCCGGGCTTCCGCTCCGGCGGCCACGACCGCCCGGGTCACGACCGTCCCGGTCACGACCGTCCGGGTCACGACCGCCCGTCCGGCCGTCGTGACGACCACCGTGGCGGCTCTTCCTTCCAGCGCCGCGAGGACAAGCCGCGCTGGAAGCGCAACGGCTGACATCAGCGCATGAGGAGCGCCGTGGCTCCGTCCCAACGGGCGGGCCACGGCGCTCCGTCGTTGCGGCGCGGGCTCTGCGGGGCCCGCGGGGACACGCCCGGCCCGGCCGGTTCATGTCCCTCATCGGCCCAGTTCGTCCCTCCGGCGGGGCCGGGACCCCGATACCCGATCGGAGTCCCGGCGTGGTCCGGCTATGCTCGTGGGGGCGACATCGCCTGGGCCCTTAGCTCAATTGGCAGAGCAGTGGACTTTTAATCCATTGGTTGTGGGTTCGAGTCCCACAGGGCCTACCGAGGCCAGGGCCGCTCTGCGGTTCTGACCAGCGGTTTCGTGGCCCCGACCAGTCCTCCTGGCCGGGGCCACGCCATGTGTGGAGTCCGTCTGCGTGAGCGGGTGTGCCGACAGGCAGCGTGGCTTGTTCAGCCGCCGCTTCCTTTCTCAGGGTTCGCCGCCGCAGGCGTGCCCCCCTTTGTGGCATCGAAGGCGTTGGTGAGACCGTCGAGGCGGTCGGCAAGTTCCCGGGGCCGATCCGCGTGGGCCGTGAGGGTGTCCGAGAGGCGGCGCAAGTCGTAGGAACTATGCGGATGCCAGTCGCCATCCATCTCGACGTTCACGAAGGGGACGTGACCGGGTGGGCGCTCGGTGAAGGGGCACTGTTCGAAGCACGCGCGCAGAATCACCGGCCTGCCGCAGCTCGTTGAGACTGTGAATTCGTAGTCAGGGCTCGCGTGCGTGATGTCGACGCGGTAGCCACCGGACTGATGCTCTTGCTTGCTTCCCGCACACCAGTCGGGTTCCCAGACGGTGACGGGCCCGGTGTCGCACGTGGGGACAGTCACTGTCCGGGACGAGTTGTCATGATCCGGCATGAGCGCGTTCCTTGTTCCCGTAGCCATCGGCCCTGCGGCGGCGTTGGGGTGGGGATCCCGGCTCATTCCTCGTTCAAAAGTTCAGCCGCGGCCTTCGGATCCATGAGGGTCGACCAGGCTTGCTCGGCGGGAAGAAGGGGGCGGCTGGGGAGGGCGTACTCGGGGTACCAGACGGTGGGATCGCAGCCGGGTACATGGCGCAGGATGACCGCGGTGAGATCGTCGGGTACGGAGCCGGTGATGCGCACCGCGACATAGGTCTCATGGCCGTCGTCGGCGCGTACGAGGATGCCGAGGCGAAAAGTGGGAAGGTCGGCGGCGTGTTCATGCCCGTCGTGCAGTGATCCACGAGCCAGCTCCCGGACAGTGGCAGCGAGATGGCGGACAAGCCGGGCACCGGCTTCGAGTTGGTAGCGATCACGGTCGTTCTGGTCAGGGAGGAGATGCCCGACGTACGTTGTGGTGCTCAGGGGCTGGCGGTTGTCGGCGTTGTAGCGGGCTCGTGCAGCCCTCGCGGTCGTCTCCAGTGCTGAGTAGAAGTCGTCCGATGACCCGTCCTCGCGTTGCCCGGCAGCGATGAGCCAGGGCAGATCCTCGTCGGTCCAGACCGCTCCGCGCCAGCGTCGGACCTTGACTTTGAAGAGCACCTCATCATCGACCGAGCGGATCCGCTCATGTCCTGCCTCGTCGTCGGCGAAGTGTTCCCGGGCCTTGACCAAGATCGGGTGATCCAGTTCATCGAGCGGTTCCCGGGCTGACGGAAGCGGTAGTTTCAAGTCCTCGCGGAGTGCGCGGAGGGTGGGTCGAGCGGGCCGCACGGATCAGTCGTCCTCGCCTACTCCGCCGAGTTCCTTGATCCGCTCGGGTGACAGTCCGGTGAGCAGCGACACGCTCGATTCCACGGATCCGTCAAGCTTGCGCATCTTCTCCAGCATGTTGGCCCGAACCTCCTCACGGCGGATCTCCAAGTAGGTTCGGACGGCCTCCGCGACCAGGTCCTTCTTCGTCATCCCCAGGAAGTGGGCGCCGTCCGCGATCAGCTCGTCTATGGCCGCATCGACTTTCAACGGTGCTGTCGTCCGGTTTGTCCGACTGCGGGCTTCCTCTGTGATCCTCATGCTCACACCCTCTCTGGTACCAAAAGATACTCCTATTCTTCTCTACTCACGAGTGATGGGTGGACAGCGAAGCGCCTGCTCGACCTGCTTGTCGGGCTCGATGGACGCGGCGCTCGTCCCCCTGCGTGCCGGTCGGTGGAGTCGCGTCAGTGCTCGAAGGTGCGCTTTGCCGCCCATGGCGCGGCCAGCGAGTGCACGATGGACAGCGTCGGCCGGATGGCCGCCTGCGCGTCCGACTCCGGCCGTCGCGCCATCCGGGTGGCGCCGCGGCACCAGGCCATGCGGCCTCCAGGCATGAGGCAGGCCCCAGCCGGGCGACGCGAGGCGAAGAGTCGGGCAGCAGCTACGCGGTGGGCATGATCCGTTCCACGTGGGAGTAGGTGCGGGTCCCGATGGTCACCTGGAAGTCCGGGGAGACATCGACGAGGTCGACGAACTTCTGGACGATGCCGGCCATGTCGTCCGTGCCCGGGGGGCGGTGGACACCGTCACGTCGAAGGTGACTCTGCCACCGCCGGCAGGGCCGTACTGTTCGCGGTGACCTTCCACTGGCTCCGTTCCGGGCCCTGCGGGGTGCCGAGAGGCATGCCGGTGCTCCTGTCAGTTCTCGCTGATCCAGGCTGCGGTGATGCGGATGGTGATCCCGTTGGTGATGTTGGCCGTGGCGGTGCGGAGCGTGACGGCGCCGACCGTGCCGTCGACGTCCTCAACTCATCAACGGCCAAGACGGTAGGCGGCCAGCGCGAAGCCATGCGTAGAGGGGCGATTCGCTGGAGAACCCACCGCTGCACGGTCACTGCCAGTAAGGTGCTCTGGACACAAAGCAGAGATCACGGGGCGTGGGAAATGAGTAAGACCGTACGGCTGGAGTTGATAGGGCTTTCAGACACCGATGACGACGAACTCCTCAGCTTGGGCCACCAACTGCGTCGCTCTCTCCTCGAACTGGATGTGACAGACGTACAGTTGGCGCGTTCCCTCAGCGGTGTCGGGGCAGGGGCGAAGAGTGGTGAACTGATCGCTGCCGGAGCGGTTGCTGTCACCGCCGCCCCTTTCGTCCTGCGTCAGGTCCTCAAGCTTGCCGAGATTTGGCTGCAGAACCGTCCAGTTCGCGGCATCAAGGTGGAATTGGACGGCCGCACGATCGAGTTGAGTGACTCTTCGGATGTTGAGCGGGAACGGCTGATCGACGCTTTCCTGGCCCGTGGCGGGGCGCCCGACGAAGGTGAGACGGGCACTGTGCAACCGCAGCCCTCGACCTCGTGACCGCCCAGGCATTGGGCGAAGGCCACCGCAGGGCCCTGCTCATCGGCACGGGAACGTACGACCACCCGGAACTCTCCAAGCTGCTGTCTCCGGAGGCGGACTGCGCTGGATTGACCGAGGTCCTGCGCGATCCTGAGATTGGCCAGTTCGAGGTCCAACAACTGGTCGACGCCGACCGGCCCATGCTGGAGCGAGCGATCGAGGAGTTCTTTCTCACCGCGCGACGGGATGACGTCTGTCTGCTGTACTTCTCGTGCCACGGGGTCAGGAACCGCAGCGACAAGCTTTACTTCGCCGTTCGGAACACCGATCCGGAGCGCCCCGCGCACTCGGCGATCTCCGCGAGTTTCGTCCACGACATGATGGATGAGTGCCGTGCCCGCAGCGTTGTTGTTTTGGTGGACTGCTGCTACAGCGGATTGTTCATTCCTGGCGCCAAGGGGAGTGAATCGGCAGGCTTCGAGGAGGTACTGGCTGGCCACGGCCGTGTCATCGTCACTGCTGGCACCCGGATGCAGCGAGCCTGGGAAGGGGATCACTCAGACGCGGAGTCGCCTGCACTCTCGCGCTTCACCTCAGCGATCGTCGAAGGCTTGCGCAGCGGTGACGCCGATCTCAATGGCGATGGTCTTGTCACCCTTCAGGAGTTGTTCAAGTACACCTCTGAGCGGCTCCACCTGGAGGGGGTCGAACAGACGCCGCGGATGGGTGGCGAGATGCAGTACGACATAGCGCTGGCCAGGGTGAAGAAGAAGCGTCGGCAGCGGTCTTCGCGTACCACCAAGAAGACGCCGAGCCGTCGGACTGCCGGCCCGTCCCCGACCCGTCGAGCTGAAGTGCCCTGGCGGGTCTCGGCCGCTTCCGGCTCCGCTCGTCAGCCGGTCCTATCCGACGGCACCTTGGTAGTGCACGAAAAATACAGTCTGCACGTGTTCGACGCCGAGTCCCGCCGCCGGTACCCGCTGATTCAGACGAACTACCCCGGCAGCGCCGTCTTCCACAGTGGCACTGCCTACTTCCCGGGCCCGGGCAGCTTGCTGCGGAGCGTCGATCTGCGAACGGGGAAACCTCGTCGGTCTGCCCGGCTGCAAGTCTGTGACGGCCTTCTAAGCGTCTCCGTAGACACTCTGTACGCAACGAGTCCGGACGGCTCCCTGCACTCGATCGATGTCCGGTCCGATGGCGTTCGCTGGTCACAAAAGTTGGGGCAACCAGCCGTCGGCTGTCCTCCTGAAGTGGCCGCAGGCAGTGTGATCGTCATGACTGAGGAGCCCCGACCTCTGGGTGACACTACGGACCTCGCGGAGAAGCGCGTCCAGGCAGTCGTGGAAGTCACAGGCCAACCAAACTGGTCTTACCGGCCCGAAAGGCCGCTTTCCGGAGAATGGGCTGTCACCGACTCCGGCATCTACTTGGTCCAACAGGTCGATCTCTCTCGCCAGAGGATTGTGGCCGTCGACCCGACCAACGGTGCACCGCTGTGGCGGTTCGATGCAGCAGCCAACCTCGCTGTCGCTCCGGCTGCGGTGAGCGGATTGGTGGTGTTCGGTGACGTGGACAACCGGCTTGTCGCCCTCGATGCAAAGAGTGGTGCCCAGCTATGGGAACGGAAGACCACAGGGCGTGTTCTCACCCGGCCGTTTGCGGTAGGCGACACTCTCTTCACTGCTGATCGTGCGGCGACGTTGACAGCTTGGAAACTCCCCGTCGGCCGAAAGCTCCGCTCTTACGAGGTGCTTCTGAGCGCTGACCGCCAAGGGGCCCCAGCCTGTACCAATGACTGGCTATATCTGACGGACTCCCAAGGGGATATGCACGCCTTACCTACGAAGCTTCGTGCGTGAGCGATGCGTGAGCGGATGGAGTGGCACGAGCCGATGCGGCGCGGACCGAGTGTCACATGAGTGTGCTCTGACCTTGATGGTTCCGGACTCCGAAGGGGCTGACCGACTCGCCCCCATATCCCGACCAGGACTTTTAATCCATTGGCTGTGGGTTCGAGTCCCACAGGGCCTACAGAAGAGCCCCGGTCCGGATCGTCTCCGGACCGGGGCTCTCGCCGTTGCTGGGGGCGGGTCAGCTCGTGGTCAGCATTCCGGACCGCAGTCGGGCCACCGTGCGCGAGATCAGCCGGGAGACGTGCATCTGCGAGATGCCGAGCCGGGCGCCGATCTCCGCCTGGGTCAGTTCCTCCACGAAGCGCAGGTGGAGAATGAGGCGCTGGCGCTCGTCGAGTTCGGCGACCAGGGGGGCCAGGGCGTGGAAGTCCTCGACGAGTTCGAGGGCCGGGTCCTCCTCGCCGATGAACTCCGACAGCGTCGAGTCGCTCTCGTCCGGGGCGCCGGTGACCGTCGCGTCGAGGGAGGAGGACAGGTAGCCGTTGGCCGCGATCTGGGCCTCGACGACCTCCTCCTCCGACAGGTTCATCAGGGCGGCCAGTTCGGGCACCTTCGGGGCGCGGCCGAGGCGGGACGCCAGTTCCTCGGTGGCCTTGGCGAGTTCCGTACGGGCCTCCTGCAGGCGGCGCGGCACGTGCACCGCCCAGGACGTGTCGCGGAAGAACCGCTTGATCTCGCCGATGATGTACGGCACCGCGAAGCTGGTGAACTGCACTTCGCGGGAGACCTCGAACCGGTCGATGGCCTTGATCAGCCCGATGACGCCGACCTGGACGATGTCCTCCATCGACTGACCGCTGGTGCGGAACCGGCGGGCCGCGAAGCGCACCAGCGACATGTTCATCTCGATGAGCGTGTTGCGGGCGTACTGGTATTCGGGCGTGCCCTCCTCGAGGACGGCGAGCCGGTCGAGGAACTGCCCCGTCAGCCCGCGTGCGTCCTGGGGGGCGAGCTTCTGGGGCTCGGCGATCTGCGGCAGTTCCTCACCGGTGCGGGTGGCGGAATCCGTCGTCGTGCCGATGCGCATGGTCGCCGTCACGGGCCCTCCCTCTCAGTCCGGCCCGCTCCGATCCCCCGACAGGCCACCTCCAGCGCCGCTACCCGCCCTCGCCCCGGTCATGCCCCGCATATGCCCCGGCGAGACGTTGACCACAGTCGGCGCAGGTCGAGGCGGTGGCGGGGTACCCGGACCGGTACTGCGGCGGTACGGGCGGGGAGGGTGGGCGGTGGGTTGCGGAAGAGAAGGTCTCGAGGCTCGCGGAGCGGACAGTTGTCGTTTGACAACTATAGGTGGAGGGCAACAGCCTAGGCGTGCCGAACGTGCGCGGGAAGGGACCGGAAGGGCCGACTCCGTGCGACGGCGGGAAATTCAGGCAGTCCGGGTGCCGGACGAGCGGGAGTCTTCGGAGTCGTCGTGTATCTGGGCCGCCGCCGCGTCGCAGAACGCCTCCAGGCCCTGCAGCAGTGCGACCCGCTTCGCCGTGGGCATCTGGTCGAGCACCGCGCGCAGCGCCTTCTCCCGGCGCGTGCGCAGGTCGGCCAGGAAAGCGCGGCCCCGGCCGCTGAGGTGCAGGCGGACCTCGCGCCGGTCGGCCGGACTCACCTCCCGCTCGACGAACCCGGTCGCCTGCAGCCGGTCGCACAGCCGGCTGGTCGAGGGCGGTGTGGAGGCGAGGGAGTCGGCGAGCGTCCGCAGGTTGATGCCCTCGTGGTGTTCGAGCATGAGCAGCACCCGCAGCTGGGACGCGGAGGCCGGCGCGGTCGAGGCCCGGCCCCAGAGGACTTCCAGCAACTCCGCAGCCGTGGAGGTCACACGGGCGACCTCTGCGGGCTCAGGGCGGGGTCGGAGGGAAGTCACAATCACACTCTCGCAGGCACCGGGATGGCCGTCAGCGTACTAGGCGTGAGCTGAGCCGCCCGGGGCCGCTTCCCTGGCGCCCGTGGACAAGGACCGTTTCCGAGGACGCGCAGGCGTCCCACCGAGGATGGTGAGCAGACCACCGTGACCACGATCACGAACAGATTCGTGGCCGCCGAGCGCGCCCTGCGCACGGCGGCGCCCCATCAACTGCTGGACGCGGTCCGTCGTGTACTGACCGATCAGTACGCGGCGGACTCCGTCGAGCTTTTCCTGGCCGACTACGGACTGACGGTGCTTCAGCCCGTGTCCGTGCTGCCGCAGACCCTCCAGCCGGTGTCCGTGCACAACAGCCCGGCGGGCCGGGCCTTCGGCGCGCAGGAACCGCACGTGGAAGCTCTCCCGGGCGGCCTCGTGCGGGCGCACCTGCCCGTCACCGTGCGCGGCGACCGCCTGGGCGTGCTGACCGTCACCCTGCCGGGGGCGGAGCACACCGAGGGCTGCCTGGGCGAGCTGGCCGAGATCGCCGAGGTGCTCGGGCACGAGGTCTACGTGGCCGAGCGTGACACCGACCTGTATCTCCAGGCGCGCCGCCGGGACCGGCTCACGCTGGCCGCCGAGATGCAGTGGCAGCTCCTGCCGGGCCGCTCCTGCAGCCGCCCCGAGTACGAGCTGGGCGCTCAGCTGGAACCGGCGTACGCGATCTTCGGCGACAACTTCGACTGGTCCGCCTCGGCCGACCGGCTCAGTCTCTACGTCACCAACGGCATGGGCGAGGGCATCGAGGCCTCCCTGCTGACGAACCTGGCGATCAACGCCCTGCGCAACGCGCGCCGGGCCGGGCTGTCCATCGACGACCAGGCGGCCCTGGCCGACCAGGCGGTGTACGCCCACTACCGGGGCCGCTGCTACCTCTCCGTGCTCATGCTCGACTTCGACCTGGCCACCGGCCGGGTCCGCGCGGTGGACGCCGGGTCGCCGCAGATGCTGCGGCTGCGCCGGGGCGCGGTGGAGCGGGTGCCCTTCGACGCCCAGCTGCCGCTCGGCATGTTCGAGGAGACCGACTACGTGATCCAGGAGTTCCGGGTCGAGCCGGGCGACCGGCTGGTCTTCGTCAGCGACGGGGTCTACGACGTCGCCTCCCCGGGCGGCGAGGCCTACGGGGACGCCGCTCTGGCCCGGGCGATCCAGTCGACCCGGCTGCTGCCGGCCGCCGAGGTGCCCCGGGCCATCCTGCGCGAACTGACGGGCCACCGCGGCAGATCCACCCCCGACGACGACGCGCTCGTGGTGTGTCTCGACTGGCGTGGCCGGTAAGGGACGGGGAAGGCGCAGGTGGGGGGCGCCGGTGGGCAGTTGTTTGGTGGTGCCGTACGTCGGCACTAATGTTTGTCATACGGCAAGTAATGGCTGAGGTGCCGTCATGTGACCTCGGTCCGGCCCGTGCAAGGGAGCGATGCAAGTGTCGGTGTCGGAAGAGGACACGGAACAGGAGCCGGCCGCTCGCCGGCTGAGTGCCTTTCTGGAACGGCGCCGGGAGCAGATCGCCCAACGCTGGGCGGACGCGGCGTTGTTCCGCACCGTCTTCACCGTGTCGCGCGACGAGGCGGTGGAGGCGGGCAGGGCCGTGACCGCGGCGCTGGCGGCGGTGTCGGCATCGGGGCGGCTGGACGACATCCGGGCTTCCGGATTCGAGGCCGTGCGCGACCAGTTGGGGCGCATGGCGGCCTCCCGCGCCCGTACGGGCACCGACCCGGACGGAGTCGCCGACGAGGTGGCCGCGCTGCGCGTGCCGGTGACCGAGCTGCTGCGCGCCGAGTTCCCCGACCCGTACGCCCTCGAGGCCCAGGAGGTCGTGCTGGCGCTGACGGTGCTCATGGGCACGCTGCGCCTGGTCGTGATGGAGACGACGGTCAGCGCGGGCGAGGAGTTGATCGCCCGGCAGCGCGAGCAGCTGCACGAGGTGGCCACGCCGGTGATCAAGCTGTGGGAGAGCACCGTCGCCGTGCCGCTGATCGGCACCCTGGACAGCGCGCGCAGCCAGGTGGTCATGGAGAGCCTGCTGGACGCGATCGTCGCCGAGCGCGCACGGTACGCCATCCTCGACATCACCGGCGTCCCCACGGTCGACTCGCTGGTCGCCCAGCACCTGATGAAGACCGTGGCGGCGGCCCGGCTGATGGGTGCCGAGTGCATCGTCTCCGGCATCCGGCCCGCGATCGCGCAGACCATCGTCCACCTGGGCATCGACCTCGGCACGGTGCTCACCCGTTCGAGCCTGGAGGACGCGCTCGCCTACGCGCTCAGCCGGCAGGGGGTCGAGATCGCACCGCTGAGGACGGTCGGCGCGGCGGCGGACGCGGGCACGCGGTGAGCGGGCCGGCGGGCCGCGGGCCCCTGGACGGACACGGCTTCACCGTGCCCGTCCTCCAGCTGGGCGACGTCCTGCTGGTCACCCTCCAGGGGGAGCTGCACGACGGGATGGCCGAGCAGCTCCAGCAGGACATCACGGCCCGGATCTCGCACAGCCGGGTGAGCGGCGTCGTGATCGACATCTCCGGTGTGGAGATCGTCGACTCTTTCCTGGGCCGGGTCCTCGCCGAGATCGCCGCCGGAGCCAAGCTGCTGGCGGCTCGTACGGTACTGGCCGGGATGCGCCCCGCGGTGGCGATCACGCTGGTCGAGCTGGGGCTCACCCTGCCCGGCCTGCGGACGGCCCTGGACGTCGAACGGGCGATGGAGCTGCTGGGCGTGACCACGCGCCGGGGCGGGGGGAGTCCGTGATGCAGGCTTCCCGCCATGCCGGTCCGGCCACCCTGCCGATCGGCTCGGACGCCGATCTGGCGTGGGTGCGGCAGCAGGTCCGGCAGTCCGCTGCCGAGCTCGGCTTCGGGCTGGTGCAGCAGACCAAGATCGTCACCGCTGCGAGCGAGCTGGCCCGCAACACCCTCGTCCACGGCGGGGGCGGTCATGTGAGGATCACGCCGCTGGACGCCGGCCCGTCGCACGGCCTGCGGCTGGACTTCGTCGACACCGGGCCCGGCATCCGTGACCTGGACCAGGCCCTGACCGACGGTTACACCAGCGGCGGCGGACTCGGGCTGGGCCTGAGCGGGGCCAAGCGGCTGGTGCAGGAGTTCAAGGTGGACAGCCGGCCAGGTGAGGGGACCACCGTCACCGTCACCGCCTGGGCCACGGTCGTACCGGCCTCCCGGACGGTGCCGTGATGAGCAGGGTCTGGGACGTACCGGTGGACGACTCGACCCGGTTGCGGGACGTACGGGTGGCGACCGAGGAGGCCAGCGCCTGCGCCGGCCTGTCCCCGAACCGCACCGCGACCGCCGCGCTCGTGGCGACGGAGCTGGCGACCAACCTGCTGCGGCACGCGGACGGCGGGCGTGTGCTGATCAACCTCGTCGAGCGTGCGGACGACGACGCCCGCCGGGCGGCCGTCCAGCTCGTCTCCCTCGACCACGGCCCCGGCATCCCGGACGTCGCCGCGGCGATGCGCGACGGCTACACCACGACCGTCGCCGCCTCGCTCGGAGCCGGGCTCGGCACGTGCCGGCGCATAGCGAACGACTTCGACCTGCACAGCGCGCCCGGCCGGGGCACCGTCGTGATGGCCCGGATCGGCCACGAGCCCGCCGTCCGCTACCAGGGGCCTCCCCCGCCGGGTCCGCGCGCCGGGGGCGTCAACGTCCCCCTGGGCCGGGCCGAGCAGTCGGGGGATGCCTGGGGCCGGGTGCGCGCCGGCGACCGTCTGACCCTGCTGCTCGCCGACGGGCTCGGGCACGGGGCGAAGGCGGCCGAGGCCTCGACCACGGCGGTGAAGGAGCTGCGCGGCTTGGCGGAGCTGCCGCCCGCCGAGATCCTGCGGAGGCTGGGCCGGACCCTGCGTCCCACCCGGGGTGCGGCCGTCGCCGTTGCCCAACTGAATTTGTGGGAAGAGCAGTTGAGCTTCGCCGGGATCGGCAACGTCGGCGCCCGGCTGCGGAGCGACGGCGCGTGGAAGCCGCTGCTGTCCCACCCGGGCATCGTGGGCGCACAGGCGCCGACGTCCGTGCCCGTGCAGCGTCTTCCCTGGCATGCGGACAGCCTGCTCGTCCTCCACAGCGACGGCCTGCCGAGCCGCTGGACGCCGCCCGACGACGGCGTACTGCCCGGCTGCGACCCGGCGGTGGCGGCCGCGGTGGTGCTCCGGGACGCGGGGAGCGCGGCCCGGCCGACGCGGGACGACACGTGCGTGGCGGTCCTGACCGCCGGCGGCGTGAGCCGCCACGGCTCGGGAGCCTGAGGGCATCTGCGCACGGGGTGCCGTGTCCGCTTCGCTCGGATCGGCAGCTGTGATCGTCTGTCGGCTTGGTTCGGCTGCCTGTGACCGTCTGTCTGGCTTGGAGCGGCCGGTGGTTTTCGCTTAGGTCGGTTCGGCTGGTGTGATCGTCTGGCGGCTTGGTTCGGCTGCCTGTGACCTCTGCCTGGCTCGGATCGGCTGCCTGTGACCTCCGCCTGGCTCGGATCGGCCGGTGGTTTTCGCTTCGCTCGGGGTGACCGATGGTTTGTCCGCCTCCGGGGCTGCCTGGCGTGGTGGGGTCAGTCCGCCTCCGGGGCTGCCAGGCGTGGTCGGATCAGTCCGCTCCCGGGGCCGCCCGTGCGCCTCGCTTGGGTTGGCCTGTGCGGCCGTCCGTCCAATCCGGCTGACCGGTGTCCCGCCTGTCCACCCGGGCTGACGCTGACCTGCTGACCTGCTGACCTGCTGACCTGCTGACCTGCTGACCTGCTGCCCCGCCGACCCGCCTGACCCGCCCTGTCGGGCGAGGGCGTCTGCCCGTCCGGGCTGTTCAGCATGGCCTGGCCGGTGCCTCACCGGCTCTCGGGCCTGTCGGTGTCGGGCGGCAGCGTGGCCCGGGCCGTCAGGAAGCCTCGCAATCCTCTGCTCAGGGCTGCCCGTTCGGCCGGTTGCATGGCCGCCAGCGCTGCGGTCAGGGCCTGGGCGCGGCGGTCGGCGACGTCGCACAGGACGCGCTGCCCGTGTGGCGTGAGCCACAGTTGCACTTCGCGGCGGGTGTCGGGGTGCTGGGCGCGTTCCAGCAGGCCGGCCGCCGCCAGGCGGTCGCAGAGGCGGCTGGCGGTGGGGAGGCCGATGGCCAGGCCGTCCGCCAGGGCCGTCAGATTCAGACCCGGCGCCGCCTGCACGGTGCGCAGCGCCCGCAGCTGGTGCAGGGAGAGGCGCAGGGACGCCTCCTGCGCGGCGACCGACCACAGCGCCGTCAGGTTCTCCACGGCATCGGCGATCTGCGATGCGACGGTCTCCGGGCCATCGCCCGGTCGCCTCGCCCGGTGGTCGCCGGGGCCGCCGAGATCGGTCACGAAACGGTCACTTCCATAAAGCTCCGGGTACTGAAGAGGTCGCCCTCTTCCCAAGGCTGTACCCGATGAACCGAAGGGCAAGCAGCCCGGTTCGGTCCACGGCCTGACCGGGGGCGACTCAGCCGGCGCTGAGCTCCGTCAGCGCGGCGAGCGGCAGCGTGTGCTGGGTCTCGAGGACCTTGGCGCGCAGGTAGCGGACGTTGTGTGCGGTGGTGAAGACCCCGGTGGGGATCCGGTCCCGGACACCGACGCCCAGGGACCGCAACTGACTCGCCTTGTCGGGGTTGTTGGAGAGCAGGTCCAGTTCGCCGATGCCGAGGGCCCGGAGCATCTGGGCCGCGGCCGTGTAGTCGCGGGCGTCCTCCGGCAGTCCCAGCGCCGCGTTCGCCTCGTACGTGTCGAGCCCCTCGTCCTGAAGGGCGTACGCGTCGAGCTTGTTGTAGAGGCCGATCCCGCGGCCCTCCTGGCGGAGGTACAGGAGTACGCCGCCGCGCTCGGCGATGCTCTCGACCGCCTCGCGCAGCTGCGGGCCGCAGTCGCAGCGGGCGGAGCCGAACACGTCCCCGGTCAGGCACTCGGAGTGCAGCCGCACCAGCGGGACCGGGCCGGGCTCGCCGAGGATCACGGCCACGTGCTCCTGGCCGTCGGCCAGCCCGTGGAAGGTGACGAGCTCGGCGTCGGCCTCGTAGCCGTCGTAGAAGCGCAGCGGGACCCGGACGCGGGAGCGCGGGGTGGCGATGACGGCGGGGGTGTCGGGCATGCGGGGCCTCCGGGTCCGTTTCCTGTTCGGCTGCACAGCCGTACTGCTTAAGATTTGAAACAGTCGCACTGCTTTAGATTTGAAGCAGATGCACATCCCGAACCCTACTCGTGCTTCAAATTTGAAGCAATGAGAGGGGCGAGAATCCTGTCCGGTGTGACGCGCGTCACGAACAGGACGGTGAAGACCTCCGGCGCCACGGCACGTCGTCCGCCGCCGTCCTCGTCCCGTCCTCCTGGAGGCCCTGGGCGATCGCCGCGGTGATCTCCTCCAGCTGCCCCACCTGCTCCTCGCTGAGCCGGTCGAACAGGAAGCTCCGCACGGTGTCGACATGCCCGGGCGCCGCCCGTTCCAGCACGGTGAACCCCTCGTCCGTCAGCGCGGCGATGCTGCCCCGCTTGTCGTACCGGCAGGCCTCGCGCCGCAGCAGGCCGTCCTTCTCCAGCCGCGTCACCGCGTACGTCAGCCGGCTGCGTGTGATCTTCAGCCGCTCGGCGAGATCGGTCATCCGCAACCGCCGCTCCGGGGACTCCGACAGGACGGACAGGATGGAGTAGTACAGGTGCGGCATGCCGGCGTCCTGCTGGAGCTGCCGGTCGATCGCGTCCTCCAGGAGCAGCGAGGCGGCGACGTAGGCGCGCCAGGCGCGTTGCTCCTCGGGGGTGAGCCAGCGAGTCGTCATGCCCCCAGTGTAGGTTTGTTTAAAACTTGAACCAAGCCCGCCTTGGGGCCCTGTCGGTCCCGCCGTCCCGACCAGCCGCGGAGCGTCGATGCCTCACCCGTACGTCCTGCTGTCCGCCGCCGTCTCCCTCGACGGCTACTTGGACGACACCGGACCCGACCGCCTGCTCCTGTCGAGCCCGGCCGACTTCGACCGGGTCGACGAGGTCCGGGCCGGTGTCGACGCCATCCTGATCGGCGCCGGCACCGTCCGCGCGGACAACCCGCGGCTCCTGGTGAACTCGGAGGAACGCCGGGCCGCCCGCCGGGCCGCCGGAAAACCGGAGTACCCCCTGAAGGTCACGGTCAGCGGCTCCGGCGACCTCGACCCGGACGCCCGCTTCTGGCACACCGGCGGCGAGAAGGTCCTCTACACGACGGACCGGGGCGCCGAACGCGCCCGCGCCCTCGGCCTCGCCACCGATGTCGTCCCGCTCGGCGCCGACCTCGACTGGCGGCGGCTGCTCACACACCTGCACGACGTCCGGGGCGTGCGGCGGCTCATGGTCGAGGGCGGCGGCCTGATCCACACCCAGCTCCTCACCCAGGGCCTGGCCGACGAACTCCAGCTGGTCCTCGCACCCCTCTTCGTGGGCGACCCGGGGGCGCCCCGCCTCTTCGGCCCCGGCGGCTACCAGGGCGGCCGGCTCCGGCTGCTGGAGTCGCGGCGGATCGAGGACGTGGTCCTCATGCGCTACGAGCCGACCGCGCCGGGCACCGGCGCCCTGCCCGCCGCCGCCGACCACCACTGGCTGGCCCTGGCCTGCGAACTGGCCGACCGCTGCCCGCCGTCGGACACGGCGTTCAGCGTGGGGGCCGTCGTGGTCGCGGCCGACGGCACGGAACTGGCCCGCGGCCACTCCCGCGAGGCGGGCGACCCGGTCGTGCACGCCGAGGAGGCGGCCCTGGCGAAGCTCGACCCCGCCGACCCGCGCCTGCCCGGCGCGACGGTGTACAGCAGCCTGGAGCCGTGCGCCCGCCGCGCCTCCCGCCCCGCACCCTGCGCCCGGCTGATCCTCGACGCCGGCGTACGGCGCGTGGTCACGGCCTGGCGTGAGCCCGGCACCTTCGTGACGGACGCCGACGGCAGCGGCGTCCTGGCAGCCGGGGGAGTGGAGGTCGTCGTCCTCCCCGAGCACGAGGAGCGGGCCAAGGCCCCGAACCACCACCTACCGGGCTGAGCACGGGCCGATCGGTGGGTGTGCACGAGTGGTCCCGCGGATGGCGTACACTGGAGACACAACGACGCGGGGTGGAGCAGCTCGGTAGCTCGCTGGGCTCATAACCCAGAGGTCGCAGGTTCAAATCCTGTCCCCGCTACTGAAGGCCGAGGGCCGGAATCCAAAAAGGATTCCGGCCCTCGGTCATTTCCCCCGTACCCCATTACGCTCGGTGAGTGAACCACCCCGTTCCGCGCGGGAACTGACGCCCCGTCAAAACTCCTCAGTCACTTGCGAAGCGGTCAACTCGCCCGATTTACTCCGGTCATGGCAGGTAAGTCCGCGCGAAAAAGGTTAATGATCAAGCGGAATCGCTGGAATACCCCTCGCGCGTCTATTAACGTTCGATAACGCAGCGCGGTCGTCCCAGCCGTCACAGAAGGCGGCTCCGTGCGCACGCGCCGAATCCCGAAAGGGAACCGGGGAACCACCACTTGGGGTGAATCGGGCGTATACCACCGTGGAAGCACGGCCGGTATACGCGCGTAGGAGACCTTCCTGCTCCGAACCCGTCAGCTAACCCGGTAGGCGAGAAGGAAGGAAAGGAGCACGCCCACGTGGCGTCCAACCGGCCTGCCCCCGCGGCCCCGCTCGCGCCGAAGCGCGACACCGACACCTTCGGCTACGGCAATCAGCCCACCGAAGAGGGCCCGTTCCAGGAGTGGAACCCCACCGAGGAGTCCATCCGTCCCGTCCGTGGCCGGCATCGTGTCACCAAGCAGCGCGGCGGAGGCCTCGCCCGCAGCTCCACCGTCCTGGGCGTCGGCGTCATAGCCGCCGTGGGTGCCGGCGGCATGGCCAGCGCCCAGACCGGCAAGCCCCCGGTGTCCATCTCCGTCCCGGACCTGCCCTCGGTGGGTTCCCTCATCTCGGACGACGACACCCCCGAAGGTTCCGCCACTCCGCTCAGCAGCCTCGGCACCGCCGCGGCCGCCACCGAGCAGACCAAGGGCACCTCCGGCGCCGGTGCCGGCGAGGCACTGCGCGCCCGGATCATGGCCCAGGTCGAGCACCAGCAGGACCAGATCGAGACCAAGGCCGCCGAGGACGCCGCGGCCGCCGCCCAGAAGGCCGCCGCGGAAGCGGTCGCCAAGGCGGAGAAGGAAGCCAAGGACAAGGCCGCCGAGGCCAAGAAGAAGGCGGAGGAGGAGGCCAGGAAGAAGGCCGAGGCCGAGCGTCTCGCCGCCCTGGCCAAGCAGTTCACCCTGCCGACCTCCTCGTACACCATCACCTCCAGCTTCGGCCAGGCCGGCGCCTACTGGTCCTCCGGCTACCACACGGGCCTGGACTTCGCCGCCCCCACGGGCACGCCGATCAAGGCCGTGCACAGCGGCACCATCACCGAGGCCGGCTGGAACGGCTCGTACGGCTACAAGACCGTCCTCACCCTCGATGACGGCACCGAGATCTGGTACGCGCACCAGTCCTCCATCGGCGTCAGCGTCGGCCAGAAGGTCAGCACGGGCGAGGTCATCGGCCGTGTGGGCGCCACCGGCAACGTCACCGGGGCCCACCTTCACCTGGAGGTCCACTCCGGCGGCTCCACGAGCGGCATCGACCCGATGGCGTGGCTGCGGGGCAAGGGACTGAACCCGTAAGCCGTACCCACCCGTTGAAGCACCGGCGGCCCTGACGACGACCCCCCGACGTCAGGGCCGCCTCATGTCCGGGGCGTGCACGGCAGGGCCGGAGCGCGTGCCGGAACGTCGTGCCGCGGCAGGAGTGTTCACAGGGTCTTTGCGTCCCCCGTGGAATGGGCCGCTTCGGTACGGGCGTTGACGTGCGGTATGACTTCTCTGCGCAAGCTCGGCCCTTCCGGCCTCGACGTCTTCCCGCTCGCCCTCGGCGGCAACGTCTTCGGCTGGACCGCCGACGAGGCCCAGTCGTTCGCCGTCCTCGACGCCTACACCGCCGCCGGCGGCAACTTCGTAGACACCGCCGACTCCTACTCGGCCTGGGTCGAGGGCAACCAGGGCGGTGAGTCCGAGACCGTGCTCGGCAAGTGGCTGAAGTCCCGCGGCAACCGGGCGGACGTCGTCGTCGCCACCAAGGTCAGCCAGCACCCCGAGTTCCGCGGCCTGTCCGCCGCCACCATCACGGCAGCCGCCGACGCCTCCCTGCGGCGCCTCGGCACCGACTACATCGACCTGTACTACACGCACTTCGATCAGCCCGACGTGCCCGTCGAGGAGATCATCGGCGCGCTCGACACCCTCGTGAAGGCCGGCAAGGTGCGGCACATCGCCGCCTCCAACATCTCCGCCGAGCGGCTGCGGGCGTCCCTGGAGTTCTCCGACCGCGAAGGGCTCGCCCGGTACGTAGCCCTTCAGCCCCACTACAACCTGGTATCCCGCGACACCTACGAGGGTGAGCTCCAGGATCTCGCCGAGCGGGCCGGCCTGGCCGCCGTGCCGTACTTCGCCCTCGCGTCCGGCTTCCTCACGGGCAAGTACCGGGCCGGTGCGGCGGTCGAGAGCGCGCGGGCGGGGAGCGCGGCCAAGCACCTGGAGACCGAGCGGGGGCGACGGGTGCTCGCCGCCCTCGACGACATCGCCGCGGCGCACGACGCGCCCGTGGCCACCGTGGCTCTGGCCTGGCTCGCCGCCCAGCCGACGGTGGTGGCGCCGATCGCCTCCGCGCGGACGGTGGAGCAGCTGCCCGCACTGACCGGCGTCGGCGAGCTGACGCTGTCGGAGACCGAGATCGGGCGGCTCACGCAGGCTTCGGCCTGATGGACACGACAGGCAGCTAAGAGGGCGGCCTTTCACCATGAGCGTCCGACCCGGACGGGCATGGTGAAAGGACCCCTAGGAGCGGTACGGGTTGTACGCGGGGTACGGCGTCGGCTGTGGGTCGTACCCGTACACCCCGTACACCGGCCAGGGCGGGGCCGACACCGGGACCGGAGGGGCGGTGATCCGCGCCGCGTGGTCCAGCGCGGGTCGGGCCACCTCCCGGCGCCGCCACAGTTCGCCGAGCAGTTCCCGCTCCCGTACGGCGAAGCCGGGCCCGGCGCGGCCACGCCGGGCCCGGTGCCGCAGGAACGCCAGGGACGTCGCGTACGCCTCGTACCGCGCCACCTCCCGCGCCGCCGCCCTGCCCACGTGACGGCGGGCGTGCTGGCGGGCGATCCGCCGGGCCCGCATCGAGCCGAGCGCGTACGGCTCGGCAGGGGTCAGCCAGCCGGCCGAGGCGTAGGCGGGCAGCTCCGCCCGTACGGTCTTCAGCTCCCGCTGCCGGGTCCAGATCACCAGCCACGTCAGCAGCCCGAAGATGGGCACCATGAACGCCGCGTACACGGCGAAGAACCCGTACTCGCCGAACGCCGACGAGCCGTTCCACATCGCGTGCATGCCCATCGCGAGGAGCAGCCCGCCGAGCGGGAACGCGACGCGGCGCAGAAGCCGGCGGTCCGCCGAGAGCGCGGAGACGCCGAAGCCGATGCCGGTGAGGACCGTGAACAGCGGGTGCGCGAACGGCGACATGACGATCCGCACGAAGAAGGTGGCCGCCGTGACGGAGGCGACGCCGGTGTCGCCGGTGAGCTGGTCGGTGCCGAAGGCCGTGCCCAGGTAGAGGATGTTCTCCGTGAAGGCGAAGCCGGTGGCCGTCACGCCGGCTATGACGACCCCGTCGACGATGCCGGTGAAGTCCCGCCGCCGGAAGAGGAAGACCAGGAGGACGGCCGCCGCCTTGGCCGACTCCTCGACCACCGGGGCTATCACGGTGGCGCCCAGGGTGTCCGCGCTGGACGGGTCCGCCGTCGCCGTCGCTATCCATCTCGTCGCGAAGCTGTTGGCGACGATCGCTATCAGCGCCGCCGCGCAGGCGCCCCAGGCGAAGCAGAACAGCAGGTTCCGCCAGGGGCCGGGTTCCACCCGGTCCAGCCAGCGGAACGCGGCTATCAGCAGGGGCACCGGCAGGACGGCCAGCCCCAGCCCGACCAGGAAGCCCTCCGTGCCGGTCTCCTCGCGGACCAGGGCGAGGATGACGAGGCCGGATATCGCGAGGAGCGTGCTCAGCGCGCCGTAGCGCACCCAGGCGCGCTGCCACCAGTGGGCGTGCCGCAGGGAGCCGGCCGTGCCCGGGCCCGTGAGGGGAGCGCCCTCGCTCGGACCGCTGGGATACGACGGATGTGGGGGGCTGGTGGCCACGGCATTGACCCTAACGACGGATGGGCGCTGTCCGCAGGCGGAAGAGGTGCCAGGGGTGGTCAGGCGCCGGCGGGGGGCTGGTCCACGTGCTGTACGCGACGGAAGAGGAGGTCGTTCACGACATGTCCCTTGTCCAGTCCCTGGCCCTCGAAACGGGTCAGCGGACGGAAGTCGGGACGCGGCGCGAAACCGCCGTCCGCCTGCGTGTTCTCGAAGTCGGGGTGGGCCGTGAGGACGTCGAGCATCTGCTCGGCGTACGGCTCCCAGTCGGTGGCGCAGTGGACGATCGCGCCCGGCCCGAGGCGGGTGGCGGCCAGGGTGAGGAAGTCGGGCTGGATGATCCTGCGCTTGTGGTGCCGCTTCTTCGGCCAGGGGTCGGGGAAGTAGACGCGGAGGCCGCTGAGGGAGTCCTCGGCGAGCATCTCGCGCAGGAGGATGATCGCGTCGCCGTTGCCGACACGGATGTTGGACAGGCCGTTGTGGTCGGCGAGATTGAGGAGATTGCCCTGGCCGGGGGTGTGCACGTCGACCGCGAGGATGTTCGTGGCGGCATCGGCGGCGGCCATCTGGGCGGTGGCCTCGCCCATGCCGAAGCCGATCTCGAGGACGACGGGGTTGTCGTTGCCGAACAGCTCCGGCAGGTCGAGGGTGCGGCTGCCGTCGATGTCGAGGCCCCACTTGGGCCACAGCCGCTGCAGCGCGTCCGCCTGACCGGCGGTGACCCGGCTGCGCCGCGGCTGGAAACTCCGGATCCGCCGCTCGAAGTGCGACCCGGCGGGGTCGGCCTTGGGCCCGTCGGGAAAGCGCGGCTCTCCCTTGGCCCGGGTGCTCCGGACGGAGACACCGGGGGCGTGCGGGTGCGGACCCGGGCCCGGGCCCGGGTGCGGGCTCGTGAGCGGGTGCGGGCTCGTGAGCGGGTGCGGGGGCGGGCTCGGGTTCGGGGTTTCGGGGGTGTTTGCGGAGTCAGACACAGTGCCTCTGATTTTACGGCTGGAGTGTGGCGCGCGGTCCGCCGGTGGGGCGCGTCTCACCGGTGGTGGGTCGGGGCCGCGCCGGGGGGTGTCCGTCCTCGGAACGGCGCGATGGGGTCGCTTACCGACTCACTGTCCGTTGACGCGCCAACCGCTGCGGGAGGACACCCCCCGACACGTCCCCTTGCGTAAGACGGCGGGTGCGGGTGCGTGCCGCCCCGGCTGCGGGCAATCGTGCCGCTGAGGGCGCTGGGGGTTCCCCTCTGCCCGAGCGGTCCCGAGAGCTCGGGGGAGGGTGGGCGGTGGGGGCTCCTGCTCGGAGAGCTTGGGGGAGGCATCCCGTTCCGCCGGGTTGAGGGCCCCCTGACCTCAGCGGCAACGCCGAGATCTGCAGATCTCACAGCGCGCTCAACGCCCTCCGGGCCACCTCCCGGCCGATCGGCAAGGACGCCGTGGCCGCGGGAGACGGTGCGTTCAGGACGTGCACCGTGCGTGGGCCCTCGCGGATCAGGAAGTCGTCGACCAAGGTCCCGTCACGCAGGACCGCCTGCGCACGCACCCCCGCGGCCGTCGGGACGAGGTCGTCCTCGGACACCTCGGGCAGCAGCCTGCCCACCGCCTGCGTGAAGGCCCGCTTGGACAGGGAGCGCCGCAGCTCACCCGCCCCGTACCGCCAGTGCCGGCGGGCTATCTGCCAGGAGCCGGGCCAGGCCAGGGTCGAGCCCAGCTCGCGGGGGCGGACCGTGCCCCACCCGTAGCCCTCGCGGGCCAGGGCCGGCACCGCGTTGGGTCCGACATGGACGCCTCCGTCGATACCCCGCGTGAGGTGCACGCCGAGGAACGGGAACGCCGGATCGGGCACCGGGTAGACCAGGCCGCGCACCAGCTCCGGCCGGGCCAGCTCATAGTACTCGCCCCGGAACGGCACGATCCGCATGTCCGGGTCGTCCCCGGTGAGCCGGGCGATCTCGTCGCACTGCAGCCCCGCGCAGTTCACCAGGACCCGCCCGCGTACGACGTCCCCCGCGGCCGTGAGCACGGCGACTCCCCGCTCCGGGCGCCGGTCGACGCGCACGACCCGTGTGCCGTAGCGGATCTCCGCACCGGAGCCGTGGGCCAGCTGGCGGGCGACCGCGACGAAGTCGCAGATGCCGGTCGTGCCGACGTGTATCGCGGCGAGGCCGCGCACCTCCGGCTCGTACTCCGCGATCTGCGACGCGCCCAGCTCCCGCACCGGGATCCCGTTCTCCCGGCCGCGCTGTACGAGGGCGTGCAGGCGGGGCAGCTCCGCGCGGTCGGTGGCGACGATCAGCTTGCCGGTGATCGCGTGCGGGATGCCGTACTCGGCGCAGAACTTGACCATCTCCGCCGCGCCCCGCACCGCGTAGCGCGCCTTGAGGGAGCCGGGGCGGTAGTAGATGCCGCTGTGGATGACGCCGCTGTTGCGGCCGGTCTGGTGGCGGGCCGGGCCCGGTTCCTTCTCCAGGACGGTGACACGTGTGCCCGGTGCCGCGCGGGTGATCGCGTACGCCGTCGACAGGCCGACGATTCCGCCGCCGATCACCAGCACGTCACAGTCGTATGTGATCCGCACTCGCACCACCTCCCGCTTCGATAGTGCACTGCGCCACTGACAATGCCTTCAAACGCGGGACGGGCGGCACCCCTGCTCCGACTACGCCGGAGTCATCAGCAAAGGACGTGCACGCTCACGGAGCTCCACCACCTGTGGCTCGTCGCCGTACGGCTCCAGCCGGTGCAGGAGGTCCTTCACGTACTCGGTGGTACGGGCCGAGGAGATCCGCCCGGCGACCTCCACGGCCCGCACCCCCTGCTCGCACGCCGCGTCCAGGTTGCCCGACTCCAGTTCGGCGACGGCCGAGACGACCAGACGCAGGCCGTGGGAGCGGACGAACTCCTCCGTCGGCTTCGACAGGGCCTGCTCGGTGAAGCGACGGACCTGGCGGGGTGCCTTGAGGTCGCGGTAGCACTCGGCCGCGTCGGCGGCGAAACGGTCGTAGGAGTAGAAGCCGAGCCAGCTCGGGTCGTTGTCGCCGGGGCGGGCGCGCTCGAGCCAGCTCTCGGCCGCCTTCAGGGCGCCGCCGGCCGCCGGGGCATCGTTCGCGCGGGCGTGTGCGCGTGCCTCGACGAGGCGGAAGAAGCTCATGGTGCGGGCCGTGGCCAGGCCGCGGTTGCGTTCGAGGGCGGCCTGGGCGAGATCCACACCCTCGTCGCCGAAGCCGCGGTAGGTGGCCTGGAGGGACATGGTGGCCAGCACATACCCCCCGAGGGGGACGTCCGCCGCCGCCCGGGCCAGGCGCAGGGCCTGGATGTAGTAGCGCTGGGCCGCTTCCTGCTGGCCCGTGTCGAAGGCCATCCAGCCCGCGAGCCGGGTGAGTTCGGCGGAGGCGCCGAAGAGGGCCCGGCCGACCTCGTCGGAGTACGAGCCGAGCAGCAGCGGGGCCGCCTCCACCCTTAAGCACTCGGGGACCATGGACGAACGCCAGTCGCCGCCGCCGTACTTGGAGTCCCAGCGCCGCGCGTCCTCGGCGGCCTCCCGCAGCTTCTGCACATCGCTGTGGCCGACTTTGAGCGGTGCGCCGGAGCCCTCGCCGGGGCCCACGTCACGCGCGACCGAACTGTCGGCCGGGGTTATCAGCCATCGTGAGGCGGGCGTTGCGTATGCGCTCACCGCGAACGATCCGGCCAGCGACTGCCAGATGCCGCCGGAACCGGCCCGGCGGCCGGCGAGGTCGAGGCGGTACAGGTCGGTCGCGGACCTCACCGCCTGACCGACGTCCCGAGGGAAGGCGAGGCCGACTTCGGGTGCGGGGTCCGCGTCCGCCAGGCCGATCTCGTGGAGCGGCACCGGGCGGCCGAGTTTCTGGCCGATGGCGGCGGCGATGAGGTGCGGGGCAGCACCTTGCGGCACCATTCCCTTCGACACCCAGCGCGCCACCGACGTTTTGTCATAGCGAAGTGTCAGTCCTCGCTGAGCGCCAAGGTCGTTGACGCGCCGCGCGAGGCCTGCGTTGGAGATTCCCGCGAGGGCGAGAACGGCGCCGAGTTTTTCGTTCGGCCCGCGTTGCTCCCTGGACATGCGCCACCCCTCGACACAGACGGCTGCCGCGCTGGCATAACCATGCGGCATTCGTAAACCCAGCGTAGTTCGCCGCATCCCAAGCGTTAAGGGGCATTCTTCCGGTTGGCGGGATTGTGGTCCGTACTGAAGTGCGGTTCAGATACAGGCTGTTGCGACGTGCTCCCACTGTGTGGCCGTGCGCCTGTCCGTGCGCTCTTCTCCGGCCATCGCGGGAGCGGTTCCATGGTCATTGCGTGGGTCGGCCCGCTGTACTGGATCCAGTGGGCTGGGGGACGCCGCCGCCTTCATCCCCGCGGGTGGCGGAAAGGTCCGGGAGGCGTGCTCCGTCTCCCGGACTGCGCGACCGGATGGCAGGGCGCGGAGCCTGTACGGAGCGTGTTCGAGGCTGCCCGCGCGATATCGATTCGGCTGAAAATCGACCCCGTCGGCCGTGGGGCATCAAGCCTCCTACCACGGCAGTTGAGGGCGCACCGGGCGTGATCGGGGCGCGTTCCGGGGGCGCATTCGCGTCGCAGTCATACCGGAGACATGTCGCCGACGTGCCTTGATTCTTGGCCGCCTCTTCGTTCTCGTCTGTCTCCGCCGCCGTCTTCTCCGACCGCCGTTCGGGCCCGACTCCGCATGAGACGTGCGGGTGTTCGGGGGCCCGGTCACGTGTCGGCGGCTCCGCCGGGGCGCATTCGACGGAGCGCAAGCGGCGTCGGCACCCTCTGGAACGCTTCCTTCATGGCAGCATGGTGAACCGGTTCGTGCGGTGCACTGGTTGTCCACAGCCTGTGGAGGCGGCGATGCGGTGGTTGGTGGGGTGGAGCAGCACCGCCGCGGGAGCCGTCGCTGCCGGTTCGGCGGGGGCGACCGGCAGCGAGGGCGAGACGCTGCACCCGGTGGGGTCCCAACTCCTGTGGGGAGACCCGGATCCGCTGTGGGCGGTCGGCGACTGGCGCCCCGACGAGGTGCGGGTCGTGAAGGCCGACGACCGGACCAGGATCGCCGTCCTCGGCATCTGCGGCGCCACCGACGAGCAGCTGCGCGTCGCGCTGTTCGCCGCGCGCGGTGGCGCACTCCGGCATCTGACCGCCTGGCCCGGCAGCTACACCGCGATCGTCCAGGTCGGCAGACGGGTCACCGTCTGCGGCGATCTCGCGGGCGCGCGGCCGGTGTTCCACACGCCCTGGGCCGGAGGCACGGCGTACGCGACCGCCGCGCTGCCGCTGGCCGACCTGATCGAGGCCAACCTGGACTTCGGGCATCTCGCCGCGCTGCTGGCCGCCCCGGACGTGCCCGCCGCGCTGCACGACTCCACGCCGTACGACGGCGTGAAGCGCATTCCGCCCGGGCATGCCCTCATCCTGCGCGCGGGGGCGCGCGAGATCGCCGGGTACGAGCCGGTCGCCTCGCTGGCCGTCGCGGCGCCTCCGGCCGATCCCGACAGCGCGGTCGACGCGGTGCGCGACGCGCTGGTGGAGGCCGTACGGACGCGGCTGTCCGCGCCGCGGCACGTTCCCGGGGCGGACATAGACCCCGGTCCGGTGCCCGGCATGGGTCCCGCCGAGCGGCGGGCCGCGCGCGGGATGCCGGTGCCGGGGATCGGCGCGGACCTGTCCGGCGGGCCGGCCTCCGGGGCCCTGGCGCTGCTGGCCGCGGGCCTGCCCGGGATGCCGGGCACGGTGCTGGGGCACGGCACGGGCGCGGGGGAGCGGCTGCTCGCCGTCACGTTCAACGACCTCGCCGTCGGCGGGCGGGAAGCCGAGCTGGAGCGGGCGGGCGCGCTCGCGGCGAACCCACGGCTGCACCACGTCGTCGTGGCGGGCGGCGAGGAGACCCTTCCGTACGCCGACCTGGACGGGCCGCTGACCGACGAACCCGGGCCGTGCCTGGTGTCCGCGGCGCGCCATCGGGCCCGGCTGGCCGCGGGCAGCGCGGACCACTTCACGGGCTACGGCGCGCGCCAGGTCCTGGACGCCCACCCCGCGCGCCTCGCGGACCTGCTGATGGACCGCCGACGGCGTCATCTCGTACGGCCGGTCGCCGCACTGGCCAAGGCCGACGGGTCCGTGCTGGTGCCGGCGCGGGTGTACGCGGCGGCCCGGCGGTTGTCCCGGACGCCGTACCGGTCGGGGGTCGAGTCCCTCGCCGAGCGTCTGCTCGACCCCCGCTCCGACGACGGCCTCGACGCGCCCGGCGGGGCGCTGGATGCCTCGCTCGCCGCGCTGACCTGGGGCAGACCCGGGCCGGCGGCGCGCTGGCTGACCGGTGAGGCGCTCGCTGAAGTATCGGTTCGCCTTCAGGCGTCGACACACCGGTCGGAGCTGGTGGGCCCGGGGCAGCGGCCGGGTGACTTCCGCGCGCGTGCGGCGCTGGCGCGCCATGCGGCGGACCTGCGGGTGCTGGAGCAGGCCGCGGAGGTCCGCTTTCAGCGGCTGCACGCGCCGTTCCTCGACAACCAGGTCGTCCGCGCGGCCCGGGCGCTGCCCGAGGCGCTGCGGGTGCGGCCGGGTGCGCGGGCCGCGATCCTGCGGACGGTGCTGGAAGGAGCCGGGGTCCGGGAGCTGCCGCCCGGCTGGGGCGCCCCGACCCAGGCGACGGCGGCTGCCGCGGAGCGTACGGGCCTGCGGGTGGCGGCGGACTCCCTGGTCGCCCTGTTCGACACCCCGCTGCTGGCGGAGGCGGGCCTGGTCGAGGCCCGTGTGGTGCGCAAGGCGCTGCGCGATGCGGCGGCGGGCGAGCCCCTTCCCCTGGACGGCCTCGCGGACCTGGTCGCCCTGGAGCTCTGGCTCCGCCGCCTGCTGTCCCGCCGCGGCACGTGCTGGACGGGGACCCCGGCAAGGCAGCGGGCGGTACCGGCGGGGATCGCGCCGCAGCGGGGGGCGTTGGGGGCGGGGGCCGGTGGGGGACGCCGGGTGTAGTGCCTGTGCGCGCCTGCTTCGCCTGAGCTCCGGTCGCAGCACTAGCCGCAGGTGAACCTGGACTCCGCCCAGTCCACCGGCATCAGGTTGTCCAGGGCGCTGCGCGGTTCCACCACCAGCCGGACCGCGCTGCGGCCGGTGAGGTTCACATGGACGGGCACGGCCGGGTCACCGCCCTCGACCAGCGGCGACCGCCACAGCCGGACGCCGTCGGCGTAGACGGAGAAGTACACCTTGCCGAGCCGCAGCGTCATGTCGTCCACCCCGACGAGCGCGTCGTACGACGAGCAGGAGCGGTTCAGGTCGATGGTGACGGACGAGCGGCCGTGGACGGTGACGCCGTGCGGGTACCGCTGGGCCCCGACCGACAGGCCGGACCGCTTCCAGACCCAGCTGCTCGAACCGATCCGCATCTCGGGTTCCGTACCGTCACCGCTGATGTCGTACGACAGTTCGCTCCACTGGTACACGGCCGGGGCGGGCGGGGGCGGGGGCGGCGGGGGAGTGGGCGTGGGAGTGGGGGCCGGAGGCGGTGCCGGCCTCGGGGACTCGGGCGGGGGAGCGGGAGCCCGGGTGGGCGTGGGGTCCGGGTCCGGACTCGGACTCGGGCTGGTCGTGGAGCCGGGTGTCGGCGAGGGCGTCCCGGCGCGCGCGGGCACGATCCCCGGCGGGCGCGGACCCGGCCCGGGCCGTGCGGAGGAAGGCGACGGCGAGGGCGTGGGCTCGCCCGGGCGCACCACCGACGACGGCGGAGCGGATGCCGGAGCGCCCTCGGCCTCCTGCTTCGGCTTCTCGTTGCCGGCCAGTGCCATCATCACCGCCGCCACCACACCCACTGCGACCACACCGGCCGCGATACCGGCCTTCACCGGCGCGCCGATCCCCTCGGAGGCCGCCGCGCCACCCCCGCCGCCCGAACCGCCGCTCCCCGCGGCTGCCAAGCCGGTCGAGCCACCCGCCGTCGCGGCCGTCCCCGCCGCACCGGCCGCTCCCGCGCCCCCGGCGATGAGCCCGGCCGCCTTCGCGTATCCGGCGGCCCCGAACCAGCCGATGACCGCGACCGGTACGACGGCCGGGATGCCGCCGGCCACATCCTCGATCTGCAGGGCGGCCAGCCGGCACTTCGCGCACTCGTCCAGGTGCTTGCGCAGCCCCCGCTCGGCCCGGGTGCGCAGCCGCCCGCGGGCGTAGGTGCCGAGCTGGTCGGCGTAGCGCGCGCACTCCTCGTCGCTGGTGAGCGTGGCGCTGACGTGGGCCTGGAGGTAGGCCTGCCTGAGGCCCTCGCGGGCCCGGCTGGCGAGCACGCGGGTGCCGTTGGCGTCCAGCCCGAACAGCGTGGCGACCTCGCTGGGCGACTCGTCCTCGATCTCGGTGTGCCACAGCACGGCCTGCCAGCGCTCCGGCAGCGACCGGAAGGCCCGCATGGCCATGGACTGCTCGGCCTGGTGCATCGCCCGTACGTCCGCGCCCAGTTCGAGCGTGTCGTCGTCGGACGCGTCGGGCCCGCGTGCGGACTGGGTGGCGAACACCGCGAAGTCGTCGACGAGTTGCTCGCGCCGCGCCGATCTCGTCCAGGAGGCGGCCACGCGCCGGATGGAGGTGAGCAGGTAGGCGCGTACGGCGTGCGCCGGGCCCGCCCCGCCGCGCACCGCCTGGAGCATGCGGGCGAAGACCTCGGCGGTCAGGTCGTCCGCGGTGTGGGCGTCACGGCAGCAGGTGCGGGCGTACCTGCGCACGGCTTGCGCATGGCGCCGGTACAGCTCCTCGTACGCCGTGTCGTCGCCCGAGCGCATCCGGTCGATGAGGTCGGCGTCGGACGGCGGCAGGTCACGCGGCGGCGGCAGGACGCCGTCCTCGCGCCGGTCGCGCTGGGCCGGGACCGAGCCGTCGGCGGGGTGCCCGCCGGGCGGCACGCTCGCGCGTCCGCCCTGACTCGGCACCTGCGGCGGGACCGCGTCGCCGACCGTTGCGTCGCCGCTCCCGCCGCCGCTCGACTCGTCCCGCCCGTCACCGCTCATCCCGGAAAGCCCCCGCCAGCCGCCCAACCCGTCCAGACCACGGGTCAGCGTGCCATATTGGCTTTTGGTCAGACCGTTCCTGTGGACTGAGCGGGAGTGAGTCCGTTCAGCCGCGCGCCCCGAACGGTCTCGGGCGAGCTGGTCCCCGGCGTACTCGACCCCGGGTGGCGACACGCATCCTGTGCGTGGTCCGGCCCGGGAGGCCAGTTCCCTTGCGACATGGCCGGTTGGGTACGGCCAGAGTCAACGGGGAGGCCCTGAACCATCCTCTGGTGGAGCAGGGGCCCCGCACGCTGACGCCGTACCCGGTGTCCCAGGTCGCACGATCACGTTAGCCCGATCGGCCCATGGCGCCGCAAGCCGGCAAGCGGACGATCACACGATCGAGCTAACTCGGCTGTGCATTCCTTGGAGCAGTTCCAACCACTCGGAGTTCGGATCATCACTCATCCGTGGGGATTTACCGCACGGAAGCACGAGCCGTCACTCATTCGGGGAAGGCTCCCCATTTCGCTCCCGGGGGCCTTCCCGCTCCGGGGACCGGGGTGTCCCACCCGGCCCGGGCCTGAGCGACCCGGGCCCCGAGGGGCGGCTCACGCCGGTCGCGAGCGCAGCCCCTCCAGCAGGATGTCCAGCAGCCGGGCCGACGCGGCAGCCTGCTGCGCGGCGTCCGGCAGTGAGGGCGCGGCCGTGGCGATCACCAGCAGCACGTCCGACACCGACACGTCCGCCCGCAGCTCACCGGCCGCACGCGCCCGGTCCACGAGCTGGCCCACGACCTCGAGCAGCGCCGACGTCCCGGCGTCGTCCTCACCCGCGGCCGCCGCTACCGCAGCGACCGCGACCGGCTGGTCGGGCACCAGCCGCAGCTCCGTCGCGCCGGGCTGGGTCCGCTGCTGCGGTACCCGCGGGCCTCCGGTGCCGTCCTCGACCGAGACCCGCAGCACCTGCGGCGGCAGCAGCCGCCCGGCGCCGGAGGCCACCGACGTCCGCAGGAAGCGCGACAGCGCCGACCACGGCTCGTCCTCCTGCCCGAGCGCCGCACGCGCCTGGTCGGTCAGCCGGGAGGTCTCCTCCTCGGCTATCCGCCGCACCAGGACGTCCTTGCTCGGGAACCGCCGGTACACCGTGCCCACACCGACCCGCGCGCGCCGCGCCACGTCTTCCATCGGCGCGCCGTACCCCAGCTCGCCGAAGACCTCGCGCGCCGCCCGCAGCACGTGCTCCAGATTGCGCTGTGCGTCCACGCGCAGCGGCGTCGTCCGCGATACGTCGCGTCCGTTGCCCGCCGCGCTCATCGTCATGCCACCCGCCGCGACTGCGGACGTGGGCGACCAATGAGAGTCCTGAACATGCATAAGCATTCCCCCGGTAATGACGTCTCCCCCCGGAGACACTCCCCGCCATGCGATACCGGAGCGAGGGAACGGCTCGGGTCCGCGGGCCCGCCCGTCGCGGACCCGGTGAGCACATCCCCCTACACCCCGTCGACACACGAACATAGTTGAGAGGGAGTCAATTCAGAAGGGGCACGTTCCGCACGGAGCGCCCACCGATCGGAGTACGGGCCGTATACGTCCCGAATGTGCCCCCGCGCGCCCCTCGCACCATCCCTTCTGACCTGCGCATATGTGCAGCAGGCCGTGATTCCGGCCAACTCCGCGCGCTCTCCCGCTCCGGTCACACAATGCGTCGAGGCTGTGGACAAACTCAAGCGTCGGGTGCGTCATGGGATGGTGAAGGAACGTGCGCGCATTCTCGTTGTCGGTGGTGGCTACGTCGGGATGTACACGGCCCTGCGCCTGCAGCGCAGACTGAAACGGGAACTGGACCGGGGCGAAGTGGAGATCACGGTCGTCACTCCCGACCCGTACATGACCTACCAGCCGTTCCTCCCCGAGGCCGCAGCGGGTGCCATCTCCCCCCGCCACGTCGTCGTGCCGCTGCGCCGCGTCCTCGACCGGTGCCGGGTCCTGATCGGCGAGGCCACCGCCGTCGACCACGCGAAACGCACCGCCACCATCGCCACCCTCGCCACCGAGGAGGAGGGCACGGGCGGACAGCGGCTGCCCTACGACGAACTCGTCCTCGCCCCCGGCTCCGTCTCGCGCACCCTGCCGGTCCCCGGCCTCGCCGACCACGGCATCGGCTTCAAGACCGTCGAGGAGGCCATCGGCCTGCGCAACCACGTCATCGAGCAGATGGACATCGCCTCCTCCACCCGCGACCCCGCGATCCGCGACGCGGCCCTCACCTTCGTCTTCGTCGGCGGCGGCTTCGCGGGCGTGGAGGCACTCGGCGAACTGGAGGACATGGCCCGCTACGCCGCGCGCTACTACCACAACGTCCAGCCCGACGACATGAAGTGGATCCTCGTCGAGGCCTCGGACCGGATCCTGCCCGAGGTCGGCGAGGAGATGGGCCGCTACGCGGTCACCGAACTGCGCCGCCGCAACATCGACGTCCGCCTGCAGACCCGGCTGGAGTCCTGCGCCGACCGGGTCGCCGTCCTCAGCGACGGCGCCCGCTTCCCCACCCGTACGGTCGTCTGGACGGCCGGCGTGAAGCCCCACCCGGTGCTCGCCGCCACCGACCTGCCGCGCAACGGCCGCGGACGCCTCACGTGCACACCCGAACTGTCGATCGAGGGCACCACGCACGCGTGGGCAGCCGGAGACGCCGCCGCCGTCCCCGACGTCACCGCCGCCGAACCGGGCCGCGAGTGTGCCCCCAACGCCCAGCACGCGCTGCGCCAGGCCAAGGTCCTCGCCGACAACATCGTGCGCTCCCTGCGCGGCGAACCCCTCCAGACGTACGAACACGCCTACGCCGGCTCGGTCGCCTCCCTGGGCCTGCACAAGGGCGTCGCCCACGTCTACGGACGCAAGCTCAAGGGCTACCCCGCCTGGTTCATGCACCGCGCCTACCACCTCAGCCGCGTGCCCACCTTCAACCGCAAGGCGCGCGTGCTCGCCGAATGGGCCCTGGCCGGCCTGTTCAAACGGGAGATCGTCTCCCTGGGTTCACTCGAACACCCCCGGGCGGAGTTCGAACTCGCGGCCGGTGGAAAACCTTCTCAGGACCCTCCGCACAACCCGAAGGGGTCGTCCTGACCGGACCCAGGAACTCCAGCGGCCGGCCCGGCGTCTGACGGATGTCGGTCCGGTCCGCGCCCTGCCAGACTGGTCCACCACCGCGGGCGTGCCACCTCACGCCTCGGTGCGGGCCCTCCGGGGCCCCGGCCGGTTCCGGTGCCGGCCGCCGACCACTACACGAGGCAAGGATTCGTGAACTTCACGCGCTGGAGCGCCCGGCTCCCCGGAACGCAGCGCCGCGCCGCAGCGCGGACCGAGCAGACGGCCTCCCCGGACCGGCGGGGGGAAAGCTCCGTACCCGCCGCCCGTGCCGAACAACTGACCGACGAGTCGCCGTCCGTACCCGCCGTCGACGAACTGCGGGTGCGTGAGGTCCTCGACCGCGTCCCGTCCCTCGTCGCCCTGGTCCACGGCCCCGACCACCGCATCGCCTACGTCAACGACGCCTACACGACCGCCTTCGGCGTACGCCCCCTGGGTGAACGCGCCCGCGAGGCCCTCCCCGAGCTGGACGGCCTCGGCCTGTTCCCCCTCCTGGACCAGGTCCAGCGCAGCGGCAGACCGCGCACGGTCAAGTCCCGCAAGGCCCCCGACGGCCGCTCCTACACGTTCACCTGCACGCCGGTCGCCCAGGACGACGGCAAGGCCGGCAGCGACGGCCGCGGCGTCCTCGTCTTCGCCACCGACGTCACCGACCACGCCGAAGCCGCGGAGCGCCTGCGCGCCAGCGAGCGCCGCCAGCGCGAAACGGCGGTCACCCTCCAGCGCTCACTGCTCCCCCAGGAGCTCGAGGAACCCGACGACCTGCGCGTCGCCGCCACGTACCACCCGGGCGGCACGGAAGCCGCGGTCGGCGGCGACTGGTACGACGTCATCACCCTGGGCGGCGGCCGCACGGCCCTGGTCATCGGCGACGTCATGGGCCGTGGCGTCCGCGCGGCGGCGGTCATGGGCCAGCTACGCACGGCGGTCCGGGCGTACGCCCGCCTCGACCTCCCCCCGCACGAGGTGCTCCAGCTCCTGGACGGCCTGGCGGCCGAGATCGACGCCAACCAGATCGCCACGTGCGCGTACGCCATCCACGATCCGAACGAGGGCAAGCTGATCTACTCCTCGGCGGGCCACCTCCCGATCCTCGTCCGTGACGAGAACGGCACGGTCCTGCGCGCCGAGGAACCCACCGGTCCCCCGCTGGGCACCGGCGGCTGGATGCACACCTCGGGCTCGATCCCCCTCGCCCCCGGCTCCACGGCCGTCCTCTACACGGACGGCCTGGTCGAGCGCCGCGACGCCGACCTGGACGAGGGCATCGCCGCCCTGGAACGCGCCCTGGCCGGCGCCACCGGTACGCCCCAGGTCGTCTGCGACCGCCTGGTCCGTTCCGCGGGCGTCACCCCGGACCACGACGACGACGTGGCGGTCCTGGTCCTCCAGCACCCGGCCCGCGCGGGGGCGGAGAGCGAGCTCTTCCGCAACGCCGCCCTGGAGCTCCTCGGCGGCGTGGAAGCGGCCCCACGCGCGCGTGCCTTCGCCTCCGGCGTCCTGACCAGCTGGCGCTTCCCCGCCGACCTGCACGATCTGGGCGTCCTGGCGACCAGCGAACTGGTCGCCAACTCCCTCCAGCACGGCACCCCGCCGATGAGACTGCGTCTGCGTCGCACGGACAGACGCCTGATCATCGAGGTCACCGACGGCGACGACCACCTCCCCAGACGCCGCCGCGCGGAACCGGCCGACGAATCGGGCCGGGGCATCGCCATCGTCGCCACGATCGCGTCGAGCTGGGGCTCCCGCCGCACACCGGGCGGCGGCAAGGCGGTCTGGTGCGAGTTCGCCCTGCCGCGCACGCAGCCGACGTAGGCCCGCCGGGTCAGACGTCCGCGGAAACGGGCGCCCCACCCCGCGCCACGACCCGGCTCTTCCCGAGCCACGGCTGGTCCTGCGCGTCGGTCAGCTGCCGCCCCAACCGCACGGCCAGGACGGTGATCCCCAGCGAGAACACCAGGAACGCCACGATGTACGGCGCGTGCAGCGATGCCCCGAGCGGCCCGCCCACCGCCGGTCCGACGGCCAGCGCGAGCTGTTTGACCAGCGCGAACGCCGAGTTGTACTGCCCGGCCATGCCCTCCGGCGCGAGATCCGCGACCAGCGGGGCCACGGTCGGCGACAGCATCGCCTCACCCAGCCCGAACAGCGCGTACGTCGAGACGAACGCGGCCGTCGCCATCTCCTGGCTTCCGTGCCCGAGCCCCGCGTACCCGGCGACGGCCCACGCCACGGCCCAGATCAGCCCGACAGCGGCGATCACCCGAGACCGCCGGCGCCGCTCCACGAACCGCAGCACGGCGAACTGCGCGACGACGATCACCAGCGTGTTGGCGGCGAGTGCGGTGCCCAGCGCGGACGTCGAGATCCCGGCGGCCTCGATCCCGTACGCACTCAGCCCCGACTCGAACTGCCCGTAGCAGGCGAAGAACAGCACGAAGCCCAGCACGCACAGCTGCACCATGGCCCGATTGCCCATCAGCTGCTTCCAGCTGCCCCGCCCGGACGCCTGGGGAGCATCCTCGATCCGCGGCGCGTGCGGCATCCGCACGGTCACCATCACCACGACCAGCAGCAGGAACATCGCCGCCTCGATCGCGAAGAGCAGCGTGAAGGAGGCAGCGCTCGTCGTGTCGACGAGATGCCCGCCGATGAGGCCGCCGACGCCGAGCCCGAGGTTCTGCAGGAAGAACTGCATGGCGAAGGCACGCGACCGCGTCTCGGCCGACGAGCAGTCCACGATCATCGTCGCGAGCGCCGGCTGCATCACGGCCTGCCCGGCGCCCAGCAGGGCGGCCGACACCAGCACGGCCGCCGCGCTGCTCGCGATCCCCAGACCGAGCGCACCCAGAGCGGCGGTGACCAGGGCGGTGAGCAGCACCGGCAGCGGGCCGCGCCGCACGATGGCCCGCCCGGCGAACGGCAGCACCACCAACGCGGCCACGGCGAAGACGGCGAGTACGAGACCCGCCGTCATGGCCCCGAGACCTCGCACCTGCGCCACGTAGACGTACAGGTACGGGACCGTGAAGCCGAGCCCGAACGCGCTGAGTGCGTTACCCACGTGAATGCGGCGCATCGCTGCGCCCATCGCCCTGGTCACGTTCACCTCTCTCACAAGTTAGGAGTGAAGACTTCGAAGCTAAAGTTCGAAGTTAAAGAGTACAGATCCAAGGACTTCAAGGCAAAGAACGATCGTGCGATACTGCGCACATGGGCGACACCCCCGGCCCCAGCGAGCCGACCCTCGAAGAGCAGATCGCCGCGTACCAGCGCGAGTTCCAGGACCTGGACCCCCAGGTCGAGCAGATCGTCTCGGCCCTCTCCCGCCTGAACCGCCGCATGAACGTCGCCTACGGCCGTCAGACCTCGGCCCTCGGCATCAGCAACGCGGAGTGGGAGGTCCTCAAGGCCCTCGTCCTCTCCGGGGCCCCCTACCGCCTCGGCCCCAGCGACCTCGCCAAGCGCCTCGGCCTCACTCCGGCCGCGATGACCCACCGGATCGACCGCATGGTCGCGGAATCTCTGGTGACCCGTGAGCGAGACGAGTCGAACCGCGTACGCGTCATCGTTGAGCTGACGTCAGAGGGGCGAGAGAAGTGGCTGGAGGCGATGCGCCTGGCGTCGGTCTTCGAGGAGGACCTGCTCCAGGACCTGTCCCCCGCCGAGCGCACGGCGCTGGGCGAAGTGCTCACACGTCTGCTGCGCCGGGTCGAGCACGCGCAGCCGGACGCCGGCGGGCGCCTCACGGACCTGGACTGACACCCGGGCCGAAAAGATCTTGACAGGGTCGCTTGACACCCCCATGACGGATCCGTAAGGTTCTTCGGGTTGCCGCAGAGCCGTAACGGTTCTTCGACAGCACTTCCGCCGCAGCAGCGGCACCCAAACCACCAGCTCGACATCCCCACGGGATTGTTTTCGGCGTGCCCGAATTCAATTCGAATGGGGACTCGACGATCCGATCGGCTCCGAACGGCTCCGATTTGGGAATCGGCGAGAGGGCGCGCTAAGGTTGGGGACGTCGGAACGGCCCAACAGCCGCAAAGACAAACCCCGCTGACCGGGGATCAGGCCCGAAAGGATCTGATAGAGTCGGAACCGCCGGAAAGGGAAACGCGGAAGCGGGAACCTGGAAAGCACCGAGGAAATCGGATCGGAAAGATCTGATAGAGTCGGAAACGCAAGACCGAAGGGAAGCGCCCGGAGGAAAGCCCGAGAGGGTGAGTACAAAGGAAGCGACCGTTCCTTGAGAACTCAACAGCGTGCCAAAAGTCAACGCCAG